>NZ_WBSO01000020.1 GCF_009299485.1 Bifidobacterium apri
GAACCCACACCACCACAACGACACCACCACGAACCGAAACAACCCCCGCACACGCCCCCAGACCACGACAAGACACGACACACCCCCGCATCAGACGCACTTGACAAATTACATAGGGACACTCCCCCCTATTTTTTCGATTGTTCGGCGGTATTCACGGCCTCCCGGGTCTCGGCCTCGGCACGCGCTGCGGCGTCCCGGATTTCCGCGATCAACGCAGCACCGGCTTGCGATCCGCCCATCGCGAGCCGCTCGAAGTCCGCGGCCGCCTGATCGATCATATGCTCCACGGGCGCAGCCTTGTCAGTCAGTTCGAGATTCGCGCCTTTGCGCGTGAGACTGGAATCCACGTACCCTTTGAGCGCCAAGCTTTCAGCCAACCGGGTCGCCGACACGCGCCCGGCGTCGAGATAATCTTGCAACGCCTTGAAATCAGCGGTATCACCGCCGTAGTGCAGGAACACGATAACCCGCACTTCTCCAAGTTCAAGGCCGAACTGCGTGGCAATGCGTTCCAAATATCGGTCCAATATCCGAGACGCCTGATGTGCCGCGATAAACGGGTTGTCGCGCATCCCGTCCGGTACAATCAACGGAAGCCGCTCCTCGCCAAGCCGCTTGGTGCTGGGCAGCGCGGGATTCGCCGAACCATCCGACGCCCACGCAATCAGGTACCGGTAGATGCTGGCCCGCTTGCGCGCGAACGTGTCCTCGTCATACACCTGGCGGAAGAACTCAGTGTAATAGTCGAACACGTAGCGTTTGATTCGCACGGTTTCCGACAGTTTCATCGCATGATTCGCCAGCGACCCCTCGGTTTTCACGTAGTAGTACATCGGCACGTGAATCGGGTACACACTCGCCGCATGCACCATATAGTCGAGATTGAAAATGAAGTCCTCACACCAGCTGACGCTCGTATCCATACTCACCTGATGGTCGCGGATGATGTCGCGCCGGTACAGCTTATTCCACAACACCCCGAAGTAGAAGTCCGCGGGATCCTTGAGCAGCTCGTCCGCATACTCCTCGCGCGAAATCACACGGTCGATGCCCGACAGCCCTCCCTTGCGGGACGTGCCCTCGCCGACCACCCGGTAGAAATCGGCAATCACCATATCGGCCCCGCTGTGTTCCGCGGCGCGCACCAGCAGCTTGGTGGCGTCTTCGGTGATCCAGTCGTCGGCGTCGAGGAACTGGATGTACGTGCCGCGGGCGAGCGCCATGCCTTGATTACGCGTGTTGGACACACCACTGTTGGGCTTGTGGATGACGCGGACGCGCGGGTCACGGGCGGCGTATTCGTCGAGGATCGCAGGGGATGCGTCTTTGCTGCCGTCATCAAGCGCGATGAGCTCGAAATCGCGGTATTCCTGCCCGAGGATGCTGTCGATGCAGCGGCGCAACGCGGTGGCGGCGTTGTAAACCGGCACGATGATGCTGACCGTGGGAGCTGGGACGGCTGTACTGTCAGCAGTCGGAATCTCGGCGTCCGCATCAACAGTCGGCAAGCCGTCAAACGCCGCAGTTCCGCCGGCATTCACGGTTGTCAGCGCGTCATCGTTGTGCGTTTCAGGCGTCTGCCCTGTCTTCTGCGCGGCCTGCGTCTTGTGCGCGTTCTGCATCTTCTGCGTCTTATGCTCCATGCTCCGGTCCCATCCTCAATCGATCTCGTCGGTCATGAGTTTCGTCAATCGCTGATATCGACTATTATCGCGCGTTTTCGCGACGGCTTGTGTACTACAGTGAGGGGAAAGACAGGAGCCTGCGATGAAGCAATTACCCCAAGCTGACGGTTCTTCCACCCAAGGAACAGCCGATACGGTCAGGACAGCAGGCGGATTCCGCTCAGACAAAACCGCCGGCACCACATCGGCCACATCGGGCAGCGCTTCCACACACCCCTCGCCCACGCCGATTCGCGGCGTGAATCTCGGCAACTGGCTGGTTCTGGAGAAGTGGATGGAACCGGCGCTGTTCGAAGGCTATCCGGCCGAAGACGAAGACACGCTCGCGACGGTCGCCCCGAAAGACCAGCTCGCGCAACGCATCCGGCATCATCGCGACACATACATCACCGAACAGGATTTCCGCGAAATCGCCGCCTGCGGCATGAACCTGGTGCGCCTGCCGGTTCCGTACACCGTGTTCGAATCCGAGCCCCCGCTGGGTGGCGCATGGCGCTATGTGGACAAAGCGATGAGATGGGCGCGCGCATACCATTTGCGTGTGTTGCTCGACTTGCATACCGCGCCGGGCGGGCAGAACGGTTTCGACAGTTCCGGGCTGATCGGGGCGGTCACGTGGCATAAGAAGCCGCAGAACGTGGAGAAAGCCATCACCGTGCTTGAAGGGCTCGCCCACCGCTACGGGCATGATCCCGCGCTGTTCGGCATCGAAGTCATCAACGAACCGGTCAGTTGGCCGGTGTTCTTCTCCAACCGCAAGAAACTGGTGGCACGCAATCCGAAAGACAAACGCTACTCCAGCTACGTGCCGATGAGTTTCCTCCGGCAGTATTACCGCGCGACCTACAAGCGATTGCGGCGCTACCTGCCGGACGACAAGGCGATTGTGTTCCACGACGGGTTCCGTTTCGGCTTGTGGCGGGATTTCTTCAAACGCAACCAGATGACGAACGTGTACGTGGACGCGCATGTGTATTTGTCGGCCGCCGAGCGGATCGCTCGCGTGCACAGCCCATGGGCGTACCGGCTGTTTCTGCGTTGGCAACGGCGGCGAATCCGCAGTATGCAACGCGTGGTGCCGGTGCTGGTCGGCGAATGGTGCGTGGAGAACGAGTGGGCGAAGAATCTCGACCCCGAAGAGATGAATCTCGACCAGTTCGATGACGCGCAACGCCGACGCTTCGCGCATGTCACGCGCATGCAGCTCAACTGTTTCGAGCAGGCCGCAGGGTGGATGTATTGGTCGTGGAAGCTGGAGCCGTCGCCGCACACCGCGCCCGACGCGTTGTGGAAGGAATGCTGGGATTTCCGGCGGTGCCTGATGCACGGGTGGCTGCCGGATATGGCGGAGTAGAGCAGGATGGCGGCGGCCGAAGGCTTCCGCGGGACGATGAGCGGTGAGTGGGTGTCGCGGACGACGAGACGGAGCGTGTCGGAGACGACGGCGAGCGCACTACGGTGAGGCCGGGAGACCGAAGTCGGAAGACCGGGACGGGAGACCGGGGGCGGGAGGCCAGGGCCGGAAGGTATCCGCCTGCCGTGTGACGGAACAGTCGCACCGCAGGCTGATAGGGGAACGGCACTGTCCCAACCCCGCCGCCGTGCGACGGAACTATTGCATCGCAGGCTGATGCACATGCCTGCCGGCTTCCGGACGCCGGTATCTGCCCGCCATGCAACGAGACAGTAGCACCACAGACAGTTCCCCGACAGCAAGCCAGACAAACAGGGAGTATCCGCGCGCCGCGAGACCCGACAGTTGCATCGCGAGCGGATGATAGAGGGGAACGGCACCATCCCAACCCCGTCGCCAATCGCCGCATCGCCACCGTCATTGCCAGCCCAGCCACCCCATCGCCGCTGATCGCCGCCATTCCCAGCCCAGCCACCGCATCACCGCCGTCACTCCCGCCATTATCGTCCCGCCATCCCGCCATCGTCCCCATCGTCCCGCCATCCCCCATCGTCCCGCCGTCCATCTGCCGTTCACACGACACCGCGCACAGCCAGTCCCAGCTAGAATGTCGCGCAAGACATCACGCTGGAAACTGAAAGTCAAGAACCAAATCAACAGCCGAAAGCCAGCAGCCGGAAGGAGGGCCGCCGCCGCATGCCAATCACGCTGAATCGCCACAGCAGCATCCCCCTGTACCGGCAACTGGTCAACGCCCTGCGCGAAGACATCGTCTCCGGCGCGCTTGCCGCGAACTACAAACTCCCGCCCGAGCGCGAACTCGCAGAACGGCTCGGCGTCAATCGCGCGACCGTCTTGCAAGCCTACCAACAGCTGAAATCCGAAGGCCTGATCGCCTCACACGTAGGACGCGGCACATTCGTCTGCGCGAGTGATGAACGGCAAGGCACCGCACCGCCTTGGCAGATTCTGTTCAGCGATTACTCGAACCGGTTCACCTATCATGACATCGCCGCCGCAGACCAGGCGCAACAAGCGCCCGACGCCATAGATTTTGCAACCGGCTCGCAAAATCCTGCGGACATCCCCGATGATTTGCTGCGCAACGTCAGCATCCGCGCGTTCGAATCAGCGGATTTCCAAAGCACGCAAGAGTCTCCGATCGAAGGATTCCCGCAATTGCGCGAACTGCTCGCCGATCACATGACACAACGCGGGGTGCGCTGCGACGCCGACAACGTGATGGTGCTGTCCGGCGCTGAGCAGGGACTGGACTTGTGCGTGCGCGCGTTCGTGAACCCCGGCGACTGCGTACTGGTCGAGCAATCCACGTTTTTCCCCGCATTGCAGGCGTTCCGATCCGCGGACGCACGCGTCATCGGCGTGCCGATCGACGAACAAGGCATGCGCACCGACCTGCTTGACGGGTATTGCAAGCGCTTCCATCCGAAACTGATTTTCACCATCCCCACCTTCCAGAACCCGAGCGGCGCGACCATGCCGTTGCGACGCCGGCGCGAACTCGTCGAAACCGCGATGCGATACCAGTGTCTGGTCATCGAGGATGACCCGTACGGCGAACTGTGCTACAGCAAGCGCTCCGCCGGAACGATAGGCGCGGGCGGATTCATGGACGTGGGCGGTGGCGGCGTCACTGGCGGCATCGCCGGCGCGAGCAGCAGCCCCCGTCGCCCCAGAGAACTGACCCCGCTCAAAGGCATGGAAAACGCGGGTTACGTAATCTACCTTTCGACGTTCTCGAAGACGGTGACACCAGGACTGAGAACCGGCTGGCTGGTGGCTGACAGCCATGTCATCGCACGAATCGCGGCATTGCGGCGGATGATCGACCAGCATACAAGCTCGTCATCACAACTGATCTGCATGGAACTGCTCAGCAACGGCCGGATCGGCCGACACATCGAGCGGCTATGCGAAATCTACGGGCATCGCCGCGACTTGATGCTCGACGCTATGCGCCGGTATGCGCCGGACGGGATGCATTGGAGCACGCCGATGGGCGGCTACTACCTGTGGGCGCGGCTGCCGGACGGTTTGCGTGCCGCGCGGCTGCTGGACGATGCCCGGCACGCGGGCGTGACCTTCATGCCCGGCGATATGTTCGCGGTTGATGAGGATGACAGCAGTCATATCCGGCTGAATTTCGTTCGACCCGATTCGCAGCTGATCGAGCCGGGAGTCAAGTTGCTGTGCGGCACGATCGCCGAAGCGGTTCAAGGTGCCAGCGGGCATAGCAGCGAGCGCTGATGAGCCATGCCGGGCGGCGGGAGGCGGAAGAGACCGAAGATGGACGGCGGAATCCAACCCACGCACCACCCACATTGTGAGCCAATCCTCACAAAACCGGTACCAGACCGCCCCAAACGGCGGAATCCAACCGCCCCTACCACCCATTTTGTGAGCAAATCCTCACACAACCACACCTGAAACCGCCAAACCGGTCGAATCCAGCCACGCCCGACACCCACCGTGTGAGCCAATCCTCACAAAACCAGCACCAGACCGCCCCAAACGGCGGAATCCAACCGCCCCTACCACCCACTTTGTGAGCAAATCCTCACACAACCACACCTGAAACCGCCAAACCGGTCGAATCCAGCCACGCCCGACACCCACCGTGTGAGCCAATCCTCACAAAACCGGTACCTGACCACCTCAAACAGCAGAATCCAACCGCCCCTACCACCCACTTTGTGAGCAAATCCTCACACAACCGCCCCCGAAACCGCCAAACCGGTCGAACTCAGCACGCCCGACACCCACTGTGTGAGCCAATCCTCACAAAGCCGGCACCAGACCACACCAAACGACGGAAATCCAACCCTCGCGCCACCCACATTGTGAGCGAATCCTCACACAACCGGTCTGCGGCACTACGACGACGATTATCGGCGGCCGACGACCGCCAGTCGCGCATGCCACCACATACACAAACCACGATTTCGTCCGACAAACCCGCCACACCATCGGATATGCGTCGGACCGCGCATGCCACCACATACGCAAGCCGACATGTCACGCCCCAGAAGCTGCATATCGCTTGGCATTTGCCGGATTACGCATGCTCAGACATACACAATCCGCGGTATGGTGACGCGAAATCAGGAGACTTGCTGGCATTCGACGACTTACGTATGCCACGACATACACGCGGGCGTCACTCCGACGGCAGCCCCGCCTGGCAGCCCCACCAACCCTTGACCCCCGTACCAACCTGACTGCCCCGTCCGGCATCGGTCCGCTTGCGCAGGGCACGGCGCACATCCCGCCTTCCGCCATCGACGGAACCGCCTTCGCCCCCAGCTTTCCCATCTGATATGCTGAACCGGCTACACATGGCAAACCCGACAGCAAACCCAACAGCAACCCCAACGCCAACCCACATAATCCCGGCAGGCAGCCTCACTGCCAATACCAATCATTTATAACGGGCACCACACCGGCATCATTCCGCCGCGTTCCGCGCTCGTCAGTAATTTCCCGGTGACGCGGAACGGGAATACTGTGGGGAAAGGCAACCGTCCAACAACCGTCCAACAATCAGAGGAATCAGGAGAGGAAATCCGATATGGGCAATACGCTCCGCTCCGCGCTACACGACACAACCCGCGGCACCACCAGTGCAACCGGCGCAACCGGCACCACCAGCACCAACCGCACCAACCGGCCAACTTTCATAGCATTCATCGCAGCCCTGGCCGCGCTCACTCTCACGCTCGCCGGCTGCGGTTCCAGCACCGCCAAATCGTCTGGCGACGCCAACAAGCTGACGGTCGCCATCTCGTCGGCGGTCAGCACCTTGAGTGTCAATCAGGAGGCCGGCAGCGCGAACTACCAGCTGGCGGCCCTCTACCAGGAGGGTCTCACCGGCGTCGACGGCACTGGCAAGGTCATCCCGGCGCTCGCTACATCTTGGAAGTCCAGCGACAACAAGTCGTGGGTGTTCACCCTGCGCAAGAATGTGAAGCTGCATGACGGCAGCACGCTGACCGCCGACGACATCGTGTACGCGATCAACGTGGCCCGCGATTCGAAGAAGTCCCCCGGCCTGTCGGTGTACTGGCCAAATTATGTGCAGTCGGCCGAGAAGACCGGTGACGACCAGATCACCATCACCTTGTCCAGCCCGCACAGCGATTTTCCGATTCAGGTGTCCAATGTGGCTGGTCTGTTCGTCACGTCGAAGAAGTTCTTTGATGAGGCGGGCTCGAATTACGGCTCGTCCAAGAAGCTCATCGTCGGCACGGGCCCGTACAAGGTCACTGAATTCGACCCGTCCAGCCATGTGACGCTCACGAAGTTCAAAGATTATTGGGGTAAGAACAACGGCCCGCAGACGGTTCGCGTTGACTTTGTGACTGAGGATTCGACCCGTCAGCTGGCGTTCACCAGCGGCAAGGTTGACGTGTCGTTCAACGTGCCGGTGACGAGCGTCGCCCAGTGGAAGACGGATGGCGGCTCGACCACCGCGTATTCCGACCGCTCGTATTATGGGCTGACCTTCGATCCGAACGTCGCTCCGTTCAACGATATTCACGTGCGCAAGGCGGTCTCGTACGCGGTGGATAAGAAGGCTATCGTTTCCGGCATTCTCAAAGGCTACAGCGAGGTCGCCACGGGCATCGACTCCCCGGAGCAGCTCGCCGGCTGGACCGGTAATGATGCGAGCGAAGCTTCCAAGCAGACGGCAAAGCTCCCCGCCATCAGCTACAACCTGAAGAAGGCGAAGGCTGAACTCAAGCAATCGTCCCAGCCGAACGGCTTCACTGCGACACTCACCTACCCGACTGGCTACGCGCAGGTCGGCAAGGCTTCACTCGCTATCGCCCAGACGCTCAAAGAGCTTGGCATCACGCTTAACGTCAAGGAGATCCCGTTGGAGCAGTGGCTGAGTGAGATCGGCAACGGCAAGCAGGGCGTCGGCTGGATGATTTACAATCCGACCACCCCGCAGCCGAACGAGATCACATCCTGGCTGCTTGCGGCAGGCGGTTCCGGCACGAACCCGGCAAACTGGAATAACGCTGAAGTGGCTGCGGAAACCGAGAAAGTCGGCACGCTGGAGGAAGAGTCCGACAAGCTGGCGCTCGTGCTCAAGAGCACTACGACCGCGCTGAATGAGGATATCTATTCTCCGATTTACTGGGGCAAGTCGGTGGTCGCCACGGCGAAGGGCGTGAAGCTCGCGAAAATCGGCACATACTGGCTTGGCACGAATTGGGCGGCGGATTTCAGCAAGAACGCGTAGCCTAATTCGCGTAACCTAATATGTGGTATGCGATTGAGGTATGCGATATGTGGCATGAGGCCGGAGGCGCCTGCGGTTTTGCAGTCCGGTGATTGAGGCTTGTCGCCCGTGGCGGGTTCCGTCGCGGGCGACAAGCCGTTCACACTGCTCACACTGCACCTGTTCCGGCCCGGTTCACTCCGGATGCGCATTGTAACGAAAGGCGGATTTGTGAAAGTCGCGAAGTTCATTGGCAGACGCCTGCTCAATCTGGTGATTCTGCTATTCGTGCTGTCGCTGGTCACGTTCGGCCTGCTGTACCTGACCAACAGCGATCCGGCTCGTACCTTGGCCGGTGCCAAGAAAGTCAGTGCGGCGCAGCTTGCTGCGATCCGCCATCAGTATCATCTCGATGAACCCTTGTGGAAGCAGTATGCGATTTGGCTTGGTAACGCGGTTCATGGGGATTTTGGCACGTCGATTCGCACGCAGCTGCCGGTATCGCAGATGATTGGGCAGCGAGCGTGGGTCACGTTGACTTTGGCATTGCTGGCTCTCGCGATTGCGTTGGTTGTCGGCTTGCCGCTGGGTGTGGTCGCCGCGAAACGGCATGGTACGTGGCGTGACGGGCTGATTACCGCGCTGGCTGTCGTTGGGCTGAGCGCGCCGAGTTTCGCGGTGGGTTTGCTGTTGCTGTACGTGTTCGCCGTGAAACTGGGGTGGTTCCCTGTGTATGGGCTTGGCGACGGGAGTTTCGCTGACGCGCTGCCGCATTTGTTGTTGCCGGCGATCACGCTTGCGGTCGGCTTGTTCGCTGCGGTGATCAAAGTGTCGCGCGCCTCGCTGTTGGAGCAGGTCGAGTCGGATTATACGCTGTTCGCGCAGTCGCGTGGCGTTCCTCGCGGGACGATTACCCGCTGGCAGTTGCGTAATGCTTCGCTGCCGATTATGACGTCGTCGGGTTTGCTGATTGCTTCGTTGATTTCCGGTACGGTGATTGTGGAGACGACATTTTCGATTGGCGGGCTGGGTACGTTGCTGCAGGAGTCGGTGACGTTCAAGGATATTCCGGTTGTACAGGCGGTGACGTTGCTGCTGGCGACGATTATCTGTGTGACGACGGCGATTATTGATGCGCTGTGCGCGCTGGCTGATCCACGGTTGCGTCCGAATGGCGGACACCGTGCTTCCGCCGAAGCGCTGCCGAGCAAAGAAGGTGAGGCGTGATGTCCGAAGCAAGACAAACGTCAGCGCAAAATCCGACACAAGCCCATGCCCGCCCGGAGACACCGGATCAGAAGCCGGCGCAGGCTGCTGCTCTGTCGGAAAAGCCTGCGCAGAAGCCGATCCAGACACCGGCGTCCCAATCCACCGTACGCCAGCATCCGCGCCTGTTGCCGTTGCCTACTCGCATCCGCCGCGCCATGAGCGGGTCGTGGGCAATGCTGGTTTCCACGCTGATTCTTCTCGCAACCGCTGTTATCGGTCTGATTCCATCGTTCAATTCCGGGGCGTTGAAGCAGAATATCGTGCTCGGAGCGGTTCCCGCAGGCACGGACGGCCATATGTGGGGGACAGATGCGCTCGGTCGTGACGTGTTCATGCTGACTGTCGCCGGCGCCCGGACCGCAATCGCCGGTCCGGTGGTAATCGCTGTCGGCGCGATGGCGATTGGCTTGGTATTCGGCCTGCTTGCCGCGTATACCGGCGGCTGGGTGGATTGGCTGATTTCCCGTGTGGTGGAGCTGATGCTATCCCTACCGACGCTGCTGCTCGCCATCGTGCTCGCCGGCTTGATTGGCGGCGGCTATTGGGTGAACGTACTCGTGTTCATGCTGCTGTACGCGCCTTACGAGATCCGTCTGGTACGTTCCGCCGCGCTATCGCATCTGCATGACCCGTTCCTTGACGCCGCGCGGCTGCTGGAGCTCAATCCGGCGCGTATTCTTGCCCGTCACGTGTTCCCGGTCATTCGACCGGTGGTCGGGGCAGCTATGTTCCTTGACATGAGCAACGCACTGGTTTCGCTGTCTTCGCTGTCTTTCCTTGGTCTTGGCATTTCACCGCAGGCGGCTGATTGGGGCCGGCAGCTTTCGGATGCGCGCGATCAGCTGTTCAACAACCCGATGACCGCAATTGCCCCAGGTATTGCGATTATTGTGGTTTCGGTCGCCATGAATATCGTGGGCGATTGGATCACCGCCCGCGCGGACAGGGGTGAGCGATGAGCATCATGAAGGACAACCGGCAATCGGTTGCGCAGCAAGGGGAAATCCCGCAGTATTCCAATACCGTCACCACATCGGGGCAGGGGTCTGAAAGCCTGCAGACCACGGCTATTACGCTTCGCGGGCTCAAGGTTCGCATCGGTGACGCCGAACTGCTGCACGGTGTCGATCTTGATATCGTGCGCGGCGAAACCACAGCCATCGTCGGTGAATCCGGTTCCGGCAAATCGCTGACCGCGAAGGCTCTCGCAGGCCTGTTGCCGCGGTATGCCCATGTGCAGGGGTCGTACAGCCTGCTGGGTGAGACCGTGGATTTGGCCGGCGGCGAGCGGGCGTGGCGAGCGCTGCGCGGCGGTTCGATTGTGTGGTTGCCGCAGGATCCGTTCTCTTCGCTGGATCCGCTGCATACGTGCGGTGTGCAGATTGCCGCCGGTATGAGGCATATCCCCCACGCTCAACGTCGCGAACGTGTCGCGGCCCTGTTGACGGATGTCAGGCTTGACGCGAGTGTCGCCGACCGGTATCCGCATGAACTGTCGGGCGGTATGCGTCAGCGTGTGGCGATTGCCGCCGCGCTCGCGCCGAAGCCGCAGGTTCTGATCGCCGACGAGCCGACCACCGCGTTGGATGCGCAGATGCAAAGCGGTGTTTTGGATTTGCTTGGGCGTTTGCGTGATGAGCGTCGATTGACGCTTGTGCTGATCACGCATGATTTGGCGCTTGCCGCGGAACGTGCCGACCATTTGGCGGTGTTCCGCGACGGCAGGGTGGTCGAAGCGGGAAGCCACGACGATATCATCGAGCATCCCCGGACCGCGTACACGCGCGAACTGCTCGCAGCCCATGCCGGTATCGGTGAAACGGGGCAGGCGGAACGCGGTGGCGTCGTCGTGCGGGCGGAGCATCTGGTGAAACGCTTCGCAGGCGCTGCGCGGCCGGCGGTTGACGACGTGTCGCTCGACGTGCATGCAGGCGAAATCCTGGGTCTGGTAGGCGCTTCCGGCTCAGGCAAGTCAACGGTCGCGCGTTGCCTGGTCGATTTGGAACGCCCTGATTCCGGCGATGTGCGGTATGCGGATGGGAAGGGCGGCACGACCGGCTGGTCGATGCATGTGGCGCAGCTGGTGTTCCAGAACCCGTACCAGTCGTTGAATCCGACGATGACGGTACGGCAGACGCTTGCGGAGGCTTTGCGTGCAGCCGGCGAGCAGGCCGATGACGCGCATATCCGCCGTCTGTTGGATGTCGTCGGGCTGGAAGCCGAGTATCTGAACCGTAAACCGGGCACCTTGTCTGGCGGGCAATGCCAACGCGTCGCCATCGCCCGCGCCCTTGCTCCGAAGCCGAAACTGCTGGTTGCCGACGAGGCGGTGACCGCGCTGGATGCGAATGTGCAACGGCTTGTGCTGGAAACCCTGCTTTCGCTGCGGGAGCATACGGATTTGGCGATTCTGTTCATTTCGCATGATCTTGATACGGTTCGAAGAATCGCTGATCGCATTGCGGTCATGGTTGACGGCCGGATCATCGAAGAGGGTGTCACCGCCGAGGTTATGGATCATCCGAAGCACGAGTACACGCGCAAGCTCATCGCGTCGGTGCCGCAAGAGCTGTCTTTCATTGCATTGCCGCCCCTTGATGTGGCAAACGCAGCCGAGACAAGCGGAACAGCTGATGCCGATGCCGCCAACGACACCGCCAACGACACCGACGATGCCGCCATCGACACCAGCGTCAACCGCGCACGCCATACCCCTGCCACCGACCCCACAAACATGGAGGAACCCCGATGACCAGCGGACCAGTCCCGCACCACCAGGCCGCGTACGACCCCGCCACCGTACGTTACCGTGCGGTGGCCGTCCCACAATCCGTCAGCGGCCGGACACGAGACGTTTCATATGCTGCCGAACATACCGCCCGTAATGGCCGCGCCCAGCCGCGCGACGATATCCGCTCGATATATCTCAAACTGCCGGAAATCACGCGTGCCGCGCTGGTCATGGCGCAGGGTGCGCTGGAACGCACGCTATATACCGCCAGCGATGGGCACGATACCGCGTTCCTGCTGGGGTATCACCGCCCGCACACCGCGCAGGAGAAGCTGTGCGCGTTCAGCGGTTCCGAACGCCTGCGCAATGGGCTTGTCACGTATGCGGCATCACATGCGATTCGCGATGTGAACGCGCTTACGGTCAAGACGGAACCGGGGGTCTGGGCCGACCAGGCGATGACGACGATTGACGGGCAGTCTTGGCATCCGCTGGGCGAGCATGAGCATTACCGCCAAACCACTGAGTTCACGTGCGGCCCGGTCTCGTTGCTCAACGCGATGCATCGGCTCCATCCGCAGATAACGGCGAACCGCGTTGACGAGCTGCATATCTGGCGCGAGGCGACCATCGCCGTGGCGTGTGAACCATACGGTTTGGCGTTGAGTGCGGCAAAACGTGGCGAGTCGCCGCATATCGTCGTCTCGAAAACCGGGCCGGTGCTCAATCCTGCAGATGGCGCGATGGGCATGATTGACGCCAGGATGTCCCGCGATGTCCAGCACCATTTCGCAGCCGAAGCCCATGAGATCGGCATTCCCGTTGACGTCACGCCGTTCACCGCAGCGGATGTCGCACGGCAGGCGGGCCACGGGCATGCCGCGCTGGTGCTCATTGACGAGCATGTCATGCACGGTGTGACGTGCCCGCACTGGGTGACCGTGACCGGCAGCCTCGCCGATGGCACGCTGCTGGTTGATGACCCGTGGATTGATGAACCGTATGGCGAAACACTGGTTGATGCGTATCAACTGCCGATACGGCAAGCCGATTTTGACCTGATGATTCACTACGACGAGCCGGCGAGCGCCCAAGCGATGATCATTCTGTAGTCCCCCGCCCAGTCCCCTCACAAACCAGCTACGCCAACACACCTCCCAGCGCAACCAGTTTGGACACCCCCACAAACCAGCCACGCCAACACGCCCCTCAACGTAACCAGTTCGGATACCCACACAAACCAGCTACGCCAACACACCCCTCAACGTAACCAGTTTGGACACCCGCACAAACCAACTACGCTAACACGCCTCCCAGCGTAACCAGTTCGGACACCCACACAAACCAACTACGCTAACACACCTCCCAGCGCAACCAGTTCGGGTAACTACGAACCAGGTATGGCGAACACAAACACGCACCGGCACAACCCGCAAACGCACCGGCACAACCCGCAAGCACACGCGCAAACGAAAGGCCCGGCAGGACTCGCAAGTCCATACCGGGTCTTTCTGGGCCTTCCGTATTCGGTCCGTTTGCGGCTGTGCGGATCGACCGGCCACGGTTATGCCGTCAGCCAGTCGCCGTTACAGCCGCACGGGAGCGGGATTTACCACAGGCCGAACGGGTCGAACACGCCGCCGCCATCATCGTTGGAACCGTTACCGCTGCCGTTGCCGCTTCCATCGCTGCCATTACCGTTGCCATTGCTGTTACCGCTGTTGCCGCTGTTGCCGCTGTTGCCGGAATTGTTGGAGCTCGTAGCGGTTTCAGCCTGATCGAGGGTGACATCCACATCCATCGTGCTGCCGTCGCGGACGATGGTGAGCGTCACTTTCTCATTCAGCGTTGCAGCGCGGACGTAGCCGAGCAGCGAGTAGCTGTTGGTCACGGCATTGCCGTTGAAGGCGACGATGGTATCGCCGGACTTGAGACCTGCCTTGTCTGCCGCGCTGCCGGAAGTGACTGCGGAGCTGGTTCCGGAGGAGGTGATTTCGGCACCGCCGCGGGTTACACCGTCGGCTTCCACAGTCGCGCTCTTGACGGTCACGCCAAGTACGACGTGCGTCGCCTTGCCATCTTTGATGATTTCTTCGGAGATGGTCTTGACCACGTTCGACGGGATGGCGAAGCCGATACCGATCGAGCCGCTGGAATCAGAGCTCGAAGAGCTGGAAGATGCTGTCGCGATTGAGGAGTTGATGCCGATGACTTCACCGGCCGCGTTGAAGGTCGGGCCGCCGGAGTTGCCGGGGTTGATGGCCGCGTCGATCTGGACGGCGTTCGTGACGACCTCGTTGTTATTGTCATCAGTCACGGAAACCGGACGGTTCACGGCGGAGACAATACCTGTGGTGGCAGTGTTCTCGTAGCCGAGAGGATTGCCGATTGCCATGATGCTTTCGCCGACCGCCAGATTGTCGGAATCGGCGAAAGTCACTGCGGTCAGGTCGCTCGGCGGGTTGTCAAGCTTGATAACCGCCAGATCTGTGGTGCTGTCGGTTCCGACAACCGTCGCGGAGTAGATATCGCCGTTGGCGAGAGTCACCTGAATATCGGATGCGCCGGAAATCACGTGGTTATTGGTGACGATGTACCCCTTGGTATCCACGATTGCGCCAGAGCCTTTGGCTACTCCACCACTGATGGTCGCCTGGATGGACACCACGGATGCCGAGACTTTCTTCTCGACGGTGGTCCAGTCGGTGCTCGTGGTCTTGCTGTTGGTGCTGCCGGATCCGGACGTGTTCGAGGACACACCGGTGAGCGAACTGGTGGTCGGCACCTTCACCCAGCCGTTGGTGATGGCCGCATATCCGAAGCCGAGGCACAGCACCGCAGCGACCAATGCCGCGACGACGGCGACGACCACATTACTCGCGGTTTTATGCGCTGCAGGGCGTCCGTTTGGACCGGCTGGAGGAATCGGGCCTTGCGGACCCTGCGGGCCATTGGGACCGTTGGGGCCTTGCGGCGGGAATGCGGGAGCCTGCGGATTGTTCGCTTGCTGCGCGTTCTGCGCTTCACCGTTCATGTAATAGGCGCCATAAGGATTCTGCTGATGCTGCGGCGGCATCTGCTGGGTCGCCGGTGCCTGTTGAGCGGGCTGCGTGGGAACCGGGCCGTATGCGCCGTATTCTGGTGCCGGGGTGTATGCCGTCGGCTGCTCGTCGGCGTGCTGAGACGTGGTATCCGACACGTTCTCCCCTGCGTTCTGGTTTGATTCGTCTGCGACTTGTCCGGTCGGGGGCAGCGGCGTGGTGTGCTGGACATCGTCCTGCAGCTGGCCGGCCTGGTGCTCCCAACCGTTATTGGTATCAGCCATGATTACTCCTTGCCTGACTCACGGCCGGTGTATCTGATGTTATGTCCGGCCTTTTTCACTAGTTATGAGTAAAGCCGCCGCTTCTCCATGTTTCCTGAATGTTGTTTGGAAATGGATTCAAAAACGCCGCCGGATATTCCAAAAACGCCGAAAATCAAGGATATCGGCCGATTCATTGTGACTGTATCCGGCATTCAAATCAGCTGAGAGCGATGAAACACCGCGCATCCACATGGGGAAATCGCATGCCCGCCGCCGACGGTCCGCAGCGCACGCTCAATGCGCCCGCAGCCTGCGGCACGCGCAGCCAGCCAATCGCACAACATACCGACATGACGGCCTTACGGCAGCCACCCCGCCCGCCGTATGTCACAGCAGGGCAATCAGCCGGTCCACCGATTCGGCGGTCGTCGCCCAGCTGGTGCAGATCCGCATCACCGTGTGATCGTCATCGTACCGCTCCATGAAACCGAGCCGAACCTCACGTTCCAGCCGCTCGATGGTCGCATGGTCCAACACCACGAAAATCTGGTTGGTCGTGTTCTCATACACCATCCGGTAGCCTTTGGCACGCAGGGCCTCACGAATGCGATCGGCCATCTCGTCCGCATTCCGGGCGATTCGCGTGTACAGCCCGTCGGTGAACAACGTGTCGAACTGCAGGCCTATAAGCCAGCCTTTCGCCATCAGCGCGCCATGCTGTTTGATCTGCGTAGTGGCATGCTTGGGCATGTTGTCTTTCGTGAATACGACGGCTTCGCCGAACAGCGCGCCCACTTTCGTGCCGCCGATATAGAACACATCGGCGATCCGGGCGATATCAGGCAACGTCACATCGGTGCCGGACGCTACCAGCCCGTAGCCGAGGCGGGCGCCGTCAATGAACAGCGGCATGTGGTACTCGTGGCAGATGTCCGCGATGGCCTCGAGCTGCGCCTTCGTATACAGCGTGCCGTATTCCGTGGGGTGCGAGATGTACACCATGCCCGGGAAAACCATGTGCTCATGGTTGCCGTCGGCGTAGAATGCGGCGCAAAAGTCGCGCAGCTCGCCGGCATCGATCAGACCGTTATGCTGCGCGATGGTGAGCACCTTGTGGCCGCTTGCTTCAATCGCGCCCGCCTCATGCACGTTCACATGGCCGGATGCCGCTGCGATCACGCCCTCATACGGCTGGAGCATCATGTCGATGACCAGCTGATTGGTCTGCGTTCCGCCGGAAATGAAGCGAACTTGCGCTTGCGGGCATGCGCACGCCTGACGGATTTTCTCCTGCGCGGACTCGCAATAATGGTCGGTTCCATAGCCGGGCAGCTGTTCCATATTCGTTTCGGCGAGTCGCTTGAGAATCGCGGGGTGAGCGCCTTCACTGTAATCGTTCTGGAACACAAGCATGGATACGCCTCGAATCGTAGGTAGGACAACGGCTGAGTACCAGTGCCATCGTATCATTGGGGGCCCTGTCCGTGGCGGCGCATCCGCGTACGCGGCACGACTAACCTGTCTTGTGCAGGCTGTACGAACCCGCAAGATACCAGCACCGGCACCGGCAGTACGGGAGATTACGACGCAATAGACCGTATCCGCACAATCCCCCACTGCCGATGTGGGAGATTACGCGCACATCGGCTGTTCACGGACAAAATGGCATATAGGAACCAAAGTCCCGTGTTTTCGCGGGAGTTTATCGCCGATACGCAGATTCGGCACCGTTCTCCCAGTACTGCTTCCCAGGGCGATGTTCAAGAATCGCGGATTTCCAACGTTCCCGTTGGGAGCTCTGTTGCGAGGCCACCGAAATCCGGTAAACTCCCGCACCACGCACGGGAGAACAGACACGAATCACAACAATCCACTATTTCTCGGTTATGTCCCAAAGGTTGGTGTATGAGGCCCTGTTCCCTGCGGGGTGTTGAAAGGGGTCACCGCCTAGTATCGCCATTGATGGATAAGTGAAATTGATGGCGGGAAGGACCAGACGATGACCGTAA
>NZ_WBSO01000021.1 GCF_009299485.1 Bifidobacterium apri
GAAGGTGGAGGAGTGCCGCAAGGACGGAGGCAAGGATTGCATGCAATACTCCGCCACCGCGACGGCGGACAAGGCGGACGAGGATGCCGGGTGGGTCCCGGCGGGCTCGTCGTCGAAGTCCTCCTCCGGGTGGTCGGGCGTGCCGGGCTGGGTGGTTCCCGTGGCGGGTGGCGTGGTGTTGGCCGTTGCTGGCGGTGTGGTGTTTGCGGTGGTGGTCTCGCGTCGCCGGCGCAAGGCGCGTGCCGTGCCTGCGGGCGCGGTGCCTGCGGGCACGGTTCCGGGCGTGCGGCCGCCTGCGGGCCCGCCTGTTCCCATGTCCCGGCAGCCGGGGCCCGCGCCTGTGCAGGCGTATGGCCCCCGCCCGCCCGCGCCGGGGGTTCCCGCGCCGCCACGGCCGCCGGCGCCCGGCGCGTCCGGCCCGGCGCGGCCTGCGGGCCGGCCCCCGCTGCCGCGCCGGTGACGGCGGCCAAGCACGATGACGGACACCAAGACAGGAAAGGACAAGGAGGCGGACATGCCGACACATGAGAATGATGATGCAGAGCAGAAGCTTTCGCAGATCGCGCGGACGGAGCCGTGGGAGTTCCCGGAGGAGTTCACGCGGTTCAAGGATGCGGTGGACGACCAGGTGGCGGTGATGAACCGGTCGCGGGCCGTGCTGATGGAGCCGGGCGTGTTCGAATGCTCGGCGCGTGAGAAGGCCGTGGAATGCTCGGACGCGATCGTCGGGTACTTGCGCGGTGCGAACCTCGATGCGAAGTTCGAGGACCTCCGCAGGCAGATCGACTCGCACAACCAGGCGATCTACGAGGCGCGCAACGTGTGGCTGCCGGGCGACCGGCTGGACAAGGAATCCGTGGACAGGATCATGGACGCGACCGAGCCGTTGGACCTGGTCGTCCCCGGGCTGGGCACGGTGGTCGGCGTGGCTGGTGTGGCGGGCGCGAACCTGGTCTCCCGGATGCTCGCCGGCCACCGCGAGGAGGTCGCCCGACAGGAATACGACCGGATCATCAAGACAGTGGATCAAAGCGTATATGATCCCAAGCTTCCTTCTGCGCCTGATATCAACGGGATTTGGCCGCAGGGGAATCCCGGCGCCGGCGGTTCGGGGTCTTCGGGGTTGCGCGGCACGTGGGCGGACGCGCCGGCGGTCCCGCTTCCCCCGGGCGTGACGGGTGCGGCCTTGCGCGCGCCCTCCTTGGGCGGCGTGCCCCTGCCCCCGCGCCCCGGCGTGTCCGCCACCGGCGGAACCTCCGGCGACGGCGCCTCCGCCAACACCGGCACCGGCAGTACCGGTAAAAGCGGCACCACCCACGGCACAACCATCGGCACTGATACCACCACCAACACCGGTGGCCGGCGGCAGACCGTCGGGCACGGCCAACAGGACGGCGGGACAGACGCCCGTGACACCCGCTACACCCGCTACAACCGTGACGCGTATGACACCGCCGATTCCCATGACGCTGACGGCACCCGATACGCCGACGGCCGGCATGCCGGGGACATGGCCGTGGACGGCGGCATGGACGGCGCGTGGAATGCCGGCGGGCGCACGGCCTTCACGGCGGGCGCCGGCATGGGCATGGGCGTGGGCGCGGCCGGCATGTTCGCCACACGCCGCATGGGCGCCGCGGCGGGCGGCGTCGGCGTGGGGGCGGGCATGTCCGCCGTCCCGGGCGCGGGCGTGGAATCCCTGTCCGCATCCGGCGCCGCGGGCGTAGGCTCGTATTACGCGAACACGCCGGTCAAGGCGAGCGTGGTGTCCTCGTCCATCAAAGGGGCGACCGGCATGGCGGCCGGCCTGCGCAAGGGCGAGCTCGCGCGCGCCGCCGCCGCGGAGGCGGGCGCGTCAGGCCGCAACGCCACGCCCGGCATGATGGGCGCCGCGAACGCCGGCTCCCAGGACAAGAAAACCAGGCGGCGCAACACCATGGGCTATATCGCGCCCACCATCGAGGAAGACGAGGAATTCACCCCCAAACCCCTCGCCGCCATGGCCGGCCACATCAAAAACCTCGACAAATAACACCACAACCGAACCGCCAGCCCGCCGAAGCCACTGTCCCACGGCGGGCTGGCACATGGAACACCACAACGAGAGAACAGATAGACCATCGTCATCCGACTGATGCATCAATCTCCCGGCTGGCAGGAATGCGAGTCGATTCCCCGCATCTGTCCACGTTTCCATTTCGGCATGGCACAAACGCTTGGAAACTCGCGCTCAACCGCGGGTCGCAATGTTAAGATGGCGCTCAGCGGAGAAGTATAGCCCGGAAAACGAGCGTTGCCGGTAGGTAGAGTTCGGGGGCGGAGAACGAAGGGACTCACTATGTTCTGCGGACACTGCGGACGGAAGAACGCCGATGATGCCAAGTTCTGCGCGTCATGCGGCAACCCCCTGAGCCAATCGGGTACAGCGCAAACCACAGCGCAAACTGCGGCACGAGCCCAATCCGGTCAAGTGGTGGCACCCGGCGATTCCCCGGTTCCGATGCCGGCACTCCCTGTGCGTCCCGCATCATCACCATCACCGTCTCCCGCTGATTCCGCCTTGTCAGCGTCGCCTACGGTGCCTCCGGTAGCATCGGCGCAAGATACTGTCGTTGCTGGCGCATCACGCGTGCCCGACGCGATGGCTCATTCCGCGAAAACAGCGCCACAGATGCCATCGTCCAGCGCTTTCGTGCCGAACGCAATAGCGCCGAACACAACTGTGGCTGCTGCTGCACACCGATCCAAAGCCATTATCGCGGCGATTGTCGCAGCGGTGCTCGTCATCGCAGCAGGCGTGTCAGCGGGACTGACCTACCATGCTGAACTTTGGGGCGGCAAAACTTTGCCTGACATCGCTGCCGCCAATCCGAAAGCCGGCAAAGCATCAGGAACGGCGAAAGCTACTGTCACCGCGGATTCCGTGGTCGTGCAATTGAAAGCCAAAGGCATCACTGCGACCAAACGTAAGGAATTCTCCGGCGCGAAGGAAGGTACGTTCCTCGGGTACGGCAATGCCAAGGCCGGGCAGCGTGTACGGTCTGGCTCCAACGTGGTAGTGCGCGAATCCGCGGGACCCGGCGTCCCAAGCAATGTCGAACATGCGAAAGCCAGTACGGCCATCACCACGCTCAAGACCATGGGCGTGCCGGTCCACACCAAGCAGGTCGCGGTGAGCTCCTCCTCGAAGCTCGCCAGCGGCACGGTTGTCGCGACCTATCCGCTGGCCGGTCAAGCGGTCACTGACACGACAACCGGCATCTATGTCGGTATCGCCGCGAAGACGGACGACAAGACTCTGGCCATCCCCTATGACGCCATCGGCACGGATATCAACACGGTCAAAGATGCCCTCACCAAGGCTGGGGTGAGTGTTACCGTCAAACCGCATTTCTCTTCCAAGAGCAACGTCGGCAAGCTGGTCTCTTCGAACCCGGCTCCCGGCACTGTGCTGTCCTCTGGCGAAAGCGCGACGCTGTACTACGGTGTCAGCGCTGACAAAATGCAGGAGGCGACCGTAGGGCAAAGCAATCTGCCCTATTTCTCCGCTTCGTATCTCAATGATGCAGTGACCGGTACATACTGCAAGCGGACCGTCAAGAACGCTGCAAACGATTGCATCACACTTGCGCAGGATGACAACGGCACGGTGTATCGCGTCACGGCAACAGACACCGGTTCGAGCAGTGAAGGACACTCCGACCACCTGCTCACCATGTGCTTCCCCTTCGCGGACGGCAACGCCGGTGACATCGGCACCTGCTCCTACGGAGGCTCGCAACTGCCGGCAGGGGAAGGCGGAATGGCGAAGCGTCTGATCGCTAAGCAGTGGGGCGCCTTCGATTTCGGTGAGAGCGGCGGCACGCCCAGTTGCGGCACTGCCGCGTTCTCCCCATACGACGAAGGCTGCAACGCCGGCAAACAAGTCGTGCAAGGCTCACAAGACATGTCCGGTGCGACCTTCGACATGCATGACTTCTATGTGTTCTTCGCGGCCGAGGCGAATCTGGATGCCATCGAGAAGAGCGGATATTTCGACGACAGCGCGCTTGCCGCCGCCGAGAAATCTTCGAAGCCGGACACCTCGCGCCCGTTCATCCTGGCCCGTGACGCCTCGCAATACGACACCACAAGTGTGCCGTACAACAAGGCTCCGGTGCCATCCGGGCAGACGCTCGTGCAGGATCCCTTCGTCCCCGGAGTCGGTGAATTCTCCGCGTCTGTGAAGTTCAAGCCGGCACCGACCGACGCCAACGCCTACTATCTCGTCGAATCCGCCCAGCCTGACTGGCAGAGCCTGCCTGACTGCGACGCCAACGGCAAAGTCTCCGAAGCGGCCGCCCAAGAGCAAGGGTTCTGGCGACAAGTGAGGGGGACATATGTTTTCTCGGTTGGCGCAGGGGCATGGGCCACGATTATGACGGTGAATGCCGATGGCTCTTTCTCCGCCGATTACCATGACACGGACATGGGAGTTACCGGCGACGGATATCCAAATGGTTCGCGACTCGTCGCGTCCGGCACCGGTAAATTCACGTATACCAAACGCAACGATGACGGCTCATTCAGTATGACCTGCGACCAGAAGGCATTCCACCAAGACGGCACCATCGGCGACGTGACCATCAAGGACGGTGTCCGTGTGGAAACCGCCGACGGCATCTACGGGTTGACGCCATGCGGCACATTCACCGTGTACCCGACCGGATACGCGACCAGCGCATTGAGCGATGACGTGAAAAGCTGGATGTACGGCGGGATTGTCGGTTCATTGCCGGCGACATTGACCGGCCCGCTCATCGTCAATGACAGCAATACATTCACATTCGTCCACCAAGAGCACTGATGGCAAAAGAGACTGGGGACGGCTTGTCGCAAGAGCCGGGGCTTTTCCGCTTGTCCGCGCATCGGGATTGGGATTGACAGAGTGTGGAGGCAGGCGTTAAGAATCGGTATTCGATGAGTGAACGTCCGGGGCACACCCAGCATGAGGGTACGCGCGGTAACCAGGGCGGCTACGACCCACGCCGCTGTGCGTCAACGAACAGACGCTCGGCATGACGAACGAAAGGCAGCAATGACCGAGTCCACGCCGATACCAGCCGGCAATCGCCAAAACTCGCAGCAGCGAGCCGCTGCAGACCAGCCGAACATCGATGCGATATTGCCGCCGACCAATACAGCGCACACGCCTACCCGCGAGGCATCCGCTCCGACCGGCATGGCACGACCGCAGACCGAGGTGACGCAGCCGCCAACTGATACCGTGCATCCGCAAACCGGTACAGTTCAGGCGGATCAGTACGGGCAGCGGACCCCGCTTGCGGTTCCACATCCCTCAGCATCCAGTACGTTGCCGCAGTCGCAGTCGCAGCCGTTGCCGCAAGCTATTGTGAACGTGTGGATCACGCGGTCCGTCATCGGTTGCACTGTCGGCGTGCTTATCATCGTGGCTGTCGTGATTGCAGGCATCCTCGCCGGTCTGCCCGCCCCGGCAGTCTGGGTAATTATCATCGCGGCGCTCCTGCTGTGGACGCTGCTCATCGTGACATGCGTCATCATCGCGAAATACCGGTACCGGTTCACCTCGTATCGGATCGACCGTACCGTGTTCAGCGTGCAGACCGGATTCGTGTTCCGCACCCTCACTGTGGTTCCCTACACGCGCGTGCAGCATGTGGAAACCAAACAAGGCCCGATATTGCGCCATTTTGGCTTGGTGAGTGTCACGGTGAGCACCGCCGTCGACAGCCATGTGATCGCCGGGCTTGAACCTGAGCTCGCCCGCAAGACGCTCGATCAGCTGGCCGAACTGGTGCGCCTGGCCAAGGAGGATCTGTGAGCTCAGAGCCCGAAATCGCTGTGCAACCCGGTCAGAGCGGCCCATCAACTTTAGTCGGTCCATCTGCTTCAACCGGTCCATCTGCCTCGGCTGACCCATCCGCTCCGCAAGGTGCGCATGCTGCCTCCGAGCATCAAGGGCAATGGCATCGTCAAGGTGCAATCGTGCTCGTCCTCGATGCCCACCACATTGTTCGAGACAATCTCTTGCAGGTCATCGCCTTCATCGGCCTATCCCTGCACGGCAGCAAACTGTTATGGCTCACCCTCGCCGTGGTGCTGGTGGTCGGCGATGCGGTATTCCGTGTCACGCGATACTTCACCACCCGCTACCGGTTCACCATGGACGCGCTGCAACTGCGTTCCGGCCTGCTCAACCGGTCGAACCGTGAACTGTCATATGCGCGCATTCACGCGGTCAACGGCGAACAGAACATACTCTTGCGCCCGCTCGGCCTGACCGATATCACCGTCAGCGATGCGAGCGACGCCAAGGATGCCATCGTGCTCCGGGCCGTGCCGCAGCAACTGGTCGCGCAACTGGAAGAGCGCCGCAAGCGGTACGCGGATCATGCCGATGCCGCAGATTCTGCGGACCGTGGAACCACTGGCACCATTGCCCGACCGGTATCCGCTTCCACATCCGAAACCACGCCTGAATCTGCGCCGGTGTCCGCGTCTGCGCCAGAATCGGTGCCCGAGCTTCACCAACCGTCCGCAATCGAGAACGCGTCGCAACCGACTTTGGTGTACCGTGCCCAGCCTCGGGATCTGCTTGTCTACGCGCTCACCGACCTGGGCATCCTCGCCGCCATCGCCGTGGTGTACGGCTTGTACAGCCAGCTTGAAGACATCGTGCCTGACTCGTGGAAAACGCGCGCGCAATCCGCCGCCATCTCCTATGTCAGTCATGGCGTCGTGTTCGTTCTCGCCATGCTGCTCGCTTTATGGCTGCTGTTGGCCTTGGTGAGTGTCATCCGCACGATGCTGCGATTCTACGGTTTTGAAGTCTGGCGCACCGGCAGCGATCTGGTGATCCGCAAAGGGCTGGTCACGAAAAGCACGGTGACGATACCGGTGACGCGCATCCAATCAGTGAGTATCGAACGCTCGCTGCTCAGGCGATTGTGCGGTTTGGCGAGCGTATCTGTCGGTCTGAGCTCTGATCTGGCGAACGCTTCGCAGCAGGATGAGGAGACGATTTCCCGCGTGATTCCGGTGATTGGTGAGCAGCAGGCGCTTGCCGCGTTGCGCGTGATGATGCCGCAGTGGCGGTGGGATGTGCCGGCGCTCACGTATACGGCTCGCGCGCACCGGTGGTTTATGTTGCGTTGGCCGCTGCGGGTCGGCGTGGTGGCGCTCGCCGTGGTGGTGGCGGTGAACGCCCGCGTGTTGGGCTGGGGGTTGCCTGGCATGATGCTGATGGTGGCGGCTGTCGGGGTGACTGGGGTGTGGCTGGCGTTTGACGTGCTCAAGATTCGCGTCCAAGGCTTTGAGGATGGGGTGATGCTGCCGGATCGGCGTCTGGTGGTGCAGACGGCTTCGCTGCTGACTGTCCGCACGCTGTTCACGAAGCGCCATCGCGTGCAGTCTGTCGGTCGCAATGCGTCCGTATGGATGCTTGCCCGAGGGTTCGAGCAGGTGACGTTGCTGCTGTATATCGCCGATGACCCGATGGAGGTGTCGTTGGACAGTGTGGATACGCCGGTTGCTGATGGTCTGGTCGCGCATGTGGCCGGCACGCCGGTCAATTGGCGGCGTGCGTCGGGCGTGCCGTCAGACGATTCACCAATTCGGGTCTGATTCGCGTCGGCATAGGCTTGCATGCGGTGGATTCCGGTACTGAAACATGGGACTTTACGCCGCGGAGTCCATCGCAAGGTGAAACTCCCGTGCCGTCGTGGGAAATCTCGTGAGAGGTGGGAAATCGCGTGAGAGTCGGGAAATCTCGCCAGAGTCGGATTGAGCGTCGGCTACTGACCGGTAAACTCCTGGGTTTTGCGGGAGTTTACCGCGAATGAGCGGATCCGGCGGTTTTCTCCCGGCAACCGTTCCAGCGGTGTTTTTTCATGAATCGCGGAATTCCAACGTTTCTGTTGGGAGATTATGGGTCAGAACGCCGGATTGCGCTGAACTCCCACGTCCCGCGCGGGAGTTCAGCCGCGAAACGCAGGATTCGTCGAGTTCTCCCGCAAAAGCGCCCTGGGCAGAGCGCCCTCGGCAGGGCGGGCGCCGTCAGATCAAGCCGAGCCGGCTGAACGCGTGCGCGAAGCCGTCGTCCTCCACGCTGTCGGTGATGATGTCTGCCGCCCGTTTGATGTCCTCGATGCCGTTGCCCATCGCGACGCTGGTGCCTGCCGCGAGAATCATCGCCATATCGTTGCCGCCGTCGCCGAGGGCGATGGTGTCGTTGATGCTGTAGCCGAGCGTGCGCGCGACCTGAGCCACAGCGGTACCCTTGTCGACGCCGGGAATCAGCAGTTCGCCATGATTGTCGGAGATTTTGCCGTAGGTGCCTGGCACGGCAGTGAACCACGGGCTGAGCGCCTTGCACGTGTCCTCGAACGATGTCGGATTACCGCGATCGGCGAAATACGAGCCTTTGCTCGCCCTGATCGAAGCCCCGAGGCTGCGGCCGCGCGTATCGAGATCCTCAATGACATGCCAGCGGGACGCGAACTGCGGATCCTTCCACGCGGAGCCTTTGGCCTGCAGATACTGCATGTACCCGCGGGACACGTACATGCCGTCCGGCCCCTGCCACTGGTAGTTGCGAATGTCATGCGCGAGGAAGTATTCGGTCGCCGCATCAATGGCCTCAGGGCTGATCAGATGCTCGAACAGGGTGCGGCCGTTGATATCCGCGCGGGCGCCGGCTACCGATACCACGCCGTCGAACCCGAGATCGAGGATGCTTTGCTCGATTTTCATGAGGGACCTGCCGGTGCAGATGAACAGCAGATGCCCGTGCTGCTGAGCCTGCCGGCACGCGTCGATGGCGGATTGTGGAACATGATGATGGTCGTCGGCGAGCGTGCCGTCAATATCAATGAACACAAGCTTGCTGCCGGCGGGGGCGTGCGGCTCGCTGGTCGTAGGCTGACAGGACGCTGATGCATGGGGATCGCTCATATCGCTCATACCGTCACCGTACCGCCCGCCACGGTCAGAGCGAGACAATCCCACGCTTGGAATCCGCGCGTGCAGATCTCTGTGTGCGTGCAGATTCCACCGTCCCGCCCATCGCCTTGGCCGGCGGTTGCGGCACAATGGTGGTATGACTTCGAAAGGCAAACCATCGCCGCGCAGCGCGGTCAAACCGCTGAGCGACGAACAGGTCGCGAAACTCGCGCAGCGTCATCATCTGGTCAATCCGACCAAGGAATACCCGACTGGCCCACGCACCCCGAACGAGGCGGAAATCAACGCGCAAAACCCGAAAGCCACCGCCCGCCTGCTCAAAGGCGTGTCCGTGGTGCTCAGCCAGCGCAGTAAAGTGTACGCGTGGGGCTTGGAGCATGTCCCGGAAACCGGACCGTTCATCACCGCCGCCACGCATGTGACCATGTACGACGTATTCGTCCCGATGATGAGCCTGTTCCACCTTGGCCGCCGTCCGCGATTCATGGCCAAAGCGGAAATGGCACACTGGCCGGTCATCGGCAAATGGTTCCAGATCGTCGGCATGCAGCCGGTCCCAAGACGTTCCGGCAAAGCGAAAGCCATCGAAGCGGAATCCATCAACATCCTCACATCTGGGCGTCCGCTGACCATCTGGCCGGAAGGCACCCTCACCCGCGACCCGCAGAAATGGCCGATGAGCATGAAATCCGGCGTCGGATACATCGCGCTCGAAGCCTCACGCCGGCTCGGCTACCAAATCCCGCTGTACTGCTCGGTCACATGGGGTGCGGCAAGCATCAACCAATGGTGGCCGTGGCCGCGCAAGAACGTCGTCATGTGCTATGACGACCGGCTTGATTACGCTGATCTGCTCGCCACCCAGGATTCATGGGGCGACGAACCGCCCGTCGAGCTCGCCCAAGCGCTCGCCGACCGTGTACGCGCCCGGATGGAGACCGTCATGGCTGAAATCCGCGGCGAAGAGCCGCCGGCTGAAGGGTACTGGGATTACCGCACGATGAGCCGCATACCGCGTCCACAGATATCCTTCCATCGTGAAGACGGCGAGACACCGTTCATCGCGACCACGTCAGGCGCCGCACCGAACCCAACCGCTTAAGACCGGTGTCCTCGCAAGAGTTTGCAGTACCCTCACCTCGTCTTCGCGCGTGCATAGGCGGGGGCGAGTACCATGAAGCCCAGCAATACGGAGTCCGCCCGCAGCAGGTGGATCCCGGCGGCAACGATAACCGCCACGACCACGAATCAGGCGCCACACAACGCCTGCAAGGAGATTGACATGAAGAACATCACCGTTCTGGGTGCAGGAGCATGGGGAACCGCGTTCGGCCAAGTCCTCGCCGATGCGGGCAACACCGTGACCATGTGGGCGATCGAGCCGGAAATCGTCACGGACATCCATGAGCATCACCGCAACTCGTATCGTCTACCCAGCGTCGAACAACTCCCGGCGAATATGGACGCCACCGGCGATCGCGCGCAAGCGGTGGCGAATGCGGATATCATCGTTGTTGCGATTGCGGCACAGTTCGCCCGCATCGCACTCGCCGAATTCAAGGATCTGATTCCGTCCACAGCGCTCGTCGTCTCCCTGATGAAAGGCATTGAACGCACCACAGGCAAACGCATGGACGAAGTGGTGCGCGAATCCCTGAACCTTCCCGCGGAGCGCTTCGTCGCGATTTCCGGACCGAACCTGAGCAAGCAGGTCGCCGACCGCCAGCCTGCGGCCACGGTTGTCGGCTGCGCTGATATCGCCAACGCGCGCACTGTCGCGCAGGCGTGCGAAACCAAGTACTTCAAGCCTTTTGTCACCACAGATGTCATCGGTCTGGAAATGTGCGGTTCGCTCAAGAACGTGGTCGCGCTCGCTGTCGGCATGGCGAGGGGAGCCGGCTACGGGGAGAATACCGCCGCGATGATTGAGACGCGCGGTCTGGCGGAACTCACGGCGTTGGGCAAGGCTGCGGGTGCGGATCCGAAGACCTTCGCGGGACTAGCCGGTGTCGGCGATTTGGTTGCCACGTGCGGGTCCCCGCTGAGCCGTAATTACACGTTCGGCGCGAACCTGGGCAAGGGGCTGAGCGTCGAGGAAGCCACGAAAGCCAGCAACGGCGTCGCTGAAGGCGTACCGACCACGGATGCGGTGGTGGCGCTCGGCCGTCAGCTCGGCGTACCGACCCCGCTTGCCAGCGCGATGAGTAATGTCTTGACGCGGGGCATTTCCTGCGCCGACATGCTGGGCGAACTGTTTGGTGGCGACATCACCGAGGAGTGACACCGTAAGATTCCCGCAAAGATTCCCGACGGTTATGCTTGCCCGCGATAGTCGAGCCATGAACCATGGTTCGCGCTATGGTTGCGGCAGGAGAACGCGGAGCAATCCGCAGTCTATGAGGCTTATTCGAAGTCAAGGTGAAATCTGGGCTGTCTGCTGTTCGTATGGCAACGCTACAGCAGCGTTACGGCAACGGACAATGCCCGAACACAGTAAAGGATGATTATGACGAAACAACGCATTATCGTGCTGTACGGCGGCAAAGCCGACGAGCATTCGATTTCCTGCATTTCGACCGCCGGTATGCTCAATGCGCTTGATACCGAGCGTTTCGAGCCGGTTCCGGTGGGTATCACCAAAGATGGCAAGTGGCTGGTCGGTGGTACCGATCCGCGCACGTTCTCGCTGGATGGCGGGCAACTTCCGGTCGTGCAGGCGAGCGCCGACACGCGTGACGTGGTCCTTGACCCGGCGCGTGGGGCGGATGGTTTCTTCGCTCGTGAACAGGATGGGACGCTGACTTCTCTTGGCACTATCGACGCGGTGTTTCCGGTGTTGCATGGCCCGTATGGTGAAGATGGCACGGTCCAGGGCCTGCTTGAGATGATGGGTGTGCCGTACGTGGGGTGCGGTGTGTTCGCTTCCGCTGCTTGCATGGATAAGCATTTCACGAAGGTGCTGCTCAACGCCGCCGGTATCGCCACGGCGCCTGGTATTACGCTGGACACTCGCGATTTCGATGCTGCTGACGGGTTCGCGGCTCAAGGCGAGACGCTGATCAGCCAAGTGCGGGATGCAGGACTTGCCTATCCGTTGTTCGTCAAGCCGTCGCGCGCCGGCTCAAGTTTCGGCGTGACGAAGGTCGAGCATGAGGGTGATGCCGCCGAATTGGCTGCCGCCGTGTTCGAAGCTTCTCACCACGACTGGAAAGTGCTGATCGAGCAGGGTATTGACGCGCGCGAAATCGAATGCGCGGTGTTCTCGCCCACACCCGGCGGACAGCCGCGTGCCAGCTGGCCGGGTGAGATTGTGCTTGATCGCAGGGATGATGGCGAGGATCAGTTCTACGATTTCGACAGCAAGTACATGGATGCGCAGGCGTCTCACGTTGAGGTGCCGGCGAAGCTTCCGCAGGAGACGCTCGAGTTGGTGCGCAGCACGGCGATCAAGGCGTTCAAGGCGGTTGATGGCGCCGGCTTGAGCCGCGTGGACACGTTTGTGACCAAGGATGGTTCGGTGATGGTCAACGAAATCAACACCATGCCGGGATTCACGCCGATTTCCATGTACCCCAAGGCTTGGGCGGCGACCGGCCTGCCTTATGGCGAGCTGATTTCCCAGCTGATCGACGGGGTGTTGCAGCACTGAAATCATGCTGCAGAAATCGTGTTGAAGAAATTGTGCTGAAGCAATCATGCTGAAGGAATGGCCGGCGGATTCACAGCCGTTCGGCGTGCTTCACGCCTGAGGTATCCCTTGCTATGATGAACCTCACTGGTGCTTTGCGGCGAGGGCTGAGCATCTGGACAGTAGTCGGATAAATGCAAGGGATGCCCATGACGTGGATGAATGACAACAGTCAGGTGGATTACAGTCAGCAGGACGGCGACGAGACAGCGGAATCTCGGCAGATGCCGCAGTCGCGGTCGCGGCAACAGTCGCAGCAGCTATCGCAAGCGGCGGAAGTCAGCCAGCCGTTGGATTCCGTACAGGCCCCCGTGAGCGGATCCGTCCCCACGGCCGATAGTCCGTCTGCACAAGCCGTCCCCAGTGAGCCTGCTCCACGTGCGGGCGCGGTGCCGGCGGAATCTGGGCAATCTGGGCAATCCAGTGCCGTTGCAGACTTTTCGACGTCTCAGGAATCCGAAGTGAATCCGCAATCCGCGGTATCTCAAGCGTTCCATGAACCGGTGGCTGATGGGGCAGAACCGTCGCGGCAGACTCACGCGCAGACGCAAGATACGCAGCATGAACAGGTGACGCGGCAACAGCGAGATCGCCGGCAGGAGCTGCATCAGAATCCGTATGTGGAGCACATGACTCCTGATGCGCCGGCGTCGCCTGCGCGGACGGGACAGCCGTATCCGCAGGCTCCGTATCGGGGCGCGGCGAATTTCGCTGCATCACCGCAGTACGTGGCGCCAACGCGGTCGTCGTCGGTGCCGCAAGCTGCGCCCGGACCGCAGAGCATGGCATATCCTCCGGTGATGGGATATCCGCCCATCCCGCAATACGCGCCGGTTCAGGTTCCGATGGCTCAACCCTACGGACCGCAATATTGGGCGGCGCCACAACAATATCCTGTCGCGCCGCAGCAGATGCCGTATCCGATGCAGCAGGTTCCGTTCCCGTCCCCTGTTGCTGTGCCCCCGCAAGCCTACGCTGGTGCGCCATATGGATATCCTGGGCAATCCCCGCAGCCTGCCGTGCCGGTTCAGCAGCCTGCGCCGCAGACACAGCAGGCCGAGTGGGGGTGCCAGCCTCAGCAGCAAGCGCCGTTGCAGCAGCCTCACCAGCCGCAACAGACACCGCATCCGCAGCAACCCCAGTCTGCAATGCCACAGCAGGCTCAGTCCCAGTATCGCCCAGAAGATGCCGCACAACCGGTGGCGGCAGATCCGGAGTATGCTGCCGAAAGTCTGCCCCAATCTGAGTCCCCATCACAGCCCTCGTCTGAAGCTCAATCCGAGGCTCAGACTCCATTGCATCCGTCGCCATCCCAGGCGCAGCAGCAACCCCAGGCACAGATGCCACAGTCGCAAATGCCCCCGCAGACCCATTCACAGATGCCGTCTCAGCCTGCCGATTCCGCATATACCGCGTATTCCGCATATCCCGTGCAGCCCGCGTATCCTGCGCCCCCAGCATATCCGCCGTATTTCCCACAGGTCTTCCCTCCTGCCCAGTTCGTGCAGATGCTTCCCCAACAGTGGCAGGCCTGGTGGCAGAACAAACGCCGTACCCAAGCAGCGAAGCATGACTACTCCATCGTCGGCTGGGCGCTGACGCTCATCATCGGTGTATGGATGGTCGGTACGTTCTTGGTGATGGTCGGCGTCTCGCTGTCAAAAAACAGCGAGAGCATCCCGAACGGCGTGCTCCTGCTGCTGAGCAACCTGCCGTTGTATGCAATCGCCATGCCCCTGTCGCTGCTCGTGTTCCGCAATGTACCGAGGTTGGCGACCAAACGATTCGACATGTCACCCGGCACGTTCATCAAACTGTTCGTGGCGACGGTGCCGATCATGTTCATCGGCTCGATCATCGGCAATCTTGTCGCCGCACCGTTCTCAGCCGAAGATACGCTCGACTCGGCTTTGATGAACACGGACTATGTCTCTCTGTTCCTGCTGACCTGCGTGTGCGCTCCGATTTTCGAGGAATGGATTTTCCGCAAGGAAATCATCGACAGGACCCGCAAATACGGCGAGAAAACAGCGATTATTGTGTCCGCGCTGTGTTTCGGACTGTTCCATGGCAATGTGCGGCAGTTCTTCTACGCTTTCGGGCTTGGCTTGATTCTCGGATACATGTATGTGCGCACATCGAAACTGTGGTATTCGATGCTGATGCATGCGCTGGTCAATCTCAACGGCGGGACCATTTCGATTTGGGTGACTTCGCAGATTGATGACAAAGCCTTGTCGCGCGCGATGGAACAGTCGGCCGACGCTACGATGCGTGAGGTGCAGCGTCAGTTGAGCGGAGTGATTATCGTCGGCGTCTATGCCCTGATCATGCTGTCGTTGTTCGTCGCGGGTATTGTCATTCTCGTGCGCAACCGCAAGCGTTTTGTGTTCTTCGATGCGCCTGAGCAGCTTGAACAAGGCACCGGTGTGAAGACGGCGCTCGGCAACGCCGGAATGATTGTATTCCTGGTCATTGGCATACTCATGACCATCAGCGCGCTGGTGATGTCGCAGATTCCGGCGGAAGGGTCGGTCGATGTCGGTGGTGCTGGGTCGGCAACCATGCTGCTGCAGATGGTTGGAGTGTTCCTCGGCTGAGGGTGTGGCGGCTGCCACTTTCCCGCAGTACCGTTTTCGCGATTCTGATATCGCTGTGAACCCGTTGTGTGAGGATTCGCTCGCACAACGGGTTTTGTGCGTCTGGCTGCCGTGGGCTGGGTGGTGCCGGTGTGTGGTTGTGTGAGGATTGACTCACAAACCGGGTGGTTGATGGCATCGTGCAGCCGAATTTGATTGGTGCAGATGTGGTTGTGTGAGGATTCACTCACAGACCGGGTGGTTGGGATGGTGGGGAGTGTCCCTATGTAATTTGTCAAGTGCGTCTGATGCGGGGGTGTGTCGTGTCTTGTCGTGGTCTGGGGGCGTGTGCGGGGGTTGTTTCGGTTCGTGGTGGTGTCGTTGTGGTGGTGTGGGTT
>NZ_WBSO01000022.1 GCF_009299485.1 Bifidobacterium apri
CGCTTATACTCACGGCTCGCCGCGTTCAGGCTGGTTTTCATTTCGGCGGTCAGCTTGTCCAGCCGGTCGGTGGCTGTCTTCACACCCTTGCCGGTCACCGCACTGTCAAGCTGCTTCTCCGCCTTCGCGATCCGCTTCGTATACGAATCGACAAGATTCTGGTATTTCTTCTTCGCCTGCTCGATATCCTTGTCGCGTGCCGCGTGAATCTTGTCCTGCTCGTCGAACACGCTCTTGCGGGTACGCTGGCGTGCCGCCTTATAGGATTGTTCGATACGCGCGATTTCCTTGTCCGCGTTCGCACCGATTTTCTTGACGGTCGAAACGTAGCCGGGCAGCGTATCATTCAACGTCTTATACGCGCGCTTCACCAGCTCCTGCTGCTGCGCATAACCGGCGTTCACATCATCCAGTTCGCTGCGGAGCTTACGCTCGGCAAGACGCGCCTTGTCGATACCCTCGGCGTTGAACTTCACGTCGATGGCATTGGAGGGGGAACGCAACTGTTGGAGGACACGGTCGAGCTTGCGCGTATCCGCCTTCACGCTGATGGTCGCATCATACGGACGGCCGGTCGCCATGCGCATCTCGTCACGGAACCGGTCAAGATCGGGCGTGACATCGACCTGAGCATCATACATGTGCTCGGCCTTCTCCAACGCCGCGCGGAGCTTCCGGTAGAAGCCGCGCGTGTCAGGCACGATGTCAATGCCCAGCTTGCCGTAAACCAGCGAATCCATCTCCGCCATAAGATTCCCCCTCGATAACCGTCAGACGGTTACTCCACGAATTGCATGTCAGCCAGTGACAAGTGCCCGAACTTGCCGTGTTTCCCGTGTTCGCCAGGCATCAGCACCATCGGCACATGCTGCGCGCCCTTCTCCAACCGCGCATTGAACTGCGCGGCGAGCATATTCCGCATGTCAGCCAGCAGCATCGTATCCTGCGTGAACGCATGATTGGACAGCCGGTAACCGTCCCCATCCATGCCGGTACCTGTATGCTGCTTGTCATGGTCGAGCCGGTACTCGCGGTACAGGCTCCCGTCGATACCGGTCAACCCGTCCAGCAAATCAAGCAATGCTTGCGGGCTGACCTGCCTGATGGCATCGGGCAGCGTCAACCCGTAGAACCGTCTGAAATCAGAAGTGAGAGCGACACGACACTGCGCCATCTCCCTCTTGAACAGGGTTATTTTCCCAGTTCACCCACATACCATTGCAAGATCGCATAGTAGGCGATGGCAAGTTCCACAGGCTTCTTGCCTTTCTCCCACTCGTCGAACCCATCCTTATCGACGGCGAGACTGCGCATGACGGGTTCTTCCTCTTTCAATGCCTGCTCGACTGCGAGCAGAATGGCAACGCCCCGCTCGGTCTCGTCCTCAGCCGCACTATTCGCGTTGTTGAACAGTGCCTCCACGGTCGCGGCGACCGTCTGCGCGTGCGCGCTCTCCAACGGTTTCAGACTGTTCGCGGGCACCAAGTCTGGCAACCCCTCTAGCACGGGGTTCTTCGACACCACGTCATCGAACGTCACAACAGTACCGGTTGATTCTTCACTCATAATGGACTCCTAAAACTTTGATATTGGACTCCGGGAAATGAAAGTAAGAAACCCCACGCCCGTGCCGGGAGTCCAACGCGGCGCGGGGTGGGGAAGCCAGGATCAGGCTCCAGTGACCTTGAACGATTCGGCGGGCAGGAACTCGAACGTACCCTGCGTACCATCAGACTTCGGCTTCACGCTCGGGCTGGCCTCGAACGTCGCCTTCATACCGAACTCAGCGAAATCACCGGACAGGTCAACAATGCCATCAGCGGTGACGGTCGCACGCGGAACATACACGCCGAACGCCTCATTCGTCGTAGTGTCATACGAGAACACCAACAGCGCAAGACGGGTGGAAGTGCCCGGAGCTACGGCGACAGCACCAGTGACACTGCCGTCCCAACCACCGAAAATCAGCTTCAACGTAGCCGAATCCGCCTGAACGGACTTCGCGCTCATGGTATACGTGACATCTTCCGTAGACGTACGCACATTGGCTTGAAGCCACGTACTCGTCGAACTGGTATCACCGCCGCTGGTCTCGAACGTCGGGAGATTATCGGCGCTCGTATGACCAAGGTTATGCCAAGGGTCCACCGTGTCCACACCAAGCGTGAACTTCGTCATATCGGCAGGCAGCTTGCTGTCAACCGGAGCGACGAAAATCGCACCGCGCTTCGGAGAGACAAGCGCATCAGAATTGACCTTCGTTGTAATCGTGTCAACCATAAGGTTTCCTTCCAAACAAAAAGGCCGCACCCACCCCGGGGTACGGCCAAACAAACAAATAAAAATTCAGTTATCAGTCAGACTGCAAACTGCGGGCTGTGACCGAGAAATCAGTCATCTCCCACACGTGCACGTCATTTGCGAGATTCATGTCATCAGGACCATGCCTTGAGAAACCGATAGGCGTGACCGTCGAAACGTGCCCGTAAGCGTCGCCCGCCTTGTTCCACGGCCACGCCATCACCTGCTTGTACACGTACCGGCTGAACCGGTTCCCCACGTCAGGGTCGCTGGATAGCACGTACAAGCTGAGCGGTATCTTCCACAATCCGTATCCGAGGTCGCGTGGCGCGCCCACATCGTGCACGACGCACGGCTTGTCAGCCAACTGGTTCGCATCATTCAGAATCGTGGAACGGACGACCGCGTTCGGGAACCCGGTGGACGGCACGTCCGACTCCAACAATGCGCGTACCATAGCCTCCGCGTCGATAGGCTCATGCTGATACGGGTCAAGCTCCTGTAAACCAGCCATGAACGTCACCCGCCTATCGCGTCACGGAGAATATGCTTGCCCGGAATATGCCTGCCCGCGCGCACATTGTAGAACCCGACCTCGGTCTGCAATGCCACGTCCTGCCCGGTACGACCCGGTATGGACAGTTCCACGCGCGTATCCTGCGGCGCATGACCACCCGTCAGGAACACGTAGGAGGCATGATGCTTCTCCTTGATACGCGCGTCAGCCAACGCCTTCGCACGGTCGGCAACGCGCATCCCATACAAGCGCGTCGCATATCGCCCGTACTTCTTCGCGACAATCGTGCCGATATCACGATTCAAGCTGACGAACCCCAAGACACCGCCCCCTCCGGTTCAGGCACGCCGATACGCTTCCGTTCAGCACGCAACTCCCAATGCTTCGACCTGCCCGTACCAGACGAGCGGCGAACCGGCGCGCCCACCGTGTCGTACAAGTCGCCCTCATACCACACGGCGGAATACAAATCACCCGGCCACGCGCAAGCCATAATCTGGATAGGCGTAATCTCGGTCAGACCACCGGACTTCAACGGAATATCCTGCGCGCCACTGTTGGCAAACATGCCCGCCTGATTCTGCCTGCCCTCCACATCACACGTGACACGAAGCGGAGTGCCGACCTGTTCCAGACGCACTCCATGCGCGGTGTCAACCGGCTTGCGCAACACCACGGTCACGGTCGTGCGCGTCAACAGCGACTTGTCGGAATCCTCGACTTCCTCCGGGGTGAACAGCGGCTTTTCGGCATCCTCGGTTTCATCATCGCTGAACAGCGGCTTGTCATCATCGGACGTATCAGTGTCAGCCATCACACGTCACCCGCCCCAATAGTCCGCAATGCCGATACCCGCAGTTCCGATGATGCCTGAATCGTCCCCGCCGTTGATGAGTGCCTTCTCATTCGCGCGGAGGAACAGGTTCGGGCTTGGAGTGAACCCGGGCGGCGTATCGCTCGGCGCGTCATCCGTATAGGAGTACGTGCCGTTCGATTCGGTGTGCTGCCGCTGCCAGATGGCGACGCGCATGACCATCGTCGTGATCACGTAGGCGATGGTCTCCTGGTCGAGGTCGCCTTTCCGGTAGCGGCTGACCGCACCGGGGCATTGGGTGATGACCATACGGCAGGCGATACGGCACTGGCGTTTGATCCACCCCGCCGTAATCGCCTTGCCCATGTACGAAGCCTTGTCCGACTGGAAATCGTGGAAGAGGGTAGGCCAGTCGAAATCATCCCAGATATTGACTTGAAGCACGGCCAGCCACCCCCAGAATCACAGGACAGTCACAGACAGCGTGCTGTTCGGCTGGGCAAGCACCGGCAGGAGATTGCCAGTCGAATACACGTCATAAGCGGGCACGACACCATCGGCATCGTAGACGCCAGCGAACAGGCCATAACCTTCCGGTACGATACCGGTGGAAGCCTGAGCGGTCTCACCAAACACCGTCGCACCGATACCCGTGTCGCCGGTGCCCGGCAGAAGCAGAACCGTGTTCGCCGGGTAAATGCCCTTCTGATTCTTCAACCGCTGGGCGGCGAAGAACTTCGAGTACACCTCGTCGATGACGATGATATCGGTGATACCAGCGTCAGCGAACACGCTTGCCACATCGGCACGGTGGATGCTGGGCGGCAGTGCGGCTGCGGTCTTCTGACCGTAGAACCGCTTGATGATGTTCGTGTTGGACGCGAGAGCCTTCATGATGCTACGCGTGATGACCATCGTTGTCGGCGTGGCACCGTCTGCATCCTCGATAAGTTCGCTCCACGTTTCGATATCCGTGTACGGGTCAGAACCGGAAGCATTCCACTTCGCGGACAGGGCGACACTGGCCAGACTCGTGTCACGTGCATAATCCAAGGTGTTGGTTACACCGTTCTCACTGATGGCGAGCTTCGCGTTCACGACCGTATTGATACGCGCCTTCTCGATCTTCAGTGCGGTCTGCGCACCGATCTTGCCGAGCAGGCTCTCGACACGCTCCTCACTCGTCGCGGCGGCACGCATGGCGACGAGATCATGCTCGCTGATACGCATGGCCGCGCCGATAGGCTGAAGGGCGGCACGCTTGACAGTGCCGGAACCGACGGTCTTGCCATACGGGACATTGCCATCCCAAGCACGGAATACCGTGTCCTCACTGATTTCACCACGCTGGTTGGGAACCCAAGACACTGTGGTATTCTCACCGCTCATACCATCAGGTAAATCGTTGATAGCATGGTCAGGAAGAATCTTGCTGAACGGAAGCTCGGCAGTAACAGCGTCATACGCGGCCTGAGCTGCCTTGGAAGCCAGCTCCGGGTCGATGATATCGGTATTGATGCTCAAAATCCTATCCTCCTACTCTCAGGCTCCGGCTGCCGCGGTTGCGGGGGCGTTGCTCAACAGTGTGGCCGGGCTGCCGTCAGGCGTGACCTTCAGGAACAGGCCGTCCCACTTCGCGCCGGTCACATCGAACGGCAGTTTCGTCGTGTCGATGGCACCCGTGTACCGCATGCCTGCGGTCACGGTCGGCACCTTCACACCGGAGCGGTTGAACTCGACACTGAACTGGCTCTCCAACACTCCTTCGATGTTGCCGTTGCGACCGTCCTTCGCGGCGGCCTCATACGGGCCATACAAGCCCGTGCTCGCGCCGCTCGTGATACGAGCCAGCGGGATACCGCTCTTGATGTACACGACCGTGTTGTCCGGGTCGTCGTCCACGATGCACTTCGATGCCATCGTGCTGGACACGAACGTCGTCACGTCCAGCGTGACGCTCATCACGCCGTCACCAAGACGGTTAATCAGCCAAGACTGGTCATCATTCGGCTGACCGACATGCGTGGTGACGACACCGGTTTCATTGATGTCTACCAAGGTTTCACTCCTTACTTGGATTTATTGGCGGAGTATTTCTCGTAGATGCGCTTGTAGATCGCGGCCTTCTCGTCCGGCTGGCCTGCCGCCGCCGAACCGTTGTTGGCCTGCGCAGCCTTGCGCGCACCACGCTCCTCCGGGTTGATGTTGTTCTGGTTGGTTCCACCCATGTCGGGTTGCCCCTCTTTCGATGCTGATGCGGCGAACGCGACGGCGGCCTTCTCACCCCACTCGCGGATCTTGTCTGGTTCGGTCTCCCCGCACAGGGCGAACACGCTTTCGGACAGTTCCGGGTGGGCGAGACGCACGTCCTTACGTGCGGCCTCCACCTCGCTCGCATGGAGCTTCGCCTGCACGTCCGCGAGCTGCTGACGGATTTCGGGAAGCTCGCCAAGCTGCTTGTTGGCGTCCTTCTCACGATCCTCATGCTTGCGGGCCATGCTCTTCCAGTAAGCGACCTGCTCTTCAAGACTCCGCTCCATGACGGGCTTCTTCGAGTCCTGGTTTTCTTCGCCCTGCTGGCCGGTCTGCTCCACTCCGGTCGGTTGACCGCCTTCCGTACCCTGTTCCCCCTTGTCGGGCGTAATCTTGTCCTCCATGTCGGTGGGCATGTAGATTCCTCCTATTATTTGGTTTTCTCATACGCCCGACGTGTTCAGCATCGAACGCAAACTTACGGCGAACGCCTTCTGATAGCGGATGGCGTTCGCAAGACTCTTCGACGGGCGGATATTCAATTCACGCCCGTCACTGTCCAATGTCTCGGCGCGACCGGTGTCTTCGACGGACTGCATGGCTTCCAACAGGCTCCGGCTTCGTGTGAGCATCGTCTCCAACTGTTGGACGCTCATATCATGGTCTGGTTCCACATACTTCGTGTCGCCCGTCCAATCCACATACCCGTCGTTATGCTGAAGGTGCCCGGTCTTGTCGAATATCGGGCCTATCTCGCCGTGCTCGCCGACCGTGACATTCACGCTTGCCAACTGCCACGCCTTGTTGCCGCCCGCGTGCGAGTAGATCGTGTCAAGGTCGTTGCGGTTCAGACTCAGACCGGGGTCGTTGCCGTTGAGTATCGGCATGACCGTGCAATGGCAATGGTCGTGTATCGGGTTCAGATCCTTGATGTGGTACGTACGGTCGGCGGCGACCACACACAGGCCGCACGTGCCCGTATGGGACAGTTCCGGGTGGATCACACGCCGGTACGTTGTCACGCCGGCCTTACGGTAGGATTCACGGTTCGCCATGTCACCGGCACGCACCGCATCCGTATCAGCCACCGTCTCTCCACGCTCACGCGCCGCGTCAAGCCACGAATACACCAGCTTGTAATCCTCGTCCGTAGGTTTCGGCCATTCGACCGGCTTCACCTGCGGGGATTGGACTGCGGCATGACGGTAGGCGACCGCGTTCTTCACCGCCGTCAACTGCGGGTCGGTGTTCGCACGCGCCGGAAGCCAACCACCGTTAGGCGGATCGGGAATATTCCCACCCAACAAGCGCATCACACTGATAGCATTCGCGTACCATACCCGCGTGCCTGCTGCACCATCATCATGCCCATGTACGCCTGCCGTGCCGCAACCCCGTACACCACGCCGTCATTCCACCAGTCGGACGGGCTCAACGTCGCCCACAGCTTCCACGACGCGGCACTGTACGCCTGCGACAAGCCGGACAGTTGACGGTCATACGNGGTGCNCANATNCCNCAAGCGGGTCAACGTGCTTGATGCCATCATTCACCGACATCGGCGACCCGCGGGACGGGGATGACAGCAGTCGACTCAACCGCCGCCGCCGTACCGGGCGCCGCCGGCGCGAGAGCGTCAAACGAATCATCAACATCACGCGTACCCGCCTGTTCGGCGGCCACGCTCTGCGCCGTACCGTTCAACGTCTGCATGTCCAACGCACGACGGTCATCCTCGATATCCTGCTCACTCCAACCAAGCACCTTACGCTTGATCATGTCGCCGCTCACGATGCCATTCAACTGGCTGGCGGCGGAAGCCGGATCGGAATACTGGATCGGCATGATGGGCAGCCACAAGGTCGTGAAATCCTCGTCCGCCGCGTCCGTCTTCCCATCCAAGACCAACGCCATGCGCATGATACGCACCAGCGCATCGTCGGCACGCTCATTCAGATCCTGAGCCTTGAACAGCACGCCCTCACGCTTCAAGTCAGCGCCAGACGCGCTACCGCCCGTATCATTGCTGTTGATGCCGAACGGGGTCATGCTCATGTCGGCGAGCTGCTTCATCTCGTTCTGTAAGGCAGTCGTCCACGGGGTCACGTCAGTGGACTGGGACTCCCACACGTCCACGCCGTCAGGAAGAACCCACAAGCCAGCCGGGTTCGCGACATACAGTTCGGCGAAATCAATCTTGTCACCGGCCTTCTTAAGGCCTTCCTGCACCGCGATATCATTTTCCTCATATGTGTCGCGTGGAAAGTTCTTGAACGCGCGTTGACGGAACGCCTGCGTCATCATCACGCACGTCCGGTCGAAATTCAATTGCGCGATACGGTAGATGTTCGACAGGTACGGCTCGAACAAGCCCAAACCATCCGCCGTGCTCAACCCGACGATGGGAAGCGTCCCACATTGCGCAGCGTAATCCCAGTTCCGGTTCACCTCGGACACCCACTTGTATCCTGGCGTGAAACTGAAATCACCCTTACGGTCGCCGTTCGCCACACCGTAGATCGTCTCCGTGTCGGATTCGGCGGGGATACTGCGGCTCCCGGACTCCAGTTGGGCGACACGGCTATGCACGCCGCTCACACTCCCGTCGTCCGCGTAATCCAACCGGTATATGGTCAACGATTCCACGCCCGACAGGTCGTCATACCCGTAGACGATGGCCGCACTCCCGTCAGGCTCCATCACGCACTGCCACGGGGACAGGGGCTGCACGTAATCCTTGCCGCCGCCACGGCACACCATCGCATACGAACGGCCATACAGGTTCCGCTGCGCGAACAGGTCACGCGCCTTCAACGTCATACGGCAGGAACGCCATTCACGTTCAGCGTCCACACTCCGCTCACGCTCGTCATCCAACAGGCGGAACCCGTTCGGACGCTGACGGATAGTCACACTGTCAACCATCGGACGCGCGATGTTCACGCTCGCCAACCGCAGGTTACGCTTATACGCCGCACGACTCTTCGCATTATTACGGATATTCTGCGGCACATGCTGACCCGGCACCAGATCCTCACCGTCATACACGGTGCGAAGCTCACACAATCGTGGGATACGCTTCGCCAGCACGCCCGCGAGACGCGTCAACTCAACCGCATCCGCGTCACTCTCGTCCACACCGTCAACCAGCAGGGTGATATCAGACTTTCCAGCCACCGCACCCACCTTTCACAATCAATCAGATGCTGATGGGAAGGAACTGTTTTGGTTTCACTTCCTCAGCCTCGCCGACGACCTTCATGCGCGCCGCATACGCAAGCATGCCGGCCATCGCCGCATCAATCTTCTTCGGGGAGTCCGGCGTCTCCTTGAAAATCAGGTAGCCGAAACTCCGGTCACGCCTACGCGCGTTACGGAAATGGTTCACAAGACGCGGATCGGCCAGCAAGCCGATATCACCGATGACCGGCTCACGCTCCTGCGCCGTCACATACGGGTACTCGAAATTCCCGTGCATCGTGACCAGATTCTGATACACCTCACGAGTCCACGAGTTCGTATAGAAGCGGATACGCTCGCCACGGGCGCGCGGGCTGACCGTCAGCCGGTCACCGTACATCAGCTCCCATTTCGCGATCATCGGCTCCCACGGGTTCACATCAGCGAAGAACCCGACCACGTTGTAATGATCGAACATCCACTGCACCTTCGCGTCGAACGCATCACGGTCAACCCTCCAACCGGAACCCTCCGGCCCGTCAGGCTTCTGCGCCAGCTTCACAAGGAACAGCAGACCATCGGACACGCGACACCCCACAAGCGCCGTAGCATCATCACTTATGGAACCATCGAACCCCAAGGTGATGCGTTCCTTCGGCTTGACGAACTCCATCCACTTGTCCGCGATCTCATACGGTTGCAAGCCCACGTAAACGTCACGGCCGACGATATGCTCCTGTATCTGGTCTTCCGTCAGCCACGCGTCGCTACTGCTCGTCAGACTGTTCAGGAAGTAGCGGATACTCTCGTTGACTTCATTCTGCGGGTCGTAGATGCGTTCCATGAAACTCTCAAGGTCGCACCAGCCGTCCTTCGACGGTCCCGGCTCCACTCCCTTCGACAAGAGCGTATGGCCTTCACTGTCACGACCGGTCTTCGGGTTCACGCGCGTCACACGCCCATCAGGAAGCAGCAGATGATCATAACCGTCGGACGATTTCGCCGCACTGCCATAGGATTCCATGAGCGCATGCTTGAGCTTCTTCTCATCAGCCAGATCAGCGACGGAAAGCGACGAATACCGGTGGTCGAACAGGATATGCTGCTTATGCTTCGCCTTGCCCTCCTGCACCATCCACGCCGTCTTGAACGTCGTCTCCGCGACACTCTCATCACCGGGTTTGAACATCGTCGTGGTCTCAAGAATCCACGGCTCGGCATCGGCACGCTTCGGAAGGTTACGCGACAGCGTGTCATACGTTTTCTTCACTTGCTTCTTCGTATACAAGTGTGTTTCGTCAGCAAGCAGAAGCGTCTGCTTGCCGCCATCCTTGGACGCGGCGCCACCGGTACCGTAACTGATCTGCCCGCCCTCCGGAAGCGAGATACGGGTAAGACCGGGGTCAAGGCCGACACCACGCAAACGCGCCAACGGGCCTTGCGTGCAGTTCGTGTAGCACACGTCGTAAATGTTGCCCGTCTGGTCTTCCGCTGTAGCGATGCACAGGATATCCGGCCCCTGAATCACGCGCCCGACAGGCTCACCCTTCCGGTAATGGTAGGTGCGGCCAAGGAACACATACGTCTCGTCGCCACGCGCCCAATGGTCGAACCGGCATGGGGCGAACGCTTCAAACAAGGCGATGACACCGGCAAGGCCACTCTTGTTGCATCCCTTCGGGCGCGACAGGAACACCTTGTTGAACATGCGGCGCCCATCCTTACGCAACGCATACGCGTTGACCATGAACTCCGCATACTCAGGCGTGAACCTGTATGGCACATCGATAACAGGCGACGAACCGATGACACAAAAATTCTCAATCCACCAGATCGCGAACCAGCCGATACTCCGCAGCTTGTCATCACGGGTCAACGTCGGAATGATATCGTGCATGCCAGCATTGCCCCCTTACAATCCATCAGCCGCCTATCAACGCCGCCCTAATGTCATCCATCCGGCTCTCCCCCACATCATTCAAACCAATCTCGTCACCGGCACCCAGATCATCACTGTCAGGGGCATCCCACTTCAAAGCGTGACGAGCCAACGGGGTCGCGCCGATAGCGTTCTCACGCGCACGAATCTCAGCCGCCAACACCGCGCCCGGCTTACGATAGAAATTATCCTTGAGGATACACAGGTCAAGAATCGAATCCCAATCCAAGTCAGTGCCCAGCTTCACAGCCTGCGGACTCTGCCGGATATGCTCGTAATACTCCTTCGTGGCTTGAAGCCACTCCTTGCCATCAGGACGGGTGGACGGCAAATCATGGCCGCGAACCTTACCATCCCATTTCAACGGTTCACCGGTGGCCTTGCTGGCGCGCCTTCCTGTCCCTGCCACGCTTCGGTCTCCCATCCCACTTCGCCTTGCATTCGACATGCAACGGCACACGATTACTCAACACCGGCCTGCCACCAGCCTCCAACGGGACACGCCACCCGGACGCGAGCGACCCATCATCCACGACAGGCTTCCCACACTCCAAGCACACGCCATCACTCGCCGCCAACACATCACGGTCAGTGAACAACTCAATATCCTCGATCATCCGCTCACCGTCACTCATATCGAACGGAAGCGGCTTCACCACGATAGGCAACGGGTCACGCACCGGCGCCTTCCCCGCATCCTTCAACCGCTGCCAACGTTTTCGGCACGCCTGCGAGCAGAACATCTTCGACTTGCGGCGGACCATCATCCACGTGCCACACATCAAGCACAAGCGCACACGACACCCGTTCACATCGATACGCCCATGCAACCGCAACTGATCGTAATGGTATCTGCACAATCCGCGAGCCACCTCATCGTTCAGACAGCCAGCGACCATGCAACCCATCAGTCACCTCCATGCCGGATGCTCCCGGAACTCCCTATCCGATTTACGCCTGCGCTTCTCATACCTGCCCAGCACGCTCTCCACATGCGTCTTGCCCGCATGATGCGCATGGCACAGACTCCACAGGTTCGCGAAACGGTCATCATCACGCACACCATCACGATGCCGGTGATCCACCTCGGTCGCCGGCGCACCGCAAATACCCATATAGAAACCGTTCTCGTCATACATCGGCCACTGGCACCGATGCCCGTCACGCGCAAGCACCTTCGCCCGCACCTTCACCCACCCGCGATTGAACCGCGCACGACGATTACTCGAACTCCACGCCACGGGCAGCACCCCCCAACCAGCAAAAATAAAAGCCCCAACCCGACAGTCTGAGCGGCACCAGAAGCACACACAGAACAATGGTTAGTTGTTGTGAATAATCAATCAATAATCCAAGCCCATCTAAGGGCACCCGCATTTCCTATCGGGCCGGGGCAAGCCCCCACCACGGGAATCGAACCCGCGCGCCGCTCCAAAGGAACCACAGGAAACGGACGGCGACACCAGTGTGAGGCTAGAGGCTTCTCACCTCACCGGACGCTTACGCACCAGACCCGGAAAACAGTCAAACGGGCGGCCACGGATGCTCAGACGCTGCCGTGGCCTGCGAGCCTCGACCGGGAATCGAACCCGGAACCACCCCATTACGAGTGGGGTGCTCTACCATTGAGCCATCGAGGCAAAAACTACGCGCGCTCAAACTCACGCTTGAACGCGCGACAAGCATTCCCGAAAGCAATATTGAACCGGCTGGAATCAGGAACATACCCCTCACCAGAACCAGTCAGATCGACACGCTTCATCGGCATACGACACGATATCGTAGCCGACTCGACACCACACGCGGCATCATGGATACGAAACTCCACAACCGGCGAGCACTCTTCCATGACGTCACTCCCCCAGACGGCAAGCGGATTGAGAGGGATTCGAACCCCCGGCACGCGGCACACGCCTTCATGCAATGCCTTAGCAGGGCACCGCCGTCGACCACTCGGCCATCAATCCATACAACTCGTACAAGCGACAGCATACTCAGAAAGAACCTTGCAAAAACCGTGCACCCTCAATCCC
>NZ_WBSO01000023.1 GCF_009299485.1 Bifidobacterium apri
TTCGTTTATTTCGTCTGTGGGTTGTGCGAGGGGGATGACGTGTCCTCGTACTGGGTCACGTCGCTGCCCGATGACACGCGGGTGTATAGGCGGATATCCCAGATGGGTTGGGTGCTTGTCCTCCCGCTCGACCCGCCAGCCGGTTCGAGTGTGGTGCCGCTCGATTTCCCGGACGGTACCATCGCGCAGAACAGCGTGGACGCTCGCACGCGTGGGCAGGTACTCGTGCTGAAAAAGTCACAGTAGATCACAGTAGGTTAGAGTAAGGTTCGAGTCGCTAACAGATTGTTAGCGGTATCGTGTATACTTGTTCGTGCTAGCCGGTGTCCAGTTGTTCGCATAGCTGGATGCTGTGTGATGAAGCCGGGCTTTGTCCGGTTGGGGGAAGTGTACAGCCTTGCGTCAAAGTACACGCCGGGTGTGATGTTCGCGAGCATCATACCCAACAGCTGATCCACATGTGTGGGGACAGTCACGGTGCCGCCACTCGCGAAGGCGGCACCAGTTTTAGCTGACCCGCCCAGTTGCGGGAACAGTCTCCTTGGCCGCTGCGGCGGCCATTGCCCATGCCGGTGGTGTAGTGGTAACACGGTGGTCTCCAAAACCGCTGATGCGGGTTCGATTCCCGCCCGGTATGCCAACAGAAAACCCCGGTGAATCCTAGGAAACACCGGGGTCTACTCTTAGTTGCGGGGCGTGGATTTGAACCACGGACATCCAGCTTATGAGACTGGCAAGCTACCGAACTGCTCTACTCCGCAACACACCATCATACCACACGCGCCATTTCACTAACATCCGGCGAATGTTAGCGTTTCAGCCGCGCGGAACCACCAACACGCCATCATCATGACCATCAGGCATGTCGCCCGGATGCACGAACTCCACCTGATACCCGTCCAGCATCAGCTCCGTGGCCGCGCCACGCATCCGCGCGTCCACCAACGCCCACATGACCTCCGGATGCTTCACCCCACCATCATCATCGCCCGCGTGGGCCTTGTAGTATTCGGCGGGATTCCGATACCACGTCAACAGCACTTTCACCTGATCTGGCTTGTATTTGTTTTCGATGCCGGTGACTGTCGCGTCTACCGTGCGTAGGTATGCGCGCATCGCGCCCTCGACCAGTTCCCACGCTTCACGCGGCGGGAATCGGTATCCGTCACGCTCCCACCGGCTCACGGCCTGTTGGGTGATGCCGAAGAATTTAGCCACATACGGGGGACGCAGCCCGGTGATCCCGGTCAACGCCGCGTACTGGCGTTTCGTGCGCGGCCCGAACTCACCAATCTCAGGCACGTCACGCCGTTCCACTGCCTCACTCATGCTCCTGCTGTCCTTCCTGCAGTACCGTGCCGCGTAAAATGTTCACCGTGTCCTTCACACGTAACGGCTTGTCCGCCGGCCCTTTGACGAATGGGGGAATCCATTGTCTGCGCCGCAATTTGCGTCCCGGCCCGTATGGCTGCTGTCGGTAGAAGCCGCGCACAATGAACCGGTACGCATACTCACGCCGCTTGCCAGCGCCGCTGTCCGCGCCCGTGTCAGACGCGTCCCGCCCGTCAGGCGCTTCCAGATTCTCCCGCACATCCACCAAGCGGACACGGTTGCTCGGCAGATCGGGGTCATACTTGCGCGGCACCCGATCCAACGGGTTCGTCTTGTACTCGCGTGTGCGCGTGACCGTGGGTACATCCACCAGCGCGAACACCGCGCGAAGCACACCCTCCCAGAACGCGATCCAATCAGTCACGCTATCCAGGTCTTTGGCATTCAGTGCTCCTGGCGCGGCTTCAACGAAATCCGGCACGCCAGCCTGATTCCGCCATAACGGGATATCATGCGCCGCTTTGGTGTTCGAGTACGTGATGACATCGAAATGAGACGGTCGCCCTTCCTCTTCGCTCGGCCACTTAATCTGTTTGTCCCACTCCACGACACTGATATCCGCGATACCATCCGGCATCCCGTCCAAGTGGATGCCGCCCTCGAAGCCGACAAGACCTGTCTCCGATGGCAGGCGCGTCTCTGCCGGGGCGCCGCCGTGTAACGCGGTATCCACAGCCAGCATTGTCATGTCATGCGATATGAAATACATGGGTGCCTGTGCTAGCCGCTCGTATGACGCGAGTATGAGCGGCATACGTTCCAACACATTCATGCCGGTCAGATGTTCCGCGACCAGTGCGTTAGCTGTAGTGGATTCTTTCAACCCGAACTCCGCGATGCTGTGGCGTATGAGCGGCATGTGCGCCGCACACAACCGTAGCTTCTGATTGCGCTTGCTCATTTTGCGTGCCTCCACGATGGTTCCTCGCCGGTCATGATCCACTGTGCGACTTCGCGCGCGGTCATGCCATCGGTCATCAGCCAATGCTCATTGCTAAGGTCATCAAGCCGGGAGACGTACAGACTGCCGTATACGCGCGCATACCTTACCGGCCCTTGCATAGTGAGCTTCTCGTGCTCCGCGTCGATTTGGTCGACTGTCGGGTTGCCGTACAGTACGAATCGTGCGGCCAGCCATGTCGGCATACCGGACACGTCCATGGCCTCCTCCATGCCGTGTTCCCCACGCCGGTGGAGATGCCCGTCCTCTGTGTCGAACCACCAGTAGACTGTGAAATCGCCGCCGTCCGTGACCTCCACACCATTCCGCCAAGAATCGGCGCCATCAAGGTATGGATACCCATACGCCTTGCTGAACACAGTGGGGTCGGCGCACACCTGATACCCCATGCCCGCCACCTTGCAGCCGATATCCTTGGCACGTGGAGGTAGAAGCTCACGCCACTCTTCGAGCACACTGTCAACGTCTTCCAACAGTCCGCGGTCTTTCAACTGTTTCTCGTTCATGCCCAGTCGCCAGCAGGCCATGCGGATCTCCTCGGGGTCAGCGCTGAGGACTTGCCTCACCGCCACCACGTCCTCGTCCGCCAGGGGGGTTGCCAGCATATCGTCGTGCATCAGCTGATACGTGCCCGCGATCCGCTTCTGCCATTGCGCGTAATGTGATACATGCTTGCTCATTTTGTGTTCTCCAATCTTGTTGTCACGCCGTTCGGCGTGCTTAGGCGGTCTGCCTAGTGCCCATGCGGGGGATTGCACCCGCAACCGGCTTAAACCGTTGGGCTACCCATTCACCATGTGCGCGCGTAATCCTCCATGTCTTCGACGCTGAACGGGATGGTGATTTCCCTGTGGTCGTCGTACCCGTCGCCCAGCTCAAGCGAAAGCCTGTAAGCCGTGTAGACGGCTTTCCCGTCGTCGTCCACCGCTTGGTCACGGTCGATACCCTCCCACACGCCGCCTTCGGGGTAGTAGCCTTCGAGTCGTGCTTCGGGCGTGCGCCACAACGCGTCGATATTGTCCATGTGGTATTCGTTGTTGGTTCTCATTTGTTGTTCCAGCCTTTCTTGCCAGGGTACGTCTTTGTTGACGTTGACTCCCATTATAGCAACTCTTTACTGAGTTGCAAGTGTGAGACGCCGGGCGCAAACCGCACGCCACCAAGGGAATGTGTGAGCGCATACTCGACCGCAGTCCAAAAATCCTGTGCAAGGCAAGAATCCACAAACAGCGGGATAGTCGCACACCTGCCCGCGTTCGACCACAACACGTAGCAACCCCACCGGAAAGCCATGTCAGGCTCCCTACGTGTCCACATCCAGTGTTCCCACGCCGTACCCGACACGAGCGTCCCATCAGGAAGGATGTACCGTGGCCTGCCCACAAGCTCAGCGTGCTCAATCGTGTAAGCACGCAAGCTATGTTCAATCTCACCACACACGCTGTCCAAAAGCATGTCAATCACAGTCTTCATGTCAATCCTCCTTAGTCCCGGTAGTCCAATACGCCATCGGCAAACCGGTATCATTCAACGCCTTGTATGCGTACTCATTCGGCGGCACGGAATGCTTAAACCACGCATTCTCCATGCACTCCAAGAAGCACGCAACCCGGCGCGCCATCGCCTCATCATCATCAGCGTCAAACACGCCGTTAAGATACAGTTCGTACATGGCCACGCTAATCGGCCAATACTCCCCGTCAATCACCACGATTTCATACGGGTGGCTCTCCCACCATGCCTGCCAGAACAGGTCCGGGATACAACCCCAGCCCTCCACCATCATCAGACCCATGTCGGGGGAGAACTCGTCCTCACTGAAGTCGCCGCCAATCGGCTGAAAGAAATCATCAGCCTCATGCCACGACGCGACGAAACACCGCGCCTCGCCCATCCAATCGTCTCCCAGCTTGCCAACCCCGCTCGCGTCCTGCCACTTGCACGACTCCAGGATACCGTCGATGGTCTCCGGCTCGATGACCTCCAAGGGTAGCCAGCCGATCGCGCGCGCCTGCCTATCCAAATCGCCCACATGCACACGCACATACAGGTGCAAGGTCTTCGCGGCCTTCCGCATGTCGTAATCATCCGGGTTACCCTCAAGATTCCGCACGTACTCGTCCAGGTATTCGAGGCAGTCAGTCCTGTTGATGGTCTCCGCGTACAGCTCGCTCATCGCTCACGCCTCCGCCTTCTGGTCGTCGAGTGGGAGCGCGCACGCCATCACTATATCCGTGAAGTCGTCGCCGTCCACAAAGTCGAAAACAGGTGTGCGACCGTCGCTATCGAGATATGCCTCGATAATCTCAGCAGAATGCGCGCACATGTACTCGTACAGCATCTCTCCGGCCTTATCCAGGTCGAACTCTGCTTCCGGGTTCTCGACCGCGTCTGAATTGGAGACGTATTCGCGCACATAATCCGCGCAAGTGCTCGGGTTGACTTCCTCATAACTAAAACCGCTAATCGCTTTCATCGTAATCACTCCTTGTGTTTGCTTGTTTGCCGGGAACGTGATACGATGACTCACGTTCCTTGGGCTTGTTTTGTTTGACAGCTTCATTCCTAGGGGACATTGCTCTGACGTTGCGCTAACAACGTCAGAGCTTTTTCTTTGGCAGCTTGTGCTTGCCGGGTGGTGTCACGTCCGGTTCCAACAGCTTGCGTAGGTCGCGCACGTGCAATGCGTCGCCTATGCGTATTGCCGTCTCCAAGGTCATGTTCTTGGGTGGCAGGAAACCGGTTTCGTAGTCGCCGATGCGTCGCCCGTTGATTCCTGTGAGTTCACCCACGTCGCGTTGCGTCAGTCCTTGTGACCTGCGGATGTCGCGGATTCCCATGTTGCTCACCTCCTTGCGCACACACTTATTGTACTCTGTACTGAGCATATACGCAAGGTGGTGGGCACATGGGCGTGTCGACTACGCCGCCTTGGCCCAGGATTCCGCCAACTCGCGAACCGTCGCATCGAGCGACGCGTCATCGTGCCGATACCATTCGCGCCAGAGGATGCGAACCGCCTTGCCTGCGCGCACGACGTAACCGACCTTGCGCCCATGCGAGTCGCGTATCTTGCGCACGTCATGCCGCGTCACGTCAGCCATGCCGGGCAGCTCGCGGAATTTGACCATTGCCGGGATGACCGACTCGCTGACCTTGACTACATGTGCGGTGTCCGTCGGCTTCGGCGGTACTTCCGGGATCACCTGAGTGTCCGCCGGTGGCTCCACAGTCGTTGGCTTTGGTTCCGCTGCCGCTTGTGGCTTCTGCTTCGGCTTCGGTTCTGCTTGTGGCTTGGCATTGTCCGCGCTTGCCTCACGCTGGCGGCGGTTCTGCTTTTCGAGATACCGTGTGATGGCCTCCCATTTTGCCGCGCTTCCCGCGAGCCTGTCGGGGTCGTCGTCCACGCGCCAGACCTTGCCGACCTTGTGTGTGTGCTTCGCAACCTCCTTGACAGTCTCGACGTCGGTGTGCGTCCTATGCGCGATACCCTTGTATGTGAGCATTTCAGATTCTCCAATCTGTGTGTTTCCCGCGCCGAACCCTGGCGCGATTAGGCAATTTGCCTATTGCCTAGTGTCGCCTTGCACGGCATGCCGGCTGTGTCCGGCTAGGCTACTTGCGTAATCCAATCTGCTGCGTTACGATGTGTTACGCAAGGCACTTCATTGAGGGTTGTATTTCTTGCGAAATGCTCTTTGCCTTGCGATTTATTTCCCGGCTTCGGCCGGGACTTCTTTGGATGGCGGCCACACTGATTGACAGCGTGGCCGCCATTGCGTTCACTTGAACATCCACGGTTTTTTCGTCAATGCGTCGATGACAGCTTCATCGCGAGTGGCACCATGCCCTTCGGCATGGCTGTACCTGTCACCCCAATGGCCGTAGCCGACAGCGCAAACGAACCATTTGGAGTAGGTTCCACCAAACGTGTCCACGCTTTTCTCGGCGAAATCCTTGGCAACCTTTGCCATCTCGACAGTGGTCCCTGTCTCTTCCGCGATTTCCTGAAGAGTCTTCATTTTGTGTTCTCCGATCTTTGTTGCGCCGGTTGACGCGGTAGGCGTTTGCCTTACGATTCTGAATATACTCAGTATTGAGTTATTGTCAAGTGATGGGAATGTCGGCGTGTCGCGTCACATTGCGTCATGCCACGAATGAGAGCCATCACGGAAATACCCACCAGCAATACAGTCAAGGCATTCGTCTTCGATATTGTCGCGCACGTATGACTCCCACACGTCTTCAGGCGGCTCCGTGTCGTCGGGGTAATCTTCGCACCACATGGTATATAACCCGCCTTGAATGTCTTCGTTGTCGAACACCCATTCGACGCCATCCGCGTCCGTATAGGTCAGGTCACCGTCACCCCAATCGCGATTAGGGTAGTAGATCGTGAAATTCGGCATGTCGAGATATGTGTGGTGCTTTTCCTCTTCGTGCTTTTCAAACATGGCGTTAATCATGCGCATTTCGCTGAGTGTAAGCTGTTTCATCGCGGTTTTCCTCTCACTTGTAGTTCAGTGGCATAACTTTGTCGCCGTGGAACAGCACATAGCTAGTGCCCTTGCCGTTCCCGTTCTTGTATGCGTCCCATCGGCATATCGGCTGGTATGCGCCTTGATTGTCGGGGCCATTCGGACGCGGGTTCGCACCGTCTTCGTAGACGCATTCCGGCACACCGCTTAGGCGTTCCGGTAATTCGTCAGCCGACGCGACGACCTGATACCGGACCATGTTGCCGCGCCACCAATGATATGTTTCGGCGTCCGTATCCTTAGTCACGGCCGGTTGCGGTGCCGGCGTCGCGTCATGTGTGCCGCACGCTTGCGCCATGCCCAGGATGCACGCGATCACAGCAAGCACAGCAAGCACACGCCGACGGCCACGCCGAACACGATTCTCGAAACTGTTAAGGCTTACAGACATTTCATGTTTTTCCATTTTGTATACTCTTTCCGCGTGCCGCCATCGTCGGCGGCACGCTAGTTGACGAATGTGGTGTGGATTGAGACGGGGTTAGACCAGCTTGGTAAAAGATTCAGGCAAGTCGTCACGCGTGTACACGATCGCGGTTATGTCGCCGTCTTTGTCCCAAATTTCGTGTTTCTCAAAACGGTTCGCGCGCATGAGCCCCGTAAGCGCGGACATTCCGCAACCGTCGAAAGCATATTCATACCCGTAATCGCGTGCATGGGCGTATTCTGTTGGCTTGAAGTCTTTCCAAAGTGCAAACGTTTGGAGAACTTTGTTATCGTCGAATGCGTAGCAAGTTGCCGCCGAAGTCTTGTCGTATCCGCAACCGCTCGCGGAACCGGTTGACATGTCTCGCGCGATAACGCAATTATCCTTATTGCGGACGGTTGCGCGAACAGTGGCGTGTGGGATATATCCCCACGTGCGGGAACGCTTGTATTCAATCGCGATTGTTATTTCCATCTTGCACATAATTTGCCTCGCTTCCTTGCGAGGGGTACACTTACACGTGCCCCTCGCGTATATATCTTGGATAGGTTTCAAACGTCAGGGCATTCGCCGGGATAGGTTGCCGCCTGTCCCGGCATTACTCTTTAACGTTTGTCAAGTCCCCGCGCACGGTAGTAAGCCCCGCGCGGGGTAGACGGCCTAATGCCGCCCGTGGTCAGCCGCGTCTTTCGATGCGGCATCTGTTGTATCATCTTCAAGCAGCTCCCAGGGTGAGCAGTTCAACGCTTTGCACAGCTTGCGCGCCGTCATTAGCGACATGCGTTCCGGGTTCATAACTCCCGTCTCGTATTGTGCTATAGACGGCTGTGCCAAACCCGTGAGTTCAGCTAGCCGTGTTTGCGTCAAACCTCTTCTAGCCCTGAGTGTCCTGATACCCATACGTATCTACCTCCTGTTTTCCATTCGGCATTAGTATAGCAATCGCGCTATACGTGTGGTATGGGTGTGTCTCACTATGAAATTTTCAAACAACGTGGAGTGTCGCGCGGTATCCGCTCGCCTGCCCCGCGTTGCCGCGTGGCCTGTGGCGTTCCCGTGTTCCGAACTTGATGACTCTCACTATAGCGATGTCGCTATGTCATGTCAAGTTCCGGCGTGTCGCATTGACGTTCGACCGATGGGCGCGGGTTCCGTTGTCTTGCACCATGTGCGCGGATACCCCGACGGCATATGCGCCGCTCGTTGCCCGTCCCTTGCGTCCGCCTTGCGTCCGCCGTCCCTGTTGAGTTTTCAAGCCTCAGCCCTCCCGGCCTGTCCGCCGTTCGGTTGATGACTCTCACTATAGCGATGTCGCTATGATAATGCAAATTGGGCACGGATAAACATGACCAAAACCGTTGGGAACATTGACATTCGTCGGCGTGTCGAAACCACGCCGCGCGATACCTGGCAGCACAGCCGCATAGGGCACATAAAGGTACGTGCGCGCACGTGCGCGGTACGTTAGCACACAACGCAAACGACACGCCCAACACACGAAAAAATTCACAAAACACAAAACCGAGAACCACTCTCAACAAGACGCGACGCAACCGGGGCAGGGGAGGGCCCACCCGCGCGCACGAAATGGCCGCAAGCGGTTCTCGTGCTGACGGTGAATGCGTCCGTGGACTATTTGAGCTTAGCGTGACATGATGGCGAAACGCTTACTCCCGCAAGGGATTGAGGGTGCAAGGTT
>NZ_WBSO01000024.1 GCF_009299485.1 Bifidobacterium apri
GTGATATTGCATTTTGCTGTGTGGGGGCGTGACCGCAGTGAGACGTTGAGCTTGTGGGACAAGGTGCGTCGTATGGTGGCGCACCGGCTGGTGACGGTTCGCATCGTCGATAGCGACCATGATCTGACGTGTACGGGCATGGCTTCGATGGATAAGACGGACGGCACATGGGACAGGGAATGGGCCGAGGGCACCATCAATGTGGTGTGCCCTCGCCCGGAGTTGCTATCCCACACGGCGCGTAGCTTCCAGTTGCTGGCGAGCCACGCGGTGGACGGGGCTACTGGTGTCGGCCTGTCCTACAACCAGTTGGGTTATATCACGTATTGGCAGGGAACGCCTGACGAGAGTCCTTCCGTCATGGAGATCGGCACGAACCGTGGCCGGTTCGGTTTGGCGTACCCGCTGGCGTATTCCGGTTCCAGTGATACGGCGAATGTCGCGTCGCAGTCTGCCGGACTATTGCGCAATGAGGGGACGAGCCGCGCATACCCGGTGTTCACATGCAACGGCCCGTTCCCGAACGGTGTCGCCCTTGATTTCCCGTCGTTGAACACTTCGATCGAATGCACACAACCGGTGTATGGCGTGCCGCTGGTATTGGATTGCCGATCACGTTCCGCGACGGTCGGCGGGTTGGATGTGTCCCGCCGCTTGTCGGCGCGTGGGTTCCCTACCGTCGAACCGGGCGGAACGTTGAGTGTCGTCCTGCGTACCGGCGGCACCGGTTGGGTTGATTGCAGCATCCATGACACATACATGTAAGGAGATTAGGTATGGCTACGGCTTTGGGTGTCCAGCCGGACAGTAACGGCAATGGTGTCACCCCGGAAGTGCATCGTATGATTATCGCCGCGCAATGGCATAACACGGGCGTTATCGACGGGCTGGGCGTGACGGGGCGCAGCGACCTGCAATACGATGTCGCTGCGGGTGTGGCCGTCTGCTCGAAGGGTGATGCGGATGGTAAGACGTTGGCGTACTGGCCGGGCGGGCAGACTTCTGCCGTGTCGGCTGGTGATGCGTCCAACCCGCGTATCGACTTGGTGTGGATCACAGCCCATAACCCGAAGGCCGGGGACGCTGACAATAGTGTCGTGGTCGGTGTGACGCAGGGCACACCAGCAGCTAACCCGGTCGCTCCGGCGCTTCCGGCTGGTTGCACGCTGCTCAGGTCGATGCGCGTCCCGGCGAACGCGACGGCCACAAGCTCGGCAACCGCAACGGATTCGATTAACTATGCGATTCCGTATGGTGCGAGTCTCGGCAAGCTCGGTGAGAACTGGGACAGGCGCGATTTTACCGGCGATAGTACGGCGAAGAAGTATTGGTATGAGCAGCCGATAACGTTCACGCTGCCGACCGACCGTCTGGTCGAGTTCCAGTTCAAAGTCAATTACAGTTCAGCCACCGCGACATCGTGGGAGGATACGGCGCACCGTTCGGAGTGGGCCGTCGGATTCCAGTTGGACGGCAAGGACCTTGACCATTCGTGCGCTAACTTCGTGTCGTTCGGCGCGTGGGAGACACACGAAACGTCGTATATCACGACCGTCACGGCTGGCACTCATACGGCGCGCCTACGCACATGGCTCCAAAACGGTGGAGCGCCAGCATTCCACTACAATCCCTCGACCGACAACAAGGACGCATTGTGGTGTGGCCGTAGGTTCATCATCTGGGATAGGGGGGCTGTGGCCTGATGACGTGGAGCGCTTACCTGTATGACACGATGACCGGTCTGCTCGCGCAGAAGATTGATATTCCGTCGTTCAGTTGGAGCATGAGCGTGTCGGATTCGTCGTTCACGACGACGACGGGGAAGGACGTGGGTGTCGATGAGGTGAGCGGACTACAGTTGCCGTGGTCGCAGATTCCTGGGGTTGATGCGGCGGCGAAAGCGTCGGCGTTGCAACCATACAAGCGTGGATTGGTGTTGTTCTGGCGTACCGGGCGTGAGGACGCGGGTAGTCTTGGTACGCCCGTGTTGGCTGGCGCGTTGGGCGTCCGTTCGAGTACGCGGCAGGATGTGAGTCTCCCGTTCGTATCGATGCTGACCGTGCTTGGCGACCGGTATCTGGTACATGAGAATGGTTTCGGTTCTGGTAAGAATCACACGTCACCGGGCGTATGGCGGTACGAGAATCTGTCGTATCGCGCGTTGGCGTGTGCGGTGATTCAAGCGTGTACGAGTGATAAGCCGGGCGGCCAACTGCCTATCGACCTGCCGTATCTCGGTGAGGGCGGGACGCATAGCCTGCCGGTCGAAAGCGGGGATACGGACACGTCATCGAGCAATACAAGGAAGTCGAAGTGGCGGACGAACCTGGCGGACGGGTATACGGAAACCACGGTGGACGGTGACAAGACCACGGTCACTGAATCGCATACGCGCGAGCAGACCGCAGTGAAAAAGGTCACGGAGAACTACACGTACACGAACAGCAAGGGCGTGAAGACGACCCGTAGCCGTACCCGTGACAAGACCATTACGACCGGTAAGACCGTGATCGTGAAAACCACCGTCACGGAGAATCAGAAGGAATATGCGAAGGTGACGGTGACGACCCGCACCACGACATATTCGTATGATTCTGACGGGAATCAGACGGGCAGCAGTACGAGTACGGACGGGCCGCACGTAACGTATACGACGCGCCAGTCGGTAGCCGAATACAAGGATTACAATATCGCGAACCATTCGTGCGCTCAGATATTGAAGAACATCGCGAGCACGGACGGCGGGCCTGACATGCAGTTCCGCCCGTATCAGTCTGACAGTCAGCATATTCGCTTCCGGTTCGAGGCAGGCAGCGACGGCGACATATATCTGCGGAACAAGCAGGAGCTTTCACTGGATTCCGGCCCTGACGGTGGCACGTTGGAGCAGGTGAAGATCGACCGTGCGGCGCCGGTCATGCGCGTATACGGTACGGGGAGCGGCACGGATACGGCGACCTTGTGCGCCATGTCCGAAGACCTGTCCCTCACCTCGCGTGTGACTGACCCGTGGCCGCTCAGGGAGAGTGTGGTCACGGGCACGGATGTGAAACTGTACGAACAGTTGAAAGGCCGTACTGACGCGCAGTTGGCGGCCAGCAAATACCCGCTCGCCCAGTTCACCGGCGTATTGGATGCGGACGATACTGATGCGGCGGGGAACCTGTTGCATCCGCTCGGCTCGTTCTGGCCGGGCGAAACATTCCACATCGCCATCGAAGGGTATCCGGATTGGCCGGACGGCGTGTATGTGATGCGGCTCATGCAGATGAGCGGTGACGAGAGCGGCAAGGTCACGTTGAAGTTCGACCCGATTGTTGACGTGACCGCCTGAACATGTTTGAGAGGGGTATGCCTGTATGGCTGTGCATGGAGAGTTGCGGCCTGATGACAACGCGCTGCCGTTGCTGGTCGCTTCGGTCGCGTTGAGCAAGGCTGATAGTGCGATGACCCGTCCGACCGGTTCGGTGCGCGTCGATAACGGTGACGGCACCGAAACGTGGATGGGCGATGCGGCCAGCGAGAACGGCGGCATCATCCAATGGGTAGGGGATACGACCCCTCCATCCCAACCTACCGGGTTCACGGCGGTCTGCCAGATGGGTGTCGTCGTCGCCTCATGGGCTGGGACTTTGGCTGAACCGCTACCGGCTGATTTCTCGCATGTGGAAGTGTATGCGCAGAAGGACGGGGATACGACCGTCACTGATGCGGGTACCATGTACGGCGCGGGGAGCGTGACGCTCACCGGGTATGCGGAGGGTGACATCATCGACTTGTGGGCCGTCGCGTATGATGACGCGCACAATCAGGCCGGTGAGAGTACGCCGAACGCCAGTCCGAAAAGCGGTGTCGTGACGGTCATCATCGAACCGGTCGTCAGCCAACAACAGTTGGCGGACAAGACGAGTGAGATTCTGTCAGCCGCGTCGGAGGACGCGGCCAAACAGGTGAGCCGCGTGCAATCGGATTTGACCTCCACCAAGCAACAGGTGGAGTCGAACACGAGTGGCGTGCAGGCGGCCAGCACACAGATCGCGGACACGGACAGCCGCCTGTCTTCCTTGTCTTCGCAGATGACGAGCGGGTTGAAGGATGCGACGGATACCGCGAACACGGCGAAAACCACGGCAGATAACGCGGCCAGTCAGGCCAGCACGGCGGCAAATACGGCGAACAGTGCGGCAAGTAGCGCGGCTACAGCCGTCAGCACGGCGAACAGTGCGGCAAATACCGCCAGTACGGCGAAAACCACCGCCGATAACGCGGCGAACACCGCGAACACGGCTGTGCAGAAGGTCAGCGACCTGTCCACCCAGTTGACACAGGTCAAACAGACCGCAGACGGGAAAAACCGTATCTATCTCGCGGAGACCGCGCCGACAGGCTCAGGTTTGACGCCCGGCGACCAATGGTACAAGCGTTCCGATTACCGTACATACGCGGAGGGCGAGCCGGACAAGAGCGTCAGCGTCATGGAGATACCTTCATCGCGCATCCGCGGCGTGTACGTGTGGGACGGTAGTTCGTGGAACGAGAAGAACTTCGTCGCGTCCAATATCCTCGCGACCGGCACGGTCGGTGCGAAGGAGCTTGCCGCCGACGCGATCTACGGCAAAACCCTCCAAGGTGGCAAGGTCATCGGCGGGACTGTGAGGGGCGCTGATTTCACGCTCACTGATTCAGCATTGGCCACAACGATTGCGCAAGCGAATTCGAGTGGCGTGTTTTTCGGTGATTCGCTTTCGTACGCGCAGGTGAACGGCAAGTGGGTGTTGAGCGTGAAGGACACCGTGCAGTCCGGCGGCGATTTGAGTGGTGTCACGGTGACGGGCAGTACTATCCAGACCACTGCCACGGCCAGTCGCGGTGTGAAGATCACGTCGGGTGGTTTGGTCGCGTATGACAGGAACGGTGCGACCACACTGACCGTGGACGCGACGACGGGCAGTATCCTCATGAAGGGTGCGGTCAGTACGAACAGCACGCTGAACACGCCCGCCATCAATTCGGGTACGGTGACTGGCGCGGTTATTCAGACTACGGCGGCGGTGAATCGTGGTGTGAAGCTGTCCGGCAGCGCATTACAGGCGTGGGACGATAATGGTAATCAGACGTTGGATTTGAATGGTTCGCAGAACACGATGACGGGCACGTTCCGTACCGCGTTGAGCGGCGCGCGAATCGAAATCAGCAACCAGACCGTGCAGAACGTGACCACCGGTAAATTGGTTGGATACGACAAGAACGGTAATGTGAACTGGCTGGTGTCCGGTGATATCCAAGGCGCCGGCGTCACTGACAGCGGTGAACCAGACGGTGACGTGTTCTCGCACACCACCATGCACATCGGTGTCACGGCGCAGAACCCGGAAATCAATATCACCAGGTATTCCAAAGGTTGGCAGCAAATCTCGATGGGTGCCGACCGTGTGGATATCCAATCATCGGGCACTGATTTCCGCGGCTGGACTGGCGGCATCTACCTGAACGGTGCTCGTATCGACCCGTACTACATCACCGACATCACGAAAATCCTCACGTTCGAGAACGCGAATTGGAGCGAATACACGGGCGCGGGAAAGAACGACCCGCGTACCCGACTGCTCATCGTCGGCAATCTGAGGTTCCTCACACTCGAAATGCAATGCACGTCGAATATCGGCACACGGTGGAGGGCTGGACGCCTGCTGGCGGAGCATATTCCCGCGAATGGTATCAACGCGTGTTGTGCCATGGCGAACGGCCACGTTGGTGACTGTTTCATCATCGGGAAGAACGTGGATTCCGGTGTGACGGATGCTAATGGGAAACCCGTGACTGCCGGGGATATTTATGTTGACCCGTTTAGCCCGAATGCCGCGTACTGGTTCTGCGCGACGTTCATTTACCAAGTCTGAATAATAATCGACCTATTTGTAGTGAAGGAGAATCATATGGCTGATACCACTGATACGACCACGACCGACACCGGCACCGTGGGCAAGGATTCGACTGCCGTGACCGATGCCACCGGCACCAGTGTCGCCGATACCGGCGGCATGGATACCCACACCGGCACGACCCATACGACGGGCGCCGCCACCACAGATACAGGTACGACCGCCACTACGCCCGCCGCCACTACGCCCGGCACGAATACGACCGAAACCAACACAGATACGGTCACACCAACCGTGACCATCGACCTGCCGCCACCCCCAATAAGCGTCAAACACGAACCCCGCCGCACCGGCCTCGTCCACTCGAATGACTGGCAGAAAGGGGAAGTCTGGGTAACCGCCGACCGGAGCCGCAATCTCACGGCCAGCATCCCCGACAAGCAGAACAGCACGAGCGTCAACCTGACCGACAGTGTGACCGGCAACACGCGCACACTCACCATCAACGAGCTACGCGAAGTCAAGACCATCCTCACGGTGAGCGATGAAGACAAACAACTTGTCAATGAGAGGAAGTGACCGGACGTGGATGTTGACGCAATGAAAGTCATCAACGAGTTGACCACGCAGATCAGCAGTCTCAGCTATGAGCTTGCGGTGGCGCGCGCCCAAGTGAAAACCTTGCAGGAGCATACGGCCAGCCAGCCGATGGATGCGCCCGCTAGCGTCGTGGAAGGCGGGGGAGACTGATGGGACCCTTCTGGCCGCACGTTATCCAACAGTGTGTGGATTGGCTTATCCCGTTCGGGTGTGGTGGTTTGGCTGGTTGGACGGCGCGTACCGTCCGCCAGCTTGCCGCGTTGAAAACCGGTATGCAGGATTTGCTTCGCGCGCAGTTGATACAGATTCATGGTTCGACGGTCGCAGTGGGGCGTCCGGTGCCGGTGGATTTGAAGGAGGAAGCCGACCGCGTGTACCAGTCGTATCACGCGTTGGGCGGTAACGGGACGGGCACACGGCTGCATGACGAGATCATGAGCGCGCACGTGAAAGACGACAACTTGATGGGAGGAAACCAATGAAAGAGCGGCGTAACCTGTTCCCCAACCCTCGATTCAGCTTGACCGGCACCAACCCAAAGTGGAATTCCAGCTCGATGCGGCACAGTGATTTGAACGGCGTCCCGCGACTGGTCGCGGAGCATGTCAGTACGGGTGCCGACATCTACATGTGGCCTGTCAAGCTTGACCCCGGCGCATACCATTTCCAAGTGCTCACGTGGCATGAGAAACCGTGCCGCGGGTGCATCATCTGGGGAAGCTCAAACCCTGACAACGGCGCAATCGTCTTACTTGATGATGGGGTGAAGGATTCGAGGAACGCTGTCACGCAGTCATGCGATTTCACGGTGACCGCTGACATGCCGTGGATTCTGATTGGATTCACCACCGGGGAAACCGGCACGGTCGGCCAACATGACGCACTCTACTGGCATCCGCTGCTGGAAGCGAAGTCAACGTATGATATGGTCGCGAACAGCGGGGGGGGGGTATTCCCGTGTACTTCGATTACGGGACGCTCCCGGAGTAAGCGTAGCGGGGTGGTCGCATGACCGCCCCCAAGGAAATCCGGAATCTGATTACCGACCCCCGGTTCACGGGCGGCCAATGGACAGCCAACGGCGCGTTCGTCACGCCGTTAACCGAGCAGTACGCGTTGAATGTGACGAACAGCAACAGCGACGACGCGTTCGCGCGTCTTATCCTACCGGATGTGACCGCGTATCGTGGCGTGAACATGACCTTCGCCTGCTCACTCAGCTGGGTACCGTCAAACGCGACGGAGTGTGGGAACGGGCTAATGTTCGTACTGGGCAATACGATTCTCGGCAACATGTCGGATGGCGGTACCGCGAGTACGGGGCGGAAAGTCCTGCAATTCACTATCCCGCAGGATACTACGAGTCTGGAAGTCCGCTTGTACGGGCCAGCCGTGGACAACAGCACGTTCCAATGGTGGCGGCCCATGCTGACGCGTACCGAAGACTACCAGCTGATGCTTCATGGTACCGGCTTGCCCGCGCCGATGGACTACTTCGACTACGGTACCAACCCCGAGTAATCAACGCGGGGGGGTGCTGAATGACGCACCTCCTGAAAAACCACGTCACCAATCCGAAGTGCATCAACCAGCCGCAAGGAATATGGGCGGACAGCACCAGCATCGTCAACATCACGCGGTTGGATTCCGGGAAATACCGGTACACGCCACCGGCAGATGCGACGAAAAGCGGTATCGCTCTTGGAACGTTCAACGGGTTGCACGCGGAGATGATCGTCGTATTCCGCGTACTGGAATCAATCGACAAGACCGTCAACAATGGGTATTGGTTCGAAGGTGCCAGTGTCGTGGAGCAGTTCGACGAGCATACGATAGCGGGCAAAGTCAGCGGAGGCAGGGACCATTGGGACCCGTTCCTGTACATTCCGGCTGGCGGGTACACGCTGGACTGGGTGTGCTCGTTCACGCCGGACGACTACCAGACGTTGCGCGGCATGGGGTTGACGCACTTCTTCTACGACACGCGACCCGAGTAGCAGTCTCGGGGGTGGCGGCATGACCGACACCCTCAAGAACCTGTGCGCGAACCCATTACTCAAAACCATTGGGCTGACAGTCGAAACAGGATGCACACTCTCCTACACCGACAGCACCAGTGTCCTGCATGTGATTTCGACCGGCGACAGTGCCGGGCGCGTCCTGCTTCCGCCCATTGATATCACCCCATACTACGGTAAACCGCTGGTCATGAGCGTGGAAACGACAGGCAGCGGTACTGTCAGTGATGCAGCACTCTGCTACGTCAGATTCAACAACACCAACCTGACCCTGAAC
>NZ_WBSO01000025.1 GCF_009299485.1 Bifidobacterium apri
ATTACCGGCTCACGGATACGGGCGACACCATCCTGTGCCCGGATTGTGCGAAGAAAGCCGGAGTGAAGCATCTGCGTGAGAGCAGGCAGGCGGAATGGCAGAAGGGCGAGAAAGACCCGCGCACTTGGTGGGTTCTCCCTAAGGAAGACAAGGAGCAGACGGAATGAGTATCACATGCCAAGCGTGGTGTGACGAGTGCGGGCGGAAACTGTTCGTGAGAACAAGGTATGTGCGTGGGCCGCTCTACTGCGACGTGTTCATGACACCTGAGACAGCGGCGGGGACAGCCCGCCGCTTGGGATGGAAAGTCACCAGTACGCGCAAACGCGGAACCAGAACATTCAACTTCACATGCCCACAATGCCAGGACAAGGAGCAGCATGCTTGATGAGCGTATGCCGAAGATCCGGTATTGCGAGAAGTGCGGCAGGCCGAACGTGGGCACGGACAGGTGTCCTCACGCGATGAACCCAAAGTACATGTGTCCGCGTGACCGTGAGGCGCGTGAACTCGCGCGCAAGCTACGCCGATTCGGATTGTAGCGTAATCACTCTTGGAAACAGGGAATGACATGGTTCAGGATGATAAGCCGGTGGGCTACGTGCAGTTGCGCAACGACTTCTGGCGGAACACGAAAATCCGCAAACTGTGGGTGGTGTGCCCGCAGGCGGTGGGCGCGTACGCGCTGATGCTCTCATGGTGTGGTGACGATTTGAGTGACGGGCGTATCTCGGATGACACTGCACGGTATGCTCTCGGCATCAACGACGAGATTCTGAATGCGTTACAGGATTGCCGTCTTGTTGACCATGACGGTGACATGTGGACGGTTCATGACTTCCTTGCTGTGAACCGTAGCAGGGACAAGGTTCTTGCGGCGGCCGAGCGGAAGAGACAGCGTGACCGCGAGTATCAGGCGCGTAAGTATCGGGAGAAGCGTGGCGACGTAAATCCTGATACCGATTCAGTCTCGTACGATTCTCGCGCGAGACTCGTACGAGAATCGTACGATATCGTACGAGCTCGTCCGGAAACCCAGAACCCAGAACCCATAACCCAAGAGAAAGAAGAAGAATTACATTCTTCTTCCAAAGAGAGCGAAAACCTGACAGCCGACGATTGGGCACACACCCATGCGGGCGCGGACACCATCAGCCGGATACGCGACCAATACCCGAAACTCGACATGAGGGACGCGCTCCAAGCATTCACCACGCATCACGGGCAAACGATGAAACCACCCGGCATGTGGGAGCGCCTGTTCACGGGGTGGTGCGGGAAGCGAGCCAGCATCGCCCAAGTGCCCGAACAGCACAAGCACCAACACACATGGGCGTGCGAGCATACGCTCACCGTCCTCGGCCTGACCGACCGCAGTCAGGTCGATGACGAAACCATGCGTGAAGCATGCAGGATAGCAAACCAGCTCAACGAAAGGGAGAACGAACCATGAGCCACGTCATATCGGCTGAATTTCACACGCGACGCATAGTCACGCCGATCGAACTGACCACCAGCAACAACGTGCCGGAAAGCGGGTGGTACATCAGCGAAGACCTGCGCACACTCGTCAACATCGACGATGACGGTTACGCGGAATGCTTCGACATCGACGGCGACAGGATAACCCTCGCTGACGGCGATCTCGGCACCCCGTGGGCGCGAGTCCTCCATGACACGATAGGCAACCAACTGCTGTACAGGCTCGGCAAAGTCACGATACGAAAGGTCACAAGCAATGAATGACATTATCAATCATCCGGCGCATTACGAGCGTATAGGCTCGTTCGAGTGCATCGAACTCACGCGCCTCTACGATTTCGACTGGGGCAACGCCATTAAGTACGTTTGGCGGCACGAGATGAAACATCCCTGTGCGTCCGGCGCGTTACAGGATCTGGGCAAGGCCGCATGGTACGTGCATGACGCGATGGACAACGGCCTCCACCCGGCGCCCACCGACCCGATGCACTACGAGTTGGCGGACAGGCTCCTACGACTGGCGAAACGAGACCAGGTCGCACACGCCGAAACATTCTGGCAGGCGTTGGCGTGGCGGGACACCGACCGGTGCGTGGAAGCGTTGGAACATCTGGCCGGACGCTACCAGACACATGACCCGCAGGGCTACATGCTCGTACTGCACACGCTGAAAGGGGAGAACAGTGAAGAGGGTCGTTGAAGACCAGATACGAAAACTCAGCCATGACGGTTTGTCATTCAAGGAGGTTTCGAAGATCACGGGCGTGGACGAGACCACGGTGTTCCACCTGCTGTGTACCCCACCCCGACGCGACCAGAAACCGGAACCACAGGATACGGGCATGATGGAAGTGCCCCTATTCGGTGAGTAAAGGAGGCGTAGAACGACGAACAGCACAACCCCTAGCAAGGATACGCGCGACACTGTTCTCACGCGGGACAGATGGCGTTGCGTGCGATGCGGGAAACCCCTTGACATGGGCAGCATCCACCACCGGCGATTGCGAAGCCACAAGTGGCCCGGCTTGAACCTGCCAAGCAACCTGCTCACTCTCTGTGGGAGTGGTGTTTCCGGGTGTCATGGTTGGGCGCACGCGCACCCCGCGCAGGCGCGCGAAGACGGATACCTCGTCAGCGCCTACAACGACCACCCGGAAACCATCCCAGTCCACACTTGGAAGGGTTGGATGATGCCGGACAATACCGGCCATTGGGTGCCGAAAGTGGTATAATCATCGTGTTTGCGTCAACCGCTGGAACTGGTGGCGCGACACCACAGCAAGGGCCTGCACCCCGAAACAGGCTCTCGTGTCGCGGCATACCCATCGACAGGAATGGAAGGACAGTCAACCAGTGACCGACGTGCCCGCCGCATACGATACGTGCGCCTCATGCTGGCGTGAAGCCACGCCCGACGACTACCCGGCATACATGCGAGACCATCCCAATCTCAACAAGCCGACCATATGCGCATCCTGCTGGACTAGGCTCGTCACCGATCTGGAATGGATGACCCGCAATCTCGACTCGTTGGAAGAGTATCGCATCAACCGGGCGAACGGGCGGCATGACGGGAACGGCGGCGGCGGGAACCGTGGCAACGCGCCCACTCCGGTCAGGGAACGCATCTACGACCTCCTGTTCGAGAAGTCAGGAACCGGCGCGCCCGGCGTGCGCCTCACCCTCACCGCATACCTCGACTGTCTGGGGCAACGCTACATGCACGGCGACAAGCTCAGCGTGCTCGCGCACCGCGTCGCCTCCTGCCCGCTCCTGCTCGCCAACAACACCGCTTCCGGCGTGTACGCGCGGGAAATCCACCGTCTCACCCGCCAATGCCAGGCGTGCATGACCGGTGAAAACAGCGACACCATCATCCTCGGCCCATGTCCGGCCAAGGATTGCGGCACAATCCTCACCGCCCCGGATGACGCGGTGACCGTAACCTGCCCGCACTGCCGCAACACGATACCCGTCAGCCTCATGCGCATCATGCAACGGCAACGCATCCTGAACAGTCCGGTAACCGGCACGGCGCGACAACTGCGCCGCACCCTACAAGACAGTGGGATTCGGGTGAACGCGAACACGATGTACAGCTGGATTCATCGTGGCGTACTCCGCCCGGCCAAACACCAGCCCGGCAAAGGCAAGCCGGTGTACCGGTTGTGCGACGTGTACGCCCTCGCCACACGCGCACAACAACAGCAACAAGCAGAAGAAGGGGAAACCGAATGAAAGCCGTACTGCTGATCCTGCTCGGCGTGCTCATCGCATTGGGCACGCTCATGGAGTCGATGTTCACGCTCGCGTTCATCGGCGTGTGCGTCCGCGATTTGGAGCATGGTGAGCATGATATCGGCACCAGTGTCGTCGGCGCGATCATCTGCGCGTTCACGACCATGCTGTGCGTTCTGGTCGGCTGGATGTGGATTGACATAGCATGGCCTATCGTCCGCGCCGGACTCGGCTTGTGAGGGGGTAGGGGATGTTCTGGCTGGCGTTGGGCATTGATATCTTCCTCATCACGGCGAATATGGTAGTCGGCATCTTCGACGTTGTCCTGTTCTGCGAATGGGCTTGCGATGAATTGAAGTTCGAGTACCGGCGTGTGGGCGCATGGGTGACGCTCACGTTCTTCATTCTCATGAACGTGTCACTCATGTTTGCTGATTTTCTTGTCCCACAATATACGTGGCCTATTCTCCGACCGTATTTCGGCGGATAAAACGAATCCCACGCCGTCAAAATGTGCAAAACCAGCGTGGGATTCAACCCCACCAATGTAGGGAACACGAGAACTTGTCTCACACTCGACTATAGCACGCGACGCGTGGGAAGGACACTCTCATGGCGGCAAAACGAACCACAGCTCAACAGGAACCCGAAACACAGGCGCCCGAGGTGCCCGTACTGAAATACACGCTCGACGAGGGCGCATACCCGCCCGAGCGCGCGCACGCGACCGACGCGGGCTTGGACTTGCGCACACCGGTAGCCGTGACTGTGCCAGCGCATGGGAGCGTGGTTATCGACACTGGCGTGCATGTCCAGCTTCCAGCGAATACCGTGGGGATGCTCAAAAGCAAATCAGGATTGAATGTCAAGCATGGTATTACCAGTGAAGGCGTGATTGATGCCGGCTACACTGGCGCGATCAAGGTCAAGCTCTACTCTCATGGGGATGATGATTATGTCTTCGAGGCGGGGGATAAGATTACGCAGTTGGTAATCCTGCCGCTCGCTTATGTTGGTGAGCTTGAGCAGGTGTCTGAGCTTGATGATTCAGATCGTGGCGATAGCGGCTTCGGAAGCACTGGGCGTTAGTCTCATCGTTGGATTAGAATAGAGTAAAAAGTTGGCGGGTAGTTATTGATAGCCACTACCCGCCAACTGCATTATTGCTAACATACAAGGAGTGAACCATGTACGTTGTTTATAAGCATACCACGCCAAGCGGAAAAGTGTATATCGGCATTACTGGGAAGAAGCCTGAATACCGTTGGAAGAACGGAAACGGGTACAAGGACAATGCGCACTTCGACAACGCTATCAAAAAGTATGGCTGGGAGAACACCAAGCACGAAATCGTTGCGAACGGCTTGACCAAGGAGCAGGCGTGCGACTTGGAGATCGAACTTATCGCAAAGTATCACGCGACAGACCCACGCAAGGGGTACAACATCAGCGCTGGAGGCGAAAGCAGGGGGGGGGGGGGAAAACACGCGCGCGCAGCCGGGGGGGGCCGGCGTGGGGGAGGTGGACACGCTGGTGTTCAGCGAGGGGCGGGATATGCGGCTGCGCGAGGCGGGAGCGCGGGTGGTCGTGAACGCCTACACCAGGGAGGGCTTGGTGGTGGATGGCGGGCAGTTCGCGGTGCGCGGCGGCATTCT
>NZ_WBSO01000026.1 GCF_009299485.1 Bifidobacterium apri
GGTGTTTGCTTGCTACTTGCACCTTCAGATACTTCTGGTGGATTTGCATCCTTATGCCAACATAGTTTGCCATCTTTATCTGATGGTGTACTGTCTCCTAATGTTTTGTTGTGCCATATGGCTCCTTGTATCGGATCGAGCGTATTCATGTCGTATGTCCATATGCAGTAGGTTATTTCTACATCACCGCATTGTTCTTTTTCATCGTAATAGCTGTAGTCTTTTGTCCATCCGCCTATTGAGCATGATAGTGTGTCGCCTTGTTCTAACGCCCCTGTTTCTCTGTTGTGCCACCATATTGTTTCGGTGTATATGTCTTGGCAGTAGTGTCGTTGTATTCCATTGCTGTCTATGCCACCGCATTCTACATTCATGCTGTTGTATTCATCACTGTTTGTTGTGCTGCCTATTTTTGTTTCACTGGGTTGCACATTTAGTGTGATGCTGTTTTGTTCTGTTGCTAGTGCTGGTGGTGTGATGATTATCATGCTTATTATGCTTAGTATGATACTAAGTATTATGTATATTTTTTTGTTCATTTTTGTTAATGTCCTTTGTTGTCATTTATCTTTTTAATATCTTTCACTCTCTGAATCTGACTGTGATTTTTAGAGTGATTGACTGTGATTTTTGCTTTTTATGTGGTTTTGCGCGTAGCGCTCTATTTACTAATCTGTCTAGTATTTTGCTCTAAAATGTGATTAATCTCACATTTAGGCTGTAATGTGATTAATCTCACATTTTCAGTATTTTTTGTATTCTGTTTACATAAGATGCGTGCACGCGCGGCCGGCAAATCAACTTGTTGATTTGTATAAACGCCCGCGCTTGCACGGCTGCGTTTATATAGTATTACCGGCCGCGCTGTGCACCTGTGCACCGGGTATTTTTTGTATCTAAAAGTGTTGATTTATCAGTATTTTTAGTGCCTATTTTGGTGCACACTTGAAGTGTGCACCTAAGCATTTTTTGAATTTCAAGTGTGCACCAAATACATTTTTTATCACAATGTGCACATCACGCATTTTGTTTGCATTTTTGATATTATATATTTACTATCAGATGAGAGTTTGATAGATAATTAATGTCCTTAGAATTTATAAACCCCGGTTTTTAGTGAACTTCGCCGGGGTTTATTTTATGCTTTTTAATTTAAAGTTTGATAGATATTGATATGTAAACAATTCTAAGACATTTAATAATTTAAGGAAGTTCATTATGTCTAAAAAATATATTTCTTCTAAGCAGTACTGGGCTTTAAAAGATTCTGGTAAATCAGTCAGTGTTAAATCATGTCGTTCACGCGGTTGGATGCTTACCATCCCTGCTGATAAAATGCCATTTGAGACGCTTGATAATCTGTTATCCAAGATGGCTACGGATGATGATAATTTTGCTGCTAAGTTTTCTAAAGAGCGTGGTAATAAAACCGGATATGAGCATTATCAGACATTCTTGTATTGGAAAAATCCAAAAGTGGGTTTAGCTGTTGAGAATATTTTTCCTGGTGTTCATATTGAACCGTGTAGGGATATTGCGGCGTCTATTAAGTATGTGAGTAAGGATGAAACTCATATCGCTGGTCCGTTTGTTTATGGTATTGCTGACCAATTGGCTGGTATGTCAACTGATGCTGATTCTGTGAAGCGGGATTTGTTCGATAGCGCTACTGATTTGATTAATAATCATGGCTGGTCATATTATGATTTCTTGGATGATTCTAAGTGGCGTGCTTGGGCTGCTACTGTAAATCATAAGCGCTTCATTACTGACACTCGCAATAATTACTTATCTAAAACTTATGGCTGTCATGATAGAAATGTCAGTGTTGATTACATCTATGGTCCTACTGGTTCAGGTAAGAGCGATGTTGTTCTCAGAATGTATGGTGCTAAGAATGTATTTACTGCTGATTTATCTTCTGCATTTCCTTTTGACGGTTATGATGGTCAGCCGGTTCTATTACTTGATGATTATCGTTCTGATTTCAAGTTTTCTGTTCTGTTGCGTATCTTGCATGGTCAGCCGTATCGTGTGAATGTAAAGGGCGGTTCTACTTATGCATGTTGGACTAAGGTCGTTATCACTTCTAACATCTATATTTCAGATCAGTATCCAAATCTTACTGAACGGCGGGATCCTTTATATCGGTGCTTTGAGCATGGTGTTGTGTGGTTCAAGAAGGATATCGATGATGCTTTACCTTATGCATCTAAGTCTGATGCGATGGCTGGTATTGTATCCTACGGTGCTAAGAATGGTGTTCCGGGTTGGAGCCGTTCAGCTGCTGTAGGTAGGTGTGATTTAACCAATTACAATGATGTTCAACCTAGGCGTTCTGGTGATTCTGATGTTGATGGTGTTTCATATTGGGATAATACATCTGTCTCAGTGTTAGAGCCGGTTTCTAAGTCATCTGATGATGTTTCTAAGCCGTCTTATGAACCTAATGATGATTCAGATTTTGATTCCATGTTCAGTGGTGATTCTGATGATTACGATAAGTTTTTTGAAGGGATATGAAAATGTTTGCTTTTATAATTGCTGATGAATATATGCCTATTGAGTATTATTATGTTTTTGACATTAAATTAAGTCGTTCCAAGGCGCTTGAGTGGCGTTCTCGATTCATGTATGTTGATGTTAAAAATGTGATTTCTAAGGCTTCTAAGAAGATTGATTTTCAAAAGCAGTACCGTTCTCTTTTTGATGCATTGCATCATATTCCTGATGTTGATTTTATCTTTGTTTATGATTCTGATTCTACTTCGGTCTATGATGATTGTTTTCATTATTCGTTCTATCATCATGTTGATGTATATAATTCAGATGGTTCGGTTGTAAAAGAAAATAAGGATTCTAGGTTCTTTAATAAGGCTTTAGCATTTCATCATGCATTTCCTAATGTTGATTTTGCGCGTGCGTGTGGGTTTGTTGTGATGTATCCTAATAAGTCTATTTCTAATTGGGATTTGTTAAATCATAGTCTTAGTGAGCTTGATAGTATTCTGTATGCTAATTTAGGCTTGATAGATAATAAGAGGTATTAATCATTCCTTTGCTTTAAAGCAAATAACCCGCCTGTAAAAGGGCGGGTTATTTGTTTTCTACTAATGATAAACTGTGTCTTTTAATATAGCTTTAGCGCGTGGCGGTGATTTTCCTCCGATTAATTGCGAGAATATGCCGTTGGAGTCTGTCATTGAGTCTGTAAAGGCTGGCGCATGTCGGCGTTTTCCAAACAGCTGATAATTAGCATTGAGTCTGTGAAGGCGTCTGTGCAAGAATCCTGATATCGATTCTGAGTGTTGAAAACCCTGTTTTATGAGTAATGCATCATAAACGGGGTTTTTTAGTATTTTTCAAGAAGTGAGCCATCTAGCAGCACTGATAATACAGCGTTCCTAGATGGCATCGATTTCTAGTGATTTTTAGATATCTCTAAATCATACAGTTTTTGCTTTTATTACTTCGTTTACAAAGTTTGTCATAAGTGTATTATTCATCGCATTCTCATATTTTTCACCTATTGGTTTCATCATACTTGCTGTAATGTGCGTGTAGTATTCAGTCATGTCTGAATCCATGTGTCCTAGTATCGCTTGTGCCATTGTTATTGGCACTTGTTCTTCTGCTAGTATTGTGGCTGTGATGTGTCTGTTGGTGTGTGGTTTGATGTAATTGGTTTCAGTTAGTTCATCGCCCTCTATTTCTTTATGGTATGCCTGTTGGATTTTTATCCAATACTTGTAGAATGTGTTGTATCTAATTGCGTGGTTGGTGTTTTTATTTATGAATATTGGATGTTCTATTGCATCATGTATTCCATCCGGTTGGTATGTTATCGCGCATGTTAATCCTTGTTTTTTATTTGCTATGATTTGATTGGTTAGTGCTTTGTAATAAGTATCTGGTAGTGGGATAATGCGCTTTCTAAATGAACCGTTTCTACCTTTTGTGCCCGCTATCAGCCGCCCTTGTGAAGTTAGTTGTTTGTTGATTACTAGTGTTTGATTTGCACGGTTTATTGATTCTTCTGTCAGTCCTAATACTTCACCTATCCTCATTCCAAGGTTCATCATTTTAACGATTGCATACCATTCATGGTATTGGTTTGTATCATTTTCTAACCATGTGAGTAAGCCCCTGATTATGCGTGTGTAGTCATCCATATATGTGTTATCCATGATGCGTGTTCTGTTTACTACTTTTGGTCTTTCTATGTTGGTTGCTTGTTTTATTAGCCCTTTTTTGATTGCATCATTCATACACATATTTATTAGTTTCCACCTTAGCAATGCTCTATATGGTGCCGCATTTAATTTGTTAAATGCTGTTTGTATGTCTTCTTTTGTAATTGTCTTTATTGGTTTACATCCTATGTTGTCTCTTAGTGCTTGCCATGCGTTTATATTTGTTTTATAGGTGCTGTATTTGTAGTCAGATTTTTCTACATGCTCATCAAATAGCATGTTTAGTGTTGGGTTGGTTTTCTTGTTGATGGTTTGCTTTCTAGGTTTAGAGCGCTCTATCTGTTGTGTTCCGATTGCTGCTATTCTTGCTAGCTGCTTATCTTGCACCCTGCTTTTGTTGTCATCATAAACAAAGTGCCATTTACCTTCTTGCTTCCATTTGATGCACCATTGGATGCGTCCGTTGTGTTTGACTTTGAATGTGCTTGCCATGCTTTTATTGTAGCATCCATGTTTAGCATCCATTTAATTTTGTGTTTGGTTGCTTATCCCTTGTAATCATTACCTTTATTAAGAACTT
>NZ_WBSO01000027.1 GCF_009299485.1 Bifidobacterium apri
GCACAGTCTGAGCGGGTTGAATGACGCGCTGCACGGTGCGAGCGGCTTCGGCTTCGACTTCGAGGGCGGGCAGCATCAGCTTGTAGACGAGCTGGACGACCTGCATGAGAAGCTGCTCGCATTGGAGAAGGACAAGACCGTCCGGTTCGACATGAAGATAGTCGAAGCGGACTATAGGGATACGGTCGATAAGATCACGCGCGTCATGGAGAAGATCCGTGACGTGAACTCGCGTGACGCGCGCGTCAAGTTCTACACGGACGGTGTGGAGCGTATCGATGCGACCATCGCCCGGTTCGAGCGTGAGGGCATCACTATCCCGGTCACGTTCCGACAGGAACTGGAAGGGTTGAAGAACCGTCTCACTACGGAGGGTGAGAAGGCCGGCGTCTCCAAGGATTTCAAGGTCGATGCGACGCTTGACCTTGACGTGAAGCACGCCGAGGAAAAGCTGAAAAAACTCGAAGACGACCATAAGACGCTGAACATGGATTTGGATATCAAGTCCAAGCTGGCGGCATTGCATCTGGCTGAGTTGACGCGCCCACGGTCGGTTGAGATTTTCGCGAAGCTGCATGATACGAACGTCGGCAAGTTCCTTAACGGTATGACGCGCGGCGCGGCGGGCATCACGTATGTGCAACGCAGGTTCGACGAACTGGCCGACACGTTCGACCGGTTGGAGGAAGCCATCCCGCCGTTGGCGACGGTTGGCAGCGTGCTCGCCACGATCGGCGCGGGAGCGTTGAATCTCGCCGGCAGTGTCGGCGGTGCGGCTGTCGCGTTGGGTCGCATGTCGAGTGCAGCGTTGGCTGCTCCTGCTGCTGTAGCCACGTTGGGTAGCGCGCTGGCTGCCGGTGTGAGCGCGGTGAAAACGTTCAGCGACCATGTGGACGTATCCAAGACGAAGTTCAAGGACTTCCAGAAGCAGTTGGGTGATTCGTTCTATGGGAACGGGTTGGCCGACCAACTAACGAAACTCATGAACAGTAATGCGGCTGGCGAGGCCGTGAAGGGCATGAACAGTGTCGCGGCGGCTGAGGGCACCGTATTCGTGAACATGCTCAAGATTGTCTCCGCCGGTGAGAACGTGTCGAAACTCCGGGTGATTTTCGATAACGCCAAGAGTGGTGTCGATAATCTCGGCAAGGGGCTGGATGCGACGGCTTCCGCATTCGTCACGCTCGGTGACAGCGCGGCATCGTATGTTCCGCGTGCGACCAAATACCTGAGCGGATTGTTGGAGGAGTTCGACCATTGGGTTGAAACGTCCAGCAATACGGGGCGTGTGACCGTCGCGATGGAGCAGGCTATCGAGCAGGCCGGCTATTTGAAGTCGAGCGTGCAATCCCTATGGGGCGTGCTGACGGGCGTGTTCGGCGCGTTGAGCATGAGCGAGAACGGGCTTGAAGGGTTCGCTGAGGCGGCCGGCAAGGCCGACCGTGCGGTGAACAGCATCAAAGCCCAAGCGGTGTTCACCGCGTTGCGTCAAGGCGCGCAGGACGCGCAGAAGCAGGTGCGTTCCAGTTTCAGCGATATCGCAGATAGCGCGTATACGCTTCGCGGCGTGTTGAGTTCGACGTTGGCTGATGCCGGTTCGATTACCGGCAGCCTGTTGTCGAATGGGGCGAAGGCGTTGGCGCAAGTGGCTGCCGGTCTTACGTATGCTGCTGATGGTACCCGTGATGGGTTGACGAGCATGGTCAAGGCCATAAACGAGACCGCGGACGTGTTCAATGACTGGGCTTCGTTAGTCGGCAGCGTGACCCGTGCTATGGGCACTGGCTTCAATAGTGCGTTGCGGTCGAGCGCGCCGATTCTGAAAGCTGTCGCTGAGGCTGCCAAGAGTGTGGCTGATGCGTTCAACGCGCTGCCAGCCCCGTTGCGTGACACTATCGTGTTCTTGGGTACGTGGGGTAAGGCGTTCGGCACGTTCAAGGACACGTTGAAGTCGGGCATGGTGGAGAGTGTCCAGAGTACGCTCGCATTCCGGCAGGCATTGTTGAACGCCGGTGTCGCCGCCGAGAACATCGATACGAGTTTCGGCGGTGTAGTCCGCCTGTACGCGGGCATGAAGACCGGCGCGATGGAGACTGGCAGTGTGATGGCTTCGACCGGTTCCACGGTCGCGAAGAGCATGGAAACGTCCACGGTCGCCGTAGGCGGGTTGAAGGGCGCGTTGAAGACGGTCGGCACCGGTGCGAAAGCGGCTGGTTCTGCGTTGCTTGGCGCGGTCGGCGGGCCTGTCGGGCTTGCCGTCACTGCTGGTATCGCGGCCATCACCGTAGGATTCAGCGCGTATCAGGACATGGCTGCCAAGAGCGCGGCCGTGAATGAGACTATCGCTGACGGGTTCAAGAACGTGGCGAAGCAGGCGAAGTCCACGAGCGAGGCTGTCAACAGTGTCTCCGAATCGTTGAAGACGGCGATGAGTTCGAGTGATTTCAACAAGGACAATCCGCTCGAATCGTTTAACAAGTGGGCGAACAAGCTCGATGTCGGCAGTGAGCTTGCCGGTTTCAATAGTGCGTCCAGCGCGTTGAAGAAGCAAAAGCTCACTATGGATTCTCTCGCTGAATCCGCTGCTGGTACCCAGCAGGCGTATGAGAAGATGTACAAGTCTTTGACTTCGCAGGCTGATGCTTACGAGAAGTACGCCGACAAGAAGATGCAGAACGACCCGAACTATACGCCTGAGAAGAATGAGGCGTATACGAAGCGTATCCAGCAGATGCAGCAGCTCGCGAGCGACTATCAGGCTGTGCGTGAGAAGGCACTCGATGAAGCGAAGGCGACCGCCGTTCAGAACGGTTACACCTCGGCGTATGTCGATAAGCTGGTCAAAGAGGGCGAGGATTTACGCGCTGTAGCCGCGTTGACTCAATCCTCCACGCAGAAGAAGCAGAACGAGGCTGACGCGAACGCGATGCTCGCTCAAGCTATCCAGAACGTGTCCAATGCTCGTGTCGCGGAGGTCAACGCGCAGTCTTCGTATAATCAGGTCGCCGGTGCTACCGGTGCGGCTGTCGCTCAGATCAAAGCCGAGCTTGGTGATGCACGCCTCGCGTGGGATTCCAACACCAAGAGCCTTGATACGAGCACGAAGGCCGGGCAGGACGCGACCGCGATGTTCAGCAACCTGTATGCGGCCAATCAGAGTTATGTGCAGTCGATGATTGCGAACGGCGAGAAACAGTCTGTCGTGAACAGCCAGGTCGATGCGTATAACGCGAAACTTGCCGAATTGGGTAATTCTCTTGGTTTGACTGATACGCAGGTCGAGCAGTTGCAGAAGACGTATGGCATGACCCCTGAAGAAGTCAAGACGATGTTCACCGCGCAAACAGACCAGGCGCAGTTGAACTGTCTGAATTATCTGAATCTGATTCAGCAGATGTTCCCCGAAGGGTCGAACAGTGCGACGTATCAGACGCTGTTGACGGCTATCACGAGCGGCGCGGTGACTGATATTCAGACGGTGCAGAATCTCGCCAATGCGTTCAAGGACGGGAAGTATTCCACGGTGCTTACGGCTGATGGTACGCCTGCGCTTGTTCCTACGGAGATTGCGAAGTCTCATGCGGAGCTGTTCGCGGCCGGTAAGGACGGCAAGGGGTACACCACGAAGCTGAATGCGGATGACCTCGCCAGCGCCACTGTCGCGTATGCTTCCGGCAATGCGAAGGCGTTTGACAAGCTGAACCCTCATGCGAAGCTCGATGCTGATGATAAGGCTTCCAGTAAGGCGAATAAAGCGCGTGACGCTGTGAAGAACATTCCGAGTTCGCACAACACGAAGATAACCGCCGATGCAGGGCAGGCTATGAGCGTGTTGGATAGGGTCAAGAGCGCGTTCAGCAGTTTCTGGTCTGGCGTGACTTCCGCGTTCGGCGGCGGTGGCGGTAACAGCAAGAAGAAGGCTCATGGCGGTCGTATCGTCGGGCCGGGGTCGAGTACGAGTGACAGTATCCCGGCGATGCTGTCGAACGGCGAGTATGTCATTCGTGCGGCGAGCGTAAGGAAACTTGAAGCCGCTTACGGCAGTGGGTTCCTGAACGTGGTGAACCGCACCGGCACAATACCGTCACTGTCCAGCACGTATATCAGTCAGGCGCAACGGCAGGCGCGTATGCCGGGGCATTATGCGAACGGCGGCAAAGTCACCGGCAACGTCGGGTTCGGTTCGACCGTCGTCAACAATACGACGTTCAACATGCCGACGAAGGTCGTGCGCGCGAATGATGACCTCGCGTCCAGCGCGCAGATCATGCAGTCGAGCCTTATCAACAAGGCTATGACGTTGACCCGCTGACAAGGGAGGGGTTCCTTTTGGTTGATGTCGGTTTTGTGGAGTTGTCCGCACCTGGCGCGGGAACCATACTGGATATCCTGCACGGGAATATCATGCAACCCGTCACCGGAACCACGCGCCGTCGTGCCCGTCGTCAAGTCAGGTGTCTCGAACCATCCTTCGACACCGGCCACCAACAGGGACAAGACGAGCGGGGAACCAGAACCGCCATCCACAGTGACGGATCCAGAGCCAGGTGCGGATAACGCCACAAAACCGACATCAACCCGAAGGAACACCTCCCTTGTC
>NZ_WBSO01000028.1 GCF_009299485.1 Bifidobacterium apri
ACGGAACGGGACCACCACCCTGTCCAACGGTTCCTTGTTCGCCTACGGGGCCATGGGGCTGGAATCCTGCTGTGGCGGGACAGTCACATAGGCAAGGTAATCCATTTCGTCAGGCGTGTACCCGGCACCGTACAGGGTCTCCGGGCACGCCTCCCTGGCGACCGCCGTAATGGCACGCCATTTCAGCATCGTCATCGGGTCTTTCCGCCAATTGTCCTTACCGGCTAAACCCATGCGTTTCGCCCAATCCATGTCCCGCTTCTCCACGAACTTGAAGTCCGGGTCATCACTGCGGATGATCTCAGCGGTCACGCTTTGATGCTCGTAATCCTTGTAGATGTGGAGCTTGTGCCCGTGTTTGCGTACCTGCGCGGCTATGAGTTCTGCGCTCATGGTCGGACGGCCTTTGATGACGTGAATCCTGTACAAGGATTCGGCTGGTTGCAATCCCATGCTCGCCCCGTAGTTGATGGCGACGAGGATGTTGCCGGGCTGGCTCCGGTATGCGTCGGGCAGGATGTTGCTGACTGCTGCGGCTTTCGCCCAATCCATCTGCTCACCGAGCAGGGTGAGGCTCGTTTCGCTACCCATCAGAACTCCATGCCTTCCACATCATCGGATTCAGATTCAGGTTCTTCTGGTGCCATGCCGAGGGCGAGCCTCATATCACCGTTGACCCGCTTGTTCTTTGCGGCGAGTTCACTGAGCGTGCCCGCAGGTTTCACGGTCACACTGTCCGCGCTCCCGCCCTTCAAGTCAGCGGCTTCACGCGGCGGAACTTCCCCGCCGTTCGCGGTGATGAACGCGCTGATCGCGTCCGGCTTACACGCATCATCCACCGGCACCGGCAGGGTGACGGTCATATCCTCATGCCCCGTGCTGATAAGCCATTTCGCGTATTCAACCGGGTCTGTGACACGCCATTTCGCTTGCGCGCCACGCTTCTGCGTGACCTCACCGAACATGGTGGTCAAGTGCTCCCTGTCACCAAGCTGGCCGGTCAGATAGTCGCGTAATGCTTTCTCTGAGGTTTTCAACTGTTTCAGCATGGCTGTCACGACCGCCAGTTGGCTGGCCGCCTCATACGGGGTGATGTCACCGTTCTCGATCTGCTGTACGGTTCCTGTGCTACCACTCATTTCCAACTCCATTCATGTCTGATGGTGTATTGTCCGGTTATCGCCTTGTATTTCGCGATGTCGGTTTGTAATGCCTGGACTTGGCTTGCCAGTCGGCGGATGGTGTCCTTGGCCTTGTCCATGAACTCATCCACTTCGTCGGTGTCGTATCCTTCGCGGAGCCGGTGCGTGTGGAACGTGGTGCGTCGCACGTCCTCCGGGGTGAGCAGTGGGCTGTTCATGCGGCTGCCGCTTTTCGTTGGGCGTTGAAATACATGCCGGTGAACGTGTCGTCGGCAAGCTGTTTCACCGCATACTGGTAGGTCACCTTGTCTCCCGACTGTGCGGATGCGCGGAGCATGTTCATGTACGCGTCGAAGACTGGTTGGAACATGTTCGCCGCATCACGCCCACCCCCGTGTATCGCGTGCGTGGGCGCTTCTAGTGCCGGGGTAGTCGTGTCGATGTGAGTGTTCATGGTTGGTTCCTTTTCCCTGTCGGGCTTCTTGTAGATTTGGAGTAGGCCGCGTGCGATGATTTTCCGCAGCATGACCTGTACTTTCTCTTGGGTGAAGCCGCCGCCCAGCAGACTGCTGATCTGCGATGCGCTCGGGTCGCGGTATTTGCCGGTGCTGGCTTTCGACTCGGTTTTCAGCAGGCGTGCCGTGTCAAGCACCTTGCGTTCGTCCGCGTCCAGTCCGGCGAACGCTTCGGGCGGTTGGCGGTAGAGGGCTATGAGCTTGCCGCTGGTCGCGACGCACTCCTCATAGCCGACCTGCTGCCCATTCATCGTCTGATCCTCCCCTCACGAATGTCGTTCACCCGTCGTTCGATATCACTCCAAAACACGTAGTTCGGCAGGCCGTGACCAAGAAACTGGCCGCAGAGGTCTCCGAACTTTTCTTTGAACTTGTCGAGTGAAATGTCGAGATGCTCGTGGTCGATGGCCGTACTGACTTTCATCAACCTGGTCGGCTGGTTTTCCATCACTCGCCCTCCTCTGTTAGCATCTTGTTGCGCCGGCACCATGCGATACCGTCCGGCGTGAGCCGGTACCTCATGCATCCTGGTGTCCCGTGGTCGCTGACACCGAACTTGTCCGCGACCTCCACAAGGTGGATGTCCGTGAGTTCCTTCAACCGGCTTGGATACGTGCTGTATGCGCTCGTCCCGAAGCGTGCTTGTGCGGCGCGGCTGATTTTCCATGCCTCATACGCGCCGCCCTCACCGTGCTGTTCGGTGTATTCCGCGAGTATGTACATGACACGCGTTTGCATGGCGGTCAGTATGTAGTGTGAACGTGGAAGCGAGGTGTCATGCACCTGTGTTGTCGATGCCATGCTCACCGCCTTCTTCGTTTTTGGCTGCTGCTTTCTCACAATCGTCTGCGATGTCACGCAGCATGTTTGCGATGTGCCGATACGCTGCAGGTGGCTGTGAGGGTTCGAAGAACGACACTCGCGCGAGGACATGACCGTCGTCGATTTTTCCTCAATGTCATGCGCTACCGGCGTTATACGACCCGAATTCCCATCCGAGTCAAATTCAGCCAGACTGACGATGAGACCGATATTGTGCGTGTCGTTGCTCAGTATTTCATATTCGTCGTTGTCCATGTGTACGGTTCCTTTCATGCTTTCCGTGCGATGTCAGTGAACGTGATTCCGAATAGCAGGGCGATTGGTGTGATTACCGCTTCCATGACGCCGAACACGTGCATCACGTACACGCCCCAGACGAACCAGATGGCCGCCCACCCGGCGACCGTCAGCAAGGCCACGCCGAGCACGAGGCAAAACCAGAACTTCGCCCACTTCTGACGTTCAGTCAACCGTCGCATCAGCCGCCGCCTTGCCTTTCGTGTAGTAGTCGATGAGATACCGTTGCCCCTTGCCGGTGACCTTCGTGGTACGGTTCAGGGTCACGTGCCCGTCAGGGTGGGTGATCGCCGTCTCCTTGATCCGGAACAGGCCTTGTTCGACCCATCGTTGCAGTGGGACGTTCCGGTTCTGTCCGACCTTGCCGAGGAACCCGTCATCACGGAGTTGCCTGAACAGGCGGTTTTGGCCGACCGTGTACCCGGCTTGGGTGAGCATCTTGGCAAGCTCACCGACCAGGCAGGTGCCGTCGGACGCGCCTACCGCGTCGGCGAACAGGACTTTTGGTTTCTGCGCTTCCAACTGTCCGGCCTGATCGTCGATGGTCGCCTGCTGTTCGCTTATCTTGCTTTCCAAGTAGCGCATCGACGCGAGCACCATCTGCTCCGGTGTCATCTGCTCCTGACCGGAGAGATATCCGCCATGCTTGCGGATCGATGGCAGCACCTCGTGGGTGACCCAACGCTTGAACTCGTGGGCTTCTGGCTTGCGGGAACCAAGCACGAGGCTGTAGAGACCGGCTTCGTTGACGATATTGGTGTTTCCTTGACGCCCTAAGTTGAACTTAGACCGTTCGTCATCGTCGAGACGATCGAGTGCCACGCTCACGTTTGAGTGTCCGAGGATGTCGCACACGTCCTTGGCGACGAACCACGGCTCACCGTCCTCGCCGGTGACGACGCGCACGGGGTCACTCCCGTGGAACTTGTATGTTTCGACTTGCTGGCTCACTGTTGTCTCCTTTCACAGTCGGTTGGTGTTCCTGATTGGTGCCACGGCGGGGAATCGCACCCCGCGTGCAACCCGTTGCTACGAGATTGCCCGCCCTCTTGGCGTGGCTCATTGTGGACGGCTGGACACGGTTCACGGTGATATGTCGGCACCGTGCGCGCCATTGCAGTGACGCTCCACGACCATCGCTCCCACCGGAAGCCAATTCAGCAAAACTCTCCCGGGGGTGACGTTGACCGTCCACGCGCGCCTGAACAGGGACTCGAACCCCACACGTATCGACTGCACGCCGGCTGGAACTGCTGAACAGCGTGCCATCGTTACGCCCGTCACCACGACGGTTCAGGCAATGACCGCACGCCGGGCGGGGTATCGCAACCCGGCATACGGTCAATGGTTTGAGAATCTTCACTTTTTCCGCAGAATGTTTACCCCCCCCTGCGGTCGATGGGGGTAGAGCCGGCGCGTGGATTCGAACCACGCCAATCACAGGCAGACAGCCGATAGAGGAGGCTCACAGCCTGAGCGGTTGCGAACAATGTCCCGTCATATTGGAAGGGCATCCCGCCCGAAATAACCGAAAGCGGCGGGGATGTTGGG
>NZ_WBSO01000029.1 GCF_009299485.1 Bifidobacterium apri
CACATTTCCCCCACCCGCGGTCGAGACTCCACCCGCTGATCGCCCATTCCCACAGTTCGGTGTACGGGTGGTCGGCGTTCACCCAACCGGTATTCGTCAATCGAAGCAGGTTGCCGGTTTCCTTCCGCCCGCACCGCGTACACGTGACATGCACATGGTCGGGGCAGTAATGCCTGGTCACACCATGCTCGTCCGTGAGTGTCTGTGTCGCGTTGCGTTCGATGCCGTGCGGCGAGTTCTCACGGTCGCCCAGCTCCTTGCCACACGTGTCGCACGTAACCCAATACATGACCTGCTGTTCGACCTTGAGCTGGTCCGGGGTCACCCACCACGGTTCCGGTATCTTGAAGGGTTCGTCGTACCCGTCGCCGGTGCAGTCATCCTCGGTCGGCCACGGGCTGACCACACGGCACATCAACTGATGTCTGATCATCGTCCTGCCTCTTTCAGAAGCTGGGAAAGCTCCATATTATGCTGCTGTATGAAGTGGAGGTCGCCGGCAAGATTCTGGACGGCACGGTACGCTTTGGAAACCGCAATGAACGCTTCGGCGGCACCCTCGTTGACGTCATCGCGTTCCATCGGGTCGCCGCCGGGGAGCCTGTGGGCAAGCATGAGACTGAGGGACAGGCGCACGCTGTAGAGGCTTCTCTTCATGTTCTCCGTGATCTCGCAGTACTCGTCGATTTCAGTGTTCTCCACGGCGCACTTCGGGCAGAGTGGCCGCTCGTCCAGTTGCGCCCAATGCTCCTTTTCCAGCGTGTCCCGCCAGTCGATGGCGTGCTTCCCGCACTTGACACAGGTCACCGACATTTTCACTTTGTCACTCATTTCGCGTCCTCCTTGCTGTAGACGGCTTCCAGAAAGTCTTTTACGAGCCGTTTCGATGGCTTCTTTCCCTTTGCGCTCATGTCGATGAGGCAGACGGGTGTCTTCAGGTCGAGCACGCTGGCGGCAATGAGCCGGTGGTAGCCGTCCACTATCTCGAATTTCCTTACGCGGGCTGTCTTGGTACCGCTGATGATGATTGGCTTCATGACGCCGTGGAGGGCGATGCTATTCATCAAAGAAGTGTCCAAAACGGTTTCGAGGAAGAGCTGCTGGAAATTCATCAGGCAGGTTTCAGACCACATCGAGCCAAGCACCTTCGGAACCACAAGCCATACGCCAGCGGCGTTCTGTGGCATGACGAACCTCTCCGTGCCAAAATCGTGGCCGAAAATATCCTTGAGCCACGAACGCACGTCAGTATCAGTGTTCATTTCGCGTCCTCGCTTTGATTCTCGACTTCCAACGGCATCGAACCCGTATAGCCCATCATCCGTGAGCAATGGGCGATCATCTGGTCGAACGCGCTCAGGCGGCCCTGTTCCCACTTCAGTGCGAACCCATTCTCTGCCCGTTCACCATGTGACCACGCCAGGGCCCTCTCAGTTTTAGCCCACTCGATGACCGCTTGTAGCGTCTGGTCTTTCTGCGTGACGTTAGTAGGCATACGGGTCTCCTTTCTCCACCGGTTTGAGTAGATGGGTGCCATCATCGGCATACTCGTCCAGTAGTATGCCGTCTGTCGATCCGGGAAAACTTGTCTCAAGGTATTCAAGTGCTTCTTTCAGCGCATATGCCCTTGCAGCACGTGCTCGGCCGAAATCCGTATCGTGGGTGCCTTGGTAGGTGTACGTATGGTGTAACTCGGCAAGATGCATCGCGTACTTATGCAAGCCGCTTTCCAGCTCCTTCTCGCAGAGAGCCGCGAACCGGTCACACGTTTGCGCGTAAGTCAATATTTGCGTGAGGTCTTTGCCTGTTAAACAACCGGGGTTACTGACCGATACCAGTGCGTCCCTCCGCCACTGTTCTGCTATCGCTTTCACGGCTTCAAGCCCGGTAAGATCACTGTCATCAGTTTTCATCGGTATCCTCCTCCGCGTACTTCGGCCAGCGTATCGGGCATTCGGTGAGCATGTCGAGGTAGCGGCTCTCCCATGCGCGAATCTCACGGATAAGCGCGGTCTTGTAGACGCAATCCGGCCACGTCTCGCGCACCCTGCACTGTATTGTTTCAAGCGTGCTCAGAATCTCCCTGATGACCATCTCCTGCTCTGGTGTCATGCTCGGCGGATGTTTCACCGGGCTTATCGTGTAGTCGCGGATAGCCGCGCCACGCTTCAACAAGCGCAGCCACAAGCGCGTCTCATGCGCCTCCTCGTCACGGTTGCGTTGCAAGTGCTTCAACACTTGGTCGAGCGTGTACGCGTCGAGCTTGCGTCGCCTACTCATCGGTTTCCCCTTTCGTCCATCTCGTCTTCTCTCTGGGTTCAAGTATTTCGAGGACGATGTTGTATGCCGTTGCATAAGCATCCAATCTTCCTCGCATACGGTGGTCTTCGGGGTTCGTTGAATCCATTGCGTCGATAGGGCACTTGGCTTTTACCGCTTGGAACTTCGCGTCCAACGCGTCAAGCACCCTCTCCAATGCCGCATCACGTACGTACTGCTCCCGCTCAAGTTCACGCTGGCACCTTTGAATGCACCGGTAGAGCGTCCGCATGGCAGTGAAAGCCGTACTGAACATTTCAGGCGGGATATCATCATCGTTGATTTTGTCGTTGAACTCGCGTGCCAAGTCTTCTATCACGGCTTGCAACCCGGTAGTCTTGTCATCATTCGCCATCGTCTTCTCCTTTCGTCATGCCTGGGCCGAGTGGCAGGAAATCATTCAGAATCAACGCCAGATTCTCCAATGTCGTGCTCACCGGGTGGGAACCCGTAGCACCGCCCCTTACGGTGAATCCTCGCCACAAGTGGATTAGCCTGTGTCGTAGCGCCATGTCGTAAGCGTCGCCCTCGAAAGAAGACAACATGGATGCCATGCGGTTGATGACGCTCCGGTCGGTGTACACGAGTTGCCGCCCCACGCTCTCACGGGTTGCGATACCCACGCCGGGGAGCTTCTGGATGACGAACCACAGCTCGCTGTCCGCGTTCCCGGCTTCCGTCTCCGCCTCGCGCATGTGTTCCGCGTAAGCCTTGCGTTTCGTGTTCTTGCATTCGATGGTCACCAACTGGCCTTGGAAGTAAACGTTGCCGATATCCCCAAGGTCTTTCGCGCCGTGCAAGCGCAACCGTTGGATACGCGGGTCGTCCAACCCCCAACGGAGGTAGTCGCACACCTTGGTTTCGAGTGCTGTCCCGGCTTTCTTCGCGCTACGCCGGTTACGCGAAACAGTCCTCGACATACGGGTCTCCTTCCTCCATGTCCGCCCAATACTCTTGCATGTGTTGTCGTGCGTTGGGGCATTCGCCCAGACAATTCAACGGCGCGCCGCACAGTTCACAAACCGCGTCCGTGTCCGGCGGCTCAAACTCGTAAACGTCCATTTAGAACTCCGGCTTGTCGCCGCCGAAACCGAACTCGCTGGCCGCTTGCGCCTGACTCCACGGGTCTTGCGGTGTCGCCGGGATCGTCGGAGGCTGAGCCTGCTGCTGGTTGCGCGTCGCGCCAGCGAACCCCGTCTGCTGTTGCGACTGGTATTGGCCGCCGCCTTGGAACCCGTGGCTGGCGGGGTTCTTCGCGACCTGCGCGGTAGCGTGCGTCAGATCGGGGCCGATATGGTCGAGGGTCAGTTCGATGACGGTACGGTTGCTCCCGTCCTTCGCCTGATATGAGCGTTGCCCCAACCGGCCTTGCGCGATGACACGCATACCCTTCGCGAGGGTTTGGGTGATGTTCGCGGCGAGGTCTCCCCACGCGGTGCAACGCATGAACAGGGTCTGCCCATCCTCCCACTGGTTGGACTGCCGGTTGTACTGGCGTGGCGTGTTCGCGATGGTGAGGGACGCGACCTGCCTGCCGGATTGCGTGGTACGGAGTTCCGGGTCTGCTGTCAAGTTGCCGACGATCGTCAACTGTGTCTCGTTGCTCATGCCTGTGTCTCCTTGGGCTGGTCTGTGGCTGTTTGGTCAGGTTGCTGTTGTGGTTCCGGGTTCGGTGTTGTTTCCTGTTGCGGTTCCGGTTCCGGTGCTGGGGCGGCTTGTGTCGGGAACATGGTTTGCATGGTCTGGCCGATCCGTTGCGCGAGGAACCCGACTCCCCCGCTCAACAGGGTCGCCGCCTGCTCGAACGTCAACTCCTTCGGTTCGACACGCTCACGACCATCACCCAGCAGGCTGGCGAGCACCATGCCCCGCCAATGCTTCGGCAGGCCACCTGGATTCCCGGCGCGACGGAACGCG
>NZ_WBSO01000003.1 GCF_009299485.1 Bifidobacterium apri
GGTGGACGAACCTCTGGTATGCCGGTCGTCACGCCAGTGGCGCGGCCGGTTGGCTACGTTCGGGAGGGATAACCGCTGAAAGCATCTAAGCGGGAAGCCTGCTCCGAGATCAGGATTCCGTGACCCCCTTTCGGGGGGTCTGGAGACTCCATGCAGAACACGTGGTTGATAGGCCGGACGTGGAAGCCCCGCAAGGGGTGGAGCCGACCGGTACTAACAGTCGAACGGCAACACACACACCACCCCACAGGGTGGGCAGGAACAAACAAACAAGCATTCAACTCGGATGACGGGGAGACACCCCGCGCATCACACATCGATCCCTCAGACGCGTCCACTATCCGGTCCCCGAACCACCACAATCCCCCGGGAACACCCCACAGGGCCCCGGGATGATAATCACAGATTTGCGGCGGCCTTGGCCCAGGGGAGACGCCCGGCTCCATTCCGAACCCGGAAGCTAAGACCTGGCACGGCGATGGTACTGCATCCGGAAGGATGTGGGAGAGTAGCACGCCGCCGCACCAACACCTACGAGGGGGAGGGACGCCACACGGCATCCCTCCCCCTCATCTTTTACTCCCAAAACACACACAACCCGCGACCCACACGCACACGCGCGCACACCACACATGCACGTCGCGTTTGGACGGCAGGCTTCAGAACACCCACCCACAACACACGCACACGCGCGCACCCTGCATCTACTCTTTTCCTTGCGGGCGCCACATACGGTATTGACTGTTCATGCACCTTGGCATGACCATCTGACCAGCATCCAACCTTACTGCGTGGAATTTCAACACCAGCGTCCGCTCTTCCCATCTGGATTCATCTTTTCGCCATCCTCTATACCGTTCATAGCCATATTGAGAGTTCCATCTCGCATCCCACTTCTTGAACCTCAAATCTCAAATCATCGTTTCCAGCGTGTCGACTGCATATGATGAGAGGTATATGTTGACGGGTCACGGCTCAGCTGAGGAGAATGCTATGGTTCCGGCGAAGTATGAATCACCATATGCGGGTGTCGGTCACCCGGGTACAGATGTGTATCGTGTGATGGATCTCGATCTTGATGGCGTCTGTGCGGATTACACGGAAGCCATGCGTCAGTGGCTTGTTCATGCGGGCCGTATGGCTGCTGATACGTATCCTGACATGCGGCATTACGAAATGACATCAGCAACCGGCTGGCCGTTCCAATCGGTCGAAGAGTACAAACAGGCTCACCGAGAGGCGGAGGCGAATCACCTCTATGCAACGATGCCCGTCATTCAAGGTGCACCCGAAGCCTTGCGGCGACTCGCTGATGAGCACGTATACATCAGAGTCGTTACCCATCGTTTGTTCGTCTCCGGACAGCATCAGATCGTCGTGTCAGATACGGCCAAATGGCTTGACGACAACCACATCCCTTACATGTCCTTATGCTTCACCGGTCTCAAAGACACCATGCACGCGACCATCCACATTGATGACTCGCCTGCAAATATTCTTGCACTTCGTCAAGCCGGTGAGCATGTCGTCGTGTTCGACCAGCCGTACAACCGGCAGCTGGACGGTCCACGTCTGTCCGCATGGGACGAAACCAGCGTTCCCAAGCTGATGGCATGGATGGATCAGTGGTGCGATGATAGCGGCAAGTGAGAGGGGCAGCATGACAGAAGCATCAGTCAACGTTAACGGCCAAGACAACGTCTTCGTGGCATATGTGCGTTCCACGCGTCCGATGATGCGCGCGGCGTCGGTTGTGCAAGGAGACCATTGGCGCATCGGAATCCTGACCGAATCATTGGTTCGTTTCGAATGGTCAGATTCCGGCGAATTCGAGGACAATCCCACGCAGATGGTTGTCAGCCGTGATTTCGGCACAGCACCGCGATTCACAGTGACACATCGCAACGGATTGCTCATCATCGACACCCCGGACCTGTACATCACATATGACGGCAAACCGTTCAGCAAAGAGGGGTTGAGCGTGGTCGTCAAAGGCGTGGCCGACACCCAGTTCAACACCTGGCATTACGGGGACGAACCGAAACATAATCTCAAAGGCACCGCGCGCACGCTTGACGAGGCAGATGGCGAGATCGCGCTGGGAGATGGGGTTATTTCGCGAGACGGTTGGGCGGTAATCGATGATTCCGCGGCGAATGTGATCGTACTGACGGATGAGGTGAACGGCAAGCCGAATCCTCTCGGCGCATGGATCACGCCTCGAGACCATCAGGAAACTGACGTGTACTTCTTCGGCTATGGTCGACGCTACACCGAGGCAGTGCAGGACTTCTACCGACTTGCCGGGCCGACGCCGCTGCTGCCGCGTTTCGCGCTCGGCAACTGGTGGAGCCGCTATTACCGGTATACCCAAGACGAATATCTCAAGCTCATGGACCGGTTCAAACGCGAAGACATTCCGTTCACCACATCGGTGATCGACATGGACTGGCATCGTGTCGACGACATCGACCCGGAGTACGGTTCCGGCTGGACCGGATATTCGTGGAACAGACAACTGTTCCCCGACCACAAGGCGTTGCTGCGCGATCTGCACCAGCGTGGGCTCAAAGTCACGTTGAATGTGCATCCTCGAGACGGTGTGCGCGCGTTTGAAGATGATTACCGGCAAGTGGCCGAACGGGTCGGCATTGATCCCACAACCGAAGAAGCGGTGGAATTCGACCTGACGAATCCTGATTTCATCAGCGCATATCTTGCCATGCATCATCGCTTGGAGTCCGAAGGCGTTGATTTTTGGTGGCTCGACTGGCAGCAAGGCGGTGCGACCCGTCAGCCCGGACTCGACCCGTTGTGGGCGCTGAACCACGTGCACTATCTGGATTCAGGCCGTGACCATGGCTGGCCGTTGACCTTCTCACGTTATGCGGGTCCGGGATCGCACCGGTATCCGGTCGGATTCTCCGGAGATACCGTCGTGACGTGGAAATCGTTGCAATTCCAACCGTATTTCACCGCGACGGCATCGAATATCGGCTACGGATGGTGGAGCCACGATATCGGCGGACATATGTGCGGGTATCGAAATGAGCATCTGGAAGCGCGCTGGTATCAGCTTGGCGCGTTCAGCCCGATCAATCGTCTGCATTCCAGCAACTCGCAGTTCATGGGCAAAGAGCCCTGGAATTTCTCCGCTGAAGTACGGCATGCCATGGTGGACGCTCTGCGGTTGCGCCACATGATGTTGCCGTACCTGTACACCATGAACTACCGGGCGGCATTCGAAGGCATGCCGCTTGTCGAGCCGATGTATTGGGCTGACCCGAATAATCCGCAGGCATATGAAGTCCCGGATGAATTCCGTTTCGGCACGCAGCTGGTGGTGGCGCCGATCGTCACGGATGATGACGATTCCGCCCGCCTCGGTCGCACCGAAGCATGGTTGCCGCAAGGCGAATGGTATGACTTCTTCGATGGTCGTCGCTACGGTTCCTCGAACCTGTCCGGGCGACGGTTGGAGGTCTGGCGTGCCATCGATCGCATTCCTGTGTTCGCCCGAGCCGGAGGCATCGTGCCGTTGCAGGAGCTCGGCGATGGCGATGACGTCAACAACCTGGACAATCCGCAATCCCTGCGAGTGCTGGTGTTCCCCGGCGCGGACGGTCGTTTCACGATGATTGAGGATGATGGAGTCTTCGTGCCGTCTGCGCTGCCTGTGCCGTCTGCACAATCCGCACCAGTCGGCGAATCAGGGAGCCACACTGCGACTACGCGCATGGCGTTCAACTGGAACGACACCAGCGGGATGGCCTCGGGCGATGGCTGCAGTTCGCTGTTCACTATCGCCCCGGTTGAGGGCAAGGCAGACGCGGTGCCATTGCGACGCGACTGGACGATTGTGTTCCGCGGCGTCGCCGACGTCAATCCTGCCGACATCAGCGTCAACATCGACGATACCGTCTGCGACCGGGTGGGAGTCTCCTATGATACTGAGACGTTGAGCCTGTCGATCACCGTGCCTCAGGTGCCGTCTTCTGCGGGTGTGACCATGGCGATCAAGGGAGGGCTGCGCATCGCGGACAGCCCGATCGAGTCCGATGCGCTCAAGGTGCTCATGCACGCTCAGATGCCGTATGGTTCCAAGGAACACGCCATGCAGGCGATATATGAGCAGGGCGTGCGTGCGATCGGCGCTTTGCGCACCTTCACAACGGCACCCGCCTTTGGTGGCGGATTATTCGCGGCGAACGGGATGCCTGACGCGGTGATCGGCGCGTTGACGGAAATTCTCTTGCGGGACTGAACCGTAGGGGATTGGCGTGGTTTGGATTCGTCGGCGGCGGTGACACCGGACGTGTGCAAACCGTTCGTCTTCCGATACCACCCACGGTTAGGATGAATCGAGTGACAGGGAATTCATCAGATCATGGGCGCGGGCAGCGTATGTCGTCGTCCCCGGCGGCTCCGGGCGCGGTATCTGATGCCGCGCCGGGGTCCGCAGGCGACGCCGCACCACGCCATGCGAGCGCTGACGCACAATACCGCCGTATGACAGGCGCCCCGGTTCGCGGCCTGATCCTCGCGTTGTGCCTCCCGGCGGTCATCTCAAACTTGGTCACCACCGCATACAATCTCGCTGACACGTATTTCATCGGTCGTCTGGGCACTTCGCAGTCCGGCGCAATCGGCATCGCTTACTCGGTGATGACGGTATTCCAAGCGTTCGGCTTCTTCTTCGGCAATGGTTCCGGCAATTCCATGAGCCGGGAACTGGGCAAACGCAATAACGAGCGTGCCGCGCGACTGCTTGCGGTCGGCTTCTGCGGAGCGGTGTTGGGCGGATGCGTGCTCGCCGTCATCGGGCTGGTCACCTTGCCTCGTCTGGTGGTCGCGCTCGGCTCGACGCCGACCATCGCACCGTATGCCATCGCATATCTCACGCCGATTCTTCTCGCGGCTCCCATGGTGTGCGGATCGTTCGCGCTCAACGGTCTGCTGCGCTACCAAGGATTGTCCCTATACGGCATGATCGGTCTGGTCACCGGCGCATTGTTGAATTTTCTGGTCGCTCCGTTCTTGATTTTTGTTGTCAGGCTCGGCATTACCGGCGCGGGCATCGCCACCGCGATATGCCAGACCATCAGTTTCATCCTGCTGGTCACGTTCGCCGTCCGTCGCGGTGTCGTCACACTTGACGTGCGCAACAGCCGGCCGGATATGCTGCTCGTGCGTGAGATTATCGGCGGCGGCATGCCGTCGTTGCTGAGACAAGGTGCCGGTTCGCTTGCGACCACATGCGTGAATCTCGCTGCCAACCCCTTTGGCGATGCGGTTATCGCCGCCATGGCGATTGTGATGCGCGTCATGCTTGCCATCAATTCCATCATTGTCGGTCTGGGGCAAGGTTTCCAACCGGTGTGCGGATACAATTTCGGGGCCGGGCTGTACCGGCGTGTCAAGGACGGCTACTGGTTCTGCGTGCGTCTGTCAACCATCGCGCTGATGGTCATCGCGGTGCTCGCCGCGGTGTTTGCCCCCGATATCATCGCCCTGTTCCGATCCGATCCGCAGGTGGTCGCCGTCGGCACCGTAGCGTTGCGTATCCAATGCTGCACGGTGCCTCTCAACGGATTCGCGATGATGTCCAATATGATGCAGCAGACCATGGGCAGGACGGTCATCGCCTCCTTTGTGGCGGTCTGCAGGCTTGGATTGTTCCTCGCTCCGGCGGTGCTGATCCTTGCGCATCTTTTCGGTGTGCCGGGTGTGCAAGCCGCGCAATCGGTTTCCGACATCATCTCCTTCATCGTGACTGTGCCGTTGCAGGCCTGGATTCTGCGTTCGCTCGGCAAACCGCGTACTACCGTGTGACCGTGCCTGTCAGCCGAGCTTGTCGTCGTATGCGCGCCCGGCGTAACGGTTGTGGCAATGGCGGCTTGTATCATGTGGGATATGAGAATCGCACGTTTCACCAAAGACGACAAGACCCCGCAATACGCCTTCGTACAGAAGGATGAGCAGGACGGCAAAGATTATCTCGTGGTGCTCAGCGGCTACCCATTCGGCGCCCAGCCGGTGGAACCGACCGGCGAGCGTTTTCCGCTCGACACGGACGGCTTGCGTCTGCTCGCCCCGGTGATCCCCTCAAAGATCTACGGTTTGGCGAAGAACTATGAGGCGCACGCCCAGTTCATGCATGAGGCGGGGCATAGTGACATCGCGCACGCGCCGGAGGATATGGTGATTTTCTCCAAGCCGAGCACCTCGGTTATCGGCCCTGACGATCCGATTGTCATTCCGCCATTCTCTCATGACATGAATTTCGAGCCGGAAGTCGCGGTTATTATGGGCCGAATCGCGAAGAATGTGCCTGTCGAAAAGGCGATGGATTATGTGCTTGGTTTCACATGCGTCAACGATGTGACCCTGCGCGATCTGCAAGGCGCCGACCCGATGTGGACACGCGCGAAAGGTTTTGATACCGCTTGCCCGCTCGGCCCGTGGATCCAGACCGACCTGGACTGGAAAGACGCGAAGATCTCGTTCACGCTCAACGGCAAGGATGTACCCGAAGCCAGTGGTACGACCGCGAAGCTGATTCATGGCATTCCGGAGCAGATCGCGGCGATTTCAAGTTTCTCCACGCTGCTGCCGGGCGACGTGATCATGACGGGCACGCCGAACGCGTCCGGCAGCCTCAAGCCGGGTGATGAGCCGATTGTCCATGTGGAGGGCATCGGCAGCCTGCGTAATGTTGTGGTGCAGGGCTGACTGTTTGGCCGGCGGGTTGCTTAATGGGCAGCCGACATTGGAATGAACCTCGTCTGAACTTGCCACTTAACTTCCCACTTACTTGCCAGCTTGTCAGCAAGTGGGAAGTTAAGTGGCAAGTTCAGTTTGGCAACCGGTATCCCGGTGTATCCCGGCGCATTGCGCTGGTACTTGCCGGAAATATGGCGGAATCACACGGTGAGTTCGATCTGGTTGCCTTCGAGGGCGATGACGCAGCTTTCGTAATAGCCGTCGCCCGTGGTCCGCGGGCCGCTGATGACCTCGTAGCCGTCGGCCTTGAGGCGCGCGGTGAGCTCGTCCACGGCCTGCGCGCTGCCAAGGCTGAAGGCGACGTGCGCGTAGCCGGTGCGCGCGAAGGGCTTCGGGCGGTCCTCCATGCCGGGGCGCGTCATGATCTCGAGGCGGGTGCCGCTGCCCTCGAAGCTCAGGAAGTACGAGCGGAAGTCGGTGACCGGGTTGTGGTAGAGCCTGTTCGGCGTGGCGCCGAGGTAGGTGACGAAGAAGCCCCTCGCGGCCTCCAGGTCGTTGACGTACAGGGCGATGTGGTTGATGATGGGGGTCATGGCTCTTTCCTTCTGATGCGGTCTGGTGTGTGGCTGTGATCCGCGTCGACGGCGGTTGGTCCATGCGCTCGAGCGGTTGACGGTGCGGGGCGCGGGTGCCGTGTGTCCCAGTATATTCGATTGGCTGGCCAGCCTTGCCGTGCCCGAACCGACGCTGTGGTAGATTGGTGGTGTTCAGATGATTGGGTCATCCGGCCGGATCGTAAAGACCGTTTCACGTGACTGCGGCGTCACCGCCATCGTGAACCAACCGTAGTGAACCGGCGCAGCCGTGAACTCAACAAAGGGAGTATCTGATGAGCAAGAAGAAGACCACTGTGTCTGCGACCGTCGCCATGGATTTGTTGAACATATGCGTCCTGCTGTGCACGCAGGGCATTCTTCTGCAGTCGGGCAACTGGGTGTATTCGGCGATTTTGTGCGTGCTCATGCTGGTTGAGCTCGGCGTCATGGGATTCCACTTTGCCAAGAGCCGCGAGGCGGGCAAGGAGAAGCAGGACTAGGCCGCGCGCCTTACTTATGGTACGGCTCGTGCGCATTGATCTTGAACGCGCGGTAGACCTGCTCGAGCAGGATCACGCGCATGAGCTGATGCGGGAAAGTCATGGGCGAGAAGCTCAGCTTCCAGTCCGCGCGCTTGAGGATGGCGGGGTCGAGCCCCAGCGACCCGCCGATGATGAACTGGATGTGGCTCACCCCGTGCACCGTGAGGTCTTCGAGCTTGGCTGCGAACCGTTCCGAGCCGAGCATCTGCCCATCAATCGCAAGGGCGATCACATACGCGCCGTCCTTGATATGTTTCGCGATGCGCTCGCCCTCCTTGCGCTTGATGAGCTCGTCGGTGCCGGGCGTCGCGTGTTCGGGCGTTTTCTCGTCTGCCACTTCGTAGATGTTCAGCCTGCAGAAGCGCGACAGGCGTTTTGAATATTCGTCGATTGCGTCGCGCAGATAGCGTTCCTTGATACGTCCGGGGGCGATGATGTCGATATTCATGGGGTGTGTTCCTTCCGTCAACCAGTGCCATCGTAGCGGCGGCGGGTTCCAACACAGCGTTGTGGTCTCGCGCAGGCGGTGTGTCCGCGCTCATCATCAAGAACGTTCAAAACTTGAGTGGAGTTGACTCAAGTTTGGAATAATCGGTGATGAAATCGGTTGAATACAGCAGACACAGACAACGAAGCGCCCACGGGTGAAGCCGCCCGGCAGGCGCGAATGGAGGAACCATGCAAGCACAATTCACCAATATGGCCCAGGAAGCCATCAGTGACGCCGTGCAGAGCGCGTCCGCCGCAGGTAACGCGCAAGTCGAGACGCTGCACCTGCTCGACGCGCTGCTACGCCAGCAAAACGGCGTCGTACCAAGCCTGATCAAGACGGCAGGGGGAGATATCAAAGCCATCGGCACCGCTGTACGCAACGGGTTGGTCAATCTGCCGAGCGCCAGCGGCTCAAGCACCACACAGGCGCAGGCGAGCCGTCAACTTGAAGCGGTGTTCGTCCAGGCCGAACAAGAGATGAAGCAGCTCAAGGATGACTTTATCTCCACCGAACACCTGCTCATCGCCATCGCCGCGAGCAAACCGAACAAGTCCGCGGACATCCTCGAAGCCAACGGAGTGACCGCGGAATCCCTGCGCAAAGCGTTGCCGCAGATTCGAGGTGGCGCCCACGTGACCAGCGCGGACGCGGAAGGCAATTACAAGGCGCTCGAAAAGTATTCGACCGACCTGACCGCCGCCGCGAAGGAAGGCAAGCTCGACCCGGTGATCGGCCGTGATCAGGAAATCCGCCGTGTCATCCAGATCCTGTCCCGCCGCACCAAGAACAACCCGGTGCTGATCGGTGAGCCGGGCGTCGGCAAAACCGCCGTCGTCGAAGGGCTCGCCCAACGCATCGTCGCCGGGGACGTGCCGAGCACGCTGCGCAACAAGAAGCTCATCAGCCTGGACTTGGGATCCATGGTCGCCGGGTCGAAATACCGCGGCGAATTCGAGGAACGCCTCAAGGCAGTACTCAATGAAATCAAGAACGCGAACGGGCAGATCATCACCTTCATCGACGAGATTCACACCATCGTCGGTGCGGGTGCCGCCGAAGGCTCGATGGATGCGGGCAACATGCTCAAGCCGATGCTTGCGCGTGGCGAACTGCGGCTGATCGGCGCCACCACGCTTGACGAATACCGGGAGAACATCGAAAAGGATCCGGCGCTTGAACGCCGCTTCCAGCAGGTGTTCGTCGGCGAGCCGAGCGTCGAAGACACCATCGCGATCCTGCGTGGCATCGCACCCAAGTATGAGGCCCATCACAAGGTGACCATCGGCGATGACGCGCTCGTCGCCGCGGCGCAGCTGTCGAACCGCTATATTTCTGGTCGCCAGCTGCCGGATAAGGCCATCGATTTGGTCGATGAGGCGGCGGCGCACCTGCGCATGGAACTCGACTCCTCGCCTGAGGAAATCGATGAGCTCAAGCGTCAGGTCGATCGGCTCAAGATGGAACGCGCCTATCTGCTGGGCAACCCGAAGAACGAGAAAGCCGAGCAGAAGAAGGCTGACGCGCTCGACGAGAAGTCGCGTGAACGTCTTGCGGATCTCGACAAGGAACTCGCCGACAAGACGGAGAAGCTCAACGGTCTCAACGCCCGCTGGAATATGGAGAAAAGCGGTCACAACAAGGTCGGTGACCTGCGCAAGAAGCTCGACGAGCTGCAAGTGGAAGCCGAACGGTGCGAACGCGACGGCGACTACGCGAAAGCCTCTGAAATCAGGTACGGCGAAATCCCGCACATCCAGAAGGAAATCGCCGCCGCCGAGCAGGAGGAACGTGACGCCAAGGAAACCGGTGCCGAGGAAACCCCGATGGTGCCGGACAAGGTCGACGCGGATTCCATCGCGCAAATCGTGTCCGAATGGACCGGCATTCCTGTCGGCCGCCTGATGCAAGGCGAAAACGAGAAGCTCCTGCATATGGAGGAGTATCTCGGCAAGCGTGTCATCGGCCAGAAGGACGCCATTCGCGCGGTTTCCGACGCGGTGCGCCGCTCGCGCGCCGGTATCTCCGACCCGAACCGTCCGACCGGATCGTTCCTGTTCCTGGGACCCACCGGCGTGGGCAAGACCGAACTCGCCAAGGCGCTCGCCGACTTCCTGTTCGATGACGAGAAGGCCATGGTCCGCATCGATATGAGCGAGTACATGGAGAAAGCTTCCGTGTCCCGCCTGATCGGTGCCGCTCCGGGGTACGTCGGGTATGAGGAAGGCGGTCAGCTGACTGAGGCTGTGCGTCGGCGTCCGTACTCGGTGGTGCTGTTCGACGAGGTCGAGAAGGCCAATCCGGAAGTCTTCGATCTGCTGTTGCAGGTGTTGGACGACGGACGCCTGACTGACGGTCAAGGCAGGACCGTGGACTTCAAGAACACGATTCTGATCATGACATCGAACCTTGGATCGCAGTTCCTCGTGCAGCCTGATTTGGATGAGGAAGCCAAGCAGAAGGCTGTGATGGATGCCGTGCACGCACACTTCAAGCCGGAATTCATCAACCGCCTTGACGAGCTGGTCATCTTCCACCCGTTGACTCGTCAGGAGCTCGGCAGCATCGTCGATTTGCAGGTGCGTCAGGTGGCCGCGCGGCTTACCGAACGCCGGATTTCGCTGCAGGTCACGGATGCGGCTCGCGATTGGCTCGCCAACACCGGGTACGATCCGGCGTACGGTGCTCGTCCGCTGCGCAGGCTCGTCCAGACCGAGGTTGGCGATCAGCTGGCGCGTCTGCTGCTTGCCGGCAAGGTGCATGACGGTGACACGGTGCTTGTTGACCAGACCGGTGGCGAACACCTCGAACTCACTGACATGCCTGAGGATCCGCTGTCCGGCGTGACTGTCGAAGGCGTCGAGGAAGACAAGTGACGCAAGCTTGAATGCCGGCTGCGGCACCTGTTGCATGATATGCGAACGGCCGGCGCCCAAACCTTAATATGGCTTGGGCGCCGGCCGTTCGCATATTGCACCGCGGTTTGCGGTACTTTGCCAAGCCCTGCTTCTGCCGACGCTGAGCACGCACTCCGCGCACGAACCCGGCATCGGCGGAAGCAGAGGGAATCAGTTACTTCTCGAGGAACAGTTCAGGCGCTTTGCTGAAGTTCGTGGCGCAATGCTCGCCGCAGAAGTAGTAGGTCGTGCCGTTGTAGGTGCGGGTGATCGCCTGATCGTTCACGGCGACGCTCATGCCGCACACCGGGTCGGTCGCGGTCTTGCCGTCGGCGGGGTTCGCTTCGGCCATCTGTCCCATATGATGCATGTCCATGGTGTTCTCCTTGTCGTTGGGGTGGGTGGTGCTGTGACCGGCGGGCGCCGGTTGGTTCAGCGTCGTGTGCTCATCGATGATGATGGTGGGTTCGGCGGTTGGTGCGGGAGCGTCGGCAGGCCCGGCAGCCAGGTCATCGCTGATATGGGCGTGACGCAGCCGGTTGGCGTTGAGTACCAGGCACACGCTGGACAGGGCCATCGCAAGTCCCGCGACCATCGGGCTGAGCAGCCATCCGGTGAACGGGTAGAGTACGCCTGCCGCAATCGGGATGCCGATGATGTTGTAACCGAACGCCCACGCATAATTCTCGCGGATATTGCGCATGGTCGCGTTCGACAGGTTGATGAGTTTCAACACGCCGCGTACATCACCGCTCATCAGAGTGACGTCCGCCGATTGCATGGCGACATCCGTGCCGGTGCCGATCGCTATGCCGAGATCAGCCTGCGCCAAGGCGGGAGCGTCGTTGATACCGTCGCCGACCATCGCGATCAGCTCACCATGACGCCCGTCGGTGTCGCGTTGCGCTTGCAGGCGTTCGATCCAGTATGCCTTGCCGTCCGGCCGCACTTGTGCGATAACCGTATCGATGCCGACCTGTTTGGCGATATTGTCGGCGACTTCGGCTTTGTCGCCGCTGAGCATGATGGTGCGTACGCCGGCTTTCCGCAATGCCGCGACCGCTTGCTGCGAACCGGGCTTGACGGTGTCTGACGTGTAGGAGGGATGATCCGGATCAGCACCCGCATCAACGGTTCCGCGCGTGATGGTGCCGGTTTTGTCGAACACTACAGTTCTGATATTGCGTGCCTGCTCGAGTGCTTTCGCCGACGTGACCAGTACGCCGTTCGTGGCGCCCAATCCGGTCGCTGCGGTCACAGACAACGGGGTCGCCAGTCCCAAGGCGCATGGGCAGGCGATGATCAGTACGCTGACCGCTGCGATCAAGGCGTGGGCGAGCCGCGGTTGCGGGCCGAACGATACCCAGATTGCGAAGGTCCAGATGGCGATGATGATGACCGCCGGCACGAACACCCGCGCGATGCGATCGGCGAGCTGCTGGACCGGTGCCTTCGTAGCTTGGGCGCGGGCGACCATTGCGATGATCTGCGCCAGAACACTGTCCCCGCCCACTTGGCTGACGCGGATGACGGCCTCGCCTTTGAGCGCGATGGTCGCGCCGGTCACGGTGTCGCCGGCGTCGCTGTGGACTGATGCGGATTCGCCGGTGATCATCGATTCGTCGATATCCAGCATGCCGGCGACGACCACGCCGTCAGCGGGAATGCGCTCGCCCGCCTTGACGACCATCAAGTCGCCGACGTTGAGATCGTCGATGCCGACGGTGGTTTGATTGTCGGGATGATGCCATGCATGCTCGCCTTGGTCGAGGATTGCCGGGCTGATGGTCTGGGCGTTGCGGGGGCGCAGTTTGATCAATGATTGGACGGCTTCGCCGGTGCCTTCGCGGGCTTTGCTTTCCAGTAGACGCCCGACGAGCACGAGGGTGATCACCACGCCGACCGATTCGAAATACGGTTCGCGTGACCCAGCCGGGAGCACCGGGCCTGCCACGCAAACGACCAGGCTGTAGAGGTATGCGGCGGCGGAGCCTAACGACACGAGTGAATTCATGTCGGGGGAGCGGTGGATGAGCGCCGGCCATCCGACCTTGTGGATGGGGGCGCCGCAGTAGAACATGACCGGGGTGATGAGCACCGCTTGGAGCCAAGGATTGATCAGCCAGGCAGGCATGGAGACATGGCCGGCCATATGGAGCATGGACACGATGAATATCGGCAGAGTGAGTGCGGTGCCGATGATGACCAGACGGCCAAGCTGACGGATTTCCTTGCGCCGCTCGTCAGCCTCCTTGCGCTCGCTGTCCAGTGCCTCCTGGGCGTTCGCGGTGGGTTTGACGGATGCGGATGATGCTTCTCGATGGTGCTGGCGTGTCTTACTGCGGCTGCTGTTGCCATCTTCGTCGGTCTCGTCATCTTCGACGTGAAGCATGCCGTGGACCATGTTCATGCCGCACGCGAATGGGTAGTCGCCGGGTGCGAGCGCCGGCAGCTGTACGTCGGTGTGCGCGTTGCCGGGCAGCATGGCGTCGAGACCGAGGTCGGAGAAAACGACATGCGAGGTGCATTCGCCGGTTTCCTGACGGTCGAAATGCAAGGTGATCGGCACGCCGGGCTTCATGGTGATCAGGGACGGCTCGTACCCGCCTTTGACGATGATATCGGCGCTTTGCATGCCTTGTTCCTGCTTGGCCGCGGTGCCCTGCTGTTTGGCAAAGAAGAACCGCAGCGTCAGCCAGGTCAATATGATGGCGAGCACGGCCGCGATGACTGCGGTGAACAGGTCGAATCCCATACGTCTCCTCCTTGGTTGTTCTCATCGTCGCAGTCGGTGATGACCATACTGTGCGGATGGTGGTGGTTTTCCGTCGGCGCGGCGCGTTTGCCGGGCGTGCCGTTCGGTGTTTTCCGGTCGGCGGTATGATGCACACACGACGTATACCCCATGGGGGTATACTGTTCCAGAGTATTCCGCCCTGGGGATAACGGCATCCGGAACCTATGGCATCGATGGAAGGCGGCAACAATGAACGGTTATGCGGCAGATAAGGGCAATGTCCAGACGAGGATGCGCCGGATCGAAGGACAGGTCAGGGCGATCGGTCGCATGATCGACGATGACCGGTACTGCATCGACGTGTTGACGCAGATAGCTGCTGTCGAATCGGCACTCAAGTCGGTCGCGATGGTGCTGCTCGACGACCATCTCGACCATTGCGTGCGTCAGGCGGTTGAGCAGGGCGGGCAGGTGGCCGACGACAAGCTTGACGAGGTGTCTCAGGCGGTGTCGCGACTGGTCCGGTGAGGCTGGGCGCGTCGTTGTGCGACCGTGTGCCGATGGATTCATATGACGTGTCGGATTGAGTCCATGCGTTGCTGTTGAATAGAACATATGTTCGAACATGTAGTTGAGGCATTGATATTGATGATCGTCGTCGCGATTCTGGGGGTCGTGGCGGGCTTTGTGCTGGGCAGGAGCAAAGGGCAGCGGGACGCCCGGGGTGCGAACCAGCAGGAGTTGGAAAGCGCTCGCGGCGAGGCGGAATCGGCGCGTGTGCATATTGGCGAACTCACTGCGCAAACGGCGCAATTCCGTGCACAGGTTGACGGGCTGCAAGAACAGCTGCAATTCGTGAAATTCCAGCTGTCCCAAGCCCAACAGGCTGAACAGATCCGCATCCAGCATGAGCGCGAGAGAGCCCAAGCCGAGGAGGAACGTAAGCGGCAGGAGCAGGCGAAGTCTCTGGCCGAACAAAGCAAAGTGTTGTCCGCTCTCGCTCCTGTGCAGAAGAACCTTGACGCCCTGCAGCGGAAGGTGGCGGATATTGAAGAAGGCCGCAAGCGTGAGATGGGCGCGCTGGGCGAGCAGCTCAAAGGGCTGGGGGACCAGCAGGCGCGGCTCGACAAGGAAACCAGTTCGTTGTCTGCGGCATTGCGTGACAACAAAGTCCGAGGCGCCTGGGGTGAGGCGCAGCTGCGTAATATCGTGGAATCCGCGGGTCTGCTCGAACATGTTGATTTCGACACGCAGGTTGTGGTCAAGACTGAGGGCGATGCCACGCAGCGTCCGGATATGGTGATTCATCTGCCGGGGAACAAGAGCATCCCAATCGACGCGAAAGTCCCGTATGCGGATTATCAACGGGCTTGTGCCATCCCCGACACCGCATCCCCCGAAGAACTCGCCCGGCGAGACCAGCTGCTGCGCGCTCACGCGAAAGCGTTGCGTGAACACGTCAAAACCTTGGGAAACAAAGCGTATTGGAATGCGTTCGACACCGCGCCGGATTTCGTCATCGCGTTCATTCCGAATGAATCACTGCTCCAGGCTGCCTTGCAAGCGGATCCGACCTTGCTTGATGACGCATTCGCGCAAAAAGTCGCATTGACGTCTCCGGTCACCTTGTGGGCGGTGCTCAAGTCGGTCGCCTACGCATGGCAGCAGCAAAGCCTGACCGACGACGCCAAGGAGTTGTTCGACTTGTCACGAGAACTCTATGAGCGTTTCTCGACACTCGGGGACAGGGCCAACAAGCTCGGAGCAGCCATTACCAGAACGGTCAGCGCATACAACCAGTTCGCGTCTTCGCTGGAGTCCCGTGTCTTGGTCACCGCACGCAAACTGCAGAAAATCGACCAGAACAAGATCATCGACACGGTTACCGCCATCGAACCAGAGAAAGCAGACGTCCGCGAGCTGACCGCCCCCGAAGTGCAATCCGACACCTCCGAACGCTAGCCGTCTATCCTGCCAGCCCATCGCCCCGCCCCTCCAGCCCTTCGGCCGACCATCTCCCCTTCACAAACTGTCTACGCTAACAGGGCTTCTAGCGTAGACAGTTTGTGTGGAGAGTGTTCCCGGGGTGGTTGTTGGCGGCTGTCCGGCGGCTGTCCGGCAGTCGTATGGCGGCCATACGGCGGCTGTCTTCCTTTCGCAAACTGTCTACGCTAACGGGGCTTCTAGTGTAGACAGTTTGTGCGGGGGAGTGTTCCCGGGGTGGTTGTTTGTGGCTGTCCGGTGGCCGTCCGGCGGTCATACGGCGGACATCTCCCCTTCACAAACTGTCTACGCTAACGGGGCTTCTAGTGTAGACAGTTTGTGTGGAGTGTTCCCGTGGTGGTTTTGGGTGGCTGTTTGTGGCTGTCCGGCGGCCGTATGGCGGCCATCCGGTGTCAAGCCGGTGGTCGTACGGAAGCGTAGGTAGAGTAGCAGTATGACTGAGAACAGCGAGCATCAGACGTTCAGACGCACCGGATCCACAGACCACCGCACTGCCGCTGCACAGAGCGCCGGCAACACCAACGAGCAGGACGCGACGGCATTCGCCATGCTTGAACCACGCGAACAACTGCGGCAGGTCCTCGCCCAAGCGATCAAAGGCAAACCGTTCAACGAACTGTACTCAGTGGCGTTCGACCATCGCACGGCGGCGACGGTCGGCCACGTGCTCCTCGACGCCCTCGAAGAACAAGGCTACGGTGTCGATGATTTCGATGCGGTCGGTGCACTCACCGCGGCGGCGGTCCCGCTGGTGTCCGCGGTTATCCTTGCAGCCGCCTCGCGCGGCGAAGATCTCGACGGCTTCGTCATGGATTTCGTCTACCCGTCGGTCAAAGGGCCGTCCATCGCCGGTAAACGGGTGATTCTGCTCGACGCCTGGCTGTCCGAGAAATCCTACGTGCAAACTTCCTCATTGGTCACATTGCGCAACGGCAACGAATTAAGCCTTGATTTCAGCATCGTGGAACATGAGGGCGCGCAGGTTCTCGCCGTCGCCTCGCTGATCGGCGGGGTAGGGGATGCCGACCATGTCGCCGGAGAGCGCCAGCAGATCGAGGTCATCAATCCCGTCACCGCGGAACACGCTGCCCTGCCGCTGATCCAAGTGTTCGATGAACGGGAGCTGAACGCCGCATAAGACCCTGACCGTCGCAAAAGATCAGGACGTCAACGACAGCAGAATAACAGCAAGGCAGGCAACAGGTGCACGAACCAAGCGAATACACCAAGCAAGTGCAGGCATCGGGGGAACCGCAGTTCCGCGACATCGGTGTCGGTCCCTGGGCGCAAGAGCATCCGGGCGAGCCGCGTCCGGATATCCCGGGATCGGCGAACTACGACCCGCGCTATGACACCGACCTGCTCGACCAAGGTGACCGCCGCAACGTCTTGGACCGCTACCGGTACTGGACCGTGGAAGCGATCAGAACGGATCTTGATATGCACAGCCGGTACCCGTTCGAAATCGCCGTCGAAAACTGGACCCACGACTTCAATATCGGATCGGCAGTCCGCAGCGCCAACGCCTTCGGGGCAGCTCGCGTCCACATCGTCGGCCCCCACAAGTGGAATCGCAAAGGCGCGTTGATGACCGAACTGTACCAGCATGTGGACTATCATCCGTCCATCGCTGATCTCGCAACGTCCTGGAGATACCGTATTGCCGGTGAAATCGCCGCGGAACAAGCCCGTATCAATGCCCGCGAGAACCGCGCGGCGCTCGCGCACAGACCACTCACAGCCGGCGAACAACGTTCGCAAGAGCATTCGGCCCGTCGGCTCGAAACCCTCGCCGCGGCCAAAATCATCGCACTTGATATCGTTCCCGGCGCCGTCCCGATCGAACGCTACCGGTTCCCGGAACGCTGTCTGCTGTTGTTCGGCGCGGAGGGGCCCGGCCTGTCCCAGGCGGCGCTCGACCGAGCGGACGATGTCGTGTATATTTCCCAGTTCGGTTCGGTCCGCTCAATCAATGCCGGCGCCGCAGCGGCCGTCGCCATGCACAGCTGGGTCGCCCAGCATGCGGTGATCGATGGGCCGGGCGCAGCGTCGGAAAGCGGCTCATCGGCGACGGTCCATCGCTAAACCTTGACGAATGATGATGCAGCACGATACTTCCGCGCCAACCGCCGTCCCGTGGGATGGCGCTTTCGATGTCCGTGCCGCGGCGGCGTTGATGGAATCGCGCCAGCGCGCCGAGCGCCGGTACACTCGGGCGACCGTAGCTGCGTTCATCTTGTTCACGATGGCGTTCGCGGTGCTGTTCACACCGTTCGTCTTACAACAACGGGAGTCGATGAAGCAATCCAGCGTTGCCGATGCCGCGTCCTCCCACGTCATGGGATGGCCATCCGGCAAGGCGGAGCGTATGTTCGCCCAAGCGCGGGCATACAACCGACGGTTGGCGGCAAGCGGCCAACCGGTGATCGGGGAAGCGTCCGACCCATTCAACTCGTCGGACACAACGTCACAAGGGTCGTCCCGAACATCCAACCGATCTTCCTCATCGCACGAGGCTTGGCTTCGCGACGAGGAGTATCTTTCCTTGCTCAATGTCGGGCATGGCGTCATCGGTTCGATCCAGATCCCCAAAATCTCCGTGAATCTGCCGATCTACCACGGTACGTCCGATGCGGTGCTGGACGATGGCGTCGGCCACTTGTACGGCACCAGCCTGCCGGTCGGCGGTGCCGGAACCCACAGCGTGCTCACCGCCCACCGTGGGCTGTCCAACAAAACGCTGTTCACTCGGCTTGATGAATTGCAGGTAGGCGATCCCTTCTACATCAAAGTCATGAACGAGACTCTCGGTTACCGCGTGATCAGCATCACGACGATTGAACCGACGCAGATCAAGGATCTGACCATCCGCACAGGTGAAGACTTGGTGACACTGATGACCTGCACACCTTACGGCATCAACACGCATCGTTTGCTTGTGACCGGCAAGCGCGCGAATATTCCCAAAAGCATTCCCGAGCCTGCAGACGCGACGCAGGACATCAAACGGGCGAATCTCACCGCGCTCGCCGTCGCCGTGATGACACTGGTGTATGGGCTGCTGGCTTTGCGTTTTCGGCCGAGAGTTTATCCGGTACGGCATCGTCAACAGACTGCGACCGGTACGGCGCCTGCCGGGCATTCCGACCGATAGCGCGGCACCGCGCCGCCGTCTGGCGAGTGTGGTCCGCCGTCCGGGTCGCCGAACCGGCTGCGCCCGCACCGGCATGTCGTGCAGCCTGTCGTACTTGGCCCCGTCGGACGCGTACACCTTGTCGTACGCCATGCCCTGATTCCTTGCGAATCCACGGTGTAGCGCTGTTCGCTGGAACCCGCGCATCTGCTGTGTGCGTAGGAGGCATATCCGGGGGTATCCATGTGATTGATGAGTTGGCATCGTTCGTTTATGTGGCGTTCGCTTGGCGGACTGTTGATACAGGTATAATGAAGATTGTAAGAAGACATTGCGCTCTCCCAACGAGGGGGGAACGCTGGGGTGGAAACGGGTCCGGTGAAGGAGCGGACGATATGATCGGCATTGAACGGTACAGGCAACGCAAGCGCAGCGCGGCAAGCATGGAGCGGGCCGCGTGCTCGACCTTGCGTGCTGCCGTCGCTGCCGTTGCCGCGTGGGCTATCGCCATCGCCGTCGTTTGCACCGCAGGTCTGCTCAATGCCGACGGATCCGCCCAAGCCGCCGCCCTGACCGCCATCGACCCGTCGAACACCATAGAGCCCGCGGGCAGTCAATTGGATTTGTTCAACTACCGTTTCACCAGTTCCTTCAGCACAGGGTTCGACTATCAGACGGGCTACGCCAATTCCGGTATCAACAGGAACCATGCGCTGAAATTCAGCGACGGCGAGCAGCAGACCATGCAATCCTTCAACCGACGCACATCCGACGGCGCCTTGACCCAGGGGATCGTACAGTCGAAGCTTGGCAGCGACGGTGCACCTGCTTTGTCGTCTGCTGTCACGGGCAGCAGCGAATCGCTGGGGTACCTGTTCAACACCGACTACTCCACCAACAAATATGCGTATTCCAGTGTCGGCGGCCTGTTCCAGATGGATTCGACCGGCAGATACTCATACGACAGCAGCAAGAATTTCGCATCGCTGATCGCCGACGACAGCACATTCGACCCGAACAAGGATGCCGACGGCGGCAATCAGGTCTCCCTGTACACAGCACCTTGCACGGATTCTGTATACGGCGGCCAGTTCCTGCCGTTCAATGCCGAAAGCGCATTGCCGTCCTCATCGTCGGGCGGATGCACGGTCGACATTCACACCAAAGGTGCGAACACCAAGCAGAAAATCCGCCATTGGTTCGGCATGCATCTCAATATCGACTTCACCCAGCCCGACCATGGCACCGTATTGTCTGCCGACGGCATCTACCGTCCGATGACCTTCACGTTCTCCGGCAACGATGACGTGTGGGTGTTCTTCGACGGCCATCTGGTCGGCGATTTGGGCGGTATCCATACCGCGGCAGGCACAACCATTGATTTCTCTTCCGGCAAGGTGGAAGTCACGGCGAGGATCGGAACGCCGAATGCACAGACCGTGTCATCGACCATCAGCAGTATGGTCGGCTTGACGGCACCCGAATATGACAGCAATGGCCTGATGACGAACCGGAACAACGCATGGGATGCCGAACAGACGGACACCTTCGCGGCAGGCAGCCGGCACACGTTGGATTTGTTCTATCTCAACCGCGGCGGCAGGGAATCAAGCCTGAAACTGTCCTCGAACATCATGTCTTCGAGCAGACAGTTCGTGGCGCATAAAACCCTGAAACGAGGATCGTCTGACACGATTCAGCCGTTGCATGCCGGAGAGTTCACCTTCCGCCTGACCGGCTGGTACGGCAATTGGGACGCGGAATCCGGCACGACCATCGACGCATCCGCACCCTTGATGCCGACGACCGGTTTCGAGAACGCGAACCCCACCACCGTCACGTGCGACAGCGCTGCCGGAACGTGCGCCGCCAACCAGACCAACACCATCGACGGCATGGTGATTTTCGGTGATGCACAGTTCGACGCGGCGGCCGTCCACCGCACGTACCGCTACAGCATTCAGGAATTGCCGGTTTTCGACGGCAAGACCGTCGAAGACGATGACAGTGCAACGCCCGGATTCCAGCACGATGGCATCACGTATGATCTGGACACGCGGTATTTCACGGCGAGTGTGGATTATCGCGACTATAACTCACAGGATTTGACGCTGCGGATCGTCATGTGCGACAAGACATGGAAACCGCTCGAACAGCAAAGCGGCGCCATCAATATCGTCAACTATTCCAGTCCGTCGGTCACCTCAACGCCATTATCTGCTCGTCTCATCCTTGATAACCGCAAATGGCGCACCGGGGACCGTTTCCTGTTTTCCATCAACGGTTCCGGCACCACAACCGTTGACGGACAGACCTACCAAGTCGAAGCTCCGTTGCCGTCGAATGCGGTCCGGGCGGCGGACGGTGTCGGTCGCTTCTCCATCGGTACAGGCGGCACCGGCGACATCGAACCGTGCACGGCCGCGATGAACGGCACGCAGAACTTCTGCGACTTTACATTCGGCAGCATCGCGTTCAGCACGCCGGGCACATACACGTATACCGTCGCCCAGGCGTGGGAGAACGGCGTCAGCGTGCCGGAAAGCGGTGTGACAAGCGCCAACGGCATCACCTATTCAGATGCCGCGTATACCGTCACGTACCAGGTCAGCGAAACCAGTGCGGGCACCTTGGAGGTGTCTGCCCCCGCCATCACCGTCGCTCCCGGGGCCAGCGGCGATGCAGCCGCAGACGACCGGCTCGTATGGACCAACCGGTATGTCCCGACTCTGTCCGGTGATACGGCGATCGGTGTGAAATCTACGATTGTTGGCCGGCCATGGCAGTCGTCTGATACCTTCACCTACACGTTGACCGCACTGGATGGCGCGCCGTTGCCTGCAGGCACGCCTGCGGGAGCGACATCCGCCACCATCACCATCGACAATGCAAGCCGAAGCCATCAGGCCGTGTTCCCCGACATCGCCTTCCCGGCCGCAGGGGAATACCACTATACGCTGACGCAAAACGATGCAGGCATGCATACGGGTCTGCTCCATTCCGCCGCTGTATTCCACGTGACGGTCACTGTCGCCGACGACGGGGATGGCACATTGCAGGCGACGATGAAACTTTCACGCACCACCGATGACGAGGGGGATGCGATCGCACAAGATGAACAGGAGATATCAGGCACTGTCGCCGACTTCTCCAACCGGTTCCTGCGCGTCGCCGCCCTTCCGGCCGCCGGTGGGCGTGGACAGGCGCAGATGGCGGGTGCTGTCATGCGCGTGGCGGCGGCGCTTGCCGGCGGCGCTGTCATGGTCTGCGCAGTATCCGCGATACGCCGAAGACGCTCGCGCACCGATAGGCCGCCCGGCGATCCGGACGGATTATCGGAATCGTTGTACGAGAGAGACCACCACTAGGGAAAGGAAATATCATGTTCAGCATGAAACGACTGCTGTCCGCCACCGCTGCGGCAGCCATCGCTGTAGCCGGATTGGCCATCGGCGCCGCGCCTGCAAACGCGCAGGGCACGGTAGCCACGGATGAGGCGCAGTTCATGTTCACGGCGAGCGCGAAGAACCGTCTCGACGGGCACAAGCTCGAATATGTGAAAATCGGCGATTACATCCAATACGGCACCACCCAAGGCGGTACCGCGTATGGTGTGCGCGTCAATTCGGCATTGATGACCAAATCGCCGAATCTCATCACCGCGGCGTTGAACGACGCCTTGAAGGATTCCACGATTACGCAGCAGGTTCCCTCCGATGTGGACGATCCGCTCGCCTGGGCGTTGTCGAAGGGGATGCTCGACCGTGAAGGCGACGCCCCATGGGATGGCGTCACCCGCCAGTTCGCCACGTACCTGGTCAATCACATGAGCGATCTGCCCACTGCGGGAACCGCGACGTTGATGAACGCCACCGCACAAGGGTCATCGAATTCGTACGGCGCATACGTCAAGTTGCCGGCAGGCATCTATCTGTTCCGCGATGTGACCAGCCCCGTGGTCGAAGATTCCAGCAACGCGGTCCCCATGATCATCGCCTCGGGCACGATTGACAGCAATCATCATCTGACGAATATCACATCCGAAGCGCTCATTGAAATGAAGAACTACTCCACCGAGATGTCCTTCGGCGTGACTAGTGATACGAAGATTGACAGTACTGGTCGTACCGCGTCACGTGGCGAAACGCTCACCTACACGATGAACGGCTACGTGCCCAAGACCGATGAAGTCACCGACAACAACCTCGACTATGTCAACACCCCGCAGAAGGGTCTGAAGGTCGACCTGTCCAGCATCAAAGTCACCATCGTCGACAAAGACGGCAAGGCTGTAACCGCGGATGACGGCTCCGCGCTGATTTCGGCATCGGATTACCGTGTGCTGCCTTCAGACGGCCCGAATGTCACCACCGAGGGCGGCAAGAAATGGTTCACCGCCGACGGCACGGGCGACTCTTCCACCGGCATGACCGGTCACACCATCACCGTGCGGTTCACCAAAGATACGCTCGCCAAGTGGCAGAACTACATCGGCAGCGGGTATTCCATGCAGGTGTCGTACGATGCCTTGGTCACCGACGATGCCGGCAGCCAGGTGGACAACGAGTTCTATATGAGCACGCTGCCCGACAAGAAGAATTATGCGCATAGCGTGCTCGCCACGCTGACCTTCAAGAAGGTCGATGCCGCCGGTAAACCGCTTGCAGGCGCACGGTTCAAGATCGAATCCGCCGATCCGGACCAGTTGGTGCTGCCTTCCGGCTACGTCAACGCGAACACGAACCGTGACGCTTCATGCGGCAATGATGAGGCGATTTCCAATGCCGATGGCTGGGTGACCTTCGACGGTCTGGCCCAGAACCCGGATGTGGCCTACAAGATCACCGAGGTGTCCGCCCCGAGCGGGTATATCACCTTGGGGTTGAGCTTCACCGTCACCATCAGCAATCAGGGCGAGAAGGTCGTGTTCGGCGACTCTGTGGCATCTGACCCGTATGGTCTGGTCACCGCGACTGCCGTGGACACCAATGGCAGCAATTCGCTGACTGTCGAGAATGTGCACAGCATCGCGCAGCTGCCGCTCACCGGTGGCGCCGGCATCGCCTTCATGATCGTCATCGCGGCGCTGCTCGGCACCGCGGGCGTCATCGTGGTTGTGCGTTCGCGCCGAAACACGACGGTGTGATTGTGCGGTGTGATGGCACGTTGTGATTGTGCGTTGTGATCGCATGCCGGTGTACCCGACTGCAGATTGAACGTCCGCACAGCGCAGCGCCACTCAGGGCCTTGTGCCAGAACCAGCGTATGGTTTCGGCACAAGGCCCTTGACGTATAGGACGAGTGGCGTCTCGCAGCTGATTCAGCGAGGGTTTCCTGCATCGCCGCATGCGCCGGTACGTCACACTCGGCTCATATAGTGGAGTGCATGGCAACATTCACACGTGAAGAAATCGAGCATCTGGCCGACTTGGCCAGAATCGCCCTGACGGATGAGGAAATCACCCGCATGCAGAGCGAACTCAACGCTGTCGCCGACGCGATTGACGAAGTCCAGAAAGTGGCGACGGACGATGTCCAGCCGACCGCCAACCCGGTCCCGCTCGAGGCGTACCTGCGCCCCGATGTCGCAGTGACCCCGCTGACGCAGGAGGAGGCGCTCGCCGGCGCCCCCGCGACTGATCAAGGCATGTTCGTTGCCCCGCAGATCCTGGGAGAGTGATGATGAGCAACGCCACTGAACTCGTGAAACTGTCCGCCGCACACATGGCGGAAAAAATCCGTTCCAAAGAAGTTTCCAGCCGTGAGCTGACCCAAGCGCACCTCGATGTCATCGAAGCCGCTGAGCCGACAATCAATGCGTTCCTGCACGTCTCCGGCGAGGAGGCGCTCGCTCAAGCCGACGCCTTTGACAAGAAGCTCGCCGCGGGCGATACGGAAGGCCTGCCGGAGCTCGCCGGCGTGCCGATTGCGATCAAGGACATGATCGTCACCAAGGGCATCCCCACCACGGCGGCTTCGAAGATCCTCGAAGGATGGGTTCCGCCGTACGATGCGACCGTCATCGAGAAGATCAAGGCGGCCGGTATGCCGATTCTCGGCAAGACCAACCTTGATGAGTTCGCGCAGGGTTCTTCGACCGAGCACTCCGCGTTCGGCAACACTCACAACCCGTGGGATACGACCCGCGTGCCGGGCGGTTCCGGCGGCGGTTCCGCATCTGCGGTCGGTTCGTATGAAGCTCCGCTTGCACTCGGCACCGATACTGGCGGTTCCATCCGCCAGCCGGGCGCATTCACCGGCACGGTGGGTGTCAAGCCTACGTACGGCGGTGTGAGCCGGTATGGCGCGATCGCCATGGCGTCCTCGCTCGACCAGATCGGTCCTTGCGGACGTACCGTGCTGGACACGGCACTGCTCCACGAGGTCATCGGCGGTAACGACCGTCGTGATTCCACGTCCATCCCCGCCCCGGTCCCGCCGGTCGCCGCTGCGGCCCGTGAAGGCCTGAAGCGTGACCTCAAGGGCGTACGCGTCGGCCTGATCAAGGAAATCGGCGGTGACGGCTTCGAATCCGGTGTTGCCGCCCGGTTCAACGAGGCGGTCAAGCTGCTGGAGTCCATGGGCGCTGAAGTCAAGGAAGTCAGCCTGCCGCATCTGCCGTATTCGTTGGGCGCATACTACATCATCATGCCGTCCGAAGTCAGCTCCAACCTGGCGCGCTACGACGGTATGCGGTACGGTCTGCGCGTGATGCCGCCTGAAGGCGTGCCGCAGACTTCCGCCAATATGATGGCCTACACGCGTGAAGCCGGGTTCGGCGACGAAGTCAAGCGTCGTATCATCCTCGGCACGTACGCGCTGTCCGCCGGCTACTACGACGCCTGGTACGGTTCCGCGCAGAAGGTGCGCACTTTGGTGATCGAGGATTTCAACAAGGCCTTCGAACAGGTCGACGTGCTGGTGTCCCCAACCGCTCCGAGCACCGCGTTCCACTTCGGCGAGAAGACCAGCGACCCGCTGTCCATGTATCTGGGCGACGTGGCGACGATTCCTGCGAACATGGCTGGCGTGCCCGCCATGTCCATCCCGTGCGGCCTGTCGGACAACGGCATGCCGGTCGGCTTCCAGTTCTTTGCGCCGCAGCGTCACGACGAGGCCATGTACAAGCCCGCCGCAGCGCTTGAAGCGGCTTTGGAAGAGCAGTGGGGCGGCAATATCCTCACGAAGATGGCCACGCCGTGGCTGAACGCCTGAAACCGGAGGACGAAGACAAATGGCTGAAAAACTGATGAAATTCTCTGAAGCCGTCAAGCGGTTCGACCCGGTGATCGGCTTGGAGACCCACGTCGAACTGTGCACGAACACGAAACTGTTCTGCCCGGCGCATATTGAATTCGGCGGTGAACCGAACACCCAGCTGACCCCGGTGAGCCTTGGCCTGCCGGGAAGCTTGCCGGTGATCAACGAAACCGCGGTCGATTTCGCCATCAAGCTGGGCCTCGCCCTGCACTGCGAAATCGCCGAATGGAGCCAGTTCGCCCGCAAGAACTACTTCTACCCGGACATGCCGCGTGACTACCAGATCTCGCAGTATGACAAGCCGACCAACGGCAACGGTTACCTGGATGTCGAACTGGATGACGGCTCGATCTTCCGCGTGCCGATCGAACGTGCGCACATCGAAGACGACGCTGGCAAGAACACCCACGTGGGTGGCGCCGATGGCCGCATTGAGGGTGCTGACCATTCGCTGGTCGACTACAACCGTGCCGGTGTCCCGCTGATTGAGATCGTCACCAAGCCGATCGAAGGCGCGGGCGAGCGCGCCGCCGAAATCGCAGGCGCGTATATGCGCACCTTGCGTGATATCGTGCGCGCCCTGGGTATTTCCCACGCCCGTATGGAGCAGGGCAATATGCGTGCCGACGTCAACGTGTCGCTGCGCAACAAGCCCACCGATCCGCTGGGTACGCGTTCGGAAACAAAGAACGTGAACTCCTTCCGCGGCATCGAGAAGACCATCGTCTACGAGATCCGTCGTCAAGCCGCGCTGCTGACCGACGGTGGCGAAGTGCTGCAGGAGACCCGCCACTGGGATGAGGCCACGCAGACCACCGCCGGCGGTCGTGTCAAGACCGATGCCGACGATTACCGTTACTTCCCGGATCCTGATCTGGTGATGCTGCATATCACCAAGGAGCATATCGAGCGTATCGCCAAGGATATGCCGGAGATGCCGCGTGAGCGTCGCAACCGTCTGCAGAAGGAATGGAAGTTCTCCGATCTTGAGATGCGCGACGTGATCAACGCCGACGCGCTTGACCTGATCGAAGAGACCGTCAAGGCGGGTGCCGGTGCGTCCGGTGCGAAGAAGTGGTGGCTCGGCGAACTGTCCCGCGAAGCGAACGCACAGGGCGTTTCGCTTGAGGAACTGCCGATCACCCCTGCTGATGTCGCCGAAGTCGAGAAGCTCATCGCTTCCGGCAAGCTCAACGACAAGCTCGCGAAGAAGACCGTTGCCGGCGTGCTCGCCGGCGAAGGCACTCCGGACGAGGTCGTCAAGAAGCACGGCTACGAGGTCGTCCAGGATACGGGTGCGCTCGAAGCCGCGGTCGACCAGGCGCTCGCCGACAATCCGGACATCGTTGAGAAGCTCAAGAGCGGCAATATGAAGCCGATGGGCGCGATCATCGGTGCCGTGATGCGTGCGACGAAGGGTCAGGCTGACGCCAAGGCGGTCAGTGGACTGGTCATGAAGAAGCTGCACTGACCGGTTGACCCGGGCGGCTGTGTCGCGTGATTGCACGGCGTGACCGTCAGACGGTTGCCGTATCAAATCGCCGACATTGCCGCCGTGACAGAATGTGCGACCTGCCAAGCAGGACAGCCCCGCAGAACCAACGCTCTGCGGGGCTGTTGTATTCGGCGTGCACCTTCTGTTTCTGCCGACGTTGGGTGCGGCGTTAGTGTCGGCAGAGGGTTGTTCTTCTGTTTCTGCCGACGCTGGGGTGACGCTCAGCGTCGGCAGAAGGCGGAGCGGACGCTGGGGCATGGCGAGTCGATCCATAGCGCGTCGAAGGTATCCGTTCGGGGGTATGATACATCCGGTCCATGGCGTGTCGGGGGCATCACGGGGACTGGTATTCGCATGTTCCGTACAGGTCTGCGTGAAATCCTTCAACTTTGTTGCGCAGCTCGGTAGAATGGGACCGTATTGGTAACGCTTATGAGGATGAAAGCGAATGTCTGAACAAACACAGTCAGTGGCGGATGGCACGGTCAATGATGCGGTCACCGGTGATGATCGCCGTGAATTGCCTGCCCAGATCACCATTCCCGAAATCCGTGGGGAGATGGTGCATCTGCGCCCGGCAAGTCTTGAGGATCTCGAGCGCCTCGACCGGCTTGACGCGTTCTACAATGCATCCGGCATCACCGGCAAGGACCGCGAATCCGAACGTGCGGCGGTCAACGCATGGGTGCGTCGTTCCGTAGCATGGGCGCAGGGCCGCGCATCCGTGGACTGCGGCGTGGCGGATCCCGAATCGCGCCCCACCATCGCATGGGCGATTCTGACCGATGCCGACCGCGACGGCGACGGTGTCATCGACGCTGAGGCGACAGACAATGTCATCGGCATGATTTTCCTGATCGATATCGACGGATGGTCCCGCTCCGCCAGAATCCAAGTGGTGCTTGGCAAAGATTACCGTGGCCGCGGCTATTCGCGCGACGCGATGCCGCGTGTGATGACCTTCGGTTTTGCACCGAGGCCGGTCGGCTTGGGCATGCACCGCATCTGGGTCGCGGTGCCGGAGAAGAACACGCGCTCGCTGTCGGTATATCAGTCTCTTGGATTCATCCCTTCCGGCACGTCACGCGATGCGTTGTGGGACGCCGAGAACAACAAGTATCAGGATCTCATCGTTATGGACATGCTGACGGACGAATACGATCCGATCCGTTCGCTCGAGGTCTTCGGCATGCATGTGTTCGAAGACAATCCGGGTGTCAAGGAAGCGTTGTGCGCGCGTGAGCATTCGCTGGCGATTCGCAAGCGTGAACACCCCGCTGATGGCGTCGATCACGCATCGGACACAGCCGTTACAAGCGAGCGGCACCTTGACCAGAGCGATCAGAAGGTGAAGCAAGCGCATGCCCAGGCACCGGATACGATTGGCGAAACCGGCGCGTCGGAAGATGATGCTTCGCATGACGGTTCCGATCGTGCGGCTGCCGACCCGTCTCATGAAGAAACCGATGCTGATGAGCGCGCGTCCGCGGGAGCGCCTGGCCATCAGACGCTGGACGGTGAGGGGAATTGGCCGCACAGCTCGCACGACCGTCAACCGTCCAAACAGGCGTGGTGGCGCACCATCGGTCGTAAGCGTGAGCGTAGGACGGAGGAGGGCGCATGAGCGCGGAAGATCTTGACAATTACGAGACGGATGCCGAACTCGCCCTGTACCGGGAGTATCGGGATGTCATCAAGCTGTTCACCTACGTCGTTGAGACGGAACGCCGGTTCTATCTGGCGAACAAAGTCGATTTCAACGTGCGTTCCGCTGGGCAGGACGTGTATTTTGACGTGCAATTGACAGATGCGTGGGTATGGGATATCTATCGTTCTTCCCGATTCGTCAAAAGCGTACGGATCGTCACCTTCAAAGATGTGAATGTCGAAGAGGTCCAGAAAACCGATATCGATATTCCGGATTCGTTGACCTGACGCGGTTCATGCGGCTCCCCGCCGTTTGGTGGCGGGGAGTGCTAGCATGACATACGGTTTATTCGTGTACCTTTTCGGCTTCGGCGTCCATGATGCGCCGAATCATGTAGAGTTTCACTGATTTGTTGTGTTATCCAGGAGGTCATTGTGGCACAGAAACAGTCTGTCGTGATTATCGGCGGCGGTCCCGCCGGTCTTACCGCCGCGTGGGAACTGGTGAAAAAAGGCGGCGCCGAGCAGTACGACGTGACAGTGCTTGAAGAGACCGGGGAGTTCGGCGGCATTTCGCGTACCGTGAAGCACAACGGCAACCGTATGGATATCGGCGGCCACCGTTTCTTCTCGAAGGACGACCGCATCATGGATTGGTGGAAGGACGTGCTGCCGCTCCAGGGCGCCCCGTCCTATGACGACAAGAAGCTCGGCCGTCATCATGATTTGGAACCGGGCGGGCCGGATCCGGAGAAAGAAGACAAGGTGATGCTCAAGCGTCACCGTGTGTCCCGTATTTTCTGGAATCAGCATTTCTTCGAGTACCCGATTTCCCTGTCTGCCAATACGCTCAAGGCCATGGGCTTCAAGCTCACCATGGTCGCCGGCTTCAGCTATCTGAAATCCGTATTCCACAAGCTGCCGGAAACGAACCTTGAAAACTTCTACATCAATCGTTTCGGCCGCAAACTGTATTCGATGTTCTTCGAAGGGTATACCGAGAAGCTGTGGGGGCGTCACCCGAGCCAGATTTCCGCTGACTGGGGTTCGCAGCGCGTCAAGGGCCTGAGCATCATGGGCGTGCTCAAGAACGCGTTCCAGAAGCTCCTGCCGAAGAAGCGTGATTCGAAGGAAGTCGAGACTTCCCTGATTGAAGAGTTCTGGTACCCGAAGTTCGGCCCGGGCCAGTTGTGGGAGACGGTCGAGCATAATTGTGAGCAGGCTGGGGCGAAGGTCATCACCAACGCCAAGGTGGTCGAAGTACGTCAGGAAGGCGGCAAGATCGCGTCCGTCATCTACGTCGATCATGAGGGCAATCGCACCGAGCTGAAAGCCGACCAGTTCATTTCGTCCATGCCGGTCAAGGATTTGATCAATGCGGTGGACGAGTCGGACAAGCCTGCGCCGAAGGACATCACAGCGATCGCCAATGGTCTGCCGTACCGTGATTTCGTGACTGTCGGCCTGCTGGTCAAGCATCTTCGCTTGAAGAACACGACCGATATCCCCACGCTCGGCAACCCGCCGATTGTGCCGGATTGCTGGATTTACGTGCAGGATCCGGGCTATAAGGTCGGCCGCATCCAGGTATTCAACAACTGGAGCCCGTACCTGGTCAAGGATGTTGACGACACCGTGTGGATCGGTCTTGAATACTTCTGCAAAGAAGGCGACGATTTTTGGAATATGACCGATGAGGAGGCCACAAAGTTCGCCATCGAGGAAATGACCCGCATGCGCGTGATCAACGGCCCGCAGGATGTACTGGATTCGCATCGTGAGCGTGTCAAGAAGGCGTATCCTGCGTACTTCGACACTTACGCGCAAATGCCGGAGCTCGTCGAATACCTTGATTCCTTCGGCAACCTGTATTGTGTGGGCCGGAACGGCCAGCACCGGTACAACAACATGGATCATTCCATGGCCACGGCGATCGAGGCGGTCAACAACATCAAGACCGGCAAGACGTCGAAGAAGAACGTGTGGTCGGTGAATACCGACAAGTCCTATCACGAGCAGAAGTAGCGGCAACCGCGAGCATTGCTGACAGCCCGCCTTCCCGTCATCGGGTCGGCGGGCTGTTTGATTCACATGGCGGCAAAGCGCGTCACCATAGGTGGCGGTGTGTTGCGCCGGTCGCGGCTGCGTTGTACAGTAATGAAAGTTCGGTCGGGTCTGAAGACCGTGGTCATCGAACGTTTCATCGCGGTTTTTCCGCATCTTGTCATACAGCTCGCCGTCGTAGCGTCGGTAGAAGCCACAGAAAGGCAACATTAGGCAATGAGCCAAAATCTTGAGGATATGAAGCTGCCCGAGCTCAGGGAGCTCGCCAAGCAGATGGGTCTGCGTGGCACGTCAACCATGCGTAAGCCCCAGCTGCTCGCAACGTTGCAGGCGGCTCGCACTGGAGGGCAGGCGCCGGCCGGGGTTACGGTGCGTGTGGCGAAGCCGGTGAAGAAGACCGCCGCTTCGGAACAATCGCAAGCGCAGCCGACAGTTGCGGCGAAAGCATCCAAATCCGAGTCTGAGCCGGCTTTCAAGCCGGCAGCCGAGAGTGCTCAGCCGGTGGCACACACCGAGCGCAGGCCGTTGCGCGTCCCGCCGATTGCCCATACCGAGGCGATTTCCTCGATGGAAGGTGAATTGCAAATGTCGCGCGTGCATGAGCGCCGCAATCATCGTCGCGGCGGTGAGTCCGGGGGCTCGTCTCTGCTCGACCAGCTTGATCTTGACAGCAGCGAAGGCATGCGCACCCGCCGTCGTGGCAGTGACCATGGTGAGATTCGCCGTCGTGGGGGTCGTGCGGATTCAACCGTGCAGGAACGTGAGGAAGAAGCCGTGCGGGATCTTGACGATATTCTCGCAAGCCTTCCGGCGCAGAAGAACGAGGAACATGCCGGTGACGATCGCGCATTCGGTCGCCGTCGTGGAACCGGTCGCAACGACCGTATCGAGCGCAATGATCGTGCGGAACGCAATGAACGAACCGAGCGTGGCGAGCATTCCGACCGGTCTGATCGCAACGACCGCTCCGAGCGCAATGACCGCAGGAACGGCAATCGTCGCTTGCGCGGCCGCGATCTTGACGAACGTCGTGGCGAAGAGCAGAATGAGGAACTCGTCCCGGTCGCCGGCATCGTCGATGTGCTGGATTCGTATGCGTTCATCCGCACGTCGGGCTATCTGCCCGGCCCGAATGACGTATACGTTTCCATGGGACAAGTGAAGAAATACGGTCTTCGCAAGGGAGACGCCGTGCAAGGCACGATTCGCACCCCGCGCGAAGGCGACCGGCGCAACCAGCGGCAGAAATTCGTGCCGTTGCAGGCGATCAGCAGCATCAACGGCATGAGTGTCGACGAGGCTGCGAACCGTCCGCAGTTCGCCAAGCTCACCCCGCTGTACCCGCAGGAGCGGCTCCGTCAGGAAACCACGCCGAATAAGCTGATCGGCCGAATCATCGACCTGGTCGCCCCCATCGGCAAGGGCCAGCGCGGTCTGATCGTCTCCCCGCCGAAGGCCGGCAAGACCATCACCCTGCAAGCCATCGCGAATGCGATTACCGTGAACAACCCGGAAGTCCATCTCATGGTCGTGCTGGTGGACGAGCGCCCTGAAGAGGTCACGGATATGGAGCGGACTGTGCAAGGCGAAGTCATCTCTTCGACCTTCGACCGTCCGGCGAGCGATCATACGATGGTCGCCGAATTGGCGATCGAGCGCGCGAAGCGTCTGGTCGAGCTCGGTCAGGATGTCGTCGTGCTGCTGGATTCCATGACACGTCTCGCCCGCGCCTACAATATCGCGGCACCGGCGTCAGGCCGCATCCTGTCCGGTGGTGTGGATGCGCAGGCGTTGTATCCGCCGAAGAAGTTCTTCGGCGCCGCTCGCAACATCGAAAACGGCGGTTCGCTCACCATTATTTCGACCGCGCTGGTGGAAACCGGTTCGAAGATGGATGAAGTGATTTTCGAGGAGTTCAAGGGCACCGGCAACATGGAATTGCGGTTGAGCCGCGATTTGGCCGACAAGCGTATGTTCCCCGCCGTCGATATCAACGCATCCGGCACTCGCCGCGAGGAGCTGATCACTTCGCCGCAGGAACTGCCGATCATTTACCGTTTGCGTCGTCTGTTTGGCGGACTCGAACCCGAGCAGGCGTATCAGGCGTTGGTGCCGCGCTTGAAGAAGACCCCCAGCAATCGTGACTTCCTCAAGGCACTGGTGCAGCAGTCGGGTGTGGGCGCATCCTCGAACTGAGTGTCCCCGATGCTCACCCGATGCCCATCAGGCGATGACGGTATGCGCCGCATCGGCTGACCATGATGATGGCGGATTGTCCGATGATGATCCGCCATCATTGTCATGGTGGCTCGTCGGTGTCGGCAGGCGGCATCAGCGCGCCGACACCGGCGGATCCGCATCCACGCGATATCCGTGCGGGATACGCTGCCGCTGGTGGATAAACGTGAAATCGCCTTCGGTAAGGCAAGGCTGATAATCTGGACATCATGAACGATTCCGAACATGGTGATTGGCAGGACACGACCATCGATTCCCGGCAGGCGCAGGAGCATCCGGAAGTCGCACAGGCGGTGCAGAAAATCAAGGCGTTACGTCAGTCGATTGACAATGTGGACACGGCTATCGTCTCGTTGCTCGCGGAACGATTCAAATTCACCTCCGAAGTCGGCGTACTCAAGGCGCAGGCGGGATTCGCCCCTGCCGACTGGAAGCGTGAAGACGCACAAATCCAACGGCTCCACCGGGTGGCGCAGGAAGCCGGCCTCGACCCGGAAATCGCGGAGATGTACCGGGAATTCGTCGTCACGGAAGCCAAGAAGCGCCATCAACGCATCGCCGACGCCGGCGGGGATCCGGGCGTGTTGGATGTGTTCGCGTGAGTTGGGAACTCGGCGCGGACGACGTATCCGGACAAGCATCGGAGGCATGAATCCGAGACAATACCACGAAAACAAGGAGTGAACGACACTGATGACGGTGATCCGCAGCACACGGCGCGGACAGGGAAAACATCCGGGGCGCATCGCAGGCAGAGTGTGCGGCATTACCGTATCATGCGCGATGACGCTTGCCATAGCAGCCGGAGGGGCAGCTCCCGCCCACGAAGCGGAATATCCGCTCGGCACTGCCGCTGCCACGAAAACGCAGGATGTTTTCGGTATTCTGCACGCGGGGACGATTTCCGGCGAACTGTATATCGTCAACGATTTCCAGATCGACCAGTCCGGCACCATCATCGATTATGGGCTTACTGGAGCGGGTGAGCCTATTGCCACGGCGGTTGGCGGGGGAGAGCATGCCGCCGGCACGGCCGCCAACACGTTGACCAAAGTCAGCAGTGGTCTCAAAGCGATGCCTTGGACCGTACGCGTACAGTACAGTCTCAATGGGCCGAATGTTGATTCGTCGGCGGTCAGCGGAGCGAACGGCCTGGTCGGCTTGCATGTGACTGTGTCCCCGAACCCGTTGGCCGACACGGATTATGCGACGACTACAATCCCGGTCATCGCCTTCACCGTGCCGACCAAAGTCACGAGCGCGATTACGGGCAGCAGTGGCACGCTGGTCGCCCAAAACGGTACGGATATGCTGGTGGTGGCGGTCGGCAGGCCGGCGCGCACCACGTCCTTCGACTTTTTCTTCAATGCGAAGCACTGTTCGATGAGCCCGTTGGCAGTCGCCGCGGTCGAAGCTTCCGATATCGCGGAATTCAGCCGTTCCATGACCGCGCTCGCCACGCGTGCCAGCAACTTGTCGGATATCGCGATCGGCGGCGGCAAACATGATACGAAACTGCTGAACCGGCTCAAGACCATGCGTGATGAGGAGCAAGACAAGGCGACACAGGCCATCGCCGCCGCAGACCCGGCGTATCAGCAGGCGTTCCACGATTATATGGCCGCATATGTGACCTCGTACACCGGGCATTTAAGCGGTTCGATCGGCGACAGCACCCAGATGAGTGCGCTGCTCGGCACGGCAGCCGAATTGAAAGGCGATACCCCGGTGGCGCACGCCGTCGCCAAGATTTCCGATGCGACCAATGATCGCAGTGCCGCGCGATCCCATCAGGGTGCGGCTGATGCGATTGATGATGCGATCAGGCAGATCGAGTTGCGCGGAACAACCGGTTTGGCGGCGGACCTCAAACGCCAAGCGGCTTCTCAACTATCGCGCGCGGCGAAGGATTTCAAGACCGGACAGAAGATGATGCACGACGCGATGATCCCGTTTTCGATGGCCTACACCGACGCATACACACGCCATTTGAGCAAAATGACCGGAGGTACGGCGGCGGGCGCGGATGCGTACGCGAAGCAGGCCATCGAACAGACGAATGACGAGTTCGCCTCGAACAAGAACCTCACGTCTGACAATCAGAAAGTCCAAGCGGCACTGGACACGATGGCGGCGGCGAAAGCACGTGAGGGGCAGGGGAATATGCTGCTCACGTTGGCCGCGCTCATTGCGAAATCCGATGGCGATGCCTCTGGTTCGGCCAAAGACACGGCATCGGATTGGAAGACGGTGACGGCGACCGGATTGGCCTCCTACGCTTCGCAAAGGCGCGCCGGGACTCGTATCGGCAGTGGCTCTAGCGGTGGTTCTGACGGTGACTCTGACGGGGCCGACCCGGATGCTGCCGCCAGCGCACCCGCCGCTCCGCTTGCCTCCACGCGGACCTTGTATGGCCTGTCAGGGCAGACGCACGGCATTGAGACCGATATGTCGGGAACCGTGAACGATGTGGTCGCGGTGGAGACCGCCGCCGACATCATCAAGAATGCCGTGGACACGCTGACTGCAGACGGAACGTCCTCATCCGCCGCGTTGACACGGGCGATCGCCGAAGCGCGAACTGCCGTGTCGAAAGCGTCAACATCCGGTGGCACTCGACCTGAGGCGGATGCCACCGAGGCTTCGCGTATCGGGCGTCAGGGGGCTTCGCGAGATGTAGTGACCCCGGTCAATACGCATACCACAGGCGCACGGTTCCTGATGGTCACCGACGGGCTGTGATCCCACCCCCCCGATACGCAAACTGGTTACGCTGAGCGGTTGCCCAGCGTAACCAGTTTGCGTATCAGGAGCGAAAAGGAATGCCTGCTGTTACTTGCGCGGTTTCTTGGCAGGCGGTTCGCCCAGTTCGCTGTCCTTGACGATGACGGCGACCGCGGCATCAGCCTCGTTCTTCGCGTCTTCCGCAGCGCTCTTGGCTGCGGCGGCAACCTGCTTGACGGCCTTGATTGCAGCGCCGGCACGAACCAGCGTGATATTGCCGACCACACGTCCCGCCTCGGCGATGTCGCCAAGCGTGGACTTGATGGAATCAGCGGCATCATCCACCGCGTCAAGCGTGACAGACAGAATCGGCGTCTTCATCGAGACTTTCGCCTCGGACTTGATCTTACGCAGCGCAGCCAGCGCCTCGCCGGCATACGTCAGCACGTCCGGGGAGACCTTGAACGCCGCCTGCTCAAACGGTTCCGGCTTCGGCCATGCAGCGCGATGCACGGAGCCTTCGCCCGCATGCATCCACGACCACACCTCTTCGGTCGCGTACGGCAGGTACGGGGCAAGAAGGCGGGCGAAGGTGTCGAGACCAAGCCCCAGCGTGGTGCGCGCGGACTTGACCGCCGCCTCACTCGGGGTCTTGCCGGTCGAATCAGCAGTGCCATACGCACGGTTCTTCACCAGTTCGATGTAGTCATCGCAGAACTGCCAGAAGAAGCTTTCGATGACTTCGAGCGCCTTTGAATGCTCATAGGAGTCCAGCGCGTTCGTCGCTTGACGAATCACGAGCGCCATCTTCGCCATGACCGCGCGGTCGAGCGGCTCGGTCACGTCGGCGGGATTCCAATGCGCGACGGCTGGGGCGCCGACATGATGGTTCTCGTCCTCACGGCCGATGGCCAGCGCGAACTTCGTGGCGTTGAGCAGTTTGATGGCCAGACGACGGCCGATCTTCATCTGCCCTTCGTCATACGTGGCGTCCAAGCCAAGGCGCGCGGAAGCGGCCCAGTAGCGCACGGCGTCCGCACCGAACTGCTTGATCGGCTTGTTCGGCACAACGACATTGCCCTTGGACTTCGACATCTTCTTGTGGTCCGGGTCGAGAATCCAGCCGGACAGGGTGGCGTTCGCCCACGGCAGGCAATGGTTTTCGAGATGCGCGCGGTCGATGGAGCTGAACAGCCAGGTGCGAATGATGTCCTGGCCCTGCGGACGCAGATCCATTGGGAAGGTCGCCTTGAACAGCGCTTCGTTCTCCTCGCCGGGTTCCGCCCAGTGGGTCACGATTTGCGGTGTCAGGGAGGACGTCGCCCACGTGTCCATGATGTCTTTCTCAGCGGTGAAGCCGTTCGGCTGGTCGCGCTGGGATTCGTCATAGCCGTCCGGCACGTCGTTCGTCGGGTCGATAGGCAGCTGGTCTTCACGCGGGGTGAGCGGATGCTCATAATCTGGTTCGCCGTTGGCATCGAGCGGATACCACAGCGGGAACGGCACGCCGAAGAAGCGCTGGCGGGAAATCAGCCAGTCGCCGTTGAGGCCGTTGACCCAGTTGTCGTACCGCACATGCATGAAGTCCGGGTGGAACTTCAGCTCGTTGCCGCGTTCGATGAGTTCGGCGTTGAGTTTCTTGTCCGTGCCGCCGTTCTTCAGATACCACTGGCGGGAAGTGACGATTTCGAGCGGCTTATCGCCCTTCTCGTAGAAGTTCGTCATACGGGTGGTGGGCTTCGGCTCGCCGTCCATATCGCCGGATTCACGCAGATGGTCGACGATGATCTTGCGGGCGGAGAAGGTGGTCTTGCCTTCCGTCTCCTCGAAAATCGCGCGGCCTTGCGGATCCTCGATCCAATCCGGCACGCTCATGATGATACGGCCGTTGCGCTGGATGATCGGGCGGGTCGGCAGCTTCAGGTCACGCCACCATTCGACGTCGGTCACATCGCCGAAGGTGCAGCACATCGCGATGCCCGCGCCCTTGTCCATCTCCGCCGCCGGATGCGCGAGAATCGGCACCTTGACCTTGAACAGCGGGGAGTAGACATACTGGCCGAAATACTGCTTGTATCGGTCGTCGTCGGGGTTGGCGATCAGCGCGCCGCAGGCGGCGAGCAGCTCAGGACGGGTGGTTTCGATGTAAATCGGGGTGCCGTCTTCGAAACGGAACGCGATCTTGTGATAGAAGCCGGGGTATTCGCGGCTTTCCAGCTCAGCCTGGGCGACTGCGGTCTGGAAGGTCACATCCCACAGGCCCGGAGCGTCCTTCTGATAGGCCTCGCCGCGTGCGAGATTACGCAGGAAGGCTTTCTGGGCGACGCGCTGCGGATGCTCGCCGATGGTGTGGTAGGTCTGCGACCAGTCGATGGACAGGCCGAGCGAACGCCACAACTCCTCGAACTGCTTCTCGTCTTCCTTGGTGAGACGCTCGCACAGTTCGATGAAGTTCTTGCGGCTGACCGGCACCTGGTCCTTCGCGTCGATCTTCTTGCCGTCAGTGCCTTCGAACGGCGGTTTGAAATCAGGATCGTACTTCAGCGATGTGTCCACGCGCACGCCGTAATAGTTCTGCACACGGCGTTCGGTCGGCAGGCCGTTGTCGTCCCAGCCCATCGGGTAGAAGACGTCGAAGCCTTGCATGCGCTTGAAACGGGCGATGATATCGGTGTGCGTGTAGGAGAACACGTGACCGACGTGCAAATGTCCGGAAACGGTGGGCGGCGGGGTATCGATCGAATAGACGGCCTTGCGGTCGCGGGTGTTGCGGAATTTGTAGACGCCGGATTCGTCCCACGTCTTGCGCCACTTGTCTTCGAGCCCGTCGACGCCCACCTTGTCAGGCAGCGGGGTCAGGTTCGCGGTGATGGTATTGTCCTGATCAGTCATAACCGCTAGTTTAGGGAGCGATTATGACAACAGGGGAGCGGCCTTTCGGGTGGCAAGACGGGTTGCGAGACGCTTCCGTTCGGCGCGCGTCAGCTGTGGACGCATGCCGGTTGATGACGGGCTTCGGATGGCGACGGACTCCGGCTCATATGAGTTTCCGGCTGCCGTCTGCCGGAGCCGCCGACCGTCGGGTGCCGCTCAGTGCTGCTTGCCCAGTGTGAGATCCTTGAGCGGGAGGATCTCATCGGTCAGATTCACCGGGTATCCGGTCAGCTTCGGGTTGACCGCGATGTTGATGCCCCGCTCGTACAGCCATGCGGCTGCCGCGTCCTGGCTGACGGTCTGTGCGAACGTTTTCATATGCGCGGCGTAGTCGGCATCGTTCGCCGATGCGACCGCCTGCTGGTATTCCTGCTGCGCGTTGCCGTTCTGATATTGCAGCGTGTTGTTCACGCCGTTGAACAAGTCCACATTGTCCGTGCCGCTGACGGTTATCAGCGCGAGCTTGAAATCACCGCTTGCCAGCCGCTGGTTGAGTGTCGCGTCATCGACCACCTGCATATCCGGATTGATGGTCGTCAGCGTCGAAGTGCCTTGTTTGAGATACTCGTTCAACTGCTCGCCAAGCGTCTGGTATTCCTGCGGTACCAGGAACGTCAGATCGCCGAAATACCGGGTCGAATAATAGGTGAGCATCTGCGCGGCCTTCGTCTGATCATGCGGGTAGACCCCCGTCAAGTCCTCATACCCGGGTTCCAGCGGGCCGATCGGGCCGCCGAGCGCCTGTTTCGCGTCTGTAGCTGAGGAGGCGACCGCGGCGGTATCGATCAGATAACGGAACGATTGGCGTGTGCGCAGATCCGACATCGGGGATTCCGTACCGCAATTGAAGACGAGCATCACTTTCGACGTGCTGGAGCCTTGGACCGCTTTCATGCCGGTGCGTTTGCTGATATCCGCGATGCTGGTATGCTCCAGCGGCAGTGCGAGCTCTACTTTGCCATCGGCGGCGGCTTTGATCAACGAGGATTCGTCGCCATAATAATGCAGACTGATTTGTGAGCTCGCCGCTGTACTGCTGCCCCAATATCGTTCGTTGCGTTGCAGGGTGATGGTGGCAGCGCCTTGCCGGTATGTCCTTTCGACGATGAACGGACCGCTTCCCATCGCCTGCGTCGCATAATCGGGGTTCGCTGTGCTGTCGTAGACGATGCCGGCGCGTCCCGATAGCGCACGCAGCAATGTCGCGTCAGGTTCACGAAGCGTCAACGTCACTGTGCGGGCGTCTTCGCTGGAGACGGCGGCAATGGAACCCAGCCGTTCATATCCAACATATTTGTCGCTGATGATGTGTTGAAGCGACCAGACGACATCGTCGGCGTCAAGCGTGTCGCCATTGGAGAAGGTTGTATTGGCGCGCAGGCGGAGCGTGACTGTCCGGCCGTCCTTTGACGTGGACCAGCTGTTGGCGAGCGAGGGGATGAGTCTGTTGTTCTCGTCGCGACCGATCAGCGTTTCATAGACGTTGCCCAGTAGTGCCTGTTCGACCGCCGTGCCTTGTTCGGTGCGGATATCCAATGATTTCGGGGCGTCGATGAGGCCGATGTCGATGGTTGAATTGGAGCCGATCAATCCGGTGTCGTCAAGGATCCCGCTACGCTCGGCGATGGATTTTCCGAGGATGATCAGCGCGAACAGGGCGACGACGATGGCACTGAACGCAATCCATCGTCTGAGCTCGCCCTGCTGCTTCTTCGTCATGATTCGAGTCTACCGCGAACCCCGCCGATGCGCCGCCCGTGCATACCCCCTTCGATCGGATGGTGGCGGTCTTCTGGCGGTCTTTCGGTCACCCGACGCGCTTGTCGCGCGCGGCAGAGAACAGGGCGGCGGTGCCCAAGGACCAGACAAGCATCAATAGTTCGGCGAAGACAAGTGACGGGTGCATCAGGCCGGAACATGCCCAGAATATGATGAACAGAACAACGCTCGCGGCGGCTTGCACGAGCATGGATATCGCCGCAATGGTCAAGGCGCCGCGAACACAGGTTCCCCGGGCATTGCCCTCGGTGGCGGTTTGGGGGTCGGATGTGCTGGAGTTGGCGGTTGAACGCGATGAATGCATTGAATGTGTTGAATACAGCGTCGCATTAACGGATTCGACCGCCACAAGTAGACATATCGCGGTGATAATGATGGCTGCGTTGACCAGCGGCTCGAGATTGGAAATGGCATCCCATCCCACAAACAGTGCAGGAGTGAACGTATCGCAGAAGAGCCAAGTGAAGCCGGCTGTCAGCAAGGCCAATGAAACTTGGGTAAAACCGAAGAATACTTTGTTCATATCAGCATACTTTAATACTGTCGTAACGGTTCTCTGGCTGGTATAGTCACCCGAAGGTACCGGCGCTGGGGCAGGTGTCGTTGAGGGGGCAGGCGGCGCAGTCGGGTTTGCGTGCATGGCATGTCGCCCGGCCGTGCAGGATCAGCCGGTGCGACAGATTGGTCCATTCCTCGGGCGGGAAGCACGCGGTGATTTCGCGTTCGATATGCACCGGGTCTGGGTGTGTGGTTCGCCAGTCGGTGCGCCAGCGCAAGCGGCCGGTCACACGGATCACATGCGTATCGACGGGGAAGCCCGGCACGTCGAACGCGTTGCCGAGCACCACGTTCGCGGTTTTCCGTCCGACGCCCGGCAGTGATGTCAATTCGTCCATGGTGCGCGGGACGGTGTCGCCGAACCGTTCGTGCACGTCATGCGCCATGGCGATGATATTGCGGGTTTTGGCGTGGTAGAAGCCGAGCGGCCGAATGATGTCTTCGACGTCTTCCGCCCGTGCCGCAGCCAGTTGCTCCGGTCCGGGGTAGCGCGCGAACAGCGCTGGGGTCACCGTGTTCACGCGTTTGTCAGTGGTTTGGGCGCTCAGAATCGTCGCGGTCAGCAGTTCGAAGGGGTTGGTGAAATGCAACGCACATGCCGGGGCGGGGAACTCCTCGCACAGAATCCGGTATTCATCATGCATACGTTCGAGACGATGTCGTTTGCTTTCGCTGGCCATACCCGCATGATAAGGCACGGTTGCCATCCGTCCAACCGCGGGTCGTATGCCCATGGCGGATTCGCACACTCGGCGGGGCATTGGCCGGAATAACGATGATGATTGGCGGTAATCATGCCATGGCGGCAGTGGTAGCTGCGGCGAAGGTGGCGGCAGTGGCGGCGGTGTTGCGTAAGGATTCGTCCGCACAAGGGCGGCTCGAATCAGCCTGAACAGCCGGAATCAAGCCTGGGAAGCGTTCGCCCGGGCCGCGCTGTCGTCTTTGTCATCTTCCGGCGGATCGAAACGGTAGCCGACATTGCGCACCGTGCCGATGACGTGCTCATATTCACCGCCGAGCTTGGCGCGCAGCCGTCGCACGTGGACATCCACGGTTCGCGTGCCACCGTAATAGTCGTACCCCCACACTTCCTGCAGCAGCTGGGCGCGGGTGAACACACGGCCGGGATGCTGGACCAAATATTTGAGCAGTTCGAATTCCTTATACGCCAAATCGATGGGGTGGCCGTGCAGACTGGCGGTGTACCCGTTCGTGTCGACGACCAGATCGCCGCAACGAATCAGTCCGTCCGTGTCTTGGGTGCCACCGGCGCTGGACGGAACGCCTGACGGCATGTTGCCTCGTTCCGTGACCAGTCGCAAACGACCTTCGACTTCGGCTGGTGAGGCGTTGGCGACGACCACGTCGGCGATGCCCCACTGTGAGTTGACGACGGTGAACCCGCCTTCGGTGAGGATCAGCACGATCGGTGTGGACAAACCGGAGGCGTGAATCAGACGGCACAAGGTCTTCGCCGTGGCCAGATCGTCCCTGGCATCAAGGAACAAGACGGTGCTTTCCGGCATCTTCACCAGACTCGCCGCATCCATCGGCAGCACGCGCACCCTATGCGAGAGCAGCGCGAGCGACGGCAATACGGATGCGGGGTCACTGGCAGAGGTCATCAACGTCAAATCAGTCATGTTGCAGCCCTCCGGTCGAATTACGGTTTTCACATAGTTTACAGCTGTAATGTTATGGCAACCCAGATGATCAGGAGCAGTGCTTCCATATGGCAGAGTATGGGCAAGAGCGCGGCTACAATGTGTTAGGAACCTGTCATGGCGTCACATGCCGGTAACATGCCCATAACATGATTGCGGGTTTCGCGGCTGCGCGATTCGCATGGCACCGTGCTGCAGCAGGTCAGCCCCTCGGCGGAAGGAATGGACTTATGGAACAACAGACACAATCCGACAGCACCCTCCCGAGCCGGTCGTACCGCGGTGTGCTCGCCGTGCAGATCATCGCGCTGGTCCTGCTGGTCGGCGCCGGTCTGCTCGGCCAGTTCGCGTTGTTCTTGGAAGTCCCGCTGTGCATCGCGGCGATGGTGGCGTTCACCGTGTTCTGGCCGTTCCGCGGCACGTGGATCGACCGGTTGCTCGGCGTACTCGCAGGGCTGGTTTCGTTCGTGTTCGCATTCAACGCGCTGGGCAGTGGGGTGCTGTATCCCCCGCTGCGTGTGACCGGCAAGCTGGCTGTCGCCGCAAGCCCGCTGATTCGTTGGGCTTGTGTGTACGTGATGCTGCTCGCATTGTTTACGGTTATCGGGTTCGCTCGTCAGATGGCGCGTAAAGAGCGTACCAATCTGCTGCGCTCGCTGTCGCAGAGCCTGACCGGTGTGGTGGCGATGGCGAGTATGCCGGGCTGGTTGTTCATTTCGGTTGTCGCATCCACTCGCCCATTTGGCGGTCCGCGGTTCTGGGCGGCTGACGCGGTGTGCGTGGTTGCGTTGGCGTTGGTGGTGTTGATGGTGATTGCGTCGCGGTTCTGGCTGAAGGATTTCGATCCAGATCCAGCCGTGCCTGCCCCGTGGATCGGGATTGCACTGCTTCCGGTGATGCTGCTGGGGCTGGTGTCGTTCGCGGCGACGCTGGCGTTGCTGCTGTGCCAGTTTGGTGTTGCAGGCTGATGTTCCGCGGCCGTACATCTTGCGTTTCACGACTTTGATTGCCGTAGCGCCATTGCCGCGGCGGGATTGAGGGGTCCCGGCTGCTTCGAGATGGATTCGCAACGTGCGGTTGCCAGGGTATCTCTAGGGCGGATTCTCCCAATTTCCGTGGTATTTCGGGCAAGATGACGTACATGCATCCCCACATGCCCGGGGCCGCGTGGGGACTGTTCCGGCGTCTCGCAGATGTGACCGCTTCGCCGACATCCCGGGCTGTCTGCGCCGCAGAATCACACGATTGGAAATGCATGTGCCACAATCTGCGGCAGCAGCCGTATCATTTCGGATATCCTGCGCGCGATGCTCGCCGGGAACTCGGAGATGCGGCGCTATCTGCCCATCGTCCGTCGCTGCGGGTACCGCCCGCTACCAGGCGATGACGCCGAGATGCTCGAGCAGCACCTTGATACCGATCAGCATCAAAATCACGCCGCCCGCAATCTGCGCAGGCTTCTGCCATTTGGCACCGAACGCGTGGCCAATATGCAGGCCGGCGGCGGAGAACGCGCCGGTCACCACACCGATGATCAACACCGACGACACGATATTCACCTTCATGAACGCGAAACTCACGCCGATGGCGAACGCGTCGATGCTGCAAGCCACGGCAAGCGGCAGCATGTGCCGCCAATCAAACTGAGGCGTCTCGCGCGCGTTCTCGTCATCCTCCTCGAACGCTTCCCGGATCATATTGCCGCCGATCAGCGCGAGCAGTCCGAAGATAATCCAATGATCCACAGCGGTCACATAGTTGCTGAAGGTACCGGCCACCAGATATCCCAGCAGTGGAAACAGCGCCTGGAACCCGCCGAACCATAGGGCGGTTTTCAGCGCGTCCAACGGGCGTACCCGGCGCACGGTCAAACCTTTGCCGATGGAGACGGCGAACGCGTCCATCGAAACCGAAAGCGCGATAAGAAGAATGCCAACCAGGGAAGTGCTTGATGTCATAGTCACTACATGGGTTCATCCGCGGCGCGGATGGGCCTCGACGGTGTGCCGCCTACGCCTTACGGTCCGACATTGCGACTGCCGGCGTAGAGCGGCTTTGAATTCGCATGAATCTGTTCGCATGTCGAAATTACCCAGTCAAGTATAGTCGTTTGCCGCGGAAAGACAACCGCGGATGATGCGGATGGGCTCAACGGCACAGATCACGCGTGCGGAGGCACACGAAAGGGGCCGCCCCAATCGGGACGACCCCTTTGCGTCGAATATGTACGGAGCTCGATTTGGGCGCGGTCCTGGCGATTGCTATCAAGCCTTAGACGTCAAGCCGAAAACCGAACCCGCCACGTCACTTGGCTTCGGAAGCGGCGAGACGCTCGCGCGCAGCCTTGATCTCAGCCTCGGCCTTGTCGGCGCCAGCCCAGAAATCTCCCGGCTTGACTTCCTTGCCTGGCTCCAGAGCCTTGTACTGCTCGAAGAAGTGCTTGATTTCGGCCTTGTGATATTCGTTGACATCGTCGACGTCCTTGATGTCGTCGAAACGCACGTCGGCAGGCACGCACAGCACCTTGTCGTCGCCGCCCGCCTCGTCAACCATGTGGTACAGGCCGACGGCGCGGCACTCGACCACGCAGCCCGGGAACACGGAATTCGGGATCATCACGAGCGCGTCCAGCGGATCGCCGTCCTCACCCAGCGTGCCGTCGATGTAGCCGTAGTCATCCGGGTAGCCCATAGCGGTGAACAGCGTACGATCCAGGAAGATGCGGCCAGTCTCATGGTCCACTTCATACTTGTTCTTGGAACCGCGCGGAATCTCCACAACGACATTGAAGGTTTCTGCCATTTCGAATCTCCTTGATAGACAGCAGGATTTCCGTTATTCAGGATACTCGGTACCCGGCACGTATGCCATGCGAGGCGGATTGCGCCGTCTATCGGGTGTCGAACGCCTCGTCGAATTACCGCTTGACGCTCAACACGTGCGCGACGTCCGCCCACGGGGCGAGAGAGACGTAGTTGTCGTTCGTCCACGTGAACGTGCGGCCGGTCAGCTCGTCCACCACAGTGAACGGCTCGCCGGCGGGCAGGCCGAATGCGGTCGGATCGAGACGGATCATGGACTGGTGCGCCTCATGGCCGTCAAGGTTCACGACCACAATCAGCGTGTCCGGTTTGCCATCAGCCGTGAGCTCGGCGGGCGTGTGACGGGCGAACGCGAGAATATTCGCATCCGGGCTGTCCAGAATCGTCAGATTATGGTAGCTGCGCACTGCCGGGTGACGCTTGCGGATCGCGTTGAGCGATGTCAGCAGCTCGGCGATACCGTACTTGCCGGCCTGGCTCCAGTCGCGCACACGGATCTCGTATTCCTCGGGATTCTCAGGTGTTTGCGTGCCCGGCTGCTGCTTGTTCTCCACCAGCTCATAACCGCTGGCAATGCCCCAGCTCGGCACACCCGTCGCGGCGAGTACCGCGCGGATCGCGTAGCCGGCGATGCCGTTATCGCGCAGATAATCGGTGAGAATGCGATGCGTGGACGGCCAGAACGTGTCATGCTGCGTGTACGCGGCGTCGCTGTTCGCCTCGAACAGGTACTCTTCCAGCTCGCGTTTGGTATTGCGCCACGGGAAGTAGCAGTCCGACTGGGTGAAGCCGGCGCGGCTCAGCGCGCCCATCATCGCGGGGGCGGTGAAGGATTCGGCGAGGAACAGCACCTCCGGGTGTACGTGGCGGGTCCGTTCAATGATCTGTTGCCAAACCTGCGCCGGCCAGCGGTACGGTTCGACCGCGCGGAAAGCCGTCACACCGGCCTTCACCCACACATCCAAGGTGCGGACGATCGCCTTGACAATGCCGTCAGAATCGGCATCGAAGTCAAGCGGGAGCATGTCCTTGCGCTCTGATTGCAGATCGAACGGATTGAGCGGATCGGCAGGTGTGCCATCAGACTTGCGGCGCACCCACTGCGGATGCTCGGCAATCCACGGATTATCAGGTGAAACGAACAATGACACATCCAGCGCCACCTCAAGACCCAGCTCATGGGCTTTCGCGGTGAACGCACGGACATCATCCATCGTGCCGAGCGCCGGATCGACGCTGTCCGCAGCACCCTCAGCCGAGCCGACAGCGTACGGGGAGCCCGGATCATGAGCGCCCGCATGGGCGGCACCGTTGCGGCCGCGACGCCCGGTCACGCCGATCGGGCTGATCGGAGGCAAGCACACCGTGTCGAAGCCTTCAGCTGCGGCACGCTCAAGACCGGACACAGCTGTGGCAAGGGTACCGGGGCGTGTGAAGCCGGCCGCATCATCGTCTGTTGCGCCCTCGGAACGCGGGAAGAAATCATACCAAGCGGTGAAACTGGAAGCCGGACGTTCCACACGGAAGGTGCGCGGCTCGCTGTCGGATACGCCGTCCCGGAGCGGTTTGACCGTATGCAGGGCGGTGACCTTATCGATTGTTGCTGCCGAGAAGCGTTCCGCGACCGAGAGCTGACGGTCGGCCAGCGTGTCGGCGGCTTTCTTCAGTGCGCTGCGCTCGCCGGCGGTCAGATGTGCGTCATGGGTCGAAGCCCAGCGGCGCAGCAGTGAGGCGCCGGCATCGAGGGCGTTTTCGACGTCTTCGCGTGTGTCGATGGCGTTGCGTGCTTGCTTGAGCCATGTAGCATACGGGTCAAGCCACGCCTCGATGCTGACCGTCCACTCGCCGAGCTGGCGTTTGACCGCCGACCAGCCGGACTGCCACGGGCGGATATCGCTTGGCTCGCCGGCCTGCACGTCGGTTTCCCAACGGCTGAGTCCCGGGTTGGTGCAGGTCATGGTTCGGCGCATGGTTTCTTTGCCGCGCGGATTGCGCACGATTGCGGTTGCGGCGAGCGTCAGCCCCTGCTCGGCGGCGAGTTGCGCGCTGACGTGGAATTGTTCGCCGAGTTCGACGCGTGGAGTCGTTTCGCCATGCGGAGTGATGTCGAAGATGGCGATGCGACCGAATCCGGAGGATGCGGTGCGTGTCGAGGCCGTTGCGGATGCGGTGGCGGTTGCGGATGCGGTGGTTTTGCGCCGAACCGTGCGCTTGCGTGTCGTGCTGTTGGAGGTTGTTGATGTCTTGGCTGTCTTTGTCTGTGTGGCTGTCTTCGCTGTCGTCGCTGCAGCGGTGTTCATTGTCTTTGCATGTTCGGTCATACCGCCATTGTATGGGCAAAATCGTTACAGGTGAATGATTGACAAGCGAGAAACGCAGGAGTTTCCCTGAAATTCAGGCTCTGTTCCGTCCGTTGCGCCGCTTCCTGGCGCCCCGTCGTCCTCTGCCTCTGCCGACGCTGAGGGCGTCGTGAGTGTCGGCAGAGGGGGTTGATTCTGCTTCTGCCGACGGTGAGTGTGCCGTGAGTGTCGGTGGAGGGTTTGACCGACACTGAGGAGGATGTGAGCGTCGGTGGAGGGTTTTGATTCTGCTTCTGCCGACGCTGGGAGGCATGTCAGTGTCGGCAGAAACAGAGAAGGGGCGCTTAGTCGTTCTGCACGGTGATTTCACCAGCGATGGAACGGCCCATCCACGCGGAAAGCTCGGTTCCGGTCAGTCCTTGCGACAACAGGAAGATGATTTTCGCGTATGCGGCCTCGAGCGTCATATCGCCAGTGCCGACCGCGCCGGCTTTTGCGATGGCGTCACCGGTTTCGTACCTGCCGAGGAGCACATTCGCCTGCTCGCATTGCGATGCGACAATCACGGGGACTCCCGCGTCGAGTGCGTTCGCGATAACATCAGTGAATCCAGGCTCAAGACTGGGGATGTTGCCGACACCGTAGGCGCGCAGCAATACCGCCTCAGGCAAAGGATTGAGCATGGCGGCGAGCCGGTCGGCACTCATGCCGGGCACCGTGTCGATCACCGCCACATCATGCCGCGTGTATGGTTTGGGGGTCGGCCAGCCTTCGCCTGGATTGTCGAACGATTCCCACTGCCACGGCGTGCCCGTACACGCGAGCATGCCGGTGGACGGCGAGTTGAATCCCTCGAACGCCCAGCTGGAGGCTTTGGTCACGCGATTGCCGGCGAACAGGTGATGACCGAAGAACAGTGACACACCGGTGGCGCGCCCGCTCAGCGCGGCGTTCAGTGCGCCGGTCACGTTCGCGGTCGCATCGGATTCGATTTTGCCCAGCGGATGCTGTGATCCAGTGAAAATCACTGGTTTGCCGAAACCGGTGAGCGCGTAAGACAACGCCGCCGAAGAGTAGCTCATCGTGTCGGTGCCGTGCAGCACGACAAACGCGTCTGCCTCCTCACGGTGGGCATACAGGTCGTCAATCATCGACTGCCAGTTGTCAGGGGTCGCGTTTGACGAGTCAATCAGCGGGTCAAGTTCGGTGAGGGTAACATCCCCATCGCTCAGCTCGTCGCTTTCCCCGAGCAAGCGGCGCAGCCATCCGCGCATGTCGGCGCCGGGGACGAGCCCATGGTCGGATTCGACCATGCCAATCGTTCCGCCGGTATAGGTGATATGAATACGCATCCTGTCTCCTTGCGGTTCTGCCGTGTTCTTCGAGTATCCTACGCTTCGGTTGCGGGGGATGATTCCGATTCGCCCGATCGCGTGGAATCAAGCGGCGGCGAAATCGTCGCTCAGCTCTTCGATGGAATCCTCATCCTCGTCATTGTCAAGGATTTCGTCCATCAAGCTGCCGTCGATCCGTCCGCGTACCGCATACCAGCCGATGACCATCGCGACCACGACCACCGCGAACAACGCAAGTGTCCACCTGCCGGACGCGCTGGTGAGATTCGAGATGACGACGATGGCGAAGAACGCGAGCGCCAGATAATCCGTGAACGGCGCTCCAGGCATCCGATATTCAGGCCGCTGCTCCTTGCCTGCTTTGACGCGCTTGAGGAACGCGAGATGCGTGACCAGAATCGACGACCACGTGCCGGCGATGCCGATACCGGCGAGATTCATGATGATATCGAAGGCATTGGCAGGCAGCACAGCGTTGAGCACCACGCCGATCAGACCGAGTGCTGATGTGATCATAATGCCGCCGTAAGGAATATGGTTCTTGTTCATACGGGCGGCGAACTTCGGGCCGGACCCCGCAATCGCCAACGAGCGCAGCGTGCGGCCGGTCGCATACAGACCGGCATTCAGCGACGACAGTGCGGCGGTCAACACGACAACCTGAATGACATCGCCGGCATGGGGAATGCCGATACCCGAGAAGAAAGTGACGAACGGCGATTCGTTCGATGAGTAGGCGGTATACGGCAGCACAAGGGCCATCAGAATAACCGAGCCGACATAGAAGCCGAAAATACGCACGATCATGGAATTGATGGCCTTGGGCAGGACCTGCTGTGCCTCTTTCGCTTCGCCGGCGGCGACGCCCACCATTTCGGTGCCGCCGAACGCGAAGACCACGCCAAGCGTCAGCGCGAAAACCGGCGCGATGCCTTCAGGGAAGAACCCGCCGTGGTCGGTGATATTCGCCAATCCCGCATGATACTGCCCGACCGGAGCGCCGGTGATAATCGCCCAGATGGCGATGACCATGAACGCGAGAATCGTGAATACCTTGATGGCGGCGAACCAGAACTCGGCCTCGCCGAACGCCTTGACACTCAGCATGTTGAGCGCGAACACCGCGGCGAGCGCGCACAAGGCGAGCACCCATTGGGGAACGGCCTTGAACGCCTGCCAGTAGTGGAAGTACAGTGCGACTGCGGTGATATCCGCCATGACGGTAGTGGACCAGTCGAGGAAGAACAGCCAGCCGGTGATGTACGCGCCTTTTTCGCCGAGAAATTCGCGTGCGTAGGACACGAATGCGCCGGAGGATGGGCGGCGGATCGCGAGCTCGCCGAGCGCGCGGACCATGAGGAACGCGAACACACCGCACACGGCGTAGGCGATGGTCAGTCCGGCGCCGCCTTGCGCGAGACGCCCGCCCGCGCCGAGGAACAGACCGGTACCGATGGAGCCGCCGATGGCGATCATCTGGATGTGGCGTGGCTTGAGGTCTTTGGCGTAGCCGGCGTCGCTTTTGTCCTTGTGGGCGGCAGGCGACATTGGCTGCGGTGTGTGTTGCTGGGCGGATGGGATTGCTGATGCGTTCGGCTGGCTGCCGGTCGAACGCTGCTCTTGCTGGTGCTGTGATGCCATCTGGGCGGATTCCTGGTTTCTGGTCTGGTTGCTGGTTTGGCCGTTGGTTTGGCTGTTGGTTTGGGCGTTGGTGGGGTGTCGTTCCGGTGCATGCCGGTAGCGAGGTGACACCGCTTCCTGTTTTGTGCGCCGGCGGGACGTCTTCGCACGTAGCCGCGTAGTGCGGATGCGTGTTTGTGAAGTGCCCACCCCCGATTACGTCAAACGTTTGCCGTCAATGATAACGCGACGTTACGCCAGGCTGCAGCATCATCTCACATACATGCCCGATCCTGCCCCCCACAGCCACCCCAACCACCCACATTGTGAGCGCATCATCTCACCTACATGCCTGATCCTGCCGTCGTTCCGGGCTGTCAAGCCGTGGTACCCGAGCCTTGTGTGGTGGTTGTGCTTGTGCCGTGGTTATGTCGTGGTTATGTTGTGGCACGAATCCGCCACGCGTAATCCGGATACCCCAAGGTACATAACCCGGACCTGCCGTGTCAGGGAACTGCCGTGTCCGAACCTGCCTTGTCCGAACCTGCCTTTCCGGGATCTGCCTTTCCGGGATCTGCCTTGTCCGAACCTGCTTTGTCTGGGACCTGCCGCGTTTGGGATTTGCCTTGTCCTGGCCTGCCTTGTCCCGGATTTGCCTTATCCGAATCTGCCGGGTATGGGGATCCGGATATTAGGACGTTCAGATAAGCAGGCGCTTACCGTTCAACATCGATGGTGTTGTCAGAGCGGATGTCGTGGGCGAAGTCATCGTTGCTGCCGAATGAGCCATCGGCGTCGTTGGCATCGTTGTTGTTGTCGTCATCATCATCGCTGGTGTTGGTGCGCATGGCGATGATGACCCACACGGTCAACGCGAGACCGATGATGCCGGCGATGATTTCCATGATCGTGGAGATGTTGATGTGCGACGGCACGGTGACGATGCCTTGCGCGAGCGACACAATCGACAGCGATCCGAGTGTGAGCGCAATCAGTGGTGCCATGGGTTGCAACGGTTGAGAGATACGCATTCTGTTCCCTTCTTCTGCTCCTGTCGGAATCTTACTCGCAAGGAAGCAGTCAACTCCCATATTCCGATATTCGGTGGTTCGCGTTGCGGTTGACGGTCTGACGCGAAGAGCTGGCGCTCGCCGGTGAACCTGACGCGAATCAGTGCGGAATGCAGAAAACCGTGACCGACAGATGTCGAATCACGGTTTTCATTGATTGGTAGCGGGGCATGGATTTGAACCATGGACCTCTGGGTTATGAGCCCAGCGAGCTACCGAGCTGCTCCACCCCGCGTCGGCTGCTTCAAGCAGCAGTCATCTACTTTATCGAACGGCAGGGAATTGTCAAATCGGCGTGCCGTTCAGCTCAGAGCAGATGGCACCCAGGATGGATGGATCGCCTGTTGCGTTGGCGCATGTCGTGGCATGCGTGAGACTGATTGATTGGTGTGATGTTGGTTCTAGGACGCCTGTTGTGGGCGGCGTGTATGTCGTGGCATGCGTGAGGCTGATGGGTGCCGCACGGACGGCGCTTGTGTGAGGATTCGCTCACACAACGGGTGGTTGGGAAGTGGGAGTCCGCTGTGTTGCCTGTCTTGATGCTGGGTTTGTGAGGATCGGCTCACATAGTGGGGGTCGGATGTCTGGAATCTGCAGGCTGGAAGGTGTGGGTGACGTGGTTTGTGAGGATTCGCTCACATAGTGGGGGTCGGATGTCTGGAATCTGCAGGCAGGCGGGTGTGGGTGGCGTGTTGTGTGAGGATTGGCTCACAAAGTGAGTGGTTGGGCAGCGGGAATCTGCTGTTTTTGTGGCTCGTGTACCCGGTTTGTGAGGATTGGCTCACACAGTGGGTAGTGCAGCTATTCCAAGACTGCGGTTTGCGGCGGCCGGGTGCTGGGTTTGTGAGGTTTGGCTCACAAATCGGGTGGTTGGATGGCCGGAATTTGCAGGCTGGAAGGTGCGGATGACGTGGTTTGTGAGGATTCGCTCACATAGTGGGGGTCGGATGTCTGGAATCTGCCGGCAGGCAGGTGTGGGTGACGCGTTGTGTGAGTATTGGCTCACACAATGGGTGGTCGGGAGGTCGGAATCCACTGTGTTGGCTGTCCTGGTGCTGGGTTTGTGAGGATTGGCTCACAAATCGGGTGGTTGGGTGTCCGGAATCTGCAGGCTGGAGGGTGTGGGTGACGTGTTGTGTGAGGATTGGCTCACGCAGTGGGTGGTTGGGAAGCGGGAATCCGCTGTTTTGCTGGCACGTGTACCCGGTTTGTGAGGATTGGCTCACACGGCGAATGATGCCGGACGTTCCTGATTCCGGGGCATTACGGCGCTACCATTCGCGCACCAGGCACATCGGCGGTTGACGGCAGCCGGTAGCCACACCGATAGTCCCGCCCGTAATCGTTCGCGCGTCGGTCACGCCCAACCTCGAGCGCAAGAATCTCGCAAGGATTCCCGCAAGAATCGCGCAAGAATCCCCGGAATCCTGACCGCCAATCCCGTCATCTGCCCGCGCCGGTCACATGAATGCCGGGATAAGCTCATACCGCACCTGCCGCCGCCATCCGTCCGCACACCGGTCACATTTCAGCCGACACCAAACACATATCGGACCAACAGCCATAATGGAATCATGCCTATCAAGATTCCAAGCGGCCTGCCCGCACGTGCCATCCTCGACTCCGAGCGCATTTTCGCGCTGGAGAAACCTGAAGCTGAGCGCCAGCGTGTGCGCCCGCTGCGCTTGGTGATCTTGAATCTCATGCCCAAGAAGATTGAGACCGAGACCCAGCTGCTGCGGCTGATATCGAAGTCGCCGCTGCAGGTCGAGGTTGATTTCATGAAGACTTCGACCCACGAATCCAAGCATGTCAGTGCCGATCATCTGGTGAAGTTCTATGAAAACCTTGACGCGTTCCGGGACAACTATTACGACGGCTTCGTGGTGACCGGCGCGCCGGTGGAGCATTTGGAGTTCGACCAAGTCGATTACTGGGACGAGTTCAAGGAGATTCTTGACTGGGCTGGCTCGCATGTGTTTTCGACGATGTACCTGTGCTGGGGGGCGATGGGCGCCCTGCACTACCGCTATGGCGTGCGCAAGCATCTGTTGCCGCAGAAGCTGTTCGGTGTCTATCCGCAGTACTTGCAGGACGAGTACTGCTTCCTGACCAACGGCTTCGATGAGATCGCGTTGCAGCCGCATTCCCGGCTTGCCGGTGTGGATGAGGACGATATCGCGGCGAATCCCGATCTTCAGGTGCTTACCTGGGGCCCGGAGTCCGGCCCGGGTTTGATTGCGACGCGTGATTTCTCCGAGGTGTTCGCTCTTGGTCATTGGGAGTATGGCAAGATGACGCTCGCCGAGGAGTATGAGCGCGATATGGCCAAAGGGCTGACGAACGTGCCGTTCCCGGAGAACTATTTCCCGCATGACGACCCGAAGCTCGAGCCGTTGTTCAGCTGGCGTGCGCATGCGAACTTGTTGTGGCGCAACTGGCTGAATTGGGTGTACCAGACCACGCCGTACGACTTGCGTGAGGTTCCGCAGTTGCGCGCGCAGAAGCGGTTGGGTACGGATCGGTCGATCCGCCATGCTCCGGGCGCGCCGCGCCGCGACGGGTATGCACCGATGATCATGGACGGATATGGTTTGATCGAGGGCGATTATGCTCAGGACGAACGAGTGCGTTCCGCGATATCGCCGAGGCCGGCAGGACCTGTAGCCGCCGGCTCTGACGCCTGACTTCTGTCGCGAGCGCTGTCCACATACCGGATAGCAACGTCTTGCGTAGCGTTCGGCAATTCGAACCGTTTTATCTAAAAACGGTTCGAGAATGTGAAAGAATTGTTACCAAGACGCGTGAAAACGTCGTACAATCTCCACGTAGCCGTTCGGAGTCGAAGGCAGGCGCCGGCCCCGTCGGCGCCCGACCTACTCGCCACGCCGTGTACATGTGTGCCGAAATCTTCCGGTCACATTCGCTCAGGGCGTTGGGCTAAACTGACAGCTGTTACGAGAAGTAGGAGGCGTAGATGGTGTCACAAGTCAGCACGCAGCTCGTGCTTGCGGCCAACGCGGGTCCTGAACTGCCCTCGATCGACGATTTTCTTCCCGATCCGATCCTGTTCCAAGGCACGCCGTTCGCCATTAACCGCATCATTCTCATCCGAATCGTTGCCACTATCGTGCTGCTGCTGGTGATGTGCATTACGGCGAAGCGCGCCAAACTCGTTCCCGGCCGTTGGCAGGGCATGATTGAGACGCTGCTTGATTTCGTCCGTGACAACATCGTCTATCAGGTGATGGGCGAGGAGCGCGGACGCCGGTACGTGCCGATGATTACCACACTGTTTTTCACGATTTTCGTGTTCAATCTGTGCGGTGTCATCCCTGGCATGAACATGGCGGCTACGGCCACCGTGACCATGCCGCTCGTATTCGCACTGTGGACGTTTGTCCAGTATTGGATTGCCGCGTGCCGTGAGAAGGGATTCCTTCACTACCTGCGCGGCGAACTGATGCCTCCGGGGGTTCCGCTGCCGATCGATATCATTCTCGGCCCGATCAACCTGCTTGAGGTGCTGATCATTCGTCCGTTCTCGCTGACCGTCCGACTGTTCGCCAACATGATCGCAGGCCACTTGCTGGTCGCGACATGCTTGGCATTCACACAGTTCTATCTCATCGAAGCGTCGAACTGGGCTATCAAGCCTGTCGGCGTGCTGTGGCTGTTGGGTGGTTTCGCGTTCGTGTGCTTCGAGATGTTCGTGGCAGGCCTTCAGGCGTATGTGTTCGCGATCCTCTCGACGGTGTACATCAACCAGAGCTATCCGGAAGTCGAGTGATTCGACATACGTGGCGTGCCATACGCGCTGCGTGACGGATTGCAACGGTGCCAGGCACGACCGCCCATAGCGGCCGTGTCTGCCCGGCATCGTGATGAACGATGCGCCATAATTGAATCAAGCGAGTGCACCGGTGTCTTGGGGCGCCGGGCAAGGAAAATCTTCGGCCCCGCGACGCGGAGCCGCGTACCATGTCAGATTTCGGTAAGAAAGGACAACACATGGATATCATCACTCTCGCCGAGGTTGCAGGCAACATCAGCGTTCTGGGCTACGGCGTTGCCGCCATCGGCCCTGGTATCGGCATGGGCATCCTGGTCGGCAAGGCTCTGGAGAGCACCGCTCGCCAGCCTGAGGTCTCCGGCCGTATTCAGACCCTCATGTTCATCGGCCTGGCAATGATCGAGCTGCTCGGCCTGCTCGGCTTCGTCGCCTTCGTCATGGCCAAGTGACCGGCCGGCGAACAGGACGGATCACAATCAAGTAGAAACCCGAGCAGGAAAGGAGAACACCCATGCCACTGGCAGAGAAAAGCGGTATTTCGCTGTTTTTGCCTGAAACGTATGACATCGTGTGGTCATTGGTCATTCTCGTTGTCATCGCGGTCTGCTTCTACAAGTACATCATGCCGAAGTTCCAAGCTGTCTTCGACGCCCGTGCGGCCAAGATCGAAGGTCGTATGGAACAGGCCGAGAAAGCGCAGAAAGACGCTGACGAGGCCAAGAAGAAGTATGAGGATCAGCTCAGCCAGGCGCGTGTCGAGGCATCCAAGATCCGCGACGACGCCCGTGCCGAAGCATCCCATATCATCGCTGATGCGCGTTCGCGCGCTGAATCCGATGCAGCCCAGATCGCCGAGAACGCGCAGCGTTCGATTGAATCCCAGCAAAAGCAGGCTCTGGTGAGCTTGAAGGGTGAGGTCGGCACGCTGGCTACGGCTCTGGCAGGCAAGATTCTCGGATCGGAGTTGAGCTCGAGCGCCACTCAGACGCAGATGCTTGACAAGATGATCGACGAGATGGATGCAGACAGCAACAAGTAAGCGAAGGAAGTGAGATCACATGCGAGGAGAGGCTTCACGCATCGCAGACCGCGTCTCGCGTGACTCGCTGGCGCCGAAATTGAAGGCGACCGGTGAGGATGCCTGGCGTGTGGGCAACGAGCTGTTCGCAGTCACCGATCTGCTCGACCACAATATCCAGGTCGAACGGGCGCTGACCGACCCCGCACGTCCCGCTGCCGACAAGACCACCATGGTGCACACGCTGCTTGAAGGCAAAGCCCATCCGATGACCGTCGAGATCCTTGACGATCTGGTGCAACGCCGGTGGAGCAAGCCGCATGATATCGCGAACGCGGTCGAAGATTTCGGCGTGGATGCGATGATGTACTATGCGGACGCGACCGGAACCACCATGAAGGTATCGGTGGAGCTTGCCGAGCTGCATTCGGCGTTGCTCAACATGCCGGTGGTCCGCACCCGCTTGTACGACGAGCATTCCACGGTAGAGGCGCGCGTCGAGTTGCTGCACAACGTGTTGTCCGGCAATGAGATCAGCAAGGTCACCATGCGCCTTGCCGAGCATGCCACGGAGAATCCGCGGCACCGCCGTTACCTTGCCACCATCCAGTGGCTGATCAACAAGCTGTCGCGTCATATGGGCGAATCGATGGTCACCGTGACCACCGCTGCCCCGCTGTCGGACGAGCAGGTTGACCGGCTCACCAAGATCTACACCAAGCGCACCGGCCATGCCGTGCATATCAACTCGGTGGTTGATCCGACGGTGTTGGGCGGTATGCGCGTGCAGATCGGCCACGAGGTCAACGACAACACGGTGATCGCCCAGCTGAACAAGCTCAAGCGCAGCGTACAGGTCACCGCCTAAACGGGTAGTGACACGAGTCGTTTCCGTGTGAAAGCGCGAAAGACTTACATGAACAAGAACAATAAGGAGTGATCATGGCAGAACTTACCATTGATCCCGCCGCGGTACGCAAGGCCCTCGACGACTTCGTCGAGTCCTACAAGCCGTCTGACAATCCGACCCAGGAGGTCGGTTATGTCGCGACGTGTGGTGATGGCATTGCGCACGTGACGGGACTGCCTGGTTGCATGGCCAATGAGCTGCTGACCTTTGAGGACGGCACGCTTGGTCTGGCGTTCAACCTTGACGCCCGCGAAATCGGTGTGGTCATCCTCGGTGACTTCGCCGGCATCGAGGAGGGTCAGGAAGTCCGCCGTACCGGCGAAGTGCTGTCCGTACCGGTCGGCGACGGATACCTTGGCCGTGTAGTCAATCCGCTGGGACAGCCTATCGACGGCCTCGGCGAGATCAAGAGCGAAGGCCGCCGTATTCTCGAGGCGCAGGCTCCGGACGTGATGCATCGTCATCCAGTCGACGAGCCGCTGTCCACCGGCCTGAAGGCAATCGACGCGATGACCCCGATTGGCCGCGGTCAGCGTCAGCTGATTATCGGCGACCGCCAGACGGGTAAAACCGCCATCGCCATCGACACGATCATCAACCAGAAGGACAACTGGAAGTCCGGAGACCCGAAGAAGCAGGTGCGCTGCATCTACGTGGCCGTCGGCCAGAAGGGTTCCACCATCGCCTCTGTGCGTCAGAGCCTCGAAGAGGCGGGCGCGATGGAGTACACGACGATCGTGGCTTCCCCGGCCTCTGATTCCGCAGGTTTCAAGTACATCGCCCCGTACACGGGTTCGGCCATCGGCCAGCACTGGATGTATCACGGCAAGCATGTGCTCATCGTGTTTGATGATCTGTCCAAGCAGGCTGAAGCCTACCGAGCGATTTCGCTGCTGCTCCGTCGCCCGCCGGGGCGCGAGGCATACCCGGGCGACGTGTTCTACCTGCACTCCCGTCTGCTGGAACGTTGCGCCAAGCTGTCCGACGATTTGGGCGGCGGCTCGATGACCGGTCTGCCGATCGTCGAAACGAAGGCCAACGATGTGTCTGCATACATTCCGACCAACGTGATTTCCATCACCGACGGCCAGATCTTCCTGCAGTCCGACCTGTTCAACGCAGGCCAGCGTCCGGCTGTCGACGTCGGTATCTCTGTGTCCCGTGTCGGTGGCGCAGCGCAGACGAAGGCGCTGAAGAAGGTCTCCGGTACGCTGAAGATCTCGCTGGCGCAGTACAAGTCGCTCGAGTCCTTCGCGATGTTCGCCTCCGATCTGGACGCCGCATCCAAGGCCCAGCTGACTCGTGGCGCGCGTCTGACCGAGCTGCTCAAGCAGCCGCAGATGTCCCCGTACTCGATGGAACAGGAAGTCGTCTCGATTTGGGCTGGTACGCATGGCAAGCTCGATGACCTCGAACTTGCGGACGTGCTTCCCTTCGAGAAGGGCATGCTTGACTACGTGGCCCACAACACGGACATTCTCACGACGATTCGTGACACCGGTGATTTCACCGCCGACACGGAAAAGGCCCTTGAACAGGCCGTTGATGACTTCCGTGCCACGTACGTGACGAAGGCCGGCAAGCCGCTTATCGAGAAGAAGCCCGTCGCCAAGACCGACACCCCGGTCGAGCAGGAAAAGATCGTCGCAGGGGAGAAGTGACCCATGGGCTCGCAACTCGCATTGAAATCAAGAATCGCCTCAACCCAGTCGTTGGAGAAGATCTTCAACGCCCAGGAGATGATCGCGTCCTCGCACATCGCGAGGGCGCGTGAGGTGGCGCTGAACGCCAAGCCTTACAGCGATGCGATTTTCGATGCCGTGCAAGCGTTGGCGGAGCACACTCATATCGACCATCCAATCGTGAAGTCCGACGAGAAGAACCCGCGCGTCGCCGTGCTGGCTCTGACGTCGGACCGCGGTATGGCCGGTGCGTACACCTCGTCGATCATCAAGGAAACGGAATCCCTGCTCGCCCGTCTTGCCGACAAAGGCAAGGAACCGCAGCTGTATGTGTACGGTCGTCGCGGCGTCACCTACTACAAGTACCGCAACCGTCAGGTGGCGGCCTCGTGGGAGGGCGACAGCGACAAGCCGGGCGTGGAAGTCGCGGAATCGATTTCCAATACCCTGCTGGACGCGTATATGAAGCCAGCGGATCAGGGTGGAGTCTCGGAACTGTACATCGTATTCACCGAATTCGTGAACATGGTCGTGCAGAAGGTCCGTGTCCTGCGCATGCTGCCGGTCGAAGTCGTGCCGGAAGCCCGACAGGATTCCGGTCCGATCCCCGAATCCACCGCAGCGCAGGCGACTCCGTTGTACACCTTCGAACCGAGTCTGGAAAAGGTGCTGAACGCGATTATGCCGAAGTACATCCAGTCGCGTATTCACGAGTGCCTGCTGACTTCGGCGGCATCGGAAACGGCATCCCGCCAGAACGCCATGCATACGGCCACGGACAACGCACGCAACCTTGTCGACGAGCTGACGCGCAAGCTCAACGCCTCGCGCCAGGCATCGATCACCCAAGAACTTACCGAAATCATCGGCAGCGCCGACGCGCTGAACAAAGAGGAAGAGTAGGAACGCATATGGCTGAGAACCAGACCACAGCGGCTTCCGAAACCGACGTCGAAGCGGTGAACGTCGGACGCGTGACGCGCGTCCAGGGTTCCGTCATCGACGTCGAGTTCCCGGTAGGCCACCTGCCCGACATCTACAACGCCCTGACCGTGAAGCTCAACAGTGTGGGCAACACGGAGGGTGAGACACTTCACCAGATCACCATGGAAGTGGAGCAGCACCTTGGCGACTCCACTGTGCGCGCTGTTGCGCTCAAGCCTACTGACGGCTTGGTGCGTGGCGCTGAGGTGACCGATACCGGCGGCCCGATCGAGGTCCCGGTCGGTGATGTCACCAAGGGGCATGTGTTCGATGTCTCGGGCAATATCCTCAACAAGAAGCCGGACGAGACCATCACGGTCAAGGAACGCTGGCCAATCCACCGCAATCCGCCGGCATTCGACCAGTTGGAGTCCAAGACCCAGATGTTCGAAACCGGCATCAAGGTCATCGACCTGCTGACTCCGTACGTGCAGGGCGGCAAGATCGGCCTGTTCGGCGGCGCAGGCGTCGGCAAGACGGTGCTGATCCAGGAAATGATCCAGCGCGTGGCGCAGAACCACGGCGGCGTGTCCGTGTTCGCCGGCGTTGGCGAGCGTACCCGTGAAGGCAACGACCTGATCGGCGAAATGGCGGAGGCAGGCGTGCTCAGCAAGACCGCGCTGGTCTTCGGTCAGATGGATGAGCCTCCGGGGACGCGTCTGCGTGTCCCGCTGACCGCACTGACCATGGCTGAATACTTCCGTGACGTGCAAAACCAGGACGTGCTGCTGTTCATCGACAACATCTTCCGCTTCACCCAGGCCGGTTCCGAGGTGTCCACGCTGCTTGGCCGTATGCCTTCCGCTGTGGGCTACCAGCCGAACCTCGCCGACGAGATGGGTGCGCTCCAGGAGCGCATCACCTCGACCCGTGGCCACTCGATCACTTCGCTGCAGGCCATTTACGTGCCTGCGGATGATTACACCGACCCGGCCCCGGCAACGACCTTCGCCCACTTGGACGCGACGACCGAGCTTTCGCGTGATATCGCAGCAAAGGGTATTTACCCGGCTGTCGATCCGCTGGCTTCCACCTCGCGCATCCTTGATCCGCGGTATGTCGGCCAGGCCCATTACGAGTGCGCCAACCGTGTCAAGGCGATTCTGCAGCGTAACAAGGAGCTGCAGGACATCATCGCCCTGATCGGTATCGACGAACTCGGCGAGGAGGACAAGACCATCGTCAACCGCGCCCGCAAGATCGAGCAGTTCCTCGGCCAGAACTTCTATGTGGCTGAGAAATTCACCGGTCGTCCGGGCTCCTACGTTCCGGCGGACGAGACCATCGAGGCCTTCACCCGCATCTGCGACGGCGTGTATGACGACGTTCCTGAGCAGGCCTTCTCCGGCATCGGCGGTATCGATGACCTCGAGAAGAAGTGGCATGACATGCAGAAGGAATACGGCGACTGATGGCGGGCACAACCATGCAGGTGAACATCGTCGCGGCGGACCGCCCCTTGTGGTCCGGCACGGCGAAGTCCGTCACCATTCCGGCGTCCGAAGGCGGGATGGGCATCCTGCCGAACCACGAACCGGTGCTTACCGTCATCAAGGACGGCACGGTCGCGGTAGTAGACCCTGATGGTGTGCGGCATTCCTTCGATGTCACCGATGGATTCATTTCCTTCGATTCGAACAAACTCACCGTTGCGGTTGAGCGCGGACATGACGTGGTTCAGACTTCCGGTCCCGGAACTGTAGACGACGGGCAACAAGTCTGAGCATGACCTCGTTTTCGGCGTAGGGCCGGTCTGTCACGATAGGTGGCGGGCCGGCCCTTGTCGTTTTGTGCGATATCAGGCTTGGGTTGTTGCGGTTGTTGCGGTTGTTGCGGCTGCTGTAGTTTGCGCGGATTGGAGCCAAGCATGGTGACTGCAGCGATGCGGTGGGTGACGGCAGTGGTGCTGTTAGGCTGTCGGATGTGAGAATCATTGTTGCGGATTGCAGCGCGCAGTATTCGGGGCGGCTGAACGCGTCGCTTCCCTTGGCCAAGCGCGTGCTGCTGGTAAAAGCGGATAACAGCGTTCTGATCTTTTCGGAGCTCGGATCATACAAGCCATTGAACTGGATGGCGGCCCCGTGCACCATTCGACAGATTGACCCGCCGGATGCCGACGCTGACCCGGATACGCCTGTTCCGGAGCGCGTATTGCGGGTGTGTGCCGAGAAAAGCGATGACGTGCTGGAAATCACGCTGCAACATGTGTACGCGGACCATACGTACGATTTGGGTGAAGATCCGGGACTGGTCAAGGATGGTGTTGAAGACCATCTGCAACGGTATCTCGCTGAGCAAATCGAGCGGATCGGCGAAGGAGCCAAACTGGTCAGGCGGGAGTATCCGACAGCGATTGGGCCAGTCGATATCATGGCGGTCGATGGCAATGGCATGCATGTGGCGATTGAAATCAAACGGCATGGCGGCATTGACGGGGTGGAGCAGCTGACCCGCTATTGCAAGCTGCTCAACCGTGATCCGCTGATCGCCCCGGTTCGCGGTATTTTCGCGGCACAAACCATTACTGCGCAAGCCAAGACGCTCGCCCATGAGCGCGGCTTCGAATGCATGATTCTGGATTATGACGACATGAAGGGGCAGGAGGACGGCACGCTGCGGCTGTTCTGATCGTGCTTGTGGATATTCACGGGGCACTTGGCGTCCACATCCTCCCCCTATGCAAACTGGTTACGCTGAGCGTTGTCTCAGCGTAACCAGTTTGCATAGGGGGAGGCGAATGCGGGCGTGGCGGCCGCATCCGCTCAATCATCAGTATGCGTAGAGAATGTCAACCACGAAGTACAGCGTGGAATTGGCGGGGATTGTCACCTTTCCAGTGGTGCTGTCCGTCTGGTCAGTGGAACCGTAACCTTGGTCTGGCGGGATGATCAGCAGTACCTGGGATCCGATGGTCTGCCCGGTCAGTCCGGTCTTCCACCCGGTGATGACTTGGGACAACGAGAACTGTGATGATGTGCCGCGGCTCCACGAGGAGTCGAACTGGTGGAGCTTGCCCTTGCTGTCGGCATACCAACCGGAGTACTGGGCGTCCACGGTCTGTGTGGACTTGACGGCGGCTCCATCGCCCTTGATCAGGGGCTGGACGACCAGCTTGCCGTCTGGCTTGTAACCGTTGAGATTCAGCGAAGGCTTGCCGTTACTGGCGAGTGTGACCTTCGGCAGATTCGACGGAATGTCGGTGACTACTTTGCCTTCTGCGCGGGTCAGCGCCTTCGTGCGTGAGATGATGGTCAGCACCATGAGATACGACGTGCCGGAAGAGTTCTGGTCATTGACTCCGAAGGCGATGGTCGCATTGACTTTCTGGCCTTTGAGAATCTCGTAGTAGGCGGTGGTCGTCGTGGATTTGCTGACGACGATTGAGCAGTCGGGCGTGTTCTTCTCCCAGGTGCTCATGAGCTGGGAACCGTCCTTGGCGTTGAGCGCGATGCCTTGGGCGCACAGACGGTCGCCCTCTTTGATCGTCTCGCCGTTGCCTTGTTGGAGCACGCTATACGTGTTGTCCTGAACGGTCATGGGGGTATGGAATTTCACGGTCGGTTTTTTGCCGGGCTCGCCAGTTGCCGTGACACCGGCGATTTTGTTGAGTGTCGCGCCTGAGGAGCTGGAACTGGCGGATGCCGAAGAAGACGATGATGACGACGAAGAACTGCCCGAACCGCATGCCGCGACGCCGAGGCACATGCCGGCGGCACATACGGCGGTGATGAGGCTGGCGGCGGTGTGACGAAGTCTGGGTGAAATACGCATGGCTACCACACTAGCGGCCGACCATGATATCGCGCGGATTCGTGCGGGTGCGCGCCCGCAAGCCACGGGTGTGTTCTGTGCGATGGTCAGGTGGAGGTATCGCCTGAACACCGGTGAAGTGAGGTGGTGTCTGTAGAATAGTGGCGTTATGACGAAGACACATGAATCACACGAAGAGCATGCCGTATTTGAGCGGCCGTCTCATCATGCCAGAATCATGCGTGGCATCGTCGCACCGGTGTTCGGTTTACTCGCCGTCGCATGTGTGGTGTTCGGCACACTCAACGCCACAATCTGGCGTCCATCGAGCGAAATCGCGGCATCGGTGAATGTTTCCGGCAGGTACGCGATGACGGATCCAGGCGTCCTGTCCATGGTTGCGGAACGCTCCACCTTGGTTGTCCATGCCAAATCGTCGAAAACGCGTGTGTGCATCGCATTGTCCACACGAAAGGATGCCGCTGGATGGCTGGCAGGGAGCACATACACGCGGATCACCGGCATGTCGGACTGGCAGACGCTGACCACATCCTCGCAGAAAACCGCCGGCAGTGCCACAGCCCAGGATTCGTCGGTCGAATTCGAATCGTCGGATATGTGGCGGTCGGTCAAATGTGGCACCGGCAACGTCTCATTGACATCACGCGCAACGTCGTCGGATGTCATTGCGTTGATCGACACCGGGTCGAATTCTTCCCGCACGTCGGTGACCATCCATTGGGTGCGTGAGAAGCTTCCTGATTTCGCAACGCCGTTCTATTTCATTGCTGGTCTGCTCGCGCTGATGACCGTTCTGTCCGCATCGGTGTTCGCCATGCCGGACGTCAAACGTCGCAAGACTCCGGGGAAGCCGAAACCGAAGGATCCGGACGAAATCAGCTTCTCGGAGGCGTTTGCAGGCAGCTGGAGCATCATCAAACGGACATTCACGCCCCGCAAGAGCAACAAGCCCAGAAAGCGCCATGCCCCGGGTGCGCCGGCACAATCGGCTTTCGACCGGCAGAACAATCACGGGGAGGACGTTTCGTCGCCGGACGGGAACGGGTCTGTTGCTGCCGAGCCGGTGGTTGTGGATCCGATGTCGCGTAACCTCGTTGCTGATATGCAACAGCGGACGGGGGCGGATCAGCCTGTTCTTTCCGTTGCCGCCGTTCAGGATTCGTCCGTTGAACGCGCCCAAGCCACGGAGAATCCGCCCGTGGCCGGCGTATCTGCAACCAGCGATGAAGCCGGGGAAACGTCCCACCATCGGCATGGCCGTCACAGCGGGGCGGAACACAAGGTGGAAGACGACCGTCACGAGGCCTCCGCTCCTGTCGCCTTCCAACCGCATCATCATTCGCGCCATGCCAGGCATGAAGGGCAGCCGCAGGCCGCGCAGGAACAGCCGAAGGACGTCGCACATTCGTATGCCTCGCTGCATGTTGACCAGGTCTGGTACCCCGGCGGGGAGATCGATTTCGGCAGCGCCGGGCAATTTGAGCAAGGTGAAGTGACCGAACAACCCCAATCAGAAGGAATCCAAGCATCCGATGCTGCACAGCGTCACGAGGCCGAGAACCATGCGCCCGGCGATACTTCCGACGCAGACGAATCGCATCCGACCGCACTGCGGCACGCGCGCACCAATGCTCCTGCGCCGGTGAACGCCGAAGCCACATCGGTGATCGACCCGAAGGAATTGCAAGCGTATTTCGCCAGGTGGGCGTCGCAGCAAGAGACAACGGATCAGGATGACAGCGACGACGACAATCATGAAGAATCCAAGGAGTAGCATGACCTCACGTATCACCAAAGCTGTGACGGCAGTGCTCGCCGCGGCGTGCCTCATGACGTTCGCCGGCTGCGAGGGACAGGTCCCGCACCCGGCTGCAAGCGCTGAGCATACGGACAAGCCAGATGTGACCGAAGCCCAGGAACGACGGATCCGCGCGAACATCTTGAAGGTTGTGAACGCGGCGAACGAGGCGAAAAGCGTGGACGGGCTCGACGCCCGAATGTCGGGGCCGGAACTGGCCATCCGCACCAGCGAGATCACCATCGCCCAATCCACGGGTTCGTTGGATGCGAAAACCAACATCCCCTCCAAAATGACGCAGGCCGTGATCCCCACGGATTCAGGCTGGCCTCGCTCGATTTTCACCATCACGACCACCACATCCGACCAGCAGTCCCAGCGGCTGCTGGTGATGGTCCAAGACAGCGCGCGCAGCAATTACAAGTTGTGGGGTGTCGCCCGACTGTTCCAAGGCGCGAAACTCCCGAAGTTCGCCATCGCCTCGATTGGCGCCCAGATGGGCACGGCGAATGACACCGGTTTGGTGATGACGCCGCGCAAAGCGGTCGAAGCGTATGCTGATGTGCTCCAGAACGGTGCCGACAGCAAATACGCTTCAAAATTCGCTGACGATTATTTCCGTCAGGAGCTTGCCAAACTGTCCCAGACGGTCCAGGAAGGCATGGAACGCAATGCGGGTACGCAACAGCAGACGTTCCAAGCGGCTGACGGGCAGATCAAGGTCATGCGCTCGAGTGACGGCGGCGATCTCGTGGTCGCGCAAATCAATTCGGAGTGGACCCGCCAAGCTGGTGAAGGACGCGAATCCCAACCGGCGTCGGATTCCGAAAAGGCGCTGTTCGGTAACGGTACCGCCACCAGCACGATGAAAGTCACGTATGTGAACGTCATCGCGATGTATGTGCCGCCTGCCGGTTCGCATCAGAAGATCACTGCAGTGGGTGCCGAACGCCAGCCGGTCAAGGTGGAGGCGCTGTAATCGCGCGCATGGCGGATATAGCGAAATCAGTGTATGGGTGCATACGACGTGTGCGCAACCGCTTGTCCGCAGGTTGAGGCGGGCTGTCCTGCCTGTGCCCCTCGGGCTTTAGCTTCGCGAAGAAGGCGGCGCGCACGACGTGGCGTCACGGTATGTTGAATGGTATCGAATGATTGCTAGCCGGCGTGGCTGTTCGGCGTCGCTAGTCGAAGAATCAGGAGGCGACATGGCAGACCAGAAGTTCAATCCGGGGATTTCGCTCGCGGGGGCGGTCGATCTTGAATCCGTGCAACATCAGGTGACCGCGGAACCTGGACAGAGCGGCGGGGCTCCTGCCGCCGGGGCGTATGTGATTGACGTCACCGAGAACACCTTCGAGGCGATGGTGCAGACGTCGGCGACATTCCCGATCCTCATGCTGCTATGGACTGCCAGCGATGACCGGCTCTTCCCGATGGCCAAAGCGCTCGGCGAAGCCGTGAACAAGCTCAATGGCCAGATTCAGCTCGCGCGCATCGACGTGGCGAAGGCGAACAGCATCGCGCAGGCCTTGCAAGTCAGGGGAGTGCCCGCGTTGTTCGGATTGATCGGCGGGCGGCCGATGCCTTTGATGGAAGGTCTGCCAAGCGCTGAGGAGCAACAGCAGCTCATCGACCAGGTCATTCCGAAGATTATCAGTGTGGCGCATCAGGCTGGGGTCGCCGGGTCGGCGCCGTATTCCGGCGATCGTGACGCCCAGGACGAGCAGCCTGCACCAGAGCAGACCGAAAGTGTGCCGCCGCAACACGCTGAGGCGCACCGTCTTGCACAGGAAGGCGATTACGCGGGTGCCGCCGCGGCGTATGAGCGGGTGCTGGAATCAGACCCGCAGGACACGATCGCTGCGCGTGAACGGTCGAAGGCACTGCTGCTGGCTCGTTCCGGTGCGGCTGATGTACGCGCGGTGCGTGCCGCGGCCGCGGAGCATCCTGATGATGTGGACGCCCAGCTGGCAGTCGCTGATATCGATATGATCGGCGGGCAGATCGAGGATGCGTTCGGCCGCCTGCTTGACTATCTGGCGGCTGGACACCGTGATCAGATTGAGCCGGTGCGTAAGCGGCTGCTGGAGTATTTCGCCATTCCTCAGTCGGGTGATGAGCGGCTCAAGCATGCACGCCGTCGTTTGGCGACGCTGATGTACTGAAACACCGGAGCGTAGCGCATCATCGATGTGCTGTGGTGTTCAAGAGCATGAATTGATACGTTGGTGAACTGATATGTCGGCGTGTCCCGATGGAGTACGGACGTCATAGACGTGTGTCTGTGCATGTCGGTATAGTGGACTGCCGCACGGGTTTGTAGCTCAGTGGATAGAGCGTCTGTCTCCGGAACAGAAGGTCGTGGGTTCGAATCCCATCAAGCCCACGAACCATGTGGTATGTGGCGCCAGGCTACGGCTTGGCGCAGATGGCGCCCCGGCATTGGAGCATATGGGGCCGTAATCCGCAGATACACCAAGCGTGGGCTTTTGTACACCGTGGCTTGTGCCTTGAATTCGCTTATCCCGCCTTGTTCAGGGAACAATCAAATGCAATTTCGAGGATTCGTGTCCGGCGCATGAATATGCTACGCTGACCAATGAAGGGTCTTATGGCGGCGATGGGGATCGCCGTCCGATACGCGAATCCACGTGTTTGTCGGCATATGAGGCTTGAGGGGAGCCGAAAACGCCGGCACGATTGGCATCGGGCCATGACCATTCATCCGGAATACGGCGGGGAGCGTGCCGAACCGGCGAATGCAAGCCCATTGGGGGGAATCGTGAAAACGGCGTCGTCGCGGCGTTTCGTTTTCTGTTGTTTTGGGGGAATGATGAACCGTATTCGATTCGTCACAATAACCGCGGTGACGGTGATCATCGCGTTGATGGCATTGATTGTCGCGCCTAATACAGCCATGGCGGGTATAGGCTCGCAAGGCGCGGGAATATCCGGATCAGGCGGTCCGATGCCTGACAATGATGCGCTGTTCCTATTCGATAACAAGCAGTATGGCTCCACGCCGACGCAGGGGTGGGACGAGTCCTCGATCGACTACGCCTATCAGTCGCTGGTACGTAGCGGGGTACTGTCCACATGGTCAGGCAACAAGCCGAAATTCTACGGGTCGTGCCGTGATGCGGTTTCGCGCGCCATAGCCGATCGCAGTGACGGCGAGGCGAAACAGGCGCGCGTCGTAGGGGTCGCGCTGTCGTTGAAAAACGGCAGTCTGTATGGCACCAATCCGCGTGACTTCCGCGCGCGTTTCGATACGAATTGGGACAGACTCGCCGCCGACGGTTTGGGTAACGATCTCATCGGCTGGGACGGCGACTGGATCAACCGGCTGCGATACCAGTTCAACGAGCAGATTGCAACGACCGGCCGCACCTATCCGGCTGGAGTCCAGGTGATTTGCGTCGCGGCCAACGAATTGCAGCCCACGGCGCAGTATCCGCTGTCGATTACGACGCAACAGCAGGCTCCTGCGGACATGAGCGTCGGCGATGTCGCGCCGGTCCATGACACCATCATCACCAACAACGGTGGCTCTGTGGTCAATGAGCAGCTTGATGCTCAGATCTGGCTGAATTACGACGGGCATCCCGCCGGCCTGCACGCCGCTCGCGCCATCCACAAAACCATGCGGTTGCCGAATGCGGGTACTACGGACTCGCCGCAGTTCGCGCCTTCGGATTTCGGCTGGGACGGATGGCAGGAAGGCAGATACTGGTTCGATGTCGTCGTGCCGGGGCAAGGCCGGATGGCGGCAACGGTGAATACGGAAGACCGGCAGGCGTCCGAGAGTTTCCGCGTCGGGTCGCGCGCTCCGGGCGCCCCGTCCAAAAGCGTTGACGAAGGGGTAAGCGCCGACGGCATGACCAACCGCACGAACATCGTGACCGGGACCGGACGGGGAGGCTATCGGCTGGGCATTGTCGACACGATCACGCCCGGCGACACGTCGTATCGCATCGGCGGATACCGCGTGACCGATATGACCGATGGAACGGATCGCACCGCTGAATTCACATTCGACTGGAATAGGGACGCCCATACGGTCAGCGCACAATGGTCTGCACAATCGGGCATGCTGCCGCAGGACCACGCCTTGAGCTTCTCCTTCGACGTCACCGTCGACACGCCGGGGCATGGATTGATCAGGGATACCGCCGCCGTGTACTGGAACGATGAGCCGGCGTGCAGTACGGAAGACCGGCAGTTCCCCACATGGCGACCGCAACCGGATACGGTATGGGCGTTACGTGGTGAGGACGGAGCATGGGATGCGGTTATCGATCCCGAGCATGGCAATGCAGTCGGGGCTGCCGGCCGTTCGCTGCTGGACGGTGACGCCGTGGCGGTTGCCACCAATGCGGTCATTGCGGCACATCTGATTGAGCCCCCGCAACGTTTGGAATTGACAGCCGGCTGGTCGCAGGCGGATTATCTGTTTGATCCAGACGGCGAAGCTGCGATTCGCGTGTACGCGGCGGACACCACGCATGAACGGGCGTCCGGCGTGTTCGACATTGCGCGCACAGGCAAGGATGTGACCGGTGAATTCACCATCCGCATCGACAACGGCACGGCGACCGCAGTCGCCTCGCAAGCGTATCTCGCGTCCGTACAGGGGCTTGGCGTCCACCGTCAGCTCACCCTGCTGGTGCCAGGCAGGATCAATCTGGCGCACGGCAAGGGCGCAATCCAGGCGCGCAAGGATTACCGGGTCGAGGACGGCCATGCTGTGCAATTGTGCTCAAACAGCCAAGGTACGGCGTTCAGCGCCGATGGATCGCATACGGTCAACGACCATCGCGTTGATGCGAACAAGCCGTCCTTGTGCGCGTACATCCCTCCGGCGAACAAGCAGGTGCTCGCCCATGCGGAGCATGGCGGGAACCGCGCGTCCATCGATCAGGCCAAAGTGATGCCGGGACAGCGTGTCACGTATGTGCTCAGCTCTGACATCACCCCGGAACCGGGACTCGGGTACCGGCTCGAGCATGTTGAAGTCGTAGACGAATACGACCAGTACCTTGAACCGGATGAATACAGCGTCATCGTGCGCGACAAGGCGACCGACACCGTGTTCGGACGGCAGCACTACAGCGTGGATTGGGATCGGACCAACCATCGGTTCCGTATCGTCTTCACCCGTGCGACCATCGACGCCATGTGGAACTCCACCCAGACGACGCCGCGTTTGACGGTCGAATTCGACGGCACCGTGTCTGAACATGCGCCGGCAAACAGGCTGATGGCCAATCAGTGGACACTGGGACTCAACAACAGTGTGACCCCGTCGAACCGTGTCGTCATCGAACCGCCGCGCATCGTTCCGGAGAAAACCGTCACCCAAGCCCAGGCGAGCATCGTCGTCGACGGACGGACCGCCCTGCTGGGGGACACCGTATACTACCGGGTCACGCTCGATGCGTCCGATGTGGAATCCAGCGCCTACACGATCCAGCGGTTGGGCGTCATCGACGATTATGACGAACGGTATCTCGCCCTTGACACCGACCGTATCAGCATCACTGATGAGCGGGGCAACGATTGCACGAAGGCGTTCAACATCCAGGATGCGGGAGGTGTGCTGTACGCGTTCTTCAAAACCGTGGATACCGTAGATCGCACGACCGGGAAGGTCATTGCGGCTCGTCAGCCAGACGATTTGAAAGCCTATGCCTCGGCGTCGCTCGACCCGCATACCGACCCGGCGATTGATCAACAGGTACTCGGAAAACGCTACGAACTTGTGCTGCCGATGACGGTCACCGCAGTCGGCGACGGCATCACCGTGCGCAACAGTGCAACCCAAGTCACGGGAGCCATCCGTACGGATACCCGGACGGTCGTCACTGCATTGCAACCGGTGAATCCGATGAAAGATGTGTCCATCGCCATGCAGGGGGACAGCATGGACGGCGCCGATCTGCCGTTGCACACCACATTCCTGTACCGGCTTGACTCCTCGGACTTGCCATCGGAGCGCGCCTACGAGGTCGGTGCGTGGAACATCAGGGACGACTACGACGAACTGCACGACGTGTATCTCGGCCAGTGGGCGGCGGTCGCGCGGCATGACATGGTGATCAACGGTAAGGCCATCGCATCGGGCGACATCATCGAACGGCATATGGACGGGGAACTATCAGGTGCTTCACAGACGGACGCGCCGCGCGGCGGAGACACTGAGAGCGAGCCGCTTTTCGATGTCACAGAGCAGTCCGGCGTGATACTCATCACCTTGACCGATCAGGGCAGACGCGTCTTCGGCGGACGGGACCGCGCGGCAGGATGGACGATATTCATCCAGATGCAGCGAGTGCTGCCAGGCGAACTCATCGTCAACGAATTCACAGAAACCATCAACGGTGTCGAACGGATGTCCAACGAGGTGTGGACGCGCACCATCCACGAACATGGTGCAATCGAACTGGTGAAATTCGATGAGGCATCCGGTGAACAGGAGGGTGACCGTGATACCGCCGAGCAGGCGCTGGACATCATGCAGGAGGAGACGACGCTGGTGTTCCGCATCCGCAACGTGGGAGACGTGCCGGTGACCGGATTGCGGCTGAACGACACCGTCACAATCGGCAACGCGGCGGTCGCGGCATGGCGGTATCCGGAGCATTGGGATGATCTGGTCCTTGAACCGGGACAGTCCGTCGATGTGACCGGTGTGCTTTCGGGTGTGGACGGCGCGCATGCGGACCATGCCACAGTCACTGCGGCAACGGTGGTGACATGCCCTATGGTGGACGACAACCCCTTCGACGACCAGCCCGCAGTCAGACAGGAGGGCGTATGCCGGGGCGATACGGTCAGTTCCGGGGATTATTGGCATGGCAGACGGATTGCATTGGCCAAGACTGGCGCATGGTTCATTCCAACGGCGATTCTGGGGTCTGTCGCGGTGGCCGCCGCGACGGGGATGCTTGTCCTGCTGACCGTCCTTCGCCGCCGGCGCGGATGACACTCATATCGTCGAACGCATTCGGGACGCATTGTGCGACAGCCCGTTGCAAGGCTGATCGGACTCGCGGCGAGAGATGACATATCAGGGGGTGAAACGGTGAGACTCCCGGCAATCATGCCGGGAGTACACTGAGCGCCAACGGTCGATTCCGCAGCGGCATACCCGCGGCAGAACACCGCGACACCGCGGTCGGACCGTTCCGCTTGGCGATCCGCCCGGCGTCCATCATGACATGTCAAGGGAAGGCAATCCACATGAGCGAACTGATCAAGGTCACATCCGAACACGCTCCGGCGGCGCTGGGCGCTTACAGCCAAGCCGTCAAGGCGAACGGTTTCGTCTTCGCCTCCGGGCAGCTGGGGCTCGACCCGGCCACCGGGAAGCTGGCAGGCGATACGGCGGGCGAACAAGCCGCACAGGCATTGAAGAACATTGCGCATGTGCTTGAAGCCGCTGGAACCGATACGGCGCATGTGGTGCGCGCCACCATCTATATGAAGCATGTCGAGGATTTCCACGAAATCGACGCGGCCTATGCTGCGGTGTTCAACGGCGATATCAAGCCGGCGCGCGTGGCGTTCGGCGGCAATGATCTGCCTGCCGGAGCGTTGGTGGAAATCGACGCCATCGCGGCACTGTAACCGCTGAAACAACCACACGCCACTGAGCGCCCGGGCTTCTCCCGCCCGGACGCTACGGTGGTGGCGTAAGAGCGCTGGACGGCTGGCAGCCCGTATGGATTCCGTCCGTGGCGTTCGCCAACCGTACACAGGAGCATCAGGCAGAACCGTGACCATCAAACGTGAACGCGCATCGCGACACACCACAGCCGGATCCACCCACACGGCGGACGTGTCGGGCAACGTCACACAGAGCGGCACCCCAGTCCAAAACACCCAGCTTGAGCGCAATATGGAATCACGCCATCTGACGATGATTTCGCTCGGCGGCGTCATCGGCACCGGCCTGTTCCTCAGTTCCGGGTACACCATCCATCAGGCGGGTCCGCTGGGTGCCATCCTCGCATACCTGATCGGTTCGGTGTTGGTCTACTGCGTGATGCTCTCGCTCGGCGAACTGTCGGTCGCCATGCCGTATGCCGGAAGTTTCCACCTCTACGCGCGCCGGTTCATCGGGCCGGGCACTGCGTTCACCATCGCTATCCTGTATTGGCTGAACTGGGCGGTGGCGCTCGCCTCGGAATTCACGGCCGCCGGTCTGCTCATGCAGCGCTGGTTTCCGCATTCGCCGGCATGGGTGTGGAGCGCCCTGTTCATTCTTGTGGTGTTCACACTGAACATTCTGTCGGTGAGACTGTATGGTGAATCGGAGTTCTGGTTCGCCAGCATCAAAGTGTTCGCCATCATCGCGTTCATCGTCATCGGTTTGCTCGCGATCTTCGGCATCATTCCAATCAAGGGGTACAGCCATGCCCCGCTGTTCTCGAACTACTATCGTTCCGGGTGGTTTCCCAATGGGATTCTGCCCGTGTTCTCCACGCTTCTGACTGTCGTGTTCGCCTTCTCCGGCACCGAAGTCGTCGGCGTCGCCGCGGGGGAGACCAAAGACCCGGATAAGGCGATTCCGAAAGCGGTGCATACCACCGTGCTGCGTTTGGCGATTTTCTTCATCGGGTCGATCGCCGTGATGGCGGCGTTAATTCCGTGGAAGCAGTCAGGCGTGGATACGAGCCCGTTCGTCTTGGTGTTCCAAAGCATCGGCATGCCGTTCGCCGGCGATGTCATGAATTTCGTCGTATTGACCGCGGTGCTGTCTGCGGCGAACTCCGGATTGTATGTGTGCTCGCGCATGGTGTGGTCGCTCGCCAAAGAGCGGATGATTCCGCCGGTTCTGGCGAAAACGAATTTCCACGGTGTCCCCGTGTTCGCCGTGCTGATCAGTCTTGCAGGTGGATTGCTCGCCCTGCTGTCCAGCGTGGTCGCAGCCTCGACGGTATACCTCGCATTGGTCGCGGTTTCAGGGCTGTCGACGCTGGTCGTATGGATGTCGGTGGCGGTATGCCATATCCTTTTCCGCCGCGAGCTCAAGCGTTCCGGCACGGCCGTCGATTCGCTCGCCTACCGAGCGCCCGGATATCCGGCGGTGCCGATTATCGCAATCGTCATGTGCCTGTTCGCATTGGCGCTGGTGGTCGCCGATCCGTCACAGCGTTCCACGTTGCTGTACATGATTCCCTTCGTCGCCCTGTGCTACGGCGTGTACTACCTGCGTGAACGCTTGACTGGCGGTGACAACAAGCCCGACGACGACGTTTCCGCCACGGTCTGATTGCCTGTGGAACGCATCCGTGCGCGCCTGGCATCGAGGCTTCCGCTCCGCCCGCCGCTTGCCGTGCCGCTTTCCCCGAACCGGCCGTTGTGATGCGTAGGATCCCGTTCCGGATTCGGATGAGGACGGCAGTCGGGATGGATCATCGGCGGTGCGGGTTGACGACGGGCATATCGCACGAAACCGAACGCGTATCATGACAACTCCGGCGCCACTTGGCCAATGCCCTCGCTAGACTTTGAAGAATGAATCCAGAAGCGCTCAGTGAACTCATTTCCCATATCGCCCATGATCTGGTCACCGCCGGTGAAGCCGGCAGTCTGACCGAAGACCTTATCCCGCCGGTCGAGAAATTCGCGGTGATGCGTCCCAAGGACCGCAGCCACGGCGACTGGGCATCGAACGCAGCCATGCAGCTGGCCAAGAAGGCCGGCATGAAGCCGCGTGATCTCGCGGAACTGTTCGCAGCGCGTCTGCAATCGGCGGATGGCATCGCCGCCGTCGAAGTCGCAGGCCCGGGCTTCATCAATATCACCCTCGACTCCGCATCCGCCGCCGCAGTGGTGGATGCCGTCCTCGCGCAAGGCGCGCAGTTCGGCCGCAACGATCATCTGTCCGGGCAGACGCTCAACCTCGAATTCGTGTCCGCCAACCCCACCGGCCCTATCCATATCGGAGGCACCCGCTGGGCTGCGGTCGGCGACTCCATGGCCCGCGTGCTCGAAGCCAACGGGGCGAAAGTCGTGCGGGAATATTACTTCAACGATCACGGCGAGCAGATCAACCGTTTCGCCAAATCCTTGGTCGCCGCGGCTCACGGTGAAGTGACCCCGGCTGACGGGTACAAGGGTGCTTACATCGATGAGATCGCGCAGCGCGTGATTGACGAGGCGAAAGCCGACGGTGTGGATGTCCTCAGTCTGCCGCGTGTCGACGGCGGCCTGAACGATGACGGCGAGCCGCTCGGTGAAGGCGATTCCGAACAGCGTGAGGAATTCCGCAAGCGCGCCGTCCCGATGATGTTCGCTGAAATCCAGGAATCCATGAAGAACTTCCGCGTGCATTTCGACGTGTGGTTCCATGAAAACAGCCTGTACCAAGACGGCGAAGTCGAACGGGCCATCGCCAAGCTGCGCGAGCAGGGCGACATTTTCGAAAAAGACGGCGCCACGTGGTTCGCCTCCACCAAGCACGGTGACGACAAGGACCGTGTCATCATCAAATCCGACGGCAACTACGCGTATTTCGCCGCTGATATCGCCTATTACTACAACAAGCGGCATCGTGCAACCGATCCGGCGGACGTGGCCATCTACATGCTGGGCGCCGACCACCATGGCTACATCGGCCGCATGATGGCCATGTGCGCGGCATTCGGCGACAAGCCGGGCGTCAATATGCAGATCCTCATCGGCCAGCTCGTCAACGTGATGAAAGACGGCAAGGCCGTGCGCATGTCCAAGCGTGCCGGCAACGTCGTCACCATCGACGATCTGGTCGATGCCATCGGCGTGGATGCCTCCCGCTATTCGCTTGCCCGCACCGATTACAACACGAGTGTGGACATCGATCTGAACCTCTTGGCGTCCCACAGCAACGACAACCCGGTGTACTACGTGCAGTATGCGCATGCCCGCGGCTGCAATGTGGACCGCAACGCCGCCGAAGCACACATCGATCCGGCCATCGCCGACCTCAGCCTGCTGGACACCGAAACCGACGGCGAAGTACTCGCCGCGCTCGCCCAATGGCCGGCGACACTCGCCCAAGCCGGCGACCTGCGCGCTCCGCACCGCATCGCCCACTATCTTGAGGATCTCGCTGCCGCCTACCACAAGTGGTACAACGTCGAACGCGTCGTGCCGATGCCGCTGACCGACCTCGAAGAACGCAAGCCCGAAGCCGAACGTGAAGCGCTGCGTATCGCCAAGAACCCCGAACCGGCACGCGCCGCAGCACGCTTGAAGCTCAACGACGCCGTCCGGACCGTCATCGCCGCAGGGCTTGACCTGCTTGGCGTCAGCGCACCGGAGAAGATGTGAAATGAACGAAACCAGCACACCAAACGCCGCCAACACCCCGTTGAGCCAGGTATGGCCGGCCGGCTGCTCGATTGACAGCACCGGCGCCTTGACCTTCCACGGCCGCAGCGCGCAATCCCTGCTTGACGAGTTCGGCTCCCCACTGTACGTGATGGACACCGATGACGTCGACGCCCGCGCGCACCACTTCATCCACGCCGCCGCAACCGCATTCTCCAACGCCACCACGCATGTGAGCTTCGCAGCGAAAGCGTTCATGTCCAAGGAAGTGTTGCGCCTGGTCACCAACGCCGGCATGCTGGTCGACACCTGCACCTTGGGCGAGATGCGCATCGCGCTCGCCGCGGGAGTCCCGGGACGGCGCCTCGTTCTGCACGGCAACAACAAGTCGGACGAAGAAATCGAACTCGCCATCCGCGAAGGCTTCGCGAAAATCGTCGTCGACGCCCCGGACGAACCGGCACGCATCGCCGCCATCGCGCATCGTCTCGGCAAAACCGCACGTGTCATGCTTCGTGTCACTACCGGTATCCACGCCGGCGGTCACGAGTACATCTCAACCGCCCACGAAGACCAGAAATTCGGCATGGCGCTGCTGCCGGCAGGCGCTGACCCGTCCGCGCTCAACGTTCTTGACGAGCTGATTGCTCAGGAAAGCAAGCCTTCGCAAACCTCAGCGGAAGCCCCCGAACCCGCTGCACGCCGTCAAGACACGCATACCGTGGGGCACAACGGCCAACGTGACCTGCAATACGATATGCGCTCGCCCTACGACCTTGACGCATCCGGCATCAGCAAACAGGACGCCGCGCTCGCCGAAGCGATGGATCTGGTCGCCCGCGGCCCGGCGCTCGCCGTACTCAAGGAGCTGTACCGGTATCCCGGCGATCTGGAACTCGTCGGCATCCACTCGCATATCGGCTCGCAGATCCATGATGCGAACGCGTTCATCGAAGCGGCGAAACGCATGATGCTTCTGCGCAAGACCTTCTATGCGACCGACGCCTACACGCTGCCGGAAGTTGACTTGGGCGGCGGCTACTCGGTCGCGTACACCGAGGGCGAGGAATCGATGGATATCGATGTGGAGCTGCAGCGTTTGGCCACGGCGGTCACGGCGATCAACCGTGCGCTCGGCATACCGATGCCGGTGATTTCGTTCGAACCGGGCCGCTGGATTGTCGCACCCACCTGCGTGACCCTGTACCGGGTCGGCGCCATCAAGCATGTCGGCCTGCCGGACGGCACCACCGCGAAGGACGGTTCGCCGATCAGCGAGCGCACCTACGTGTCGGTGGACGGCGGTATGAGTGATAACATCCGTCCGGCGTTGTATGACGCGGATTATACGGCACGGCTGGCGAACCGCGCGGGAGCTGCCGGAACCATGCTCTCTCGTGTGGTCGGTATTCATTGCGAATCCGGCGATATTCTTGTGCATGAATGCCAGCTGCCGAGCGATCTCAAACGCGGCGATATCCTTGCGGTCCCGGTGACGGGCGCGTACGGCCGCGCGATGGCCAGCAACTACAATCAGGCGACGTTCCCCGCGGTTGTCGCGGTCAGTTCGTCCGGGGCGCATGTGATGCTTCGTCGTCAGACCATCGATGATTTGCTCGGCTACGATTTGGGCTGAGCCGACAACCCTGTACATTCACGATGCGGGGCCGCACCGACCGTCGGGTTGGTGCGGCTCTTTCGTATGAGGCCGCGTATGGGAAGCGGTGGCGAACGGCAGGCGGATGAACCGTAATGCGAGCCGATAGCCATATGGCACGCATTCGGCGAAACGTCAGCTTGTCCCGGTACCATAGGCAAGGATGATGACGACGCATCGCGGCCCCGCCGGCATCTGGTGCAGTGGCTGCGAGCTCATGGGAAGGATCCACTGTGGCACAAGACAATCAAGCTCCCATTCGCATTGCGCTTCTTGGCGCGGGAACCGTCGGTTCGCAGACCGCCCGCCTGCTTGTCGAACAGCATGACGAGCTGGTTCACCGCATCGGTCGCGACTACCAGATCGTGGGCATCGCCACGCTTGATCCGGTCAATGACCCGTGGATCGACCAGTCGCTGCTCACCCGTGACACCGCGGAACTGTGCACCCGTGCCGATATCGTCATCGAGTTGATCGGCGGCATCGAACCGGCCCGCACCTTCGTGCTCAAGGCCATCGAATCCGGCGCTTCTGTCGTTACCGCGAACAAGGCGCTGCTGGCCAAGCATGGGCCGGAAATCTACAAGGCCGCGCAGGAACATGGCGTTGATATCTTCTTCGAAGCCGCTGTCGGCGGTGCTATCCCGATTGTGCGCCCGCTGCGCGAATCCTTCGCCGGCGACAAGGTCAACAGCATGCTGGGCATCGTCAACGGCACCACGAACTACATTCTTGACGAGATGACCACCAAGGGCCTTGATTTCGATGTCGCGCTGCACCAGGCGCAGGAGAAGGGCTACGCCGAAGCCGACCCAACCGGCGATATCGAGGGTTATGACGCCGCGAACAAGGCCGCCATCATGGCGACGCTCGCATTCCATACCCAGGTTGGCATCGACGACGTGTCCGTCGAGGGCATCACCAAGATCACCGCGGCGGATATCGCGGCTGCGACCGCCGAACACAAGGTCATCAAGCTGCTGGCTGTCGTGGAGCATACTGAGGCCGGCGTGTCCGCACGCGTGTATCCTGCCCTGATTGATGAGAACCATCCGCTTGCCTCCGTGCACGGCAGCTTCAATGCCGTGTTCATCAAGGCGAAGGAAGCCGATGACATCATGCTGTACGGCCGCGGCGCAGGCGGCGCACCGACCGCTTCCGCTGTCGTCGGCGACGTGGTGATGGCTGCGCGCAACATCGTGTCCGGCACCACCGCGACCGGCATCCAGACGTACAACACGCTGCCGCTCGCTCCTGCAGACGCGTCCAAAGCTGCATTCGCCGTGCGTTTCCTCATCCACGACAAGCCGGGCGTGCTCGCCTCGATCGCCGAGGAATTCGCGAACCACGGCATTTCCATCAACGGTGTCAACCAGGATCTTCAGCCTACGCAGCATGATCCGGGCTATTCGGGTGAACTTCAGCAGCTGCGCGTCGTCACGCATCTGTGCGACGAAGTCACGCTGCGTAAGACCGTCGACGCTGTGTGCAAGCTCGAATGCGTCTCCGGTGAGCCGTCCATCCTGCGCGTGCTCGACTGAACCACCGCCGCGGATTCGCGGCATACCGATGCCGGCTGGTCGTGCAACGCCACGGCGGCCGGCATCTGAGACTTCCAACAACCATTGCACAACCGACAACCGGCGGAACAGGTGACTGTCGCCGCCCGCGGAAGGAAGAATATGAGCCCCGTAGCCAAGCAAGTCCATGTCCAAGTACCGGCGACCAGTGCGAATCTGGGCTCCGGATTCGACACCATCGGCCTTGCGCTCAACTATTACGATGAGCTGACCTTCACCTTGAAGGGCGACGACGAGGGTCATGATGCCACGGTGCTTATCGACGGCGAGGGGGAGAACACGCTGCCGAGAGACGAAACGAACCTCGTGGTCTCCACCTTCCGCAAAGCGTGCAACACGCTCGGGCTGGAACGGCTCGGCTTCACACTTGAAGCGCATAACCGCATCCCGCAGGCTCGAGGAATGGGATCATCAGCCGAGGCGATTGTCGCAGGCATCTCCGCGGCGGCGGCATTCGCCCAAGACGGCGATCTCAATCGTGACGCGGTGTTCGAGCTCGCTGCCACCATTGAAGGGCACCCCGATAACGTCGCCCCGGCCGTGTACGGAGGCCTGACTGTGTCTTGGGATTACCAGACGCCTGAGGGGGTCGGCTCCACGCGAGTGCCGGGCGGTGAGCCGCTTTCTGGCGGGTTCCATACGGTGAATTATCCGGTCAGCGAGAGCATCCATGCTTCCGTGTTCGTACCGGACTACGAGTTGTCCACCGAAAAGGCGCGTCAGGCCTTGCCTTCATCCGTGCCTTACCATGACGCAGTATTCAATGTGTCCCGTGTCGGCCTGCTGCCTGGTGCGATGAATCCCGGGGTGCTCCACGGCAGTCTCGACGCGAACGCCGTGTTGTTCAGCGCCACCCAGGATCGTCTGCATCAGCCGTATCGCAAAGATCTCATGACCCCTTCCTGGGAATTGATTGAGTCCTTGCGTGACCATGGCTATGCTGCGGCGGTGTCCGGGGCGGGCCCGTGCGTGCTGGTGTTGCATTGCGGTGACGCTCGCGCCGACATTGAACAGATTGCAGACAAGCAGCTGTCCTCCGGACATTGGCGTGTGCTGCATCTGACGGTCAACACCACCGGCGTGACCGTCCGCCGCAGCTGATTGGCATCGTGCCCATGCCTGCCTGTGCCGGAGCAGCCGCATGCGGCAGAACACAGGGAATGCGGCGAGGCGATTATTGGCGCCAAGCGAATCGGAGGTATGAATATGACGATATCGATTATTTTGGCTTCCCAGTCCAAGCCTCGGCGCGACGTGCTGTACGCCGCCGGAATCTGCCCGACGATCAAGGTTTCCCACGTCGACGAACCCGCCGCATTGGAGCAGGCGGCGTGCAAGATCGGCGTACCTGTTGAGCGGCTTGATGTCGGCCATCGTGTTGCCATCCTTGCCCGTGCCAAGGCGAATGCCGTCCATGAGGCGTATCGGGCGGTCGCGGACACCGCGAAGGCGGCAACGGGTGAACGCGTCATCGCTTACCCGCTTGAAGCCGAACAGGTGCGCACACAACGCCGGGCAGACGCGCGACCGTCCGCCGGTGCTGCCGCTTGTGGACAGACAAGCCAGCCGGTTTCGGTCGTTTCGAGTGCCATCACCCGTGATTTCTCCGGTATCACCGCCCCCACTCGTGTCGAGCCGATTGATACGCCGATCAGCGGTATTCAAGGTCTCAACGGTCCTGGACCCGGGCCGCTGATTGTCGGCTGTGATTCGATGTTCCTATTCGACGGTGAGTGCTACGGCAAGCCGCATGATGAAGCCACGGCGCGTGAACGGCTTCGCCGTATGCGCGGGCGCAGCGGAGAGCTGTGGACCGGTCATTGCGTCATTGATTTCGCTACCGGACGTGCGGTTCAGGATGCCAGCCGTGCAGTCGTGTATTTCGGGGATTATTCTGACGAAGACATTGAGCGGTACATCGCGACCGGCGAACCGCTCGAGGTCGCCGGGTCGTTCACTTTGGAAGGTTTCGGCGGTGCGTTCATCGACCGGATCGACGGCGACCCGCATGGTGTCATCGGTATCAGTCTGCCGTTGTTGCGTCGCTTGGTCACCAAACTGGATATCAGCTGGACAGATTTGTGGAATGTAAAGCCCCATGCTCCGAATCCGGAAGAGCTTGACAAACATCCAGACAGCACACAGCCGCCGGTGGAGAATGTGCATCAGCCCGGTGACGGTTGGGTCTCCTGCGCGTGCGGGCGCCGACATTGGGGCACGCATGGCGCGGCGGGAATTCTGCTCGCCCGAAGGAATGACGCTGGCGAAGTCACCCATGTGGCCATGCAGCACCGCGCCCAGTGGAGTGCGGAAGGCGGTACATGGGGTATTCCGGGCGGGGCGATCGCCGACAACGAAACGCCGATTGAAGGGGCGTTGCGGGAGAGTTTTGAAGAGGCGAATATCACTCCGCAGGATATCGAAGTGGTCGGCTCCTACCGCGAGGATCATGGCCCGTGGGCGTACACCACGGTATTCGCCTTCGAAAAGCCGGGGCATGAGGTGCATTTGCGGGCGAATGACGATGAAAGCATGGAAATCGCCTGGATTCCGGTCGATGACGTACCCAACCGGAAACTCCTGACCGCCATGCGCACCGATTGGCAACGGTTCGCTGACCGTCTGCGCATCCTGTCCAACGCCAATCAAGGCCGCTGATCCGCGCTCACGCACACACCATCTGCTGTCCTGTTTCTACCGACGCTGAGTGTGGTGTGAGCGTCGGTGGAGGGTTGTGCGGAAGCTGGGTGGCCTCTGAGCGTCGGTGGCCGGTTGTGTCTCTGTTTCTGCCGACGTTGAGGTGGGTGTGAGTGTCGGTAGGGGGTTATGTCTCTGTTTCTGCCGACGCTGGGTGACTTGTCAGCGTCGGCAGAAGGTTGTACCGATGCTGACTGGTCTGTGAGCGTCGGTAGAAGGTCGATTCCCAACGGGTTACGCTGATACAGCCTTATTCAGCCTTATGCAGCGAACCAGCCGATCAGGACAGCAACGCCGCCACGATGGCGATGAATATCGGGCTGGTCAGCGTGCTGAGCAGAATGCCGTCGCGCGCGAAGGTCAGACCCACGTTGTAGCGCGCCGCATAGTTGTACACGTTCTGGCCGGTCGGCAGGGCGGCGAGCACCACACATGCGTACAAGGTCGCGCCGCGGAAGCCCATCACATAGTACGACAGCAGGAACGCGATAATCGGCATGACGATGTTCTTCAACACGGCGACGGTCACGGTCGCCGGTACGTCGCTCTTGTTCTGCATCGGTTTGGTGCCATGCAGCGACATGCCGAAGGCCATGAGGATCATCGGCACTGCGGACTCGCCAATCATATTGATGGGGTCGTAGATGAAGTCAGGAATGATGAAATGCCCGGTCTTCGCCGTAATCGCAGAGACGATGATGCCGCCGAGCGAGCCGATGAGCAGCGGCTGATGCAGCGGCTGTGCAGCGATGCGTTTGACGGAGACCTCGCCCTTGGTGGTCACGTCGAGCACGGTCAGAGCCACGGGAGTGAAAATCGCCTGCTGCATCACCAGGATCGGCGCGACCAATGCCGGATTGCCCAGAATGTATGTGGCGATTGGCAGACCGATGTTGTTTGAGTTGAGATACAACGAGTTGAGCGCGCCGATGGTCGCGTCCGCCGCTTTCATGTGGAAGAACAACCGGTTGAGGATCAGGAATACGATCCCGACGAGCACGGCGGAGAAGAACGCCACGACAATCGAAGAGTGGAAAATCGCGAAAATCTTTTCCTTGGACAGGATGGCGAACATGAGGCAGGGGCTGGAGATGAAGAAACTGAACCTGTTGAGCACCATCTGTGCGCTCGGTCCGCCGATGCGCATACGGGCGGCGACATAGCCGACTGCGATCACGATGCCGATCACGCAGAATCCTTCCATGGCGCTCAGTAAACCTGGCATTCCCACCTCTCCTCGCCTTGTCGTGCTGGTTTCGGACGTTGTGATGACTGTACGATCCGCTATCCGGACACGGATGTGGACGGCTCATTCGCACTGCGGCCATACGCCAATCGTCGTGAAAGCGACAGCGCCAAGCCAGCAGTCACAGCTCGCCGGTCGTCAGCCACGTCAGCCCTCTGGGTCATCTCAGCCGGGGCAGCCGACGGAACCGACCACGCGCTTTGCATGGTATGCACCATCGGCGACGATGGCCGTCCGGCGTGCGTCGACCACCAGTATCTTCCTTTCCTGCATCACACGCGTCGATAATCTCGCATCACGGGCACCGCCTCCAGAATGCGACAAGGATACGCCCGTGACGCGAATCTGAGACAGTTCGGGCGGCCATCCATGACCTTTGCGATGATGGAACAGGACATTACGGATGCGCATGGGCGGCGCGAACGCATAGCAACGTGCCCATGCCGCGTCGGCTTGGATTGACGGAGGACGGTATGACGATGACGGACAGCGCAAAGACCGGCGGCGACGCGAGCAACGACAATGACGAGACCGAGCGGATGCGCACCGAAATCGAGCGGATTTTCACCCGCATCATGAATCAGTATTCTGTCAGCGACGACGAAGGCCCGTTGACTGACGAGGTCGAGGCATATCTGACCCGCCAACCGCATCTCAACGTGCGGCGGCATGGTGATACCGTCGTCGCTTCCACCGATTTGGGGCGAAATCACCGGGTGATCCTCGCCGGGCATCTGGACACGGTTCCGGTGATTGATAATTTCCCGCCGCGCTGGCTTGAACCGGGCGATCCGCTGATCCGCGAGGATATCGCGCAGGCTTTCCCCGGCGAGCGGGTGATGTGGGGACGCGGTGCCACCGATATGAAAGCCTCGGATGCGGTGATGCTGTATCTTGCGGCGAAGCTGACGAATCCGAAGTATGATGTGACGTTCGTATTCTATGACCATGAGGAGGTCGCGGCGGAGAAGAACGGCTTGCGCAAGGTCGTGGAACACCACCCGGATTGGATTCGCGGCGATTTCGCGGTGATTGGCGAGCCGACGGATTGCGGCATCGAAGGCGGTTGCAATGGGACCATCCGTTTCGATGTGATTACGCACGGCGTGGCGGCGCATTCGGCCCGCGCGTGGATGGGCTCGAACGCGATTCATAAGGCTGCTGCGATTCTCAATGCGCTCAACGACTATACGCCGCAAGACGTGACCGTGGACGGATTGACGTATCGCGAAGGCGTCAACGCCACGCTGATCTCCGGCGGCAAAGGCACGAATGTGATTCCCGATGAATGCCGCGTCCATGTCAATTACCGTTTCGCGCCGGACAAGACGATCGCGCAGGCGAAGGCCCTGATGATGGGCGAGGATGCGGGCGCGCAGCTCGGCAACGGCGAACATGTGGCGACCGGCGGTATGTTCGCCGGGTTCGGCATTGAGATGAAGGACGAGTCGCCCAGCGCGCGCCCGGGTATGGACGACCCGCTTGCCGCCTCGCTTGCGGCGTTGGTCAAGAATCGCACGGGGCGCGACCCTCAGGCCAAGCTTGGGTGGACGGATGTCGCTCGCTTCGCTCAGCTCGGTGTCCCGGCGGTCAATCTCGGGGCCGGCAGCCCTCTGCTCGCCCATAAACATGATGAACAGGTCGCTGCCAGCGAATTGACGCGTATGGCTTCCATTCTCTTGGAGTGGTTGGCATAATCGCCGCGCGTGTGAACAATACTGCCGTTTTTCCGACTTGTGCGCGAGCAACGCATTTTTTGTGTCATACTTGAGTGTGACGGTTCTGCAACAACCGTCGTGCGCAGGACGGCGTCGATCCCCTCGCAACCGCGGCTATGGTGGCCAATGCGAGCGCTGGTGTCCGCTGTCGCGCAGCTAGACTTTTGTATGTATTGCCCCGTATGGGCGCGAATGGTGCGCGGCCGCGGTGAGAGCGCGGTGTGACCACTGTGCGGGGCCGGAAAAAGGCGATATGGCTGCAGCATATCGCGAGGAGCATTGTGCCCAGAACAGAAGAACAGGGCTTTGCGGACGATTCCCATGAATCACGCGAAGCGCAGCAGCAGACCAACACCACTCCCGCATCGGCACAGGATCAGACGGCTGTGTCTGAGCAGCTTTCGACGCCGGTCCGCAGGCGTCGCGGAGGCCGTCGTGTCGTGCGCGGCGCCGGTGCCGCAGGGGCGGATCTCGCACTGAAGGTCGAAGAGCATCCCAAGCCGTTGTTTGAGGAGCCGGCGATCAGCCCGGTTTCCGCGCAGCACCCCGCTTTGCCGTCCGATGACACCGAAACTGCCGAGACGGACGAACAGCGGCATACGCCCCAGCGCGGCCGTCGTCGGGTGTCCCGCGGCGCCGACGCTCAAAGCTCGGTGAGGTCCCGTCGCCGCACCCGTAGCGTGGCGGAAGACGAGCCGTCCGCACAACCCACCTCTGATTCCGCCGGGCTGGGCGGACATGGGGCTGCTGATGCCGAGACTCCGGAGGAGCGCGTCCAGGACGCGCTGGACCTGCTGTCCCACGAACATGGGGATGCCGGATCGTCAACCACCAGAGTACGTCATCGTTCCAAGCCGATGACATCATTGCTGTTCCAAGAGCCGGTTCTGCCTGCGCGTCAGTCCTCTGACTCGGATGCCGAAGACGGACAGTCCGAGGACGACGCCGATCGGCATGACGATCGTGAAGAGGAACGTGAGCCGCGTCGCGCTCGCCGTACCCGTTCGCGGCGTGGTCGCGGCCGTAATGACGATGATATGGGCCGCGAGGACGGACACCTCGATCAGGGTGCAGATTCTCGCGAGGGGCGCGGCGAATCCGCCGATGACGCCAATCGTGAAGATGATGAGCCGCGCCGTGGCCGTCGTTCCCGTCGGCTGAACGCGCAGGAGCGCCGTGCCGCTGCTGAGGTCGAGCAGATCGAGGAAGACCTCGAGTATGATGACATCGCCTATACGCCGATAGCCGAAGTGATGTCCGGGAACCGCAATGCCGACGGTTCGCGTAACGACGACCATGCCGATACCGACGAGGACGCCCAGGAGGGGACTCGTACACGCCGTCGCCGTCGCAGGGCTGCCCGCGAGGAGTCCGAGGATGACAACGAGCAGATTCTCGAGGTGCGTCGTCGTCACCGTGACGAGGATGAGGACACGACGGTCACCCGTCGCCGTCGCCGCCGCCGTTCAGGCAAGGGCATTGAGGAGAGCGAAGAGCCGGTTCGTCGCTCACGCAAGCAGCAGTATATCGACGAAATCACCGATGTCGAAGGATCCACGCGCCTCGAGGCGAAGAAGCAGCGCCGCCGTGACAACCGTCGTGAGCGTAGCCGCCAGAACCAGATCATGGAGCAGGATTTCCTTGCGCGCCGTGAGCATGTCGATCGTCTCATGGTGGTGCGCGAGCGTGGCCATCACACGCAGATTTCGGTGATTGAAGACAATGTACTGGTCGAGCATTACGTGTCCGATATCCAGGAAGTCGCCACTGTCGGCAATATCTATCTTGGCCGCGTGCAGAACGTGCTGCCGAGCATGGAAGCGGCGTTCGTGAATATCGGCCAGCCGCGCAACGGCGTCCTGTATGCCGGCGAGGTCAACTGGGATGCCACCAGACTGGAAGGCCAGCCGCGCCGCATCGAGCTTGCGTTCAAGTCGGGCGATCCGGTGCTCGTGCAAGTCACCAAGGATCCGATTGGCCATAAGGGCGCGCGCCTGACGTCACAGGTCACGCTCGCCGGCCGCTTCCTGGTATTGGTCCCGTCCGGTGGCATGACCGGTGTCAGCCGTAAGTTGCCTGACCGCGAGCGTGCGCGGCTGAAGTCCATTGTGTCGAAGATCGCTCCGAAAGATATGGGTGTGATCATTCGCACCGCGGCGGAAGGCGCGTCCGAGGAGGCTATCGAGAAGGATCTTGAGGCGCTGCGCCGGCAGTGGGACAAGATTTGCGAGAAGCGTGACCTGTATCTGCATGGCAAGCGTCCGAAGCTGCTGCAAGGCGAACCGGATGTCGCCATCCGTGTGGTGCGCGATATCTTCAACGATGATTTCTCCCAGATGATCGTCGAGGGTGACCGCGTGTACGAGCGGATCGAGGAATATCTGGACACGATGGCCCCGGATCTGCGCGACAAGCTGGTCAAGTGGGATCCTGAGGAACATGGCGGCAAGGATGTGTTCGACAAGTGGCAGATTGATTCCCAGCTGCGCAAAGGCATGGAGCGTCAGGTGTATCTGCCCTCCGGCGGCTCGATCGTCATCGACCGCACTGAGGCGATGACCACGATTGACGTGAACACGGGCCGGTTCATCGGCAAGGGCAAAAGTCTTGAGGAGACCGTCACCCGGTGCAATCTGGAGGCGTCTGAGGAGATCGCCCGTCAGTTGCGTCTGCGTGATATCGGCGGCATGATCATGATCGATTATGTCGATATGGTGATGCCTGCGAACCGCGATCTGGTGCTGCGTCGTCTGGTTGAATGCCTGGCGCGCGATCGTACGAAGCATCAGGTGGCTGAGGTCACGTCACTCGGTTTGGTGCAGATGACGCGCAAGCGCATTGGCCAGGGACTGGTGGAAGCGTTCTCCGAGGAGTGCCCGACATGCAAGGGCCGCGGCTTTATCATCCATGATGAGCCTACGGTCAGCGCCGAGTATGACGATCCTTACGCGATGAAGGGCGGCGATCCGTTCGTCAAAACGAATAAGCACGGTCATGGCACGCCTGAGGTGCAGGCGCCGAAGGGGTCGAGCCCGGCGGTCAAAGCCAAGCTTGCGCAGATTGCTGCGGCGGCGGTCGCGGCGAACAACGCCGAGAACGCTGAGAACGCCGAGCATGCCGAGCATGGTGATGCCGCGCATTCCAGCGGATCTTCGGATGACGCTTCTGATGCCGATTTCGCTCAAGAGGTCGCGTAGCGATGGCTTCCGGCTCTCGGACGCAGGTGTGCAGCCGGCGTCCGAGAGCTGACACGCGCTGTTTTCTCGACTTGACGGATGTACGCGGGTCGGTGTAGTTTTGATAGTTGGTGTCTGGCCGGAGGCTCGAACGCGCTGGACAGTAAGCTTTCCACAACATAAGGAACGGAATATGTACGCGATTGTGAAGGCCGGTGGCCATCAGGAAAAGGTCGAGGTCGGTGACGTCATCCTGGTCAACCGTCTCGATGCGAAGCAGGGCGATACCGTGGAGTTCCCGGTCGCGCTCGTAGTCGACGGCTCCAAGGTTACCCTTGCCGCCAAGGACCTTGCCAAGGTCTCCGTGAAGGGCGAAGTCGTGAACGACGAAGCCAAGGGCCCGAAGATCAACATCATGAAGTACAAGAACAAGACCGGCGTGACCCGTCGCAAGGGCCATCGTCAGAAGCTCAGCCTCGTCAAGATCACTGAGATCGCCTGAGCGTTCTTGAGGACCGAAAGGAATTAGATCATGGCACATAAGAAGGGCGCTTCCAGCTCACGTAACGGGCGCGATTCGCAGCCTCAATACCTCGGTGTGAAGAAGTTCGGCGGCGAGTCCGTACTCGCCGGCAACATCCTGGTTCGCCAGCGCGGCACCAAGTTCCATCCCGGCCAGAATGTCGGCATGGGCAAGGACCACACCCTGTTCGCTCTCAAGGACGGCAGCGTGAAGTTCGGCGTTCGTCGCGACCGCAAGGTCATCGACGTCGTCACCGCCTGACGTTTCATCACTTGAAGCCGCGCCCGTTGTCGGACGCGGCTTTTTTGTTGCCCGGCGGGCGGATGGCTGTTCGCAGGGCGAATCGCACGATATCGCGGTATGGCGGTATTGTTGATTATCCATGAATTCCCGTCCGTCTTGTGCGTTCACCGGCGGCCGGACGACGTAAGGTGACACTATGGCAGATTTTGTTGATCGGGTGACCGTCCATGTCAAAGGCGGCGACGGGGGCAATGGTTCCGCGGGCATCAGGCGCGAGAAGTACAAGCCGCTGGCGGGGCCGAACGGCGGTAATGGCGGTAATGGCGGTTCCGTAATTTTCGTTGCCGATGAGAACGCCAACAGCCTGTTGGATTACCGCTTTATTCCTCACCGCACCGCGGGCAGCGGTACGATGGGCTTGGGCGATATGAAAGACGGGTCGAAAGGCCAGGATCTGATACTTCCCGTGCCGGTCGGCACCATGATTTTCACGGCAAAGGGAGCCAAAGGCGAAACGAAGCGTCCGGGGGAGCTGCTTGCGGATTTGCGGCATGCCGGTGACAGGTTCGTCGCCGCTGCCGGTGGAGCGGGTGGTCTCGGCAACGCCGCATTGGCGAACCGTACCCGACGCGCCCCGGGCTTCGCGTTGCTCGGCGAACCCGGTGAGGAACGCGATGTCGTGCTCGAGCTGAAATCCATTGCGGATGTCGCACTGGTCGGCTTCCCCTCGGCGGGCAAATCCAGCCTGGTCGCCGCGATGAGCGCCGCCAAGCCGAAAATCGCGGATTACCCATTCACCACGCTCGTGCCGAATCTCGGCGTGGTCATGGCCGGCGATTACCGGTACACCATCGCTGACGTGCCGGGGCTGATTCCCGGTGCTTCGGAGGGCAAGGGTCTCGGTTTGGAATTCCTGCGTCATATCGAGCGCACGGAAATCATCGTGCACGTGATTGACTGCGCGACCCTCGAACCCGACCGCGATCCGATATCCGACTATCATGCGCTTGAATATGAGCTCGCCCAGTATGCGGACAAGTTGGAACTGCCGGTAGGCGCGATTGCGATTGCCGAGCGCCCCCGCATCATCGTGCTCAACAAGGTCGACGTGCCCGAAGCCAAGGAACTCGCCGATTTCGTGCGCCCAGAATTCGAGAAGATGGGTTTGCGCGTCTTCGAGGTGTCCACGGCTTCGCACGCCGGCCTGAAGGAACTCGGATATGCGCTCGGCGAGTTGGTGAGCCAGATGCGTCAAGAGGTTGCGCGGCGCGAACAGGAGCAGGAGAACGAGCGCGTCGTCATCAAGCCGCTTGAGCGCAAGAACCGCAGGCGCATCCCCGCTGCAGACCAAGCTGATTTCAAGGTCGAACGCGAAACGAATCGCAACGGTGACGTGTGGTATACGGTCACCGGCACGAAACCGGAACGTTGGGTCATCCAAACGAACTTCGACAATGACGAAGCCGTCGGCTATCTAGCCGACCGACTCGCCAAGCTCGGTGTCGAGGACGAGCTGCGCCGCCAGGGCGCGCACGCCGGTGACGAGGTGCGTATCGGCCGGGGAGACCGTGCGGTCGCCTTTGATTGGGATCCGACCATTGCGGCGGGCGCCGAGATGCTGGACGGTTCGCAGTTGGGCTCGCGAGGCAAGGATTTGCGCCTCGAAGCGAATGATCCGCGTGCCCAGCGTCGCACGAATGCGGAACGCCGACGCGCATACCACGAGATGATGGACGCTCGCGCCGCAGTCCGCGAGGCGATGATGGCAGAACGCAAGGCAGGCCACTGGGCCGACCCGAGTGTGGACGATGACCGTCATGACCGTGAGAGCCTGTTCGGGCGTGGCGACACCGGTGACGAGCAGGAGCACGAGAGTGAGGAAGCCGGGGAGTGATGGTGCAGCCCACGCATGAGAGAGTCAGACGATCCATCGCGCAAGCGCAGACGATCGTGGTCAAGGTCGGTTCAAGTTCACTGACCATGCCCTCAGGACATCTTGACCCCACGAAGCTCGACGCGTTGGTTGCGGCGCTCGCATGCGCACGGTTGCAGGGGGCGCGTATCGTCCTGGTGTCATCGGGCGCCATCGCTGCGGGTTTCGGCCCGCTCGGCTTTGAACGCAGGCCTGCCGATATCGCGACGCAGCAGGCGTGCGCATCCGTCGGCCAAGGCCTGCTGATGGCGCGGTACGAGGTGTCGTTCGGCCGGTTCGGCATTCGTGTCGGTCAGATTCTGATCACTGCGGAAGATACGATTCGGGCGACGCAATACCACAATGCGCAACGCACCTTGGACCGTCTGCTCGATTTGGGGGTCGTGCCTGTCGTCAATGAGAACGATGCTTTGGCAAACAACGAGATCCGCTTCGGCGACAATGACCGGCTGTCCGCGTTGGTGGCGAATATCGTGCGCGCGGATGCACTCGTCCTGCTTACTGACGTGGATGCCTTGTATACCGCGCCCCCGAGCCAGCCTGGCTCCAAGAAAATCGATTTTGTGCCTGATGTCGAGCGCGCGTTGGATGAAGTCAAGGTCGCGGGCAGTTCCTCCGGCGTCGGCACCGGTGGCATGGTAACGAAACTGGAAGCCGCCCATATGGCTGCGGTTTCCGGTATTCCCGCAGTGCTCACCTGTGCGGCGAACGCGGGGCCTGCTCTGATGGGCGACCCCGTAGGCACGGCTTTCGCACCGATCAAGCGGCGCGGCTCGTCACGGCGGCTGTGGATCAAATTCGCGTCCCACCCGCGCGGCGTTCTTGTCGTGGATACGGGTGCCGCCCAAGCGGTACGTGCCGGTCGGGCGAGCCTGTTGAGCGCGGGCGTACTCGAAGTGCGCGGTGATTTTTCGGCGGGCGACCCGATATGGATCGACGACGAATCCGGTCATCATATCGCCAAAGGGCTGTCGGGATACGATTCTGAGGAGATTCCGCGCATGCTGGGGCGCAACACTGCGCAGCTGCGACGGTTCTTCGGCGATGAGTACGCGCATCCGCTTGTGCATCGCGATAATCTCGTGCTCGTGTGACTGCGTGTCGCGGCGGCGGGACGGTTTTCGCCCGTGGCGGTTACAGTAGATGCCATGACTATGGCTGACTGGCAGAACCTGAGCGACCGTGTCAACAATGTCGCCCCCAGCGCAACCCTCGCTGTCGATTCGAAGGCGAAGGCGATGAAGGCGCAGGGCATCGACATCGTGGCCTACGGCGCGGGCGAGCCGAATTTCCCCACCCCTGATTACATCGTCGACGCTGCGGCGGCAGCATGCCGTGACCCGAAGAATCACCGCTATACTCCGACGGCTGGCCTGCCCGAGTTGCGCGAAGCGATTGCACGCAAGACGCTGCGCGATTCCGGCTACGAGGTATCGCCCGACCAGGTAGTGGTCACCAACGGCGGCAAGCAGTCCGTGTACGAGGTGTTCCAACTGTTGCTCAACCCCGGCGATGAGGTCATTATCCCCGCGCCGTATTGGACCAGTTATCCGGAGGTTGTCAAGCTTGCCGGTGGCACGCCGGTTCCGGTGTTTTCCGGCGCTGAGCAAGGGTTCGAACCGGATATCGACAAGATCGAGGCGGCGCGAACCGCCCGCACCAAAGCCATCATCGTCACGTCGCCGTCCAACCCGACCGGTGCGGTCTGGAGCCGTGAGACGATCAAGGCGATCGGCCAATGGGCTGTCGAACATCACGTGTGGGTGGTCTCCGACGAAATCTACGAGCACCTCAACTATGACGGTGTGAAAACCGCCTATGTCGGCGCGGAAGTGCCCGAGGTGCGCAACCAGCTGCTGGTGCTCAACGGCGTCGCCAAGACGTACGCGATGACCGGCTGGCGTGTCGGCTGGACCATCGCTCCGCCTGAGGTGGCGAAGGCGCAGATCAAGCTGCAAAGCCATATGACGTCGAATGTCGCCAATGTCTCGCAACGTGCCGCGCTCGCTGCCGTCGCCGGTGATTTGTCCGCCGTGGCGGCGATGCGTGAGGCGTTCGACAAGCGTCGTAGGGCGATTGTCGCTGCGCTCAATGAGATTCCTGGGGTGCATTGCCCGATGCCGACCGGTGCGTTCTACGCATTCGCGAATATCGAAGAGCTGCTTGGCAAACCGCTGGGCGCGAACGGGTCTGTCGCCCATTCGTCGCAGGAGTTCGCCGCGCTGCTGCTCGATGAAGGCCATGTGGCCGCGGTTCCGGGTGAGGCGTTCGGCGCTCCCGGGTATCTGCGGTTCTCGTATGCGCTGTCCGATGAGGATCTTGCCAAGGGTATGCGCTACTTCAAGGAGTGGATCGGCTGATTCGCCTGATTCGCCTGATTAGAACGCAATGACGCCCGGCTGTGGTGATGACCGCTGCCGGGCGTTCGCCGTATGTGTGGGGCGTGAGTATGTTGTTTGGGGGTTATTCGGTGTCGTTTGACGAGCTTCGGTGACAGCGGCGAATCCTGCGCGACGTGCGTATGACATACGTGCGGATTTCGGACGAGCGTATGGCGCGCGCGCAATCCACGGGAGGGGAATGCGACACTCTGATTTGCCGCGGTATCACGCGTGTGGCGGAACCCGATTGGACTAAATCGCGGGTACCCGCTAATATGGCCTCTTGGCGGTTTTGCTCAGTCTCGTCGTTTCGATAGAATGAGCAGAGTTCACCTAGGGATGTGGCGCAATTGGTAGCGCAACGGTCTCCAAAACCGTAGGTTGTGGGTTCGAGTCCCGCCGTCCCTGCCAGTTTTTTGGATGTTCAGTAGCCGAGCGAAGGATGGAAATGGCCAAGGCACGTAAAGACAAGCCGCGTAAGCCCAATATTTTCATGCGGATCGGCTTGTACATCAAGCAGACGTTCAATGAGTTGCGCAAGGTTGTGACCCCGAATGGTAAAGAGCTGTTCTCTTGGTCGTTCGCGGTGTTCGTGTTCGTGCTGGTGCTGATGGCCTTGGTCACTGCCATGGACTTTGGCTTGGGCAAGCTCGTGTTGCTCGTTTTCGGCTGATCCGTACACACGAAGGTAAATAAAGCATGGATGATGAAGTGAATCTCGAGAATCTTGATTCGTTGCCTGATGTGGTTTCCGATGAGGACGCCGCAAATGGTGATATTCCTGCGGCTCAGCAGCCGTCGGCGCCGCAAGGCGATGCCCAGCCCGCCGAGGGTGATGCCCAGGAAACCGATGAAGAACAGGCTGAACAAGCCGCGGTTGACGCTGCAGCGGAAGGGGCTGCCGAAGCCGAGGGTAGCGAGTCTGGCCAGTCTCAGGCGAATGAAGACGAACCGGCGGAAGATGCCGGCACGAAGGCTGTGGAGGAGTTCTCCAAGAGCCTGCGCACGCTTGACGGTAAGTGGTATGTGTTGCACACGTATTCCGGGTATGAGAAGCGTGTGAAGACCAACATCGAATCCCGCGTGCAGAGCTTCGGTCTCGAAGACCAGATTTTCCAGGTCGAAGTGCCGATGGAAGAGGTCGAGAAGCACACGGAAAAGGGCAAGAAGGTCATCACCCGTGTCCGCGTGCCCGGATATGTGCTGATTCGCATGTGGCCTGATGAGGACGCTCGTCGTATTGTGCGTGAAACTGAAGGCGTGACCGGCTTCGTTGGTCCGACCAAGGATCCTGCCCCGTTGTCGCGTGCTGAAGTCGTGCAGATGATGGCTCCGATGATCGCTTCCCAGGCGCTCAAGGAGGCTGGCGATAAGCCCGCTGCCGCCAAGAAGCGCAAGCTTGAGGTTTCGTATGCGGTTGGTGATCAGGTCACTGTCACGGACGGTCCGTTCGCGACGATGCCCGCGGTGGTTTCCGATGTGGAACCGACCACGCAGAAGCTGACGGTTCTCGTGTCGATCTTCGGTCGTGACACGCCGGTGGAGCTTGGTTTCGGGCAGGTCGAGAAAATCGACTGAACATAGACTGTATGAATAGTCGTTGATGATGGCGGCGGCACCTTTCAAGGGTGCCGCCGCCATTGTCGTTGTTCTCGACGCATCCAATCTGGTTACGCAGGGAGCGGTCGTTGCGTAGCTGGTTTGTGAGGTTTCTCAATCTGGTTACGCGGGGAGCGGTCGTTGCGTAGCTGGTTTGTGTAGCTTCTCAATCTGGTTACGCTGGGTGGGGCTGTTGCGTAGCTGGTTTGTGAGGTTTCTCAATCTGGTTACGCTGGGTGGGGCTGTTGCGTAGCTGGTTTGTGAGGTTTCTCAATCTGGTTACGCTGGGTGGGGCTGTTGCGTAGCTGGTTTGTATGACTTCTCAATCTGGTTACGTTGGGAGGGGCTGTTGCGTAGCTGGTTTGTGAGGAGGGGGAGTTCAGGGTGGTGATTGCCGCGGTGCAGTCGGTGTCATCGTGCCGCACCGCATCATGGGCGTGGCGACGTTGACGTTGTCGAGACGAACGAGCATAATAGTGCTGTTTGTGTCTGGAGGGGAGACCCGCTAGCACAGCACAGCAATGCAAGTTGCGGGAGGAGACCGCGCCCCGCGCGCGGCGACCGTGACCACCGCTTCACAGAAAGAAGAACCAGACAATGGCTCCTAAGAAGAAAGTCACAGCGCTGATCAAGCTTCAGATCCAGGCTGGCAAGGCGAACCCCGCCCCGCCGCTGGGTCCGGCTCTGGGTTCGCATGGCGTCAACATCATGGACTTCTGCAAGGCCTACAACGCGGCCACGCAGGACAAGATGGGTCAGGTCGTCCCTGTTGAGATCACCGTTTACGAAGATCGTTCCTTCACCTTCGTGCTCAAGACCCCGCCGGCCGCAGCTCTGCTGAAGAAGGCCGCCGGTATCCAGAAGGGCACCGAGAACCCGCTGACCCACAAGGTCGGTACCGTCACCAAGGCTCAGGTCCGCGAAATCGCCGAGATCAAGATGCCTGATCTGTCCGCCCGCGACGTCGAGGCTGGCATGAAGATCATCGAAGGTACCGCCCGCTCCATGGGCATCACGGTCACCGACTGAGAGGAGAAGGACAGATGGCTAAGAAGCACTCCAAGAAGTACCGCGAAGCGGCCGAGAAGGTCGATCGTAATAACCTGTACACCGCTCCTGAGGCGATCGCTCTGCTCAAGAGCATGCCGAAGCGTGGTTTCGATGAGACCATCGAAGCCGTGTACCGTCTGAACGTGGATCCGCGCAAGGCTGACCAGCTGGTGCGCGGCGTCGTCAACCTGCCGAACGGCACTGGTAAGACCGCCAAGGTGCTCGTGTTCGCTCGTGGCCCGAAGGCTACGGAAGCTACCGAGGCCGGCGCCGACATCGTCGGTGATGACGATCTCGTGCAGAAGGTTCAGGACGGCTTCCTCGATTTCGACGCCGTCGTGGCCACCCCGGACATGATGGGCAAGGTCGGCCGCCTCGGCCGTATCCTCGGCCCGCGTGGCCTCATGCCGAATCCGAAGACCGGCACCGTGACCATGGACGTCACCAAGGCTGTCAAGGATATCAAGGGCGGCAAGATTGAGTTCCGTGTGGACAAGCACGGCAACCTGTCCTTCCTGATCGGCAAGATGTCCTTCGAAGAGAAGGCTCTTGACGAGAACTTCAAGGCAGTGGCCGACGAGATCAAGCGTCTCAAGCCGTCCACCGTGAAGGGCCGCTACATCACCAAGGCGACCATCACCTCCACGATGGGCCCTGGCATCCCGCTGGATACCGCGACACTCGCCTGATTTCTGGTTCCGTCCGTTAATTCGAGCCTAGGGCGGAACGAGAACGTACAAGCCCCATGAGCACCATATACCGGTGTCCATGGGGCTTTCCCATACTCGGGGCTGCTGGCTGCTAGCATCTGGCCGTCGCGGCCGCTCAGACAATCGCATTGCGCAGTCTCAGTCAGGCGTATGTGAGGTGTCAGACTTGCTGGAAGCCGTTGTCGCGCCACAATCCGGCATCGCGGAGCCGACCGAGCGTAATGGCCGTCGAAAGCACATACGCCTCACGCGTGTCGGTCGCATCCCAACCGCAGATCTCAGTCGCCCGTTTCAACCGGTACCGCACGGTGTTCGGATGCACACTCAACGTGCGGGCGGTCGCATCCAAAGACGCGCCGGAGTCGAGGAAAATGCTCACGGTCTGCAGTGTCGGATCATTGGGATTGTCGCCTTTGAGCGCCTGATAGATCGACGTGACCAGTTCGTCGCGCGCGTCCTCGTCTCCCATCAGGGCACGTTCGGGGAGCAGATCCTCACACCGCATAGGTTGCGGTACTTCGCGTGTGCATGCCTTCAGCGCGAACAGGGCGTTGATGGCGGCGCGGATGGCTCGCGACGCACCGTCGGCGTTCTGCCGTGTGGGACCGAGACATATCGGCTCATGCCCGTCGAAGCATGCTTCGGCGATCCGCGCGACCTCATCCGGACTGGTTCCGTCATCGACGCGTACCAATGCCACCAGATGTCCGTCATGTTCGCCGATCAGACAGTCCTGTGGAGTACCGTCGGCATGCGGTCGCAGATGGCCGCGAATCGATGCCGCGCATGCTGCAACGTCTCGCGATGGGGGAGTGCCGGCGATGCTGCAGCACACGAATTGCGCCGGCCACCCGAGCATGTGCATCAGCGAGACGACCCGTTCATCATCGGTGCTTTCCGCGAGGCAAGCGAATACGATGGATTCCAGCAGGGATCGTGCGTCCGCCGGGCGCGGGGACCGTGGCGCCTTCGAATCAGCAATGGCCGAAGTTGCCGAAGTGGTCGAAGTCGTTACAGTATCGGAGGTTCGGGCTGCTTCGGCTGTTTGCGCTGTTTCGGCCGATTCATCCGCAGCATCCGCCCCGTCCACGCCGGCAGGCTCATCACGTTCCAGTACATCGTCCCCCAGCAAGGCGGCGAGTCGAGCCATCAGCAAATCGAGCATATCCCCGCGGTCGGAGCCCGATCCAGGGCGTACAGAAGCGGAAACCATACTGACCAGCCTAGTCCTGCCCGGAAGCACTGTCACGGTCACGTCCACTGGCATGTGCTCGAGATTCGGCCGCGGCACGATTGCTCGACCCGCGCGCCGACTCACGCCAGTAGGTCAGCACAACAAAACAAAACACGAAAGTCACCGGCAGCATATGGCGTTCGAAGTTGTTCGCCGGCGACGTGACCATCACGCCCATCAGCAGCAGCAGCGGCATATGCCACGCGAGGGTGCGCCAGCGCCGGCGGATCACCTCCGCCGCGCCGAACAGCAAGGTCATGATGACATAGAAGTTGCCGTGCGTCACCCACCCGAGCACCGGGATCTTGCCCCAGTCGCGCGCGAATGTTGCGATCTGCGCGCGCCATTGCGGCTGCCAGTCTTTGATCCACGCGGTGCTGTTCACATAATCGCTCGTCACGTAATAGTCCATGGAGACGTAGGGCAAATCCGTGATATCGAAATAGCCGAAACATTCAGCGAAGAACGCGTCCGCCGCGATGACGGGGTTCGCCTTGACGATCTGCCACCATGCGCTGTTGAAGTTCGCCATATCCTCTTTCGTCACGGAACGCCAACGGTAGCTGACTTTCTTCGACTGGATTCCGGAGGATTTCACCGGGTCGGCATCCTGTTGGAAATAGGATTCGCCCATCTGGTCAAGGTTGAAAATAGGAGCGAGTTTATCCGCAGCGTCCTTCGGGATGCCTTCGGGATTGAGCTGTGCGACGCGCGCGATCTGCTGCAATTGGATCCCCCGGCTTTCAATCGGGTCGCCGTTGATGACTTTGCCGCTCGACACGAGCATGACCAGACCGCCATGCAGGATGATTGCCGGCAGCAGCATGGCCGCGAGATAGGTTTTCCACCGTTTGCGATCGGCGATGAGCATGATGATGGTCTGTGCGAGCAGGATGTACCACGCGTATTTCGCGCTGATCAGCATGACGCAGGCGCTGACGATGAACGCGGCGAAAGCGCGTGCGGGAAGGCGTTGGGGCTTGCCGCCGTGCCTGCCGCGAGTCATATGCAGTTGATAGGCGATGCCGAACCACCAGACGAAGGCGAACGCGAACAACGGCGATTTCGTCAGGCTGATGGTGGCGAACACAGGAATCGGGCACAGCAGGAAGAACAGGATGACGATGGTGCGTTGCCAGACCCCGGCACGCGTGATGGCGTTCGGATAATCCTCAGGCCTGGTTCCCGGCTCGCTGGCTGGCGGCAGCATTCCGGCGTCGTGATCGGCCTCCTTCTTCAGCCACGGAAGATTGAGGAACCGGTGCATTGTGGCTGAGCAGCAGAACACCGCGAACAGAAACTGCAACGAGGAAAGCACGACGTACCCGGCGTCATTCGAACCGGTGAAATACCGGGATGCGGCGGCGACGGCGCCATAGAACACGGTAAGCACCAGATTGTGCTGATCGGTCAGATACGTCGGGTTCTGCGGCCATAGGTAATGGGCGGTCGGATAGATATCCATCGGCACGAACGCGAAGAACCCGGTGTACGGCTGCTGCAGGCCGGTCCATTGGTTCCAAGCCCAGCTGAATTCGCGGATTTGTGAGCGGATGTCGGCGCCGAATGCGGACAGCAAGGTGACCGGCACCCACAACCAACCGATGAACATGATCAGCGCCAGGCCAATCCAGCTGCTCGTGCATCGCATGATGATGCGCGGCGTGCGGCTGCGGATCGCACGCCAGCAGCGTCCCATGGCCCGCGCGAATCGTGTGGTTGCGAACCGCCGCCATCCGCGTGCCAGGGCGTACAGCGGTTTGAGTATGTGCCGCGGCCATCCGGTGCGGCAGAAGGTTTGGATCGCCTTTGCCGCTCGACGGCAGGTGGACCGTAGGGATGGGGGGATGATGATCCGCCCGCCGCCGAAACGCACCAGGGCGATGAGCAGCGCCATATAGATGATCAGCGCGAGCAGGAAATACAAGGTGTTGGCCATCGTCCAGTCGGCGATGCTTCCGCCAAACCAGTAGAACGGTCCGATCGCCGTGCAGAAACTCAACCAGAGGACGGCGAGGACCGCGAGTGTCCATCTGGCAATGGCGCCGATCGGTACACGGTGTAGGCCGCGCCCGCGTTCCGTCGCTTCGGCGCGCCCCGCTGCCTGATCGGGCTGCACGGATGGCGGTGTCGTGGCTCTCGTGGTTCGCGTGGCTTCGGTCATGCTTGAGCATTGTAGTCTGACGCAAGGAGCCGCAGGATGCCTAGCGGTGGGAGAGGACTTGGTTGGACTGGGAAATTGAGTGATAATCAGAATGCAGCGTTCAAGCGTTTCGGAAGGCTTGAACGCTGCATGCTCTGCGGTCCAACTTTCACGCTATGATGGCGTACTTCACACCGGCGTTAGCGAGCCGCACAGTGTAGGCTTTCAGCGTGGCGATGTCGTAGTCGCGCAGGATAGGGTTAGTGTTAGTCGCCGTCAAGCAACTGCTGGCATCGATAATGAGCAAGTCAAGTTGGTTTGCCGTGACGAGGAACACGTTCCAATCTTCCTCTGTGTCGATCATTTGATCCATCCGGCGGATGCTAACCGTACGGGTGAAACAAGGAGTCAATACATCGAGAAGATTCCATGGAGTGCCGAACTCTTGAAAATCGGATGATTCGGCCGATTGGTTATTGACTTCCAGCGTTTGCCCTTCATATTGAGTTGAGTTGAGGAGGAACTTTTGCCGGGTGTATTTCGTTTTAAGCCTGTTCATCAGCATCAGCCTCCCGCAAACAGGATTCATCGGAACCGGCAGTCTTATTTCGGTGGAATGTACGTGATCGCAAGTCGGGGAATACTGTGTAATCGATGTGCAAGTCATCAAGTGTCTCGCGGTATTCGTCCTTGAGCGTGCCGTAGTAGTACAGCTTCTTGGGCAGAGCGACCAAGGTTTTCATGCGTAGATAATAGTCATTCAGCTCGGTATGCCCGTCAGCGCATCCCAATGAGCCCACTGCGTATTGCGTACCATGCGGATACGCGGTGAGGCTTTCGAACGTATCCGAATCGCCTGTGCGGAAATTAGGCATGATTTTCACACCACGATTGCCAACATAGAGTGTTGCGAGCATGGATAGGAGAATGTTAAACTTCTGCTGATTTTGATCCCATTGAATTCGGGGGCTCAGATCAAACCCTGCCATGGCCATGAATTTTCGATACTCATGCAAATCTTCGTTCATGTGGACGATTCGTCGGTAGTTCTGCTCGTCGCTATCAAAATGACACAGCACGGTGTTTGCGGGGTTGGTGGCGAAGTGCCTTTGACGCCAAGGCAACATGTCTGCTGGTTCCTCTGCAAGAAGCATGCTCTGAGGGAACTGGGGCCATCCATTATTGGTGAATTGGATTCCGTGGGCTTTTGCATCTTCTTCCAAGAACGTCGCCAAGCCTTTGATGTCCAGAGACTTGCCGGAACCGAAACGTGAGCGAATCGATTCGTCGGATGAGAATCCATTCATCATGGGCATTGGCCCGGTTTCAGGTCGCCAAGTCTCGTCTGAAGTTAGTACAACGGTGCCATCGCTCGTCTTGTGAACGCTTGGATTAGGGATTGTGGAGGGTACGATAAATGCGTCGATATCGACGTAGTATCCCGTCTTCTTGGCGAGTTGCATTGCGTTTAAGAGTTTGTGCAGTGCTGATTTCTCCACTTCCGATCGGGGCCTTGCCAAGCGGTGCTTTACCTTGTCGATGGCGTCATCCAGATACTCGTACCCCAATTCGGCCTCTTCATCTATGTCGATGAGCAAGTCATAGCATTCGCTGAACTCTTGGAACACGCCATATTCAAGTGCCATGAACTCATCTTCGGTGAACGCTGTCGTGTGAGCATCGGGGGAGCGATACAGGTTCTCCGAATCCAGAGCAGCCTCGGCAGTGAGTGGCACGTGAACGTAGTAACGATATTCGCACATGATATTATTCCTCACATCTCTTCTCTGTGTTTGATTCGGTAGTGGGTATAAGCGTTCTTGTCAGAACGCTTGCGGCCGTGCTGTTTGCCTTTCTCGTCTGTGTAGTTGTCGGCGGATTGGCCATGTACGTCAAGATAGTGAAATCGATCCCCAGAGTCTTTGGGAATAATTTGTGCCACTCGTACATAGCCTGCAACATCGGCAATAACAACCATGGTTCTATCGGCGTTGTAGTAATACACCTTTCGACCGTGGATTTCTGCATGCGCACCTGGTGCGATTTCTTCAACCACGTCGTTGATGTTGGCCTTCACCCAGTTCATTCCGAATCGTCGAATTTCGAGATAGGAGTTTTCAAGGTTCTTGGCTAAGTCCTCGTCTATCTCTGATTGCTTCTTTATTGCTGTGACTGCCATCGAATATTCGGTCTTTGCATCAGACATAGCAGTCACCGTCTTTCGGCGGCTTGCTATTCACAGTGTTGCGGGAAGCAATGCAACTGCAGCTCATACATGTTGCAACTGTGCCGTATTTGGTGGTTGGCGGTCTTTGCTCGAAGCGAGAATCTTCGCAGCATCGTCGATTGTGCTGTAATTGTGCCATGTTGACCTCCCTCATATAGAGAATCGGCGTTTGTCTTTCCGACATGGCACAATCAACAAGTGCAACTTCGGCTGGTTCTACCATGTCGAGTTTTCGGCGTATCGGTCTGCAAACTGATGCGCCGAAGTCTTTCCATAGTCACCTTTCGAAAGATGACAAGTGCAGCATACCTTCACATTTACGAAGGATACGTTGCGATGAGGCTCTATTTCATGGAATCATATGTTTCTCCTTTTGCCGTCTATGAGTTAGTGATTTCTGATAATTCGTAGTGTGGTATTCGGTCTGCATAATGGCTCCAGTCGAGGATTTTGTCTTTCTGAAGACGACCGAGGACAATCCACGCGGGGATTCCCTCTTGCATGGCAAACGTTTCGATTCCCGGCCATGTGACGCAATTGGGTGTGCGGATAAAGTCGGAGTATGCCCTGCGATTAATGAGTGTGTCTTGTGCAAACTGGTCGGCATTCCGCTCGTTGTCGCCCTCTACAGAATCGAAGTCCACAAAACGTGTGGTGTAATCACCATGGAGCACATGTCCTATCTCGTGAAAAAGCGTGAACCAGAAAGAGTCCGCACGTTTGCCGCGATTTGTCAAACACATGATAAGGCTTTTGCCTGGAATCTGCTTGATGAATCCCTGTACTGGGGCGCCTCGGAAGTTCCTCACAACAGAGAACGCTATGCCGCATTCGCACAGAATTCGTTGTATATCTTCCACTGCTTGACTGAACGTTGTGTTCATCAGCTTCTTGATGTCGGGGATACTGGATTTCAGATGTGCAATGTTCGGTACCTGATCGGAAACGATTCCCTCGGTCTCTTTTTCGCAGAGCCGTTGCCAAGCGAACAGAACGTAGGGGTCGGCTGTAATGTTGTCTGTCACCTGTGCACGGTATGCGGCGTTGTACGTGACCTTGGTAATCAGCGTCAAGTTGCTGATGCCTAATAGAGATCGTAGTTGTAAGACTTTCGCGGTATCACCACACCCGTTGTGCATCCATCCGCGCTCGATGGAGAATTCGATAATCTCATGCAAGGGTTTGAGAATTGCCAATTCGGCGTCGGTGACCTGTTTCTCCTCTTTTAACTGCTCTTGCCATGCGTCGTAATCGGTCTGTATACGTAGCCAATAGGAGGTATCAGCATTTGCATCTGCGAACACGTAGCCAAGCTTGCGTGCGAAAGACGAAGAAATGCCTCGCGCACCGTTGATAACGGTGGAGATGTGTTTCTCGGTGACGCCTGTACGCTGAGCCAGTTCTTTGCGGGGCATGCCTGTCTCCGCTAGCTTTCGCTCTAGGGCAGTCCCGGGACTCATTGGTTCATTACCGTCCATGTCTTCCCTCCTTTTCAAATACGTTACCACAATATATCGAAGAGTGTAGACAAGGATTTTACCAATATTGGTAAGATATTGTCTTGTCGTTGTGTCCTCAATTTGTTTGATGTCTGCGGGGGTGTCTGCCGATTGGTTCAGAATCCATTGTTGCGCCTATGGGAGGGGGATGTTGCCAGTCGGCAGTAGTCGTGATACTAACGCTGTGACAACCAACAGAGAGGGCTTTGCCGCTACTGCCTTGACCGGCATGATTCCGTTGTGTGAGGATTGGCTCACAGATTGGGTGGTTTGGTGGTTGGGATCGGGCGTTCGGGTGGGTCTGATGCCTGTTGTGTGAGGATTGGCCCACATGGTGGCCGGCTTGGTGGCAACGTATCTTGGCCGCCTGCCGGTTCTGCAGCCGCGGTCAATCCGCAACTTGGGTGCATCCGGCGCGTACATCCGCGAAAAACGCGTCGTTCGGCGGTAGGCTGGGGTCATGATGACGAAACAGGGCACGATTCCGCGCATGCCGCGGACCGAACAGGAGGCTGACCGGCTGATCGCGCTGGCGGAAGTGGATTCCACGAATGTGCTTGCCGGTGAGATGCTGAAGGACGGGCGGATCGGCGGCAATCCGGCAGACGACGGGAAGATCACGGTGATTGCCGCGGATTATCAGACAGGCGGGCACGGCCGGCTCGGACGCGCGTGGGTGAACCGTCCGGGCGAATCGTTCACCGTGTCCTTCGTCACGGTGATGCCCGCCGATGTCGTCGCCGACAACACGGTCAACGGATGGCTGCCGACACTCGCCGGCTTGGCCTCGCGTGATGCGATACGTTCCGCAGTGCTTTCCAGCGGCGCCCGCCCGCGTCAGCAGGATTGCACGCTGTCGATCAAATGGCCGAACGATATTTTCTGCCATGGCCTGAAACTCGGGGGTATCCTGGTGCAGCTCGTGCCCTTGGATGAGCATCGCACCGGCGTGATCATCGGCATCGGCATCAATCTCGCCCTGCGTGCGGAAAGCCTGCCGACCCCGCAATCCACATCCTTGCAGCTGCATGTCGACCCGTTGCCGGACGCGCAAGTGTTGCGCGACCTCATCGCGGCGGGAATCACAGCCGGCCTGCGCGACCGCATCGCCCGGTTCGTCGATGACCGGACAACGTATGCGGCGCAGTTGCTGGAGGAAACCCGGCAGGTGAGCTGGACACTTGGCAGGAGGGTGGAAGCCAGACTGGTCGGGGGCGAGACGATTGTAGGGCGTGCCGCCCGCATCAATCCGGATGCCTCACTGGCAATCGTGGACGACGGGGGAGTCGAACATACGGTGACGACCGGTGATGTCGGTGTTCTTGACTGATGAGCCACTGATAGCTCACTGCCCGCCGGCTTATGCCCTGCTGTCCGCGAGGTGATAGACGGCATACACATACGTGAAAGGCCGCCGCCCCATGCAATCGGGACGGCGGCCTTTCGCTATCGACTGGTGCGACTAGCGCATCCTGCCGTTACTTGCCGTTATTTGACATTATCTGCCGTTCTTCGACGTCACTTGGCATCACGGGAGATACGCGAGGACAGCCCGCTGACGACGGCGGAGGCGACAACCGCCTTGAGCAGGTCGCCGCCGATGAAGCCCAGCGAGGCAAGCGCCACGGCGGACAGCGGAACATGGGTGAGCATCGCCTGGATGCTCACGCCGAAGGCGTACACGACGACCACGCAGCCGACCAGCGAAGCGCCGAAATATCGTGCTGCGGTCAGCCAGTAGGAGCGGGCTCCGGCGTCGCGCGCCTTGCCTTTGAGCAGGGAGGTGATAATGACGCCCGGCAGGAAGCCGAACAGGAAGCCGGCGCTCGGACCGACCAGCGCCAGCGTGGACATGCCGCCAGAGAACACGGGCAGGCCTGCCGCTCCGGCGAGCAGGTAGAGGACGACAGCGCCGCCGGCCTCACGCCAGTCAAGGCTCAACGCGGCGAGCATGAGCACAAACGTTTGCAAGGTGATGGCGACCGGCGTACCGGGAATCGGGATGCGCCCAGCGGCGGCCGCAGCCCACAACAGCAGGGCGAACAGCAGTGACATGCCTGCCGAACGCAGCAGGCGACGGGCGATGGTCGGCGTCGCGGAAGTGACCGTGGCCGATGGGGTCTGATGTGACATGGGAATCCCTTCCTTTCATGGAACGCCCCAAGTCAAGGGCGTGCTGGCCATCATTCTATGAACCTGATTACGTCCTCCGATGTCGCCGATGTATCCCCATGGTTGCACTGAACGCGCAAAATGGCGGAATATCGCCGATTATCGTGAAGTAACTTACGGTGACGTTTGTGGAAGGGTACAAAAAGATCGCCGATTCTTTGTTGTCCATGCCCCCGTCCGCCGTGTCCGCGGCGGCATAGGTTGGAACGTATGGTCAATAATGTCAGCAAACTTCTGGTGGCGAACCGCGGCGAAATCGCGCTGCGTGTCGTGCGCACCGCCCGTGAGATGGGGATCCGTACGGTTGCCGTGTACGCCGAACAGGATCGCGACGAACAGTATGTGGATATGGCGGATGAGGCTTATCTGCTGCCGGGCGACACGTATCGTGATACGTATCTCAACGAGGATCTGCTGATCGGCATTCTGCACCGGAGCGGTGCCGACGCGGTGCACCCGGGGTATGGTTTCCTTTCTGAAGTCCCGTCGTTCGCAACCAAGGTGCGTGAGGCAGGAGCCGTCTGGGTCGGCCCCGATCCCAAGGCCCTGGTCGATTTGGGCGACAAGATTACCGCCCGCCGGGTTGCCGCGCGGGCGAAGGTTCCGCCAGTCCCCGGTATTTCCGAGCCGGTGCGGGATATGCGTGAGCTGCTTGATTTTGCGCAGACGCATGGCTATCCGATTATGATGAAGCGCACGGATGGCGGCGGTGGCCGCGGCATCACCATTGTGCACAATGATGATGAGCTGCGCAGTTTCTATTTGAGCCATGATGCGTTGCAAGGCGGAGACCTCGACGAGTATTTCGTCGAACGCTTCATCGACAAGGCACGGCATGTGGAAACACAGTGCGGGCGTGACAGCCACGGCGATTTCGTCGTGTATTCGACGCGTGACTGCTCGGTGCAACGCCGTAACCAGAAACTCGTCGAAGAAGCTCCCGCCCCCTTCCTGCCCCCGAAAGCGCTCGAAGCGTTGGAACGGTATTCGCGCGGCCTGTTCGAAGCAGTGGATTACGTTGGGCTCGGCACCTGCGAGTTCATGCTCACCGAGCAAGGCAAAGTGTATTTCCTGGAAGTCAACCCGCGATTGCAGGTCGAGCATACGGTCAGTGAACAGGTATGCGGACTGGATTTGGTGCGCGAACAGCTGACCATCGCCGCAGGCGGGCATCTGACCCACCCGGAAGGCATCCGCGGGCATAGTTTCGAGCTGCGCATCACCTGCGAGGATCCGGCGACGAACCTGACCCCGAGCTCCGGCACGCTCACCGGCCTGCAATGGCCGGCGGGACCGGGTATCCGCGTGGATTCCGGTGTGAAAGCGGGGGATACGATCTCCCCGAAGTTCGATTCCCTGATGGGTAAACTCGTCGTCACCGCACAGGACCGTGCGACTGCGGTCGCTCGTGTGCGACGGGCGCTTGGCGAGCTGCGTATCGAAGGCGTGCCTTCACCGGCGAGCCTGTTCGAGCAGATATTCAACGATCCTGAATTCACCGCCGAACAGCATCCGTTCAGCGTGTCCACCAAATGGCTGGAACGCAAGTACCTCAACCGTGAGCCGGCGGCAGCGGGGGCCGGACAGCCTGCATCCTTGGCCGGAGGGGCAAGCGAGAAAACCGCCGCCAGTGATTCCTTCGTCATCGAAGTCAACGACAAGCGCGTCAAGCTCACCGTCCCCCAGACGATTGTCGACGGACTGACAGGCGCGGCTCGCGCACGATCCGCACATCGTGTCACCCAGCCGTTGCGCGGCCAGGGCCTGCACGATATCGGCAAACCGAAGGCCGATGACGGCGCGAAAAGTGGCATCATCTCCTCGCCGATGCAGGCGATTGTCACCCGTGTCAACGTGGCGGAAGGCCAGAGCGTCGCCAAGGGCGACCTGCTGGTCGTACTCGAATCCATGAAGATGGAAAACTACGTGTACGCGCCGGTCAACGGCACGGTCAAGAAGATTTGCGTCGGTCCGGCGGATGGTGTCGAAGGCGGACAGACGCTTGTCGAGCTTGATATTCACGCCGCCGACAGCGCGCAGTCGGGGACTGCACCAGACAAGGACGCGCAAGGAGGACAGCAATGAGCGAAACGCTTACTGCACCGCAACCATCCACGGCACAGGATGCGACCCAGCCGATTCGACCGGCAGTGGGGCGCGCCGCGGAACTTGCACGCACCGCCGAAGAACATGCCCGCGAACGTCAGCATGCCAAAGGCAAAGGCACAGCCCGCGAACGTCTCGACCTGCTGTTCGACGCCGACAGTTTCCAGGAAATCGGACGCTTTGTCGGCGGCGATATCAACAAAGGGGTGGCGGGTTCGGCCGTCATCACCGGGTTCGGCAAGGTGTATGGGCGTACGGTCGCCGTGTACGCGCAGGATTTCTCGGTACGCGGCGGCACGCTTGGTGTTGCCGAAGGCGAGAAGATCTGCCATCTGATGGATATGGCCATCAGCCTCAAAGTGCCGATTGTCGCGCTCATTGATTCCGGCGGCGCGCGCATCCAGGAGGGGGTCGCGGCGCTGAGCCAGTACGGGCGGATCTTCAAGAAGACCTGCGAGGCAAGCGGTTTCGTCCCGCAGATTTCCATTATCCTCGGCCCGTGCGCAGGCGGCGCCGTGTATTGCCCGGCGCTGACCGACCTGATCATCATGACGCGTGAGAACTCCGACATGTTCGTCACCGGTCCGGACGTCGTCAAGGCGTCTACCGGCGAAACGATCAGCATGGCGGATTTGGGCGGCGGATACGTGCATAACGTGGTTTCCGGCGTCGCGCATTATCTCGGCGAAGACGAGGCGGACGCGATTGATTACGCGCGTACCGTGCTCGCCTACCTGCCGTCGAACTGCCTGAGCGAGCCCCCGGTGTTCGCCTACGCGTCCACCCATGCCGATCAGGCGGCCGCCTCGCGCGTTTCGACCATCGTGCCGGACAGCGACCGTCAACCCTATGACATGCTTGATGTCATCCACTGCATCGTCGACTACGGCGAATTCGTCCAAGTGCAGGAACTGTACGCGAAATCCGCGGTCGTCGGTTTCGCTTGTATCGAAGGCCATCCGGTCGGTGTGGTCGCCAACCAGCCGAATGTGCTCGCCGGCATTCTCGACGTGGAATCCTCTGAGAAGGTCGCACGTTTCGTGCGCCTGTGCGACGCGTTCAACCTGCCGGTCATCACCCTCGTGGACACACCGGGGTACAAGCCGGGAAGCGATCAGGAGCACGCGGGTATCATTCGCCGCGGAGCAAAGGTGATTTACGCGTATGCCAACGCGCAAGTGCCGATGGTGACGGTGATTCTGCGCAAAGCCTTCGGCGGCGCCTACATCGTCATGGGGTCCAAAGCGATCGGCGCGGATGTCAACCTCGCATGGCCGTCCAGCCAGATCGCGGTGCTTGGCGCCCAGGGCGCGGTCAACATCATCCACCGCAAAGACCTGCAGAAAGCCAAGGAACGCGGGCAGGACGTGGAAGCGTTGCGCGCGAAATACGTGGCCGATTACGAAACCACGACCGTCAACGCCAACCTCGCGATGGAAACCGGGCAGATCGACGCGATGATCGACCCCGAACAGACCAGGGACGCGATCGCCGGAGCCTTGCGCACGCTCGCAGGCAAGCGTCGCTGCCGGCCGGTCGACAAGCATCACGGCAACCAGCCGATGTGACCGCTCTGTACTCGCTTCCAAATTGCCCAATATTGTCCAACCATCAATCAGCAACACACGAATCGAAGAGAAACCAGCAAAGGAACAGCAATGACCAGTACAACATCGTTTTTGTCCAGGCTTGTTGACGAACCGCACGCCGTGGTGTTCGGCGGACAGTCCACGCCGTGGACGGCAGCGCTCGCCGACGCCATGGACGACCCGACTCTCGCCGCTGACTTGCGCGCCCAAGTGCTTGCGGCGGACCGCATGCTCACCCCGGTGGCAGCCGACCTGCTTGCGGTGACGGGCCATCCGACTGACGTGTTCGGATTCAGGCCGTCCGGTGCCTCGCTTGGCGCCGCAGCCGACGCGTCCGTCAGTGTCGAAGGTATCGCGCTCACCCAGCTTGCGGCGATTATGGACGCTGTGCATCTGGGCTACAGCCCCGCTTCGAAACCGGTGGCGCTGCTCGGCCATTCGCAGGGCATCATCGGCGTGCATATGGCCCGCGAACTGCAACGTGCAGGCTCACTTGAAGCCGCGCAGGAACCGATTGATGAAATCCTCGCTGTCGCCCGTCTCATCGGCGTCGCCGGCACCCGTCAGGCGCGTCTGCTCGGCCTGCACGCGAAATTGGAAGGCGCCACCCCGATGTTGTCGGTCAAGGGAGCCAACCGCAAGCAGACTGAAACCTTGATCGCGCGCATCCCGGCGACGCGCGGGCCGATTTCCATCGCTGTCGAGAACGCGCCCGACCATCAGGTGTTGTCTGGATATCCTGAGGATTTGACGCTGTTTGCGCTCGCCGTCGGCAAGGAGCATCGCAAGCAGGCTCGTCTGCGTGAGCAGAAGGTTCGTGGCGGTTCGGTGTTCGACCCGACGCTTGAATATCTTGATGTGACGCTGCCGTTCCATTCCCCGCTGATGGCCGATGCCGTCGACCAGACGGTCGCGTGGGCGCAGGCTTGCGGGTTTGACGGGCTGCGTGCCCGCGAGCTCGCCGAGGAGGTGCTCATCAACCATGTGGATTGGACCGGCAGGGTGCGCAAGCTGCTTGCGTCCACGGATCCGTCCGCATTGTGGATCATCGATATGGGGCCGGGAACGACCGCCGGGAAACTGGTCGCCGCGCTCGCCCAAGGCAGCGGTGCCGGCGTGGTCGAGGCGGCAAGCTCCGCTGACCGTGCCGCGCTGTCCACGTTGACCGGCGATCCCGAACGCTTGCAAAACTGGAATGTGTACCGTCCGCGCGTCATCCACACGCCGGCCGGCGACCGAATCGGCACGAAGTTCAGTGAGCTGACCGGCAAACCGCCGATCTTGCTTGCCGGCATGACGCCGACCACCGTTGACCCGCAGATTGTCGCGGCTGCCGCCAATGCCGGGTACTGGGCCGAACTCGCCGGCGGCGGCCAGGTGACCGCCGAAGTGCTCGACCGGCATCTGTCCGAGCTGGAAGATGAGCTTGAAGAAGGCCGCACGGTCGAATTCAATGCGATGTTCATGGACCGCTACCTGTGGAACCTCCAGTTCGGCACGCAGCGCCTGGTGCCGAAGAAGCGTGCCTCCGGCGCTCCGATCGACGGCGTGGTCGTGTCCGCTGGTATCCCGGAGTTCGACGAAGCCAAGCAGCTTATCGCATCCCTGCGGGCGGACGGCCTTCCGTACGTGGCATTCAAGCCTGGCACGGTCGATCAGATCCGCCAGGTGGTGCGCATCGCGAAGGCGGTCGCCCCGGTCACCATCATTGCCGAAGTCGAAGGCGGTTCCGCCGGCGGCCACCATTCCTGGGAGTCGCTGGACGATTTGCTGCTTGACACGTATGCCGATGTGCGCGGTTGCGAGAACCTCGTGCTGGTCGCCGGCGGCGGCATCGGTACACCTGAACGCGCCGCGGATTACATTTCCGGCGAATGGTCCCGTGCTTACGGCGAGCCGGACATGCCGGTGGACGGTGTGCTCGTCGGCACTGCCGTCATGACCGCCAAGGAGGCGCACACCAGCCCGCAGGTCAAACGTATGCTCGTCGAAACCCCCGGCATCACGCTCGAACAGGGCGGCGACGATCCGTTCGCCCCGCGCGGCGAACGTTGGGTGCCGTCCGGCAAGGTGGTCGGCGGTGTCAGCTCCGGCCTGAGCCACCTGCACGCCGATATTTACGAATTGGAGAATTCCTCCGCACGCTGCGGCCGTCTGCTGGTCGAGATGATGAAGCATCCCGAGCAGATTGAGTCTCGTCGCGCCGAAATCATCGACGCGCTCGACAAGACCGCGAAACCGTATTTCGGCGACGTCGCTTCGATGACCTACCGTCAGTGGGCGCAACGTTTCGCTGATCTGTCCTTCCCCTGGGCCGACCCGACCTACGCGGACCGCTACCTGCACCTGCTGCAGCGCATCGAAGCCCGCGTGCGCGATCAGGAATCCGGCGAATTCACGCCGCTGTTCGCCGTACGCGCCGATGTGGAATCCAACCCGCAGCAGGCGTTGAACCAGCTCGGGGAGCGCTACCCTCAGATCGACACGCTTGAAGTCGAACCGACGGATGCCGCATGGTTCATCACCTTGGTCAACGAATACCCCAAGCCGATGCCGTTCGTTCCGGTGATCGACAACGACCTGCTGCGCTGGTGGGGCCGCGACCAACTGTGGCAGTCCGAAGATCCGCGCTACAGTGCGGATGCCGTGCGCATCATTCCCGGCCCGATTTCAGTCGCCGGCATTACGACCGTCGATGAGCCGGTCGCCGACATTCTCGGCCGCTTCGAACACGCGGCGCTGGAACGCACGCAAGTCCTGGCGGCGCAGTCGGACGAGCCGGCTGTCAACGCCCTCGGCACGCTCGCCGGAGCAGGTGACGTGCAGGCGTACGTGCGCAGCTGCCCGAACATTTCCTGGATCGGCCACGTGACTGGCAATCCCGCATATGGAACGGCTGCGGATGACGCGAACTACCGTATCGACGAAGTCGGCACGGACGGAGACAACACGCTGCTGGATCTGGACATCCATCTCGACACCTTCTGGGACAAGGATCCCGACGGCGGACTCGGCAAGCACGCGGTGCGCGATATCGTGATTCCGCTGACAGTGAGCGGTACGGATTGCGGCCGTCTGCCTGTTGTCGACCGCAAGCGTCTTCCGGAACATGTGTATGCGATGCTCGCCGCCGTCGCGGGTATCGGCAACACCGCGATTACCGGCGACCGGCTGACCGCGATGCCGCGCATCACGCCGTCAGACGACACTGAGCACTATCCGTTCGGCGTGGCGCACGCCCAGTACACGCTGTCCGCGAATCTCGGCGTCGATCATGAGGCGGCGACCGCAGGAATCCTGCCGGGAGATCTCAATGCTTCGCGTATCGCCCCTGACGCGTTGGTCGGCCCGGCGTGGCCGGCGATTTACGCGGCGCTCGGTTCGGTGAGCGTCAACGGGTATCCGGTGATCGAAGGTCTGCTCAATGCGGTTCATCTCGACCATCTCATCGAACTGCAGGTCCCCCAGACGGAGCTGTTGCGCCACACCGGCGAGCAGATCAGCCTGACCAGCTGGGCTGATCCGTACGCTGAATCCGCTTCCGGGCGTGTGGTCACCATCCATGTGACGCATACCGCAGACGATGGCACGATTCTTGCGCATGAGACCGAACGTTTCGCGATCCGTGGTCGTGCCTACAGCGACGAGCTGCCTGTCGAAGCTCCCGATTACGGCGAATATCTCACCTATCGGAATCATCCGTCTCATACCCCGAATGAGGATGATGCGAAGGATCAAGCCGGTCAGTCCACCGAGCCGACCCCGCGCCGCCTGCTGCGTCGCGTCACCGTCCGAGCCCCGCATGAAATGACCGCATTCGCACGGACTTCAGGCGATTTCAACCCGATTCACACCTCCGTGCGCGGCGCTGCCATCAGCGGCCTGGACGCTCCGCTCGTGCATGGCATGTGGCTGTCCGCAACCGCCCAGCATGTTGTGCAGGCGAGCGATGACAAGGGTATGCATTACGAAATTGCCGGCTGGACCTACAACATGTACGGCATGGTCCAGTTGGACGATCAAGTGGAAATCACCGTCGAGCGCGTCGGCCATATCCGTCACGGCGGGCTGCTGCTCGAAGTCACCTGCCGCATCGACGGCCAGCTGGTTTCGCGCGGCACCGCCGCCACCCGCCCGCTCGTGTCCGCCTTCGTCTACCCGGGGCAGGGCATCCAGAAGCAGGGCATGGCTCTGGATGAGCGTGCGAAATCCCCGGCCGCCCGCGAAGTGTGGGAGCGCGCCGACGCCCTGACCCGAAGCAAGCTCGGCTTCTCGATCCTTGCTGTCGTGCGTGACAACCCCAAGGAACTCACCGCGAACGGCGTCACCTACCGGCATCCCGACGGGCTGCTCAACCTCACCCAGTTCACCCAGGTCGCGCTCGCCACGGTCGCATTCGCCCAGACCGCCCGTCTGCGCGAAGCCGGTTGCGACTTGTGGCCGTCTTACTTCGCCGGCCATTCGCTTGGCGAATACAACGCCTTGAGCTCCTTCGCGGGCATCATTCCGTTGGAAACCGTGCTCGAGCTCGTGTTCCACCGTGGTTCCACGATGCACCATCTCATCGAGCGCGACGAACAGGGACGCTCCAACTATCGCATGGGCGCGCTGCGGCCGAACCAGTTCGGCGTCGGCGATGACGGCGTCGAAGAGTACGTCGAAAGCATCGCCAAGCAGTCCGGCGAATTCCTGCAAATCGTCAACTACAACCTTGCAGGCCAGCAGTACGCGATCGCCGGCACCATCGCCGGGCTCAAGGCGCTGAAGGCGGATGCCGCCCGCCGTGTGGCGGAATACGGCGGCAAGCCGGCCTTCATGCTCGTTCCCGGCATCGATGTGCCGTTCCACTCGAGGCTGTTGCGCAAGGGCGTGCCCGAATTCCGCGACAAGCTTGACGCGCTGCTGCCGCAGTACATCGACTACCAGCGTCTGGTCGGACGGTACATTCCGAACCTTGTGGCCGTGCCGTTCGAAATGACACGCGATTTCGCGCGCAAGATCCTCGACGTCGTGCCATCCGAACGCATCAAGGCCGCGCTCGACGACCCGCAGGTGTGGGATTCCTATGCCGCCGACGAGCAGAAACTCGGCCGCCTGCTGCTGACCGAACTGCTGTCTTGGCAGTTCGCCAGCCCGGTGCGATGGATCGAAACGCAGGACCTCATGTTCCGCGCGACCGCACACGACGGGCTTGGCGTGGAGGAATATGTCGAGGTCGGTCTGGGCAACGCCCCGACACTGGCGAATCTCGGTACGAAGACCTTGCGTCTGCCGCAGTACACCGGCCGTCATGTGACCGTATACAACGTGGGTCGCGATGAGGGCCGGATGTACATGACCGATACCGATCCGCTCGTTGAGGTTGAGGACGAGGAGGATAGCGCCGCCGCGTCTGCCGCTCCGGCTGCTGCTTCTGCGTCGTCCGCGGCTCCCGCCGTCGCTGCTGCGCAGACCGCTCCGGCTGCTGACTCTGCGGCCCCTGCTCCTGCCGCCCCGGCTGCTCCCGCAGCCGCATCCGGCGAACGGCCGGCGGACATCCCGTTCCATGCCTCCGATGCCATCGCGGCGCTGCTCGCATATGCGGGCAAGATCCGCCCCGATCAGATCGGCGACAACGACACGACGGACACGCTGACCAACGGCGTATCCTCCAGGCGCAACCAGCTGCTGATGGATATCAGCTCCGAGCTGGGCGTGGCAAGCGTCGATGGCGCCGCCGAAGCTCCGGTCTCCGCACTGAACAAGCTGGTCGACAAGGTCGCCCCGAATTACAAGCCGTTCGGCCAAGTGCTCGCCGATATCGTGCGCGATCGCATCCGTCACCTGTTCGGTGCCGCCGGTATCAAGCAGGCGCAGGTCGAGCAGCGGGTGACCAATACGTGGCAGCTTGGTGAAGGCTGGGCCTCCCACGTACTCGTTGCGCTTGTGCTCGGCACGCGCGACGGCGCATCCTCGCGTGGCGGGGATCTGGCGACGCTCGGCACCGAGACCGCCCAGAACCAAGCCGGCGCCAATGCCCTGATCGATGCCGCCGTTCAACAAGTGGCCGCCAGCCGCAGCATCACAGTTGCGCTGCCCTCCGCTTCCGGTTCCGCATCAGGCGCAGTGGTTGATTCCGCCGCTCTTGACGCCTTCGCGCAGCAGGTCACCGGGTCTACCGGCGTGCTCGCATCCACCGCCCGCTATGTGCTCGATCGCCTCGGGCTGAACGCTCCTGCGGCACAGCCTGAAGCCGACGATGATGCGGCCGTCGTCCAGACTGTCGCCGCGGAACTCGGAGCCGACTGGCCCAAGCAGGTCGAACCGCGCTTCGACGCCCGCAAGGCCATCGAATTCGATGACCGCTGGGCCAGCGCGCGTGAGGATCTCGCCCGTCTGTATTACAACGATGACCGTTCGGTCGCCGGACTGGACTTCACCGGCGCCGGTGATGCGGTATGCAAGCAGGCCAAGTGGTTCGCAGCCAAGGCCGAACGCGAGGACAACCGCGATCTCGCCGCGATATACGACACCATCGCCACGCAGGCGCTCGCCGATCCGAAGGCCGATCCGGCGGCGTCCCGGTTCGCCGGCGATATCGCCGTCGTCACCGGTGTCGCCCCGCGTTCCATCGCAGCCCAAGTCGTGTGCGGTCTGCTGGCCGGAGGCGCGACTGTCGTCGCCACCTCGCACAGCTTCAAGCCGTCCGTCAAGCAGTGGGCGAAGCAGGCATACCGTACGCATGCCGCTGCGGGCGCCCGCCTGTGGCTTGTCCCTGCGAACCTGTCTAGCTACCGTGATGTCGATGCGCTGGTCGATTGGGTCGGCCATGAGCAGAAGAAGACATCCGGTGCTACGACCACGGTGATCAAGCCGGCGTATGAGCCCACCTTGTTCTTCCCGTTCGCCGCACCTCCGGTCCACGGCACCATGGCCGATTCTGGCGAACTGTTCGAATCGCAGGCGCGCCTCATGCTGTGGGGCGTGGAACGCGCGATCACCGGCTTCGCGGCCATCGGCTCGGATACTGACGTGCAGCATCGGCTTCACGTGATTCTGCCCGGTTCGCCGAACCGCGGCATTTTCGGCGGCGACGGCGCCTACGGCGAAGTCAAGAGCGCATTCGACGCGATCGTCAACCGCGCCCACGCCGAACGCGTGTGGTCCGGCCGCGTCACCTTCGCCCATCCGAAGATCGGCTGGGTGCGGGGAACCGGTTTGATGGGCGGCAACGACCCGCTTGTCGAAGTGGTCGAACGCCACGGTTTGAAGACCTATTCGACCGCGCAGATTGCCGTCAAGCTCCTCGAACTGTCCACGAAGGAAGCACGCGAACAAGCCAAGACCGCACCGCTGGACGTGGACCTGACCGGAGGACTGGGCGGTGAGCCCATCGATATCAGCGCTTTGCGCCGTGAGGCCATGGAAGACGCAACACGCGCCGAATCGCAAGCCTCCGACAACGGCCAGAACGCGGCAGCCACCGCCACGGCCACCATCAAGGCCCTGCCAACACCGCGCGTACCCCGCCAGCCTGACATCAATCTCGACGACTGGAGCAATGTCACCGCGCGGCCAGAAGACGAAATCGTCATCGTCTCCGTCGGCGAACTCGGCCCGTGGGGTTCCGGTCGCACCCGTGCCCAAGCGGAGCTCGGCATCCACTCCGACGGCAGCGTTGACCTGTCCGCAGGCGCTGTGCTCGAACTCGCGTGGAATATGGGCTTGCTCACTTGGCAAGACAGTCCGAAAGCCGGCTGGTATGACACCGATGGCAACTTGGTGCCCGAAGAGGATATCGCTGAACGGTATCATGACGAGGTCGTGGCGCGCAGCGGTGTCCGACCGTTCGAAGACGGCATGGGCTCCGACTACCTGCGTGACGGCGAGCAAGGCGGCAATGACGAGGAAGAGGCTGAAATCTTCCTCGACCATGATGTCGAATTCTCCGTACCCACCGAGGATATGGCCCGTGAATACGTCAAGCTTGACGAAGCACACACCAGCATCCGCGAGGATGCCGAAGCAGGCGAATGGGTGGTCACCCGCCATGCCGGCTCGATGATCCGCGTGCCGCGCCGCGCAACCATGACCCGAACGGTCGGCGGCCAGTTCCCCAAGGGCTTCGACCCGCTCAAGTGGGGCATCCCCGCTTCGATGGTCGGTGCGGTCGACCCGATCGCCCTGTGGAACATCGTCACTGCGGTGGACGCCTACCTGTCCGCAGGCTTCACGCCAACGGAGATCCTGCAGGCCGTACACCCCTCCATGGTTGCAAGCACGCAAGGCACTGGTTTCGGCGGTATGCAGTCGATGCGCAAGCTGTATCTCGATCGCTTCCTCAACCATGAGATTCCGACCGACATCCTCCAGGAGGCGCTGCCGAATGTGGTCGCCGCCCATGTGATGCAGTCGTACATCGGCGGGTACGGCAATATCATCCAGCCGGTTTCCGCTTGCGCGACTGCTGCGGTCTCCGTTGAGGAAGGCGCCGACAAGATCGCGCTCGGCAAGGCTGATTTTGTGGTCGCCGGCGCCATCGACGACATCGGTGTCGAGTCCGTCATCGGGTTCGGCAATATGAACGCCACCGCGAACGCCCAAGAGATGTACGCCAAGGGTATTGACGCGCGCTTCTTCTCCCGTGCGAACGACCGTCGTCGCGGCGGTTTCGTCGAATCGCAGGGCGGCGGCACGATTCTGCTGACTCGCGGCGATATTGCGCTCAAGCTTGGCTTGCCGGTCGCCGGTGTTGTCGGATTCATCCACTCCTACGCGGATGGAGCGCACACCTCGATTCCGGCTCCGGGTCTGGGGGCGCTCGCCGCCGGCATGGGCGGCCGCGATTCCAAGCTGGTGCATGATTTGGCGCGGCTTGGTGTCACCCCGGACGATATCGCCGTGGTTTCCAAGCACGACACGTCCACGAACGCGAACGATCCGAATGAGTCCGAGCTGCACAACACGCTTGCGCATGCCATCGGCCGCACTGAAGGCAACCCGCTGCTGGTCATCTCCCAGAAGAGCTTGACTGGTCATGCGAAGGGCGGCGCCTGTGTGTTCCAGATTAATGGCCTGACCCAGCTGTTCCGCACGGGTATCGTCCCGGCGAATGCGTCGCTCGACTGCGTCGATCCGAAGCTCAAGCGGGACGACTTCATGGTGTGGCCGACCAGCCCGATCAAGGTCGGTCCGGTCAAGGCGGGGTTGGCGACATCCCTCGGGTTCGGTCATGTCGGCGGTTTTGTGGCGATTGTCAGCCCTGGCGCCTTCGAGGCTGCGGTGGCGCACACTGCGGGCGATGGGGCGTTGGAGGCGTGGCGCAAGCGCGCGAACGGACGTCTGGCGGCGGGGCACCGTCGTCTGGAAGAAGGCATGATGGGCCATGCCGCGCTGTACGAGCCAATCGATGAGCGTCACTTCCACAAGGACGGCCACGGATACAACGCCCACGAAGTCGAGAAGGCCATGCTGCTCGATCCGAATGCGCGTCTTGGCGCCGATGGGTATTACGAGGCCTGACTTCCGTGTGACGCCGGATTGTCTGGATTGGCCGGATGATCCGTAGCGCTGATGATGCTGCGTCCGCCGACACTGAGAGACTCCCGGCGTCGACGGGCGCAGCACGCGTTTGGCATCCCATGAAACGGTCAGCCGCGGCTGCGATGATGACAATACGACGATGACGACAGCATGTGCCTGCTTCGCAGGTGCGGGCACAGCAGGAAAGGGGACGCATGGGCGACCAGATTGATGATACGGACAGGACTTCTGCCGGCCAGCCGGAACATGTCGGACCAATCGGCGAGCCGCCGATGGCGCAGCCGCAGCTGACCCCGCAGCCGCAGCAGACCTCGCAGCAGGGGTATGCTGCGGATCAGCCTGCGGATCAGTCCTCCTCCCACACCGCTGGACAACCGGTCGATCCGCCTGCCCGACCGCCTCAGCCGCAGCAGTCATACTCGCAATACCAGCCGTATCAGCCGTATCAGCCGTATCAGCAGGTTCCCCAGACGCAGGCCAATGCGCAATTCCCGCAACAGGCGCCCACGACGGCGGCATACCAGAATCCTGTCTATCCCGTCTATCCGGCCCAGCTGCAGGGAACGCCGTATCCCTACCAGCCGTACCCGTCCGGGCAATACCCCTACTCGCCGCAGCCTGTGCCGCCGTATCAGCAAGTCCCGCCCTACCAGCAAGTCCCGCCCTACCAGCCGGCGCCACCGTATCAGCCGTATCCGCCGCAGCCGTTCGCCCAGACCCAGCAACCCGCATGGATCCCCCAACGCGTCCTGACCTACGCCCAACAAGTCCGCCGCGCAGTCGACCGCGAAGCCAGACTTGTGCTGTTCTATTGCGTGGTGATGACGGCGATCGCGCTGGTGGCCAGTATGACCATCATCGCCATCTTGACCCTGAAAGGCATGCCCACAACCGAAATCTACAGCGATGCACTCCAAAACCGGATGTCCGGTGTCGTCAGTCTGGTCGCTTTGGTCGGTTGCGCGGTCTACTTGGGGTTCAGACGGCCGCACGATCCGTTATGGAAAGGTCTGCCGCACGAACTGCGCCTGGAAATCACCGGGCACGGGCAACGCGCCCACCGCACGATGACACCCGTCGTCTTCCTAGTTGCCATCATGCTGATTCTCGGCGCTTCCAGCGTCTACACTTTCATCCTCGAGCCGGCGCTTGACTGGGTGTCCGGACTGTTCGGGGCGAAACCCGACACAGCGATGGACAGCATCGACGCCTCGATGGGCACGCTGGCGATGGTCCTGTACGCCGGCTTCTTCGGCCCGATCATGGAGGAGCTGTTGTTCCGCGGTCTGGTGATGCCTGCGCTCGCCAAGTACGGCAAAGTGTTCTCGATCGTCACCAGCGCGGTGATGTTCGGCTTCTTCCACACGGATTTGCTGCAAGGCGCGTACGCGATCCTTGTCGGTCTGGTGTTGGGCTATATCGCCACCGAATACGGGCTGGTATGGTCGATCGTGCTGCATATCACGAATAATTTCGTCTTCTCTGACCTGCTTTCGCGCCTGTTGGCCGTGATGCCGCAGGACGCGCAGAACATCGTCGGCTACGGGTTCACCATCGCCGTCGGTGTGGGTTCCCTGCTGTACCTCATCCTGCGTTTCAACCGGATCCGCGAGTATATGAAAGCCCATCGCAGCCCGCAGGGCACGGTCGCGGCATGCTGGAGCTCCCCATGGTTCCTGGTGTTCCTTGTGCTGTCGTTCCTCGTCGCCTGTGCGACCGGATTCACTTCGGCGTGATGATGCTGGATGCGGATGGAACGGCGGAATCAGTGCCGCCGATGGCGTCAACGGCGGTGAGAATAGTGGCGGATCGGCAGAGGTTCGCGGACCGTATCTTCGGTCTCGGCCATGATGTCGTGGCGCTGGATGCGTTCGCCGAGCAACTCGAATCGCCCGGCAGTGGTATGCGTAGGCTGTTCTCGCCGCGCGAGCTGCGGCAAAGCGCCTTGCGTGGCCGGCTCAAGGCCGATGGCGAGGCTGTGCATCTTGCCGCACGGTGGGCCGGCAAGGAAGCGGTGATCAAAGCGTGGTGCGAGGCGCTGGGGGAGTCCGGCCCGCTTCCGTATACCGTGGACACCGTCCCGTGGTCGGGGATTGAGATTCTCGATGATGCGCGCGGGGTGCCGCATGTGGTGCTTGCCGACGATGTCGCGCTGGCGTTGTCCGACGCTTTGCCTGGTGTCCATCGTGGTGCTCATCGTGGCGTGTCCGCTGCGACCGATGCCGGCGCACAACCTCAGGGGGATGCGCCGCGCTGGCTGTGGCATATCTCGCTGAGCCATGACGGGCCGGTCGCTTCTGCGGTCGTGATCCTTGCCGTGTGCGGTTGAATCGATGAAAGGAATCGTGGGTTCAGATGAATGCTTGCTGACTCGGAGTGTTGCATTGCCTGACTCGAACCGGTTTGATATACTGTTGGGCACCCCGACCCGAAGGTACTGGTCGCTGGGATCAGAGACATAGGAGTTTCAGATGGCTGCCAAGCATATCGATACCGTATTCGCTGAGCGCCTCGCGCCTCGCCGCGCCGAACTAGAGGAGCTGTTCCGCTCATTGTATGGCGATTCGCCGGAATTGGCGCACTTCGAGCGCGTTATGGCCAAAGCGCACGCCGACCGGCCCGCCGATCTCAAACGTCTCGACACCGCTCGTGAGCGCGACCCGCAGTGGTATCGGCGTGGCGACATGTTCGGCATGACCATGTACACCGATCTGTTCGCCGGCAAATTGACCGACCTGGCCAAACACATCGACTATCTCAAAGAACAGCATCTGACCTATCTGCACCTCATGCCGCTGCTGACCATGCCGCATCCGGACAACGACGGCGGCTACGCCATCGAGGATTTCGACACCGTCGACCCATCCATCGGCACCAATCAGGATCTCGCCGACCTTACCGCGAAACTGCGCAAAGCCGGCATCAGCCTATGCCTTGATTTCGTCATGAACCACACCGCCTCGACCCACCGGTGGGCGAAAGCGGCGCAGGCGGGCGACCCCGAATACCAGGATTATTACTTCTGCTACGACGACCGCACCATCCCCGACCAGTATGATGCCGTCGTCCCGCAGGTTTTCCCGACCGCGGCGCCCGGCAACTTCACCTGGAACGAACAGATGGGCAAATGGGTCATGACCCAGTTCTACCCATTCCAATGGGATCTCAACTACCGCAACCCGAAAGTCTTCGTCGCCATGATGTCCAGCCTGCTGCATCTGGCCAATCTCGGTGTCGAAGTCTTCCGCATCGACGCCGTGCCGTATATCTGGAAGCAGCTCGGCACCAACTGCCGCAACCTGCCGCAAGTGCACACCATCGTGCGCATGATGCGCATCATGTCCGAAATCGTCTGCCCTGCCGTCGTGTTCAAAGGCGAGGTCGTCATGGCCCCCAAGGAGCTCGCCGCCTACTTCGGCACCCCCGACAAGCCCGAATGCCACATGCTGTACAACGTGTCCGTCATGGTCAACCTGTGGAGCGCGCTCGCCAACGGCGATACCCGGCTGCTTAAAACCCAGATCGACAAGCTTGACGCGCTGCCCGACAACTGCTGGTTCGTCAACTACCTACGCTGCCATGACGATATCGGCTGGGGTTTGGATGAGGATGTCGAACGCCAGCTGGGCATCGACCCGCTCAAACACAAGGAATTCCTGTACCACTTCTACGAGGGCATGGTGCCCGGCAGCTGGTCGATGGGCGAACTGTACAACTACGACCCGGCGTCCGGCGACGCGCGCAGCTGCGGCACCACGGCGAGCCTGTGCGGCATCGAACGCGCCATCATCACCCACGACCGGCCTCTCTACGAGCGTTCGATCCAGCGTGACCTGCTGATGCATCATGCGATGGGCTTCCTTCGCGGGTTCCCGATGCTCAACTGCGGCGATGAAATCGGCCAGCTCAACGGCTGGGATTACAAGGAAGATCCCGATCGTGTCGCCGACAGCCGCAATCTGCACCGCAGCCGCTTCAACTGGAAGAACGTGGCACAGCGCGATGTTCCCGGAACCTTGCCCAACCGGTTGTGGGAGGGTATGGCGGATGTGCGCCAGATGCGTTCGGATCCGTGCTTCGCCCCTGACGCGTGGGTCACGACGTGGGATGCGCATGATGATGGCGTTCTCGCGATGGTTCGGCAAGCCGAAGGGCGCACGGTGCTCGGCGTGTTCAATTTCGCGAATCGTGACGCGACGGCGACGCTCGACAGCATCGAAGGGGTCAGCCTGCCGCGCACGGTGGCGCTCAAACCGTACGAGTGGAAGATCGAGGTGTGCTGACGGTCGATTCGGTTACCGGTGTGCCGCCGCTCCTTCCTTGGATGCAGGATGCGGCGGTATGCCGGTGCGGTGACTTGCTGGTTGGTGTGTCGGTGTGCCGGAGATGTTGACATGTGCTGGCATGCTGATGTGCTGGCAGGTTGGTGCGCTGGTGTCTCCCTGATTCGCGGCGCGTCGTCATGGATTCGTGTATAATGGCACGAGTTGCGCCGAATGCTTGCATCTGGTGCGATGCGCGGATGTAGCTCAATGGTAGAGCCTCAGTCTTCCAAACTGATTACGCGGGTTCGATTCCCGTCATCCGCTCCACAAGCCCCGGAACCCCGGGGCTTTTTCGTTGCTCACCCGGCTGGCGTCGACGGTTTGCATCACCATACAAACTGGTTACGCTGAATGCCCGGTTGGCGTCGACGGTTTGCGCCACCATACAAACTGGTTACGCTGAATGGCCGGTTAGCGTCAACAGTTTGTATCACTGCACAAACTGGTTACGCTGAATGCCCGGCTAGCGTCGACGGTTTGTACCACCACACAAACCAGTTGCGCGGGATGCCCGGTTGGCGTCAACGGTTTGTACCACTGCACAAACTGGTTACGCTGAATGCCTGGTTGGCGTCAACAGTTTGTATCACCGCACAAACCAGGAGTTATAGGCCAACATGTGACTCCGGCAGTGATGCATACCTTCTGCTGACGCTGGGCGTACTGTGAGCGTCGGTAGAAGCAGGGTGATTGGTCGGCATGTGTGTCCGGTGGTGGGGATGCCGGAGACAACGCCATCCGCCCAGGTGTTCCCCGCACATTGCGTATGCAGCGACATGCGCGACTGTCCAAATCTCGTCGGAAAGCCGCGGCACAGGGCAGTATCCGGCGGTTTGCGTATGCCAGCGCATGCGTTACCGGGCATTACGGCTCTTGGATCGGACGAAACGCATGCTATCGGGTGCGTGACGTATGCCGTGCCATGCGCGATGCGCGACGCTGCAGATCCATCGCAGCTGATTCCGGACACGCAGATAGGCCAAAGCCTTATCCTCTTCGATCGGTCGCACAAGTGCTGCTTGCATCGCCGGTTTGTATGATTCCCGGTCAGATGCGACGGCGGAGCCTCACCGCAAGTCGGCGCAAGTCTCACGATCTCGCATTTGGATGCCGATTCAGCCCGTCTTTCGTGCGAATCCGATCCGACTGCGGCATACTAGAGTGGATAGCGAAATCATGCGTGTGGCCGTCGCGCCGCATGTTCGGACAAGCGAGGCGATGCATGGCACAAACGAGCCCACACAACAGCGCGGACATGAGCGGGGAGAAGGCTGCTGACGTGATTGATACGGCAGCGGCGAGAACGGCTGAGGCGCACACTGCCGGCGTGTCCGCTGCAGATGCGGCCGGAACGGCTGAGGTCCAGCCCACTGGCGTGTCCGCTGCGGAAGACGCAGATTCCGCCTCTGTCGCCGGCGAAGTGAACACCGCAACCGAAATCGTGCGCGGGAAGGTCGAGCATGTGGACGTGTCGAAGCATCCCGAGCCCACAATCCCCGACAGTGATTTGTCTTTGGCGGATATCGAACGCAGCAAGTCGCATCCGGTGCAATGGGCGGTATTCGCAATCCTGTTGCTGCTGGCGATTATTGTGCCCTATGGCATCGGGCGTGATATCGCCGTCCATAACACCGCTGATTTGGTCGCAGCGGTCAGCGCTCTGTCCGTGCAGGGGGTGACGTTCGTCTCGTGGCTGGTCACCGTGCTGATGTTCACGGGACTTGGCATGCTGATCGTCGATACGCGTCGCTGGTTGTGGCGTGTGGTGTTCGTGGTCGGTGTCATCGCTGAGCAGTTGGTTGCGGGCATGTGCCTGTTGCGGTTCAATTTCTGGTATTCGACGTATGTCGTATACGGCTCTGCGGCACCGTTGGCGAATGCGGCGAATCTTGGCATTATGACCGCAGGCGTCGCAGTGGCGGTGTATGCGGTGGTATTCGTGGGGCTGTTGGTGGTCATCCGCAAGGATTCTCCGCTCAACGTGCTTACGCACAGCTGGGCTTCGTTCACGATGTTCTTTGTGATTGAGGTTGTCGCGTTGTGCATCACGATGTTCGGCGGTTTGCTCGAATCGGTGTGAACGTCTGAGGTGTCGCGCTGAGGTCGCCATGCCGTGCTGAAGATTTTCCGCACCTTGGTTTACAATTGTGTTTTGGCGTGTTTCGCCCGCGGATAGAGAGCGCTCCGGCATTGGGCCGGTGGCACCGCGCAGCTAGAACCCAAGGAGGAAGCCGTGGCACTTACGGCTCAGGACAAGCAGGAAATCATCAGCAAGTACGCGACGCACGAAGGCGACACCGGTTCCCCGGAGGTCCAGGTTGCGCTGCTTACCAAGCGCATCGCTGATTTGACCGAGCACCTCAAGACCCACAAGCACGATCATCATTCGCGCCGTGGCCTGTTGCTCATGGTCGGCGACCGTCGTCGTCTGCTTGACTATCTCAAGCGTGAGGACATCAATCGTTACCGTTCCTTGATCGACCGTCTCGGCCTGCGTCGATAGAAGACTTCCGCCCGTGCCTTGTGCGCGGGCGCTTGTATATCATAAGGGTCTCGCCCAAGGGGCGGATCGGTGTCGACGGTGGCGGGCAGCATGGCAGCGCCTGCCGCCGCCGAGACAGGATGGGTATGCCGAGGGTCGGCAGGGCATGCACGGGATGCGATGCCGCAAGCGAAAAGTCAAAGAATAAGTGAATAATGGAACTGACGTTCTGACACGAGGAAAACGAAGGATTCGCGGCCAGGTATGCCGCGTGACACGCAAGGCCTGCGTCAGGTCAGTATTGGTTCAGGTAGATAGATAATCAAACAAAGGAGGAACCCTTGGAGGGTCCCGAAATCAAGGCCGTAGAGGCTGTTATCGATAATGGTTCATTTGGCAAGCGCACGTTGCGCTTCGAGACGGGTCGTCTCGCCCAGCAGGCGGATGGGGCTGTTGCCGCCTATCTTGACGATGATTCGATGGTGCTGTCCACCACCACGGCCGGTTCCAGCCCGAAGGAGAACTACGACTTCTTCCCGCTGACCGTTGACGTGGAAGAGAAGATGTATGCCGCGGGCAAGATTCCGGGCTCCTTCTTCCGCCGTGAAGGCCGTCCGAGCTCAGAGGCGATTCTCGCCTGCCGTATCATCGACCGCCCGCTGCGTCCGCTGTTCCCGCACACGCTGCGCAACGAAGTGCAGGTCGTGGAGACCGTGCTTGCCGTCAATCCTGACGACGCTTACGATGTGCTCGCACTGAACGCTGCGTCCGCGTCCACCATGATTTCCGGTCTGCCGTTCGAAGGTCCGGTTTCGGGTGTGCGTCTCGCCTTGATCGACGGCCAGTGGGTCGCTTTCCCGCGTTGGAGCGAACGCGAGCGTGCGGTGTTCGAAATCGTCGTCGCCGGTCGTGTGGTCGAAAACGGCGATGTCGCCATCGCTATGATCGAAGCCGGTGCCGGCAAGAACGCTTGGCATCTTATTTATGACGAGGGCCAGACCAAGCCGGACGAGGAAGTCGTCGCCGGCGGTCTTGAGGCGGCCAAGCCGTTCATCAAGACGATTTGCGAAGCCCAGAACGAGCTCAAGGCCAAGGCTCCGAAGCCGGCCAAGGAGTTCCAGCTGTTCCCGGAGTATACTGAGGATCTGTATAACCGCATCGACGAAATCGCCCACGCCCAGCTCGACGAAGCCCTGTCCATCGCGGAGAAGCTGCCTCGTCAGGAGCGTATCCACGAAATCAAGGAGCAGGTGCGTGAGCAGCTGGCCAATGAGTTCACCGATATGGACGACGCCGAGAAAGAGAAGGAACTCGGCAACGCGTTCAAGGAGCTGCAGCGCCAGATTGTGCGTCGCCGCATCCTGACCCAGGATTACCGCATTGACGGCCGTGGTCTGCGCGATATCCGTACGTTGTCCGCTGAAGTGGACATTGTGCCGCGCGTCCACGGTTCTGCGCTCTTCCAGCGCGGCGAGACCCAGATTCTCGGTGTCACCACGCTTGGCATGCTCAAGATGGAGCAGCAGATTGACGCACTGAGCGGCCCGCAGTCCAAGCGCTACATGCACAACTATGAGATGCCGCCGTATTCGACTGGCGAAACCGGGCGTGTCGGTTCTCCGAAGCGCCGCGAAATCGGCCATGGCGCTCTCGCTGAGAAGGCGCTTGTGCCGGTGCTGCCGAGTCGCGAGGAGTTCCCGTACGCGATCCGTCAGGTTTCCGAAGCTATCGGTTCCAACGGTTCCACCTCCATGGGCTCTGTGTGCGCGTCCACGCTGTCGCTGCTGTCCGCTGGCGTGCCGCTGAAGGCTCCGGTGGCAGGCATCGCGATGGGTTTGGTCTCCGGTGATGTCGACGGCCAGCACATTTACAAGACGCTGACCGATATTCTGGGTGCCGAAGACGCGTTCGGCGATATGGACTTCAAGGTGGCCGGCACGTCCGAGTTCATCACCGCGTTGCAGCTGGACACCAAGCTTGACGGCATTCCTGCCGATGTGCTTGCCGCCGCTCTGCAGCAGGCGAAGGAAGCCCGCGCCACGATTCTCGACCTGATCAACGAGTGCATCGACGGCCCGGCCGAGATGAGCCCGTTCGCTCCGCGTATCATCACCACCAAGGTGCCTGTCGAGAAGATCGGTGAGGTCATTGGCCCGAAGGGCAAGATGATCAACCAGATCCAGGAAGACACCGGCGCTGAAATCACCATCGAGGACGACGGTACTGTGTACATCTCCTCCGAGGGTGGCGCGGCTGCCGAGAAGGCGAAGGGCATCATCGATTCGATCGCCAATCCGCATGTCCCTGAACCGGGTGAGGTGTACAACGGCAAAGTCGTGAAGACCACGAGCTTCGGCGCGTTCGTGAACCTGACTCCGGGCACCGACGGCCTGCTGCACATCTCTCAGGTGCGTAATCTTGCCAACGGCGAGCGTATCGACGCTGTTGAAGATGTTCTGAAGGAAGGCGACACCGTCGAGGTCGTCGTGCAAGGCGTTGACGACCGCGGCAAGATCTCCCTTGCGATTCCGGGCTTTGAGGATCAGGAGTCTTCGGCACCGCGTTCTGCCGGTCGTGGACGTGACGAGCGTCGTGGCGGCGGCCGTGGCCGTCGTGACGAGGGCGAGGACCGCGGGTACCGTGGCGGCCGTCGTTCCCGTGATGAGCGTGATGATGAGTATGATGATCGTCCGCGTCGTGGTCGTCGTTCCGATCGTGAAGATCGTGACGAGCGTGAAGACCGCTATGACGACGATCGCCGCCCATCCCGTCGTAACCGTGAAGACCGCTATGATGACGAGCGTCCTGCCCGTCGTTCTCGCGATGATCGTGACGATCGTGATGATGAGTATGATGATCGTCCACGTCGTGGTCGTCGTTCCGATCGCGATGACCGTGGCGAACGTGGCGGCCGCGGCTATCGTGGTGGTCGTCGTGACGACCGCAACCCGCGATATGCGGCGGATGACCACTATGACGAATATCGCGCTGACCGCGAGGAGCGTCATGAGCGTCCGCGTCGCCGTGTGCGCCGCGATTTCGATCCGTTCGAGGAGGACTGATCGCACGCCGGGCAGGTTGTGCATGGCATGACCGCCCGGTTCCGCTGAACTGATTGGGCCGTCGGGATGTCCCGGCGGCCTTTTTGTATGGGATGTCCTGTTGTCCCCAACGCCCTGTGCCGCCGCAACCGTGGCACTCACTTTCACAAACTGTCTACGCTGACAGGCGGTTTAGCGTCACCAGTTTGGGAAGTACCATGTTCTCAATGGGTAGACTCTAAGTCCTCGATGGGCAGCCCCAAGAATCCAACGATGTGTCCGTTGGTACAAGGCTTCTGTAATAATTGAACAGCGGGACAGTCCTGCCGGGTTCATAGCGATTCCCGGAATTTCGAAGGAGAGAGTAACGATGGTGTGGATTATCATTGCCGTCATCGTGCTGCTGATTATCTTGTGGATGGTCGGCGCCTACAACAATCTGGTCGCTCTGCGTAACCGGGTGAAGAACAGCTGGGCCCAGATCGATGTCCAGCTCAAGCAGCGAGCGGATTTGGTGCCGAATCTGGTGGAAACCGTCAAAGGGTATGCCACCCATGAATCCCAAGTGTTCACGCAAGTCACCGAGGCTCGTGCGAAGGCCGTGGCGGTAGCCGCCGACAAGCAGGCTGGCACTGCGGAACGTATCGCCGCAGAGAACGACCTGACCCGTGCGCTGTTCAACCTGCAGGCGACCGCCGAAGCGTATCCGCAGCTTCAAGCGAATCAGAACTTCATGGATCTGCAACGCCAACTGCAGGAACTCGAGCAGAAGATCGCCTACGCTCGCCAGTTCTACAACGATGTTGTGCTGAAGCTCAACAACGCGATCGAGATGTTCCCCAGCAACATTGTCGCCGGTCTGTTCCACTTCGAGCAGGCGGACTTCTTCCAAGTCGATGATGTCTCCAGGCAAGCTCCGCAAGTGAAGTTCTGACATCCGCCGTATCGCACGGTATCGTCCGTGCTGTTCGTCGTAGGGGAGTAGCTGTGAAACATCGGACCGGTGTATGGGCGAAGGCGATTGTCGCCGGGATTTTCGTGACCTTGGTATGTGTGCTTGCGATTGTCTTGTTTTCGCGGGCCGGCGCCTCCCCGGATCTGTCATATCGTAGTGCGGACTACCATGTCGATGTGCTGCCCAATGGCGATTTGAAAATCACTGAGCATATCGACGTCAAACTCGACGATCGTGACAAGCCGTGGCGTCAGCTCTACCAGCGGTACAAGATCGACCCCGACCAGCTCACCGGCATTGCTGATATCAGCGTGCGCAACACGACCAGCGGCATCACGTACACCCAGACCGACCCGGTTATGCCCGGGGAGGACACCAACGGCGTTTGGGATTCCACGTATGCGAACCACTGGTATATCGCACGGGTCAACGGTGATGATCTGCAATCCTATGACGCGTCCGAAACGCCGTCATCCGGCACTGTCGAGCTCGGCTGGAATATCCCCGCCATCAGCCAAGCCGACAGTCTCGGTTTCGATATCACCATGACCTTCCAAGGCGTCAGTACCGCTTACGATGATGTCGCCGCGTTCCAATGGGAACCGGTCGGCACGACCAATCAGGTGCCAATCGGCAAACTCACCGGCACGGTCACCTTCCCCAGGGGGATAACCGCGAAGAACTCGTGGGCATGGCTGCACTATGAAGGCTCATCGACCACATCGCGCGGCAGTGACGGATCGCTCAAGTTCACCGCGTACAACGTGCAATCCGGCGACTATCTCGATCTTGTGGCCATGTTTGACGTGACGAAAACGTCGGGAGTCGCCCGGCAGCGGGAAGGCACATATAAAAACACCCTGATCACGAGCGAGAACCAAAAAGAGAAAGCATGGAAGGAACGCCAAAGCGCTCAGGCTGCAGTGCTGGTGGTCAAAGTGACGGCTGCCGTGCTGATCGCCATCGCCTTGGTGGCGTGGCTGGTCATATCCACGGTGTTCAGCAGACGCAAAGCGGCTTGCCCGAAAGACGTCGTCTACCGGCATGAGCCGCCGGATATGAGCCCGAATAATGCTGCGCGGCTCAACGGTGTACTCGACGACGTGTCGGACGAGCAGACGAACGCGCGGGCACTGTCCGCGACCATGCTGTCGCTGGCTTCAAAACATGCGATCCGCATCCTGCCAGGCAGCAGCGAGGCGTACGACGGCATCAACATCGTCAACCCTGACGCTCGTATGCTGTCTACTGCAATCGTGGCATCCCCGGTTACGCAAGGCATGGCAAGCGGGACAAGCGACAACGTGACCATTGTGATCGAACCGGTAAGTGACGATCCCAACACGCGTAAGCAGCTGAACTTGTGCGATTCCGAGGACGCGCTGCTTGATTTCCTGCAAACTGTGGGGCATCGTCTCAACAGCCGGGTATTCGATATGTTCCGGCTTCGTGAATCCATCGGCGATTGGGAGTCCGGCGCACGCAAACAGGAGTCGATGGTCGAACGGTTCAAGAGCGAGTTCGCATTGCTCAACGCCACGACATCCAACGGAATCAGCACTATCGTTGCCGCCATATGTTCCGTGATCTATGGATTGGTCTGCCGGGAGTTGTTCGTCGACAATGTGGCGATGCAATTCGCGTTGATTCTGCCCGTGGTGTTCTGCATGACTGTGTGCATGTGCCTGCGACGGGGAGTCGGACTGACCGACAATGGCAGGGTTTTGGCCATGCAAGTGGAGGGTCTGAAACAGTATCTCAACGATTTCAGTGATTTCAAAGATCGTGGTGTGCTGGATTTGGCCTTATGGGATCGGTATCTCGTGTATGCCGCGGCGTTTGGCATGTCCGCACAGGTGATGCGCCAGTTGGCGCAAGCTGTTCCTGAATTGTCTGACCCGGCTTGGCTCGATGCCAATGCGTCCGATTCGCTGCTCTACTGGATGTACCGTCCGACGTACTGGAACAGAGGCTTCGGTACGAATAGCGCGGCGGCGTTTGGTGGCGCGGTCGCCGGAACATCCTTCACGCCATCGACCTTCGCGGATCTGGGCACGCAACTGGACGCTGGCTTCGCTCAAGTCCAGGATGCGGTGGAAACGGTATTGCATCCTGTGGATTCATCCGGTGGCGGCTTGTCGGGCGGCAGTTTCGGCGGTGGCGGCTTCGGCGGTGGCGGCGGCGGAGCCGGTGGTGGCAGTTTCGGCGGCCGCTGACATCGAGGCAACATATCGAGGCAATATACGATGAATACTGTTGACGCTAGCGGCAGATCAGACCATACGCTGGATTGGCTGTCGGCTATGCCGTTGCCGCATATGCTCGAGCATCATCGTGTGCTGCGCGGGGTGCTCGCGGGTATCACCGTGCTTGCGCTCAGTATCGCGTTGATGCTGTACATGATGGGCGCCCGGTTCCGTTCCGACGTGTTGCGGGCCGTGAGCAGTGCGGCGCCGCCGATCTTGTCGGCAGGCGAATTGAATCTGCTCGCGCTGTGTGTCGTACTTGCGGTGGCCGGTCTTGTGTCCATGGTCGCTGCCGCCCTGAGCGCGCGCGTGGTGAAAAGCATCGGATATTGGCGTCAGGAACCGGATATCAGCCCGGCGAGCGCTGCTTGGATCCGTGGCATGATGAACGGGCGAGATTGGTCCAGCGTGCTTCCCCGTGCACTGGCCGCGTCGGTGCTGTCGCTGGCTTCCAAAGGCGCGATTGCGTTGCTGCCGGGGAATGTGGCTCGTAACGTCGCCGCAGGAATGGTCGGAAACCAGCAGGGTGGATGTACCGGCGGGGTCATCGCCGGTGCCTACGGCAATCTGCGTGCCTCGGTCGCATTCGCGGATGTGCCTGGTGCACAAGTCGCTGGTGCGCTGTCGGGGCAAACGTTCACGCCGGTACAGGCTTCCGTGCCCGCAATGGCCGATCCGCAGACACCGGCAACAGCGGTTCCTGGGCCGGCTGTCGTCGTCACGCCGTCACCATATGATCCGGCCGATTCCGAGACGTTTCCCGGCAAGACAACGCCGGACCCCATTCGTCGCGTGGCAGACGGCTGGCTGGGTTTTGCCGGCCCTGAGGGCAGTGTCACCACAATCGTGATCCTCCCGGGAGCGCATGACCCACAACTTGGCCTGTATGACAGCGAAATGGCTGCGCTCGATATTCTCGAACGCGTGGCGCAGCACAAGGGCGTCGCCATGTTCGATACTTCGCAGATGCGTGAGACGTATCGTAATTGGGGCGATGGCACGCAGGCGCTCACCGGTTTTTCCGACCGCATGCGACTGGAATTTTGCGGTTTGCATGCCACCCATCGCGTGGGTCGGCTCGCGCTGGTATGCGGGCTGGTGCTGTTTCCTGTCTCGTTCGTCGCGTTGGCCGTGCTGATGAGCCAGGGGTTGATCGCATTGTTTCCATCGGTGATGATGGTCCTCGCCCTGACCATGCTGCTGGGCACGAATCGATACGGTTTCACATATACCGGCCGCTACTATGCGACCCAAGTCAACGGTCTTGCCGCCTATCTTGAGGATTTCGGCGAGTTCAAGGATCGTGACATTCCTGATTTGAAGTTGTGGAACCGGTATCTGGTGTTCGCAGCCGCCTTCGGTATCGCGAATAAGGCGCTATGGCGGGGCCGGGACACGATTCCGATTGTCATCGACGAGCAGGAGTTCGAAGACCAGTTCTCCTTTGTCGGCATGGCGTTGGACGCGGGGGTCGACCATGCCATCACCCTGTTGAATTGGCTGTTCGGCGACTGACGGGAGCATCCGAGTGGAATCGGACGATGACTATTGATTCCTGACATGCGTCGGAAAAGAAGACGTAATACGGCATCGCTATGTTAGGGATATAAGTATAGAAGAGGTGAGAAAACAATGAAAAAAAAATATTGTACGTCGAATTATTCTTGTTATTTTTTCCGTTTTCACTGCAAGTGTATTAGGTATTAGCTCTGCCCAGGCATATAGCGTTGCTTTTAGTTATGACGGTTATGGAATTCGTGATTGGCCGTCTCTTGGTGCGACATATGTTTCTAGTGGAAAGACGGTAAAAATCGTTCATAATCAGACACCGGATTATGAGGGCAACGCATGGATGGCGGTTCATATCGAGAAGAAATACTGGTATGGCTGGAAGAGTGTTGCATCAGTGTCCTATAAGAATGACGCAAGGGGAAAAGTGTCATATCATAAAATCAGTGCCGATGGAACGTATCGTTTACGCTTTATCTCTGATCCAACGGCTTACTCGTTCCATGTTTGGGGTACTTTCAATAAATAGGTTCGCCCAATACAACATATGTGTATGAGTACATGTTGAAATGGGAGTGATTGCATCATGGCTGAATCGCGGCGAGATCAAGGTGATGCGCGATCGGCGACACGCGGTGTATTGCGGTCATCGTTCATTGCAATCGTTGTGTTTGTCGTGTCTTGCCCATTCATCTGGTTGCTGGTCGTTGGGCTTGGTGACCAGTGGATTCCCCAATTGCTTGGATACTCGTGGTATCAGCGGTTGTGTAATCCGCTGCCGGTCGGCACGATTATCTGCATCGCGGCTGGTTGGTTCGCTTGGTTCGCGTTCCAGTGTGCTCGCAATGCTGTCGGCGTGAGGTTCTTGCGGGCCAGCAGTATCGTGTACGTTGTTTTGGCGCTGGCAATTGTCATGCTGAAAAGCCGCGGAGTGCGCGGATTCAATATCAATCCGTTGAATCTCATTACCCAGTTGTCGGCATCGCCGTCCATTGTGCTGCTGAATATCATGGTATATATTCCAGTCGGCATGATGTTGTATGGCATGCATAATGCCAAACGTGCATGGATATCCATCGTTATCATCATTTGCGGTATGGAATTGCTCCAGTATGTATTCGCATTAGGTATCTTCGATATTGTTGATATCAGCATGAACCTTATTGGTTTTAGCATCGGGTATTTGTGCATGGATGAATTGTTCCGAAAATACCATTGGGAACAAGTGGGTGGACAATACCGCATTGTTCGCATTTCACATACTGCGCAGAATGATTCCCAAGCCCGCTGACAGTTTGCACCGCGGAATCGTTGCGAAATCGCTATGAAATCCATATCCGCCCGTAGGCTGGAGCTGATTACATCAACCGGCGCAGGGCGGATCGGCACCGAGGCTGGTTGACTGCCGAAATGTTGTCCGGTATACCGCGTGCTGCGAAGGTGCGTGGTGCTGCGAAGGAGGAATCATGACCTTGTACCGCGATCTGGGACCGTTCCACACCACCGCCATCGGGCATGGCGAAATGCCGCTGACCATCGAGAACAACCGCGGACATGCGGTCGGCATCGAGACGCTGCATGCTTCCCTTGATGCCGGCTGTCGTCATATCGACACCGCGTGGGCGTACTACACGCCCGGCGAGGAGGAGCAGACCGGCGAGAAACTGGTGCGTGAGGCGCTGGAAACGTGGAACGGTCCGCGTGATGAAGTGCTGGTCGCCACCAAGGTGGGTTTGCGTCGCGCATGGGACGGCGACAAGCCGATCTGGCCGCGCGACGGCAAGCCGGAGCATCTCATCGAGTACGGCAAGCAGTCGGCGCAGGCACTCGGCGTGGATGCGATCGACCTGCTGTACCTGCACCGCCATGACCCTCAGGTTCCGTATGAGGAATCCTGCGAAGGCATCAAGGCGCTGCTCGACCAAGGCGTCGCCAAGTGGGCGGGCGTGTCGAATGTCACCATCGAACAGTTGGATATCGCCCGCCGCGTGTTGGGCGACAAGCTGGTCGCCGTGCAGAATCAGTATTCCCCGATTCACTTGGAAACGCAGGACACGCTTGAGTACTGCGCGAAGCTCGGTCTGGCGTTCGTGTGCTGGAGCCCGCTCGGTGGATATCGCCACCCCTATGATGAGCATCTGTTCGACCCGTTCCGCGAAATCGCCGCCAAGCATGGTGTCAGCTATCAGCGCGTGGTGCTTGCATGGGAGCTCGCCAAGGGGGATCACATGTTTGTGATTCCGGGGGCGCATCGTCCGGAAACCATTCTCGATTCGCTCAAAGCCGACGAGCTCGAACTCAGCCCTGACGAGCTCGCGTATCTCGGCTGAGCCGGTCCCAACATCTGTTGTCTTCCACAAACTGGTTACGCTGAGGGGCTTCTCAGCGTAACCAGTTTGTGGAATGGAGTGATCCGCGGGAAGGCGGTTCTGGGGAAAGATGCTGCGGGACGTGTCAGGACGTTGCAGGACGTGTCATCGTGGCGGGATTGTTATGCTATGCGGTGATGAATGAACAGATGACGACCAAGCAGACTACACAGGGGTGCGCAAGCCCGCAGACAAACCCGCAGGCGATACCGCAGACCATCCCGCAGACCGCATCATCCCAAGCGGCCGAGCAAGCCGACCGGATGCCAACCACGACGACGTCACGCCACACCCGCCGACGTCCAGAGGTGCTGGCGCCTGCCGGCAATCTGCGCAGTTTGAAAACCGCGGTCGATTTCGGCGCGGATGCCGTATACTGCGGAGGCAAAGCGTTCGGTATGCGTTCGGCGCCGAAGAATTTCACGCTCGACGATTTCGAGGAGGGCGCGCGGTACGCACATGAGCGTGGGGCGCGCGTGTATGTGACCTGCAATATTCTGCCGCATAACGATGAGGTCGCGGCCATGCGTGAGTATTTGGGCCAGCTCGCTGAAGTCGGTGTCGATGCGCTGATCGTCACCGATATCGGCATCATGCTGGATGCCCGCCGCATCGCCCCGAAGCTCGAATTGCATGTGTCCACGCAGGCCGGCGTCACCAATTACGGTGCGGCGAACGCGTTGTACGAGCTGGGCGCGAAACGTGTGGTGCTCGCCCGCGAGTTGGATCTTGCCGCGGTGCGTGACATCCGTGCGAATACGCCGCCGGATCTTGACATCGAATGCTTCGTGCACGGTTCGATGTGCATGGCGTTCTCCGGCCGATGCTTGCTGTCGAATTATCTGACCGGACGCAGTGGCAATCACGGTGACTGTGCCCAGCCGTGCCGCTGGAAATACCATGTGGTTGAAGAAAAGCGTCCCGGCCGCTTCTTCCCGGTCGAAGAAAACAGCGAGGGAACCTTCTTGTTCAATTCGCAGGATATGAACATGCTTGGCCATCTTGACGATCTCATCGATGCGGGTGCGACGAGCTTGAAAATCGAGGGTCGTGCGAAAAGCGCTTACTATGTGGCCGCAGTCACGAATGCGTATAAGACTGCGGTGGACGCGTATATGGTCCAACGTGGATTCGAAGACGAGCACGGCAATGCGCTCCGGCCGTTCACTGACCGGGTTCGTCGCACGCCGGCGGGGGAGCCCGCGTTGCTGGGCGATGCCGCTCGTTTGCCCGGGGACGCCCCGCATGTCCAGTTGCCGCAGTGGGTGTTGGATGAGCCGTATAAAGTGTCGCATCGCGAATACAGTACGGGCTTCTACTATCCGGAGCATCCGGTCGGGCAGAATACCGATAGGGGCGGGTATTTCCGTGATTGGATTGTTGTGGGCGAGGTGATCTCCTATGATGCTTCGACGCATCGTGTCACGTTGATGAGCCGCAACAAAATCGAAGCCGGCCAAGACATTGAGTTCCTTATGCCAGGGCGTGAACCGTTGCGTATGACCGTGCCTGCGGGTGGTTTCCTTGATGCTGATGGGCATTGGGTCGAGTCGGTCAACAATCCCGCCCATGTGTTCTCCATGCCCTGCCCTGAGCCGGTGACGCGGAATGCCGCCATCCGTACCCGGGCTCGTAACCGGACGCTGAAGGCCGAATAGTCGGGACGGGGAGCGGCAATCTCGTTCGGGTGGTGCTTCTTCGAAAGCGCTGGGTGGCGGGTCCTGAAAGCGTGGTGTGGCAGGTTGCGTGTGTCAAGGCATGCACAACCTGCCATATTTCGTGATGATTTCCCAGTTCTTGCTGTGGTTCGGCCGGTTGTGTATGCCGGGACATGCGCAAGTCGTCTATTGTTGCGATAATTCGCCGGTTTTTGTTGTGGCGTGGCCGGTTTCGTATGTTGCGGCATACGCAATCCATCATGTCTCGTGATGGTCCGCCGGTTTCTTGTTGTGGTTCGGTGGGTTGCGCGTGTCTCGGTATGCGCAACCGATTGTGTCTCGCGATGGTGTGCCGTTTCTCCCCGTGGTGTCGCCGATTGTGTGTGTCGTGGCATACGAAACCGGCCGGATCGGGCGGTATCGGGCATGACCCGGCTGAATCCGGGCTGGACTTGGCGGTAGCGAGTAGGGGCGGCACCTGTCAGTCCCGCCTGAACCGCCAGAAGGACTCCGCCGATACGGACGCGTGTGGCGATTGCCCCGCATTCCGCTAGGATGGGCGGTATGAACGATCCTGCGAACATCGTAGACAGCAACGCCATCTCCCCGATTGACGAATCCGGCAATCCAATCCCTGTCACCATCCCCGTCATTCTTGCGCCCGGCATCACCGTGACGTATACGACCCGGCTGGGCGGTGTGAGCCAGGGCGATTACGCGGCGTGCAATCTGGGCGGCAAATCCGGCGATGATCCCGAGCGTGTGCTCGCCAACCGGGTGGCCTTGCGGGCGGCGGTCGGCGCTGATTTATCGCTGATCAGCCAAGTCCACTCCGGGAATGCGGTGGATGTCGACGGTTCATTCGCCATCAACACGCCCTTCGGATTCGATGTATCCGGTACGGTCCGTGGCGACGATGATACCGCAGCCGGTACTGATGGTGAGGCGGACGGTACTGGCACGCATCAGAAGCCGTCCGTGGTTGCCGCCGACGGCCAGGTGACGTCACGCACCGGCATTGCGCTCGGCATCTTCGCAGCGGACTGTCTGCCTGTTCTCATGGCTGATCCGGCATCCGGCATCATCGCAGGAGCGCATTGTGGCAGACGCGGCTTGGAACGCAATATCATCGCGCACACCATCGATCTGATGTGCACCAAAGGCGCTGAACGTTCCCGGATTGTTGCCACGCTCGGCCAGTGCATCTGCGGCGACTGCTACGAAGTGGGCGGGGATATCGCCGATGCCTTCGACGCCACATTCCCCGGCACCTATACGCTCACCCGGTTCGGCGGTCCCGGCATCGACATCGCCGCCGCCGCACGCCAGTGCCTGGACAAGGCCGGCATCAGCGCTGATCGCATCATCGATTCGCGTCCACGTGTCGCCGCCGCAACGCAATACCTTGCGCAGGACCAGGAATTGCGCGACTTGTGCCGTATCGACAATGAGGGCGATCCGGAACTCGACGAACGGGTCGGAGCCATTAAACACAGCCTGTGCACTTTGGAAAATCCGCTGTGGTATTCGCATCGTCGTGCCGCGCTCGCCAAGAAACCCCATGAGGGCCGTATGCTCGCCTTGATTTCGCGTCAAGCCTGATTCCCGAGCGTTCGGGCGCATTCCGATAAAGATTCGGTGCAGAAACCCGCATGCGCCACGGTATCGGGGCATGGTTGCGTTTACGGTGGGGCGTATGTGTGAAGAGAGTCCAGAATCTCAGAATGCGCAGACGTCAGAGCGCAGACAGGAACAGCCGGACACGCAGATATCGGTACATGGCAAGGGGATTGACCAGAACCATCAATCGTCACAGGCGAGGGCAAACGATGAACGTCTTGACACGCCGCAGGTCTCACGGTCTGGACAGTCTGGGGAATCCGCAGCTGCCAGTGCGGTCCGTCCAACTGCTGAGGCCGACCGTCATGTGCCGGTGGTCGCCGTGGTGCTGGCGGCGGGATTCGGCACCCGCTTTGATGTCCGCAATCCCAAGCAGTTGGTCGCGGTGGCCAATAAACCGGTGGTGTGCTGGAGTATAGAAGCGTTCGAATTTGATCCTCGGGTCACGGATATCGTCGTCGTGGTGAACCCGCAGGTGCGTGACGAGGTTGAGCGTCTTGTGGATGAGGGCGGGTACCAGAAAGTCCGAACCATCATCGAGGGCGGCGCCGAACGTGTGGACAGTACGGAAAGCGCGTTGCAGATGCTCGCTGATTTTGGCATTCCCCAAGATGCGAAGGTGCTGATCCATGATTCGGTGCGTCCGTTCGTCGAGCGGTCGTCCATCGACGGTTGCATTGACGCTTTGGATGAATTCGATGCGGCGACGGTTGCAGTGGCTTCGACGGACACGATTGTGGTGACCGAGGATCTCGGCGATCGCAAGGTGGTGCATGCGGTGCCTGACCGCAGCAATATGTTCCGCGCCCAGACCCCACAGGCGTTCCGGTTCTCGACTATCCGCCATGCCTATGAGCTCGCCTCGCAAGACCCGGATTTCCATCCGACTGACGATACGCGAGTGGTCGTGGATTATCTGCCGCGCACGCGTGTCGCGATTGTCGCGGGCAGTGAGAGCAATATGAAAATCACCACGCAGGACGATCTGGAGATGGTCAAACGATTCGCATTCGAAGCGACCCGCAAACGCGCCATCGACCGTGTGCACGGCATGCTTCGTTCCGGTGAGGCGCCGTCCGGATCCGGTATCGGGGCGGATGGGTCAGTCGACGGTTCCGCGGCGGCGTGATTCGCCCGGGCGCGACTGAATTGCGGCGGTATGCTGCGACTGCTGCACAATCGAGCGGCGCCACGGGTCATCGTTCGCGAGGGGCATGCGTCTGTGGCTAGACTTGAAGGTATGAAGCAGATCAATGTGGTGATATCAGGGTTCACGCCGTACGAGGGTATCGACGTCAACCCGTGTCTTGAGGTGCTGTCCGCGTTGGAACGTGACGGGATCGCGGGGGCCGCCGAGCAGGACGGCCTGCTGGCTGACACCCATGTGACGATCCACACGGTGCTGCTCCCGGTCAGTTTCGCCAAGGCATGGCCGATGTTGCTGGAGACCATCGAGCGCACGCATCCGAATATCGTCATCGCGACGGGGCTCAAACGTGCTGCGCGAGGCATGCAGCTTGAGCGTTGCGCGACCAATCTGATGGATGCCGCCAAACCCGATGCCGACAATCGTCGTCCACGTCGCATGCCGATTGATCCTGAAGGGCCCGCCGCATATTGGACGCGTTTGCCGCTGCGCTCAATCCTTAAGGATTTCGCTGATCATCATATTCCTGCGACATTGAGTTCCGACGCGGGGACGTACGTGTGCAACTCGCTGTTCTATAACCTGCTGAACTGGGCTGCGACGAAGGATCATGTCATTGGCGGTTTCCTGAATTTCCCCACGGTCAACGAACAACCGCACCCCCAGCATGGTCTGCCGCTCGCCCAGCAGATTGCGGCGGCGCGGGACGTAGTCCATGAGACGGTGCGGTATTATGTGCAGCCTTCTTCCGGGGAGATTCTGCTCGCTTAACCGGTTCTCGCGCGCCCATGCCGACAGGCGGTGGACACAACTGTGAACACGTGGTGATGGACGTCACTGAACGTCCTATTTTTGGGGTAGAGTTCAATCGGTTGTGTGTTGCGGAGCGCCGCTCCGTGGGCGAAAGGAATATTCATGGTTGATCGGTTCCCGATCGTGTTTCACGGTTACGACAAGGAGAAGGTCGACGAGGCCATCAATGCGTCGCAGGAGTCGCTGAATCGTCTGCGTGAGCAGGTGAAGTCCAGCGATGACACGATTCTGCAGTTGCAAGCGCAGTTGCAGGAAGAGAAAAACAACGTCAAGAAGGCGTCGAAGGGCAATTCCTTCGCATCCCTCGGTGCTAACGCCCAGCAGATGCTTGCCTCCGCGGAGCAGACCAGTCAGGAGCTGCTCAACCGCGCCAAGCAGGACGCCGCTTCGACGCGTGCCTCTGCCCAAGCGCAGGCTGAGACTCTGCTGAACAACGCGAAGCTCGACGCCAAGCACATCACCGACGAAGCAAACGCGAAGGCGAAGGCCACGCTCGACAAGGCGAATTCCGAAGCCGCGACCATCACCGCGACTGCGAAAGAGGAAGTCGCGCAGATGCGTGCAGAGGCCGCCAAGGCCGTCACCGAGCAGCGCGACACCGTCAAGCTCGAGCTGAGCAACGCCCGCGAAGAGCAGAAGAAGCGCATGGCTTCCGACTTGGCCAAGCAGAACCGTGAGATCTCCGACATGAAGGCCGACGCCACACAAAAGATCGCGGCTCAGCGCAAGGCTGCGAACGAGGAGATCACGCATCTCAAGAGCGAAGCCAACGATCAGATCGAGAAGGCGCTCGCCGAGGCGAACAAGAAGCTTGCCGATGTGCGCGAGCAGGCGTCCCGCACGATGACCGAGGCTCAGCGCAAGGCTGGCGAGATCACCGATGCCGCAAAGGCCAAGGCTCAGGAGATTTCCGATCAGGCTGAAGTGCATCGTACGAAGACCATGAGCCAGGTCGACGCCGAGGCTGAGCAGATTCGTGCCGATATCGCCGCCCAGCAGGACGATGCGACCAAGAAGGTCAATGAGCTGCTTGACAATCTTGAGGAGCGTCGTACCGCTGCCAAGCAGGAAGCGAACGATTTGATCGGCAAGGCGAAGAAGACCCGCGAAGAGGCCGATGTGTACGCTGATCAGAAGCGTAAGGCGGCTGACGAGCAGGCGGCTCAGATTCTCCAGCAGGCACAGGAGGACGCCGCCAAGCAGATCGAGGAGCGCCGTCAGGCGGCCAAGAGCGAGCTTGATGGTCTCCAGCAGCATATCGCTGAGCTGCAGCAGCGTGAAGCCAACATCACGCAGCGTGTCACCGAGTTGCGTTCGATGTTCGCCAACGCATTCTCCGGCTTCAACTTCGGTGCGCCGAAGGCTGAAAACGACGATGTCGCGGTGACTGGTGTGGTCGCTGACGGCGAGGCCGCAAAGCCCAAGGCCGAAGCCCAGGGGCAGCAGTTGCCGGCTTCACAGCAGGCGCAGTTGCCGGCATCTGCGGCGAATGCGGATGGTAACGCAAACAACTGATGGCCAAACCTGATATGATGTGCCTTGGAAAAGCCCGCTGATGCGATCGCGTGTGGCATCGGCCAGACCATGACGTCGAGGCATTGACAACATGGAGGAGCGTCCGGATTCCGGCGCTCCTCCTGCCGTATATGCCTCATAAGCCATGTGCACAGGCAAGCAACACTGGAAGAGACAACCGTTGGAAAGACAAGGGGTAGAAATGGATCAGATCACGCCGCTGAGCGCCGAAGCGTTGGATAACCTGCGTCAGGAATTCGACGCGAATGAGCATAATCATCTCGCCATGAACGCGGTAACCGTTGCAGGCATCCAGAATGTCGCCCGCAACTATGACCGTGCGCGCCGACTGCAGCGCCGTTTCTCTACGGTCGTTGACAACGGCACCGTCACCCACCAGGATCATTCCGGCCGGTGCTGGCTGTTCAGCTCACTGAATGTCGCCCGCTTCATCGCCAAGAAGAACCTCGGGCTCAAGGAGTTCGAGTTCTCGCAGAATTACGCGATGTACTACGACAAGCTCGAGCGCGTCAATTATTTCCTCAAAGATGTCGCCGCGCTTGTCCGCGCCGGTGAACCGTCGGATTCCCGCTTGATGCAGCATCTGCTGCACGACGTGATGGGCGACGGCGGCCAGTGGACGATGGCGATGAACGTGTACAAGAAGTACGGCGCCGTCCCCAAGGATCTGTTCCCGGAGACCGCGTCTTCGAAGAACACCGTGGAGATGAACACGCAGCTGCGCGCCCTGCTCCACACCGCCGTCGCGCATATGTATGCGAACAAGGCGAAGATCGACGATATCATTGCGCGTACGACTGATGCGGGCCATCGCATCCTCACCATCCATCTTGGTGAGCCGCCGAAGAGCTTTGACTGGGAATGGACCGATGCGGACGGCAACTTCCATCGTGACGGTGAGATTACGCCGGTCGACTTCTGGAAGAAGTATGTGAACGCCGGTCTGGAGGATTATGTGTGCCTCGTGGACGATCCGCGTGTCGAGCATCCGAAGGGGCGCAAAATCGGCATCGAGCATCTGGGTAATGTCGCCGGGGGAGACCCGACCGAATACCTGAATGTGCCGAATGAGTTCATGAAGGATTGCGTGCGTCGGATTCTGACCGAGCAGGGCATTCCGGTGTGGTTCGGCGCGGATTGCCATCCGATGATGGACCGTGAGTCGGGCGCGTGGGCGACCGACCTGTTCGAATACGGCCGCGTGTACAACGTGGATTTCGACATGAACAAGCAGGATCGTGTACGTTTCGCTGATTCCGCGATGAATCACGCGATGGCGTTTGTCGGCGTGGATGTCGCTGATGACGGCAAGACGACCCGTCGCTGGCGTGTGGAGAACTCGTGGGGCGAGAAGATCGCCGACAAGGGGTATTTCACCATGAGCGACGACTGGTTCACCGAGTACGTGTATGAGGTGGCCGTGCCGCGCACGATGCTGCCGGCTGAATATCAGGCGGCGTTGGACGAACCGGCGATTATGCTGCCCGCCTGGGACCCGATGGGTGCGCTCGCCCGCTGACCCGCCTAACCCGACTACGCAACATCGCCCCAGCGTCCCCAGTTTGTGTACTTTCCCAAACTGTTTACGCTGGGGCGTTTGTTTGCGTCGTTAGTTTGTGTGTTTTCCCAGACTGTTTACGCTGGGGCGTTTGTTTGCGTCGTTAGTTTGTGTGTTTTCCCAGACTGTTTACGTTGGGGCGTTTGTTTGCGTCGTTAGTTTGTGTGTTTTCCCAGACTGTTTACGTTGGGGCGTTTGTTTGCGTCGTTAGTTTGTGTGTTTTCCCAAACTGTTTACGCTGGGGCGCTCGTTAGCGTCGCTAGTTTGTGGGGAGCGGGCTGCGGTGCCCGTACGCCGACACTGTGTCAATTCCTCTGCTTCTGCCGACGCTGAGGGGTCTCTCAGCGTCGGCAGAAGGTTGGGGCGGTGCGCGGCGACGAAGACCACAGCGTTTCACCATGCAATCACTCTGCGGGCTTGCTCCGCGCCTTGCGATAGGGTAAATAGTCCATGTCCGGAATGTCGAAAGGAGAGAGTGATGGCTGGTCTTCGTGGTCCTGATAGTGCTGAGGATGAGCGCCGATTCGGCGATGCGGCCGTCCTCCCCGAGACCGTAGACATCAATATTCGTCAGCTGGACCCGATTCCGGCTCCGCGCGCGTTCTTGCGCGAACTGCCACTCACCGATGCTGCGCGTGACCTGGTGTTGCGTTCACGCCAGGAAATCCGCGATATCATGCATGGCCGTGATGACCGTCTGCTGGTGTTGGTCGGCCCTTGCTCTATCCACGATCCCAAAGCCGCTCACGAATACGCGACCAAGCTCGCCGCCGTCAACCGCACGTTGAATGACCGCCTTCTGATTGTCATGCGCGTGTATTTCGAGAAGCCGCGCACGACGATCGGTTGGAAGGGTCTGATCAATGATCCGGATCTGGACGGGCGGTTCAATATTCGCAAAGGCATGTGGCTGGCGCGCAAAGTCTTGACTGATGTGCTGAGCCTTGGCCTGCCGGCTGCCACGGAATGGCTTGACCCGATCACCCCGCAGTACCTGTGCGATCTGATCAGTTGGGGTGCGATCGGCGCGCGCAACACGGAAAGCCAAGTGCATCGCGAGTTGGCGAGCGGCCTGTCCATGCCGGTCGGTTTCAAGAATTCCACCGACGGTTCGATCAAAGCCGCCGCGGATTCCTGCTACACCGCTGGATTCGAGCATCATTTCCTTTCCATCAATCTTGATGGTCGTGTGATTTCCGCTGAAACGAAGGGCAATCCTGACTGCCATGTGGTGTTGCGCGGTTCGAGCCACGGCCCGAATTACGATCCCGAGTCGGTCGCTGCGGCGCTGGAAGCGTTGAAAGCTTCGAAGGCGACCGGCGTAAGCGAGGCGGGCGTAGTCATTGATGCCGCCCATGGCAACTGCGGCAAGGACGAGGTTCGCGAAGCAGCCGTGGTCGAGAATATCGCCGGGCGCATCGCACAAGGTGAGCCGGGTATTTTCGGTGTGATGATGGAAAGTTTCCTGAAGGGCGGCCATCAGAAGCCCGCTCCACTCGACCAACTGGTGTATGGACAGTCCGTCACGGACGCCTGTGTGCCGTGGGATCGCACGGAACAGCTGTTGCACACTTTGGCGGATGCGGTCACCGCACGCCGCGCGTTGAGCGCAAGCGAGGACACAAGGGAATAGCGGTTTCGCACGCCGTGCAGCATCGGGACATCCTGATGGGCCGTGGCCGGGACACGCTTGACGTGCCGTGACGGCTGCGCACAGCCATGCGTTGAAACGCTGATCCACTGCGGCGTGTGGCGCATTGACGACGATGCCAGCGATGCCGCGTTCCGGGCGGTGGCGTTATGCTTGAGTCAGTATTGACGAAAGGGCATGATGAACGAGCAGTGGAAGGACGCGTCGACGGGACCGCTTGACCTCAATCACCCGCAGGACAGACCGACAGACACCGGAACAACGGCATCCGGGCAAGGCACATGGCCTCTACATGTCGGTCAACAGCCATTGAATTCGCCGGAGGATCTGCGTGCGATTCACGAGGCGATCAGCGAAGGCAAGAATCCGTTGGAGGCGACGGATGTGCCGCGCTGGGAGGACCAGGTCGGCGTCAGCCGGATCATCAACCGGCGGGTGCTCGAGCTCGAACCACTGCCTACGCCGGCACAGGTGCTCTCGTCGCTGCCTTTGTCACAGCAGGCGGAGAATCTGGTCGCCTATTCGCGCGACGAAATCCGCGCGTGCCTGTATGGGCAGGACGACCGTCTGCTGGTCATCGTCGGCCCATGTTCAGTCCACGACCCGAAAGCGGCACTTGATTATGCGCGTCGCCTGTCCAAGCTGAAGGACGAGCTCGATGGCCAACTGCTGATCGTCATGCGCGTGTATTTCGAGAAGCCGCGCACGACAATCGGCTGGAAAGGCCTGATCAACGATCCTGATATCGACGGCAGCCATCAGATTCGCAAAGGTCTGTTGCTCGCCCGTCGCGTGCTGCTCAGTGTGCTGGATACCGGGCTTGCCGCCGCGACTGAATTCCTGGAACCGACGTCCCCGCAATATATCGCCGATGCGATCAGCTGGGGGGCGATCGGCGCGCGCAACACGGAAAGCCAGATCCATCGGCAGCTGGCGAGCGGCCTGTCCATGCCGGTCGGCTTCAAGAATGCCACCGACGGGTCTGTCAAGGCGGCGGTCAATGGCTGTTTTGCCGCCGCCCAGCAGCACACGTTCTTCGGCATCGACCATTTGGGCCGGGCAAGCGCCGTCGAAACGCTGGGCAATCCTGACTGCCATGTGGTGTTGCGCGGTTCGAGCCATGGACCGAATTACGATGCGCAATCCGTAGCTCGGGCGATGGCGGATATCCGCGCGATGCTGCCCGCGGATTCCGCGGCGGCGCACGGGCTGATCGTTGATTGTTCGCATGGCAATTCCGGCAAGGACGAGCATCGTCAGGCGCAAGTGGTGCGCGATATCGCCGCACGGATCGCCCAAGGCGAGCGCGGCATCACCGGTGTGATGATGGAAAGCTTCCTTGAAGGCGGCAATCAGAAACCCGCGCCGCTCGACCAGTTGGTCTACGGCCAGTCCATCACCGACCGTTGTCTGTCGTGGCCCGACACTGAACAATTGTTGCGCGAATTGGCGCAAGCCGTAGCGCAACGCCGCTGGAACGAGTGAGCCTCGTGGCGTCAAGCCGTGCGGTAATCGCAAGATCATGTCAGCGCCAAAGTCGCCAAACTCACCAGAATCGTACATCCCACCAAACTCACCAAACTCGCTCAACTCACCAAAACCATCAGAATCAACAGTAAAGGAATATCAATGACCGCAACCATCGCCATCATCGGGGCATTGGATGAGGAAGTCAAACTGATCGCGAATTCGCTGGAACATGTGGATCATCGCGCGCAGGCGAGCCTCGATGTCGCACACGGCACCCTGACCACCAACGCCGGTCAGCAGGTCGAAGTCGCCGCGACCGTCGGCGGCATGGGCCTGGTCAATGCCGCGGCCACCACCCAGTACCTCATCGACACCTATCATCCGCAGGCCGTGATCTTCTCCGGCATCGCAGGCAATCTCAACCGGGACTTGCATATCAATGATGTCGTCCTCGGCGGCACCTTGCGCTACCTGGACACCGATATGCGTCTTGTCGGCCAGTGGAAGCCGAATACCGAGGAATTCCATTCCGACGCCCACCTGTTGGACATCGCATCGGCGGCACTGGATGCGGCTGGCATCAAGCATGTCATCGGCACGATCGCTTCCGGGAATTACTTTGTCGATTCACCTGAGAAAGTCAAGGAAGTCCGGGAGCTCACCGGTGCCGATGCAGTCGAGATGGAGGGGGCTGCGGTCGCGCACGTCGCCGCTCGCAACGACGTGCCGGCTTTGGTGATTCGCGCATTGAGCGACAACGCCGACACCGATTATGAGGTGTTCAAGGAGTTCGACATTTCCGAATATGCGGATACCGCCGCTGCACTTGCCGTAGATATCGTGCGTCGGTTGTAAATCCGCGCAACGGCGGCATTGGCTGTGACTTTGCCGCGGTACGCCAGCAGTCGGCAGCAATGTCTGCCGACCGGAGCGCATCATCGTCGAGCCAATCGAGCGAAGTCGAGCAAAGTGAACAGCAGACGAACTTCAGTCAAACTCGGGTACGGCAAAGCGTCCGTGAGGTTACGCTTGACTTGGAGTCGCCGCGACTGCGGCACAGGGAGGAACGATGGACGCACGTCAATTGGCCATCGCCGTGATCATTGTGATCGTGGTGGCAGTGCTCGCTGTGCTGCTCGGATACCGTTGGGGACGCCGTGCGAGCGACCGGGTCTGGGATGATGCCGCCGACGGAACCCGGCATGATGCCACCGGATCGGATGCTGGCACGAACGGCAATCCAGCCAAAGCTGCGAACGATGCCGGCGGCTTCACCCGGCAGCAAAGCGTGTTCGGCCGTGGAACAGTGCGTCAGGCGGAGGAGCAGTTCATCAAGATCATGCCTGACATGCTGGTCATTGCGGACGGGGAGGGGCATATCCGGTATGTCAGTCCTGCGGCCAATGCGCTCGGCGTCGTCAAAGACGGTCAGTTCGTCAGCGATGACATGACGCAGGTCGTGTCCATGGTCGCCGCAGATGGACAGACCCGGGATCGTGAAATCACCATGGAAAGCCGGCAGTTGCTTGGCGAGGGCGATCACCCTGGCAGGGGCGTCAAAGCGGGAACCGCCAGTCCCACGCATACACGCCATGTGCTGATTCATGCGGGGCCGATTGACGAGCATCGTGTGGCGGTGTTCATCCGCGATATCAGCGAACGCCGTCGGTTCGAGATGATGCGTCGCGATTTCGTGACGAATGTGTCGCACGAGCTGAAAACGCCAGCCGGGGCGATTTCCCTGCTTGCCGAGACCATCACTGATGCCGCTGATGATCCCGATGCCGTGCGATATTTCTCTCAACGGATTTCCAAGGAATCTGAGCGTTTGACCAATCTTGTCCAGCGACTGATCGAGCTTCAGCGTGCGGAAAGCACGGCTGGCATCGCTGCCGCGCGGCGTGTCGACGCTTTGGATGTGGTTGAGGACGCCGCCAAACAGAACGAAGTGCAGGCTGAGCATAAGCATATCGAGATTCGTGTGACGCATACCGGCGGGCAGGCGTGGATCATGGTCGATCCCCGTGCGTTGACTACGGCGGTCAAAAACCTGATTGAGAACGCGATTCACTATTCGCCCGAAGGTACGACGGTCACTGCGGATATCGCTCGGCATGATGCTGAGGCAACGGTGACGATCCGGGTGATTGACCAGGGGATAGGCATTCCTGAGCAATCACTGGATCGTGTTTTCGAGCGGTTCTATCGGGTGGATCCCGCCAGGTCGCGCGATACCGGCGGCACCGGACTGGGGTTGGCGATTACGAAGCATTGCGTCGAGGAATGCGGCGGCACGATTTCGGCGTGGTCGCATGAGGGGAGCGGCTCAACCTTCACAATCGAACTTCCGTTGGCCGCGAGCGATGGCGATGGCGGCGAGCGCAACGGTGACGGTGGCGGTGATGTCGGCGCGCATGATGACGCCAACGGTACACATGCGGACGCGGCCACGGTAACGGACACGGACGCGGGCACGACGCCGGCGCACCAAATGCCCGAATCATCCAAGGCATCCCAAGAGTGATGCCCCAGAACGCCAGATCGACAACCAGACACAACAAGGAGTAGGAAGAGCAGCATGACACGCATTCTGATCGTCGAAGACGAGGAATCTTATCGTGAGCCTTTGGTCTATCAACTGACCCGCGAGGGGTATGACGTCGAGGCCGCTGAAACCGGCGAAGAGGGCTTGGAGCTGTTCACGCGCGGCGGTGCGGATCTGGTATTGCTCGACCTGATGCTTCCCGGCATTGATGGGATTGCGCTGTGCCGGCGTATCCGTGAACAGAGCCGTGTGCCGATTATCATGCTTACTGCGAAGAGCGCGGAGATTGACAAAGTCGTCGGTCTTGAAATCGGCGCCGACGATTATGTGACCAAGCCGTATTCCTTCCGCGAATTGTTGGCGCGTATCCGTGCGGTGTTGCGTCGCAATCAGGCGGGGGAGCAGTCCTCCGGATCCCAAGACGACGATGTCGCGCTCGTGTGCGGCGATATCACTATGCATGTGGGCGAGCATCAGGTCACGGTGCGCGGCCAGGACGTGTTCTTCCCGCTCAAGGAGTTTGAGCTGCTGGAGTATCTGATGCAGAACAAGGGCCGTGTGATGACCCGGCATCAGCTCATCGACCGTATTTGGGGGTCGAATTATGTCGGCGATACCAAGACGTTGGATGTGCATGTCAAACGTGTGCGCTCAAAAATCGAGACCGACCCGTCTCATCCCCAGTATTTGACGACCGTGCGCGGTCTGGGCTACAAAATCGACGACCCGACCAAGTAGTTTCCTCGGCCCAGTGTTTCCGCGCCGATGACCGCATGACCATATGGCGCCGGTGAACGGATACTCCTGTTTCTGCCGACGGTGAGGTGGGTGTCAGCGTCGGTGGAGGGTTGTGCCGACGCTGGGCCGGCGGTCGGCGTCGCTAGAAGCACATGGCGATGCGTTGTTGCGGCGGTCTTGCCTAGCCCGTGTGATTCATGATGTGATTCGTGGTGTGCTTTTCGTGATGTGATTCGCGCGTGATATGGATATGGCTGCGTCAGTCGCCTCTGTGATATCGACAAGAGTTCATCTTCCGTTCACCTGATTTGGCGCGCAGCATGGGCTACGTCCCATAGGCTTGAAGTGTCATGAATGGAAAGGTGCCATGTTTATGATGCGGGGTCACGGCCCCGAGGCACAGGGTGGAATTCCCGCCCGTTGTGATATTCAGAGGGATAAGAAGACATGCGTAAGAATTTGCTTGTACGTTCCATCGCCGCTGTTTCCGGTGTCGCTATGATTGCGGCACTTGGCGCCTGCGGAAACAACGAGCCTGCTTCTTCCGGCAGCTCGGCTGCCAGCAAGTCCACGACTTCTGCTGAGAAGATCTCCGGCGAGTTCCAGGGTGCCGGCGCTTCCTCGCAGCAGGCTGCTGTCGAAGCATGGATCGCCAGCTACCAGTCGCAGAATCCGGATGCGAAGATCTCCTACAACCCGAGTGGTTCGGGCGCAGGCGTGAGCACCTTCCTCACCGGTGCGACCGCTTGGGCGGGTTCCGACGCCTCGCTGAGCGATGACGAGGTCTCCCAGTCCAAGAGCGTGTGCGCCGACGGCACTGCTTTCGACGTGCCAGTGTACATCTCCCCGATCGCCATCGTGTTCAACCTCAAGGGCATCTCCGGCAAGGACAAGCACCTGAACCTTGATGGCGAGACCATCGCCAAGATCTTCGACGGCAAGATCACGAAGTGGAACGACGACGCGATCAAGCAGCAGAACCCGAAGGTCGACCTGCCTGACACCGCGATCACCGTGGTCCACCGTTCCGACAAGTCCGGCACCACCAAGAACTTCCTGAGCTACGTCAAGGATGTCGCTCCGGATGCCTGGACCTATGACCTCGGCGAAAACTGGCCGAATGAAGTCGGTCAGGGCGCCAAGGGCACTGATGGCGTGATCAACACCGTCAGCCAGGCCGATGGCACGATCGGTTACGCCGACGCCTCCAAGGCCGGCGATCTGGGCACTGTCGCGGTGAAGGTCGGCGACAAGTACGTTTCTTACTCCGCAGAAGCAGCAGCCAAGGTTGTGGACGCGTCCCCGCTTGACGATTCCGCCAAGGGCGACAACCGTGTGGTCGTCAAGCTCGACCACACGACCACCGCAGATGGCGCCTACCCGGTCGTCCTGGTTTCCTACGACATCGTGTGCCCGGCGTACAAGGACGCCAACACCGCGAAGTTCGTCAAGTCTTGGCTCACCTACGTGGTTAGCGAAGATGGTCAGAAGGTCGCTGCCGACAACGCCGGCTCCGCCCCGATGAGCGACACGCTGCGCGCGAAGGTCACCAAGTCGATCGAAGCCATCAAGACCAAGTGACGTGGGGACTCCATCGGTCCGCGGCATCACAAGCTCATCGCAGCCGGTGTGACCGATGCAGCGCCCGTCAGACGGTATCATCGATAATGGAATGATGAAACGATTTCAGGCCGCGGCCCAGCTTTGAAGCCGGGCACGGCCTGAAGCCGATTCCACCATGTGTCCGATTTACGGGCGAAAGCCCTGAAGGAGAACCTGTGAGTTCCGAGAAATCCACGCTCGACCAACCGGCCGGCGGCAAATCCGCGGACAAGATATTCAAAGGCGTCGCATATGGGTGCGGTGCGCTGATTCTTGTTGTACTCGCCGCGGTCTTTCTCTTCCTCTTCTTCCGCGCATGGCCGTTGATTGGCGGCGACCAGAAAGCCAACCAGGCGACAATCGAGTCGTTCACCGGTGGCAGCGCACACAATTTCTGGCAATATGTGGGGCCGTTGGCGTTCGGCACGATTCTTGTCGCCGCCCTGGCCTTGCTGATCGCCTTCTTCGTATCAGTCGGCATCGCACTGTTCATTTCGCAGTATGCTCCCAAGGGGTTGGCAACCGCGCTGAGCACGATTGTCGACCTGCTCGCCGCTATTCCTTCGGTTATTTACGGCTTGTGGGGCGGTATCGTGTTGGTGCCGGCAATCTATCCCTTCTGGAATTGGGTGGCCAAGTATCTTGGCTGGATTCCGTTGTTTGCGGGTCCCGCAGCGAATCCGGCGCGCACGGTAGCTACGGTTTCGGTCGTGCTGGCGGTGATGATTCTGCCGATCATCACGTCTATGGCCCGTGATGTCTATCTGCAAACCCCGCGCCTGCAACAGGAGGCAGCACTTGCCCTCGGCGCCACGAAGTGGGAAATGATCAAGCTCGCCGTTTTGCCGTTCGGCAAGTCCGGTGTCGTATCCGCATCCATGCTTGGTCTTGGCCGTGCCCTTGGCGAAACGATGGCCGTGCTCATGATCTTGTCTCCTGGCATGCATTACTCGTTCAAGATTTTGCAGGCATCGCAGAACCAGACGATTGCGGCCAATATCGCAGCCCAGTATCCTGAAGCGAATTCGCTGGGCGTCTCCACACTGATCGGCACGGGTTTGGTGCTGTTCCTCATCACCTTCGTGGTGAACTTCATCGCCCGTAAGATCACGCAGAAAGTGAGCGCATGATGACGGCTTCAGAAGAATATGCACAAGCTGCGGGCGAGTCGCCGATGAAGGGCGCTCCTGTCATTGATTTCGACAAATTCAAGCCGACCCGTTCGATGATCGCACGCCGCAAGCGCAAGGATGTGGCGATGGGCGGGCTGATTTCAGTCGCGTTCATCGTCGCGCTGATCCCGCTGTTTTCGGTGCTGTGGACCACGATTGTCAACGGTGTCAAGCGGCTGAATCTCAATTTCCTGTCCTATAACATGTCCGGCGTGATTGGCGGTCAGCCAACCGCGTCTGGCGGCTATGGCGGTATCCAGCATGCGATTATCGGCACGCTGGAAATCACGCTTGGCGCTCTGCTGATTTCTGTGCCAATCGGCATCATGTGCTCGGTGTATCTCATCGAGTATTCGCGTGGCAGCAAATTCGCGAAAGCCATCGGTCTGCTGGTTGACGTGATGAGCGGCGTGCCTTCGATTGTCGCCGGTCTGTTCGCGTTCTCGATGTTTACCATCCTGGTCGGGCCGGGAACGTTCAACGGTTTTGAAGGATCCGTGGCTCTGTCGCTGCTCATGCTGCCGACGGTGATCAAGTCAAGCGAGGAGATGCTCAAGATTGTGCCGAACGATCTGCGTGAAGCCTCGTATGCTTTGGGTGTCACCAAACAGCGGACCATCACGAAAATCGTGTTGCGTACAGCGCTTCCGGGTATCGTGTCGGGTGTGATTCTGGCCATCGCGCGTGTCGTCGGTGAGACCGCACCGCTGCTGATGACCGCTGGATACATCGTTACGACCAATGTGAACCTGTTCAGCGGCCAGATGACCACGCTTCCGGTGTATGTCTATCAGGAGTACAGCAAGCTGAAAGTCGCCTGCCCGGCATCCGCAAGTTCTGCCTGTGTCACCGACATCCCGATGCAGCGTGCTTGGGCAGCCGCTCTGGTGCTGATCATTGTCGTGTTGATCCTCAACTTGATCGGTCGTCTGGTCGCCCGCGTGTTCGCGGTGAAGTCCGAACGCTGAACGCTATGGCGTATCCGTATTCGCAAATCCGGAATTAACTGAAGGAAAACAATGGGACAACGTATTGATGTCAAGAATCTGAACATCTACTACGGCGATTTCCTCGCTGTGGAGGATGTGAACATCAACATCGAGCCGAATAAGGTGACCGCGTTCATCGGGCCGTCCGGCTGCGGCAAGTCGACGGTGTTGCGCACGCTCGATCGTATGCATGAGATCATCCCGGGCGCACATGTGAAGGGCGAAGTGCTGCTCGAGGGCCGTAACCTGTATGACAAGGATGTGGATCCGGTGGCTGTTCGCCGCGATGTTGGCATGGTCTTCCAGCGTCCTAACCCGTTCCCGACGATGTCGATTCGCGAGAATGTGCTTGCTGGCGTGAAGCTGAACAACAAGCATTTGAGCAAGTCTGATGCTGATGACTTGGTGGAATGGGCGTTGCGCGGCGCGAACCTGTGGAATGAGGTCAAGGATCGTCTTGACAATCCGGGTATCGGCCTGTCGGGCGGCCAGCAGCAGCGCCTGTGCATCGCGCGCGCCGTGGCTGTGCACCCGCAGGTGTTGCTGATGGATGAGCCGTGTTCTGCGCTTGACCCGATTTCCACGCTGGCCGTGGAGGATCTGATCAACGAGCTGAAGAATGACTACACGATTGTGATTGTGACCCACAACATGCAGCAAGCAGCGCGTATCGCTGATTTCACGGCATTCTTCAACTTGAAGGCGGTTGGCCAGCCTGGTCATCTGGAGTATTTCGCCGATACGACCACGATGTTCAACAACCCGCAGAACGAAGAAGCCGAACGCTATGTATCTGGACGTTTTGGCTGATTCATCAGCCAAAACGTAGCGACAGCCCAGTGGCTGTCGCAAGCCGGCTTCAGTCGGCCAGAAACTCTGCCCCGCGCGAAAGCGCGGGGCTCAATAATTGCACGTGAGGCTGATTCCATCAGTCAAAACGTCCCGACAGCCCAGTGGCTGTCGCAAGCCGGCTTCGGCCGGCAGGGAAATGTTGCCCCGCACGAAAGCGCGAGGCTTATGTATTGGATGGATGGTGGCTGATCGGGTCGATTGAAACGCGAAGCGATGGCTCGGTGGTCTGTGGCTGGCTGGGTTCAGTCGCTGGAAATGGTATCTCGTGTTGCCGTGCATGGGGCTCCTTGATCGCATGTTTCGGCGGTTTCCCCATCTGTCTCGCATCATCTGCCCATGGCTGCCCCAAGCCGGCTGGGGACGGTCGGAATCTCGGCGGGGAGCCATCTGATTGCAGGACGGGTCATCCGTGTCATCCGCTGATGCACGGGAGTTTATCGCTTTCACGGTCGGTCTGCCTTACACTCCCGTAGCTGGAATCCCTCCGCCGGGAGTTTATGAGTGTTCTTCTATTTTCCACCCTGTTCTCCCGCATCGGCGTGGGACTTCTCGCTTGATTTGTGATTGGGAGCGTAAACTCCCATTGGCGTAATTATTCTCGTGTTGGTATTTCAACGTTCTTCTTGTCACATCTGTGCCAGATTCGGTTCTTATGCATAAACTCCCGGGAGTTCTGTCACCCTTCCGTGGATTTGGCGAAACACGTCCGCCCGCGTCCGTCTGCGCCTCGCCGCGTCAAGTCCGTGTTGCCGTCCACGCTGTCGCCGTCATGCGCGCCGGCATTCAGCAGCGCGAGGAAGGAATATTGATACGAGCCCTCGGCCCCTCCTTTGCATTGTTTGAACACGTGCAACCAGCAAAAAGACCGATGGCGTTTCCATTCTTGGAAATCCTGCTACATCACAGTACGGGCATTATCCCCGTGCCGTAATGGGTGTGACAGATTTGCAGTTCAGTCTCTGGCCCTACTGCAACGCTTGTTCCGCTCGTGTCGTGTTCCAAGGTGTTCTCTTGTCACATCTGTGCCGAATTTCGTCTTGACAATCAAACTCCCGGGAGTTTAGTCGCTCTTCCACGGATTCGCCATAAACTCCCACTGCCCTCATTGAGGACGTGTTGGTATTCCAACGTTTTCTTTGTCGCATGAGTGGCAAGACGCGTCCTCGCTCCTAAATTCCCGGGAGTTCAGCCACCATTGTGCGAATCTGCAAGAACTCCCGGGAGCTCGGCACTAGTTTTGGCGAATCCACCCGGGAGTCCCGCTCCAGTGTCTGCCACTGTCTTCGCTCGACTGCCTGCGTCTCTTTGAATTTTCTCCCCCCGTGCAGCCATTGTTGCCGCGCAACCGCGACATTCGCATCTATTGCGGATTCTGCCCTGCGCTTGATCGCTTCTCCTTCACAACGGCTTCGCAATGGGTCGGAATCCTGACATGACACCGCGCTGGCTGAGCACCCGCGCTACATTGAGCGCAAAGTGCGCCCGGGCATCAACGGTGTTGATGGTATCCGCGTCAATGGTGAAAATGTGCCATCCGTTCTGTTGCAAACGATTGCGTTTTTCGTGGTCGTTGCGCCATTGCCTTCGATCGGTGCGGTGGTGGTCTCCGTCATATTCGATGCCGACTTTTGCCTCAGACCATGCAAGATCTAGCGTGTACGGCACTCCTGAATTGAAGGTCAGATGATTGACTACAAGATTACAATCGGGTCGAGGCAACCCATGTTGGATCAACGCAAGCCGTACTCGTGTCTCCTGCATGGACATCGATCCGCAAGCGATATATTGCGCGGCTCGGATGCATGCTTTTTTCCCGTGGTACCGTTCCGTGCGACTGACGAATCTACGGATGGTCTCGACTACTGCGGATTGAACTGGAATCTGATGTTGTGCAGTCTGTGATTGTAGCTCCGCTTGTGTGGCGCGCAGTTGCTGCGTCAACTCCTTGCTGAGGGGAGTATTGTTCTTTGCCAGGGTTGTGGCTACTGCATCACCGATGATGATGAGTTCTTCAAGCGTGCGCTGTGTGGCCAGTTGCGCCCACGAGTGGAGCAGATCAAGCGTGAGCAGCCCGCTACGGTGCCGGATTACTGATTCCTGAGTCCCGATGTGCCATCGGTGTTCTCTGATTCCCATGCATCGTGCGCGCGGCATACCGGGCAGACTGGTCGCGTCGAGGAGATTCAGCGTTTCGTCGGGATGTCGAAGTACTGGGATGCATTGAAGTTCCAGAGATGTCGCCGCTGCGAAGATGAGTTGCGCGCCGGCGTTGTTCGGTAGTGACAGACATTGTTGTTGTGCGGCGATACTTCGCGCCTGCAGTTGCTCGTGGAAGCCTTGTGTTTTCGGAGTGGGGTTCGGGGATCGCTGGGTAATATTCATGATGATGTTCCTGTTGTGATGTTCGTTCCCGGATTCTTTCTGATGCAATACATGTGCATATTACGAATGCGCTGCCGGTGGGTCCACCACGCCGGGCAAATGTGGTCGGAAGATGCCCCCCGCGTCTTCATGACTTCTCCACATGCTATCGTGAGCATGTCCGATGGGTCGGCACGGCGTCAAGGCGCTGCCCGCCCACCACGTGAACCTTGCCACCGGCCGTCCGCGCCGGCGACTGGGCGAGTCGCAGTAACCTCAGCGTGGCGCTCATCCGTCGCGCGCAAACCAAGAATCAAGGAGAGAGCAGAACTTATGGAGAAGTTCTTCCATCTCAAGGAGAACGGCACCACGGTATCCACCGAGATCACCGCCGGTTTGACCACCTTCTTCGCGATGTCGTATATCATCGTCGTCAACCCGCAGATTTTGAGCCAGACGGGTATGCCGTGGGGCGGCGTGTTCCTTGCCACGATTATCGCGGCGATTATCGGCACGCTGGTCATGGGCCTGTTCGCCAATGTCCCGTACGCGCAGGCTGCAGGCATGGGGCTCAACGCGTTCTTCACGTATACGGTGTGCTTCGGTCTGAAGTTCACTTGGCAGGAGACCTTGTGCATGGTGTTCCTGTGCGGCTTGATCAACATCATCATCACGGTCACCAAGATTCGTAAGATGATCATCCAGGCGATTCCTGAGGTCCTTCAGCATGCGATCGGCGGCGGCATCGGCTTGTTCGTCGCGTATGTGGGCATGCTCAATGTCGGATTCATCACGTTCACTCCGAAGGACACGAAGGCCGCCGGCAAGGGGCTTGCCACTGCTGCTACTCCGGGCCTTGCGACGCTGAACAACCCGACGCTGTGGCTGTTCCTGATTGGTTTGCTGCTGGCTATTGTGTTCACGGTGACGAAGGTGAAGGCCGGTTTGCTGCTGACGATTATCATCACTACGATTATCGGCATTCCGATGGGCCTGACGACGATGTCGAATTCTGTGTCGATCGGTGAGACCTTCTCCCAGCTGCCGACCACGTTCGGCGCGATTTTCAGTGCGAAGGGCTTCCCCGCCCTGTTCTCTGACCCGGCGCGTATTCCGCTGGTGTTGGTGACGATTTTCGCGTTCTCGATGTCTGATACCTTCGACACGCTTGGCACGTTCATCGGTACTGGTCGTCGTAGCGGCATTTTCTCCGCTGAAGATGAGAAGGCTTTGGAGAACGGCTCCGGGTTCAGCTCGAAGATGGATCGCGCGTTGTTCGCTGATTCGATCGCCACGTCGATCGGTGCGATTTTCGGCACGTCGAACACGACGACGTATGTGGAATCCGCGGCGGGTATTGGTGCCGGCGGTCGTACGGGTTTGACTTCCGTTGTGGTGGCGATCTGCTTCGCGTTGTCCGCGTTCCTGTCTCCGGTGATTTCCGCTGTCCCGTCCGCTGCGACGGCTGGCGTGCTGGTGATTGTCGGCTGCATGATGGCGGCAAGCCTGAAGGAAATCGCGTGGGATAATATTGAGGATGCGATTCCGGCGCTGTTTGCCGCCGTGTTCATGGCGTTCTCCTATTCGATTTCGTATGGTATCGCCGGCGGTTTCATCACGTACTGCATCGTGAAGACCTGCAAGGGTAAGGCCAAGGAGGTTCATCCGGTGATTTGGGTGGTCTCTGCGCTGTTCATCCTTGATTTCGTCTGCATGGCGGTGCTGTGAGTTCCCGGTGAACGGATTGTTGTCCGTTCGCTTGGTGTGAATGTGTAGCTAGCGGGGTCGTCGTTTCTGCGGCGGCCCCGCTGTCGTATGGTGACGGGGATTGCCGGACGGGCGTGCCCATGCGTGAGGGGGAGGATGCCCCACGTTCATGTTCGGCACACTCGCTGAAGGCATGCCGTTGCATGGGGGGATGATGAGGGGGCTGGCAGATCGCGATATGGGGTGCGCTGTCGGCGAAATGGATGATTACGTTCGCAATCGTTGACTGTGCGCAATAACACGCCGATGCGTTGCACGATTCCGACCGCATACACAGAGATTCACCGTTGAAGCTTAGAATTCCGCGTTTTGCGCTTCCGGCCGTTTCTGCTACATTGAAGAGTAACGATTGCAGTAAGCGGATGTGGGCGACGGTGGTGAAGCACGTCATCATTCGCTGAGCGCAGAATGTTTGATGGTTGGCCAGTGTTGGCAACCGTCATAACGAGGGGAAAGGAAACGTTGATGACGAATCGCAAGCGTTTGACCCCCTCACGCCGTATGCATTCATCCCGGAAACGGTCTGTTGCGTGGTTCCGGTGCGGGGGGGGGGCAACCCCCAGCCATAATCTGAGCCGTGTTATTTCGAAGGCCCATGCCCATGTCGTGGTGCCGTTCATCACAGTGAGCGTGGTCGCAGCGATTGTTGCGACATATCTGGTGGCTTTCTCTCCGGCTGGAGCTGCGGGCGCATCCGACGGCTTCGATTCGGCAATCACCGCCGCGGGTTCGATTCACACGTCCGTGCCGCTGAAGATGGGCGATAACGTTGATGGCGAAAGCAACCCTGATACGGGTGTCGCCACGTATGTGGGCGGCAATATGTACGTTGGCGAGAAAATCGGCTCGGATTCGGCCACGGTGCAATCAAACCTCAACGGTGCAAACGGCATTACCGGATCGTATGCCGCTGAAGCTGAAGGCTTGACGCTGGTCAATGGGCGTCTGGCGATGCGCCAGTTGAAGAACAGCTGGGGCGGCCTTGGTTTCCGTTTCGGTGTGGTGGGCTTCGGTTCGCAGTATCGCCCCAAGGAAACGTATACCGACAGCAGCGGTACCCATCACGCCAGTGTCCTAGCGGTCAGGGGAAGCGACCAATCCGGTGTCACGACGCTGATGAACTCGCCTTCCGTCGATATCGCCGCGTGGCCGGTGACCAGCACCGGCAGCACCGTCAACTATGGTGGTGGCTGGATCGGCTCCTCGTATGGTGCGACGCGCGATTTCTCCTATACGGCGACCGTCTCCGGGTCTTCGTCCATCGCGAACGAATGGGGGCACGGCACCGATTCGTCCTATGCATCTCTTGCGAGTGTGAGCAGCACCGACGGTAAACGCAAGGCAGGCTCCTGGAGCACGTTCGCCGATGCGTCATCGTTCACGGTCAACGGCACGGACTATTCCGGCTATCTGTCACAGGTGCAGTCTGATTCCAAAAAGCTTGTCGCCTTGCGCGCCAACGGGACCTATGAGGTGGGTGTGGCGCCATCGGAGGACTTCACCCGCTACAAGTACGATTATTTCAAGCGCGAAATCTACAACACACAATCGGTCGATAGCTATAAATTCGTGTTCTCGTCGAGCAGCGTCACAGAGAAACTGATCACGTTGACGGGCGACGGCACGTCCAGCTTCCAGGTATTCGATCTGCCTGTGTCCGCGCTCGATTCCACCGGCTACACCGGCATTGATTTCTGGTTGTGCAACATTCCGGACACCGCTTCGGTGATCATCAACGTCGTGAACGATGATGACGGCACGGCCTCGAATACGGTGGCGTTCAACAATGGCTGGCGCCTGTGGTGGGGTGGAACGAAGGATTCCAAGATCACAGACAGCGATGTCAACGAAATCGCCGGATGGTATGCGCGTGGCGCGAAGACCGACGGTGTGGGGGTATCCTCCACGTCCGAGGACGAGACCGAGGTCTTTGCTACCAGGGTGCAGCAACTGTTGTGGAACTTCCCGTATACGTCGCAGTTGACCATCAAAGGCGGCCAAGGTTCCGGCATGCAAACCGTCAAAAGCGGATCGACCGGTTCCGAGGGAACCGCCAAGGCCATGCGCACCACTGACGACCCGGCGGCGAGCTGGATGGGCAGCATCTACGTGCCCAAGGGCAGTTTCCAGTCGCATGTTTCCACGAACGGCCGCGTCTATGTCGGCGGTGATTTCGAGATGGATAACCCGGCTACGGCAGTCGTATCGTACAGTGACGGTACCCCGTTTACGAATTTCGAGAACGGCAGCAGCACTTCGGTGATTGATATGGACCAGGAGCGGCATAACCTGCCATGGTTCACGTCTGATGCCGCTTCTATTACCTTTGCCAAGGTCGACGATTCCGACGCCACGCTGAAGCCGGGCTCAACGTGGGCGGTCTACGGTTCGATCAGTGACGCCGAGAATCGCAAGCATTCGCTCGTCACCGTCGTTGACAACGGGAGGAACGATACGAATGCGGCCGCCGGTGTCATCACGGTCCAGGGGCTGACGGCGAACGCCAACTATTACATCCGTGAGGTGGCCGCTCCCAGCGGATACCAGCTCAATACGAATATCTACACGGCGCAGACCAAGAGTTCAGGGTATTCCGGCGAGAACCATCTGACAGGACGGGTGTATACGGCATCAGGAACGCAGATCGGCACTTCGGACACCACCGACAACCGGCTGCATTCGATGACCGATTCGAATTCCGGTTCTGACTCCAGCTATTACGCGATCGGCGATGTGAAAAGCGGCGCGAGCGTCACGTGGCGCAAGGAAGACGAGTCCGGGCAGCCTTTGGCGGGATCGCAGTGGAAGCTTTCCTACACGCCATCGTCCGGTGGCACGGTTGACTATACGGTAACGGACAACACCATCGCACCGACCGGTGTCACTCTCGCCTTGGACGGCAATGATGTGACTTCAGGCTCGGCAAAGGTTCAGGAATATCGCAATATCGTTCTCGCTGCGACAGTTACGCCTGATGGGGCCAACCAGCAGGTGACATGGAGCAGCAGTGACAGCGGTGTCGCCGTGGTGTCGGGCGGTGTGGTCACCGGTGTCGCCGTTGGTCAGACTGTCATCAAGGCATGCACGATATCGGATGCCACGGTGTGCGGTAGTGTCACGGTCACAGTCGAGTCCGCCGACGCCACATCGCTGATGGTCACGCGCGGCGGCAAAACGGTCGCCACGGCGTCCGGATCCCTCGACAGCACCGTCGAAACGGATGCGACGATCACCATGTTCAACGGCACTACTGTGGATTTGGATGCTAACGCTACACCAAGTACAGTCCAGCCAGTGTGGTCTTCGAATGATACGAATGTCGCCACGGTATCGGATACAGGACTGATCACCGCTGTAGCGAACGGTACGACCATGGTGATCGTCCAAGCCGGAAACAAGTCGATTCGATTCCGCGTCACTGTCCAAGATACGGACGAGACGAAGACCGTCGTCTACTTCCACCACACCGAAAACGGCTGGACCGGCGACGTTTACCTCAAATACGAGGCCAATGACGGCACGTGGCCGACGGTAGGCAACTACACCCCCATGAAATCGACCAGCTGCAACAATGACTATGTGGCTGCGGTCATCGACCGCGCACAGTCAGGCAAGGGATTCCTCTTCACAACCAGCAACACCACTGATAAGGGTGACTGGTACCAACCAAGCAAGAACACGAATTTCGTCTTCACCGGTGGCACGGCGATTACGGTGTCCGGCGGTAAAGCCACCGATGGGGCGCCATCCGGATGTCCTGTGGCGGCGGATAAGACGCTTGCAGGCTCAAGCGCCACCATCACCGTGGGAACGACCACCACGACATCCGAGACCACCGCGGTGTCCGGCTCAACGCCCGCATCGGGATCCTCGTCGGATACCGGGTCGTCCTCGGGTTCGGGAACACAGGGCGCGGCAAGCACAACTGCTACGCTTGCCGATACGAATCCGGCGGTCGGTGTCTTCACGCTGACCGATCTGGCCGACGGCACCTACCAGCTCACGGAAAACGTTGCTCCGGAAGGATACGCGAAAAGTACCACCGCTTACAGCTTCACTGTGACCAATGGTGTGCTGAAGTGGACTTCAGGCAGTCCGGGCGCCGATGGGTCCTTGACCGTCGTCAACACCCCGACACAAGTGGAATGGCGAAAAGTCGACGGCGATACCATGCAGGCGGGAGGAACGCTTGCAACGTTGCCAGGGTCTCAATGGAAGATCACAGCGTTGGATTCCCAAGGCGGTGAGACGGATAGCTCATACTGCATCGCCGACAACAACCAGACCATCGACACGACCCGGTGCACCGGAAACGCGGAGACATACACCGATAGCGATGCGGCCGAAGGGGTCATCAGCGTGAAAGGACTTCCCGCCGGCACCTACAAGTTGGTGGAGACCGTGGCACCGGTGTTGCATGAGCTGCCGGACGCGGCAGACACGTGGTACACCTTCACGATTTCTGCGGACGGCGTGACTTCGGACATCACGGACGTCAAAGGCGACACCACGATGTTGACCGATGCATCCGGGACATCCATGAACACCATTGGTGACACCAGAACGACCGGTTCCGCCACGTGGAAGAAAACCGATATCGCCGGCATTGCGCTTGGCGGGTCGACTTGGAAGGTCACGTTCTGCCCGGACAGCTCGCCGAACAGCTGTGACGAGCCCGTCACCATCACGGACTGGGCACCGACTGACGGGTCCACCACACACACCGAGTGCTCCGCCACGTGGGCCTGCGACACGAATCCGGCGGCGGGAGGCTTCAAACTCGCCAACCTGCCGTGGGGTACATACACCCTGGTCGAGCAGAAGGCGCCCAACGGGTATGTTGCGGATACGACGCCACACACATTCATCATTGTGCGGTCCACAGCGACCAATCCAATCGATGCGAACCAGCTCGCCCACGACGTCGGGTCCATCGAAAATGAGATTTCCATCACATCACTGCCAATGACGGGAGGTGAGTGGACTCCACGGAATGTGGCATTGATCGGAATATCGGCGCTCGTGCTCGCAGCGGTGTCGTACGGCATCGCAAAGCGGCGCAGGCGCGAATAATGGCGGTTTTACGCTATCGATTCCGGCAGGCAACGCCCCTTCACGCGCCTGCCGGTGGTGGGTGCAGTGCCTTGGCGTGAGCTGAGCCGTTGCGGACACAATCAGTAGTGGTACCGCTACCATAATTGAATATGTTCTCCAGCTGCGGAGGGTGTGCGGCTGGAAGGGGACGGGCGGCAGCGCCCGTGCAAACAATCACAAGCAAGGAGAATCATGAAGAGTTCAATACGCAGATTCCTCTCAGGCGTGGCCGCAGCGGCCATCGCGCTGAGCGGATTGGCGCTTGGAGTAGGTAGCGTCCAGGCGGAGACAATCGAATATCCAGGTACGATCACGGTCACTGCGAGCAACGGCACTGACGGCCATACATTGACTGCATACAAAATCGCCGCGTATAACAGCGGAGAGTATGACGCGACATCAGACGGCAAGCTGGACACCTCAACGTTCAAGTACATTGTCGACAAAAGTGATGAGATCGCCATCGATACCGCCCTCGACGCCACCAGCATTAAGGCGACCGCATCCGGCACGCTCACCAAAGCAGAAGAAGGGCTCAAGCAGCTGTCCGTGGATTCGTCGCCGGCTACATACGGCTACTTGGAGGGTACGGATACCAAAACATCAGACGAGCGCAAATTCGCCGACGAGTTGGCTTCACTGATATCGAGCACGCCCAGCACGTGGACACCGTCTAGCTTGCTAATGACAGCTGATAAAGATACCAAAACGTTCACTGCGACGCTGCCCGAAGGCCTGTATCTGATTCTTGACACATACACGTCAGGTGAGAATTCAGCGAACAGCACCCAGTCGGTTCCCATGATCGTCGGCACGACTTTCGCCAATACCAAAATCACTGATCCCGGGAACGTCGGCACGGTGACGCTCAAGGACACGACAGCCCCCATCACCAAGGAGGTCGTGACCAAAAACAGTACGGCTCAGGACAACGATCCGTCCTCCTTCACCACGGACAACGATCCGTCCTACAACACCACGGACACCGTGTATTTCAAGCTGACCACGAAGATCCCCAACTACGACGGCTATGCTTCTGACCCGACGCTTAAGACGAACACTACGCGTCAGTTCAGCATTGTCGATACCTTCGAAGCCGGCAAGTTCACCGATCCGCAGGTTGTATCCGTGTATGATGGGGAGAAAGAGTTGACGCTCAACACCGATTTCGATGTGGACCTCAGCTCCGGCACCGGTTCGACTGCGAACAACGTGGTGACCATCAATTTCCAGAAGCTGGTCAACAAGGCGGATTCGGCCTGGAAGGATTGGAACAGCGGCGACACCATCAGCGTGATTATCTCCGGTAAGCTGTCCACTGCAGCGACGACCACCACCAAAGGTTCCACAGCCGGTACCGGTGCTGATGTCTTGGGAAACAACAACACCGTGAAACTCGAGTATTCGAACAATCCGGCCGTTACCTCCTCGAAGACCACGGTTCAAGGGCCGATTGTGAACGTGTACACCCACCAGTTCACCATCAACAAGATCAAGGCTGACGGTAGCGAATTGTCCGGTGCGACCTTCCAGGTCTCAACTGGTTCCACTACGCTCAAGTTCACGAAGGATGCCGATGGCGCCTACGTGGTCAATAATGATGATAAGAACGCGACATCTGATTTGGTTACCGACGGCAACGGCAAGATCGTGGTCAAGGGTGTGAAGGCCAGCGCCGAAGGCGTGACATACACGGTCAAGGAGACCAAGGTGCCAGACGGTGGGTATCTCCAGTCAGTGGCGCCAACCTATGAGGTCACGCTGAAGGACAAGTTCGAGAATGACAAGAGCAACCCCGCCAGGGCGTCGGATACCGCCACCCAAGCTGGCGATGACTGGCTGACCGAGCTGCAGTATGACTACACTCAGGACGACTACAAGCTGGTTACCGCAGGCGCGGACAACACGAACGTGCCGACCGGCGACACGGTGTACGTCAAGAACGTGACGTCCATCACCCAGCTGCCGAAGACCGGTGCCGCGGGTATTGCGATGTTCACCGTCATCGGCGTGGCGGTGGTCGCGGTTGCCGCACTGTTCGCCGTGCGGGCGCGCAAGGCGGCGCAACGCGTCTGAATGGTAGGCATCACACCGTGCAACGTGTGAGGTCCTGCCATCAGCGCAGGTGATTTGACAGACCCCGTGCCTTGGAACAGTCCAATCGGATGGTTCCCGGGCGCGGGGTCTATTATGACCGGCAGGCATGCTGTGGCTGACGGTTGCCGTTGTTTGCCGATCAGCGAGGAGGTTCCATGGTCCATCGGCTCAAGCCCAGGCACACGGGGGATACTGTGCAGCGTGAGCGACCGGAACGGCACTCGCACGCCCATGGGTTTGTCGCCAATGCTTCCACCATGCCTGAGATATTCGGGCCTGAGGATGCGCAACGAATACGAAAAGCCCGTTCGGCGCAACGCCAGGCGCGGGTGTTCACTGCGCTGGCCATCATTTGCGCGATTGCCGGGTGTGCCATCATCGGATACCCGTACGCTCTGCAGTTCATCGATCATCAGCGTCAGGCGCAACTTGCGGCCGAAGTCGTCAACCAAGTGGACGGATGGCCGTATCCGAAAGCCAAGGAAGCCCTTGCGGCCGCACGCGCGTACAACAAGCAGCTTGCCGAAGGCGGGCAGGGAGATATCGGTGAGCGCGTGGATCCTTTTACCTCGAATGCCGGCCAGTCCACCACGAACGATGACAATGATTCCGCCTCCGCAAGGGATGCCACCTATATGGGGCTGCTCAACGCTTCGAACGATGGGATCATGGGGTCGATTGTCATTCCGCAAATATCGGTTGACCTGCCGATCTATCACGGCACCAGCGCCAGCGCACTCGCCCAAGGGTCGGGACACCTCTACGGCACGTCGCTACCTGTAGGCGGCAGCAACACCCATGCCGTACTTACCGGTCATCGCGGCATGGTCAACGCGCTCATGTTCACACGCATCGATGAGCTCAAAGAGGGCGACGACTTCTACATCAAGGTGATGGGGGAGACGCTCGCCTACCAGATTGATTCCATCACGGTGATTTTGCCGACTGAAGGCAACCGGTATCTGCGGATTCAACCGGGTGAGGACCGGGTCACCTTGATGACCTGTACGCCGTATGGTGTCAACACGCATCGTCTCCTGGTTTCCGGCCATCGTGTGAGTATGCCGGTGCCGGCGCCGTATCCGCAGGATGCGCGCGGGGACGCTCGTATGCTTGCTGTCATCATCGGATTCGTGGCACTCGTTGTTACGTTGGCTGGATGGACGGTGCTGCACCGTCGGTTCCGGTGGATGCTCATGCGTCATGCGGCCGACCGCCATGGCTTCTGATGCGCCACGCCGACGGTGCCCATCGGACGCCGGTTGGGCGCGGAGGCGGTTCATAGTAGCATTATCCATAACACCGGCCTTTCCTGGTCGATTGGTATGCCAGCAAGTTGCTTTCGGGTGACCCCGGCGGCATACGGTTCGGACCATGAGGCGACGCAAGACCTCGGTATCTGTCACAAGGAGATGGCATGCTAAGCTCGCTTGAACTACAGAACTTTCGGTCCTTCGAAGATGCTCACATCGCTTTTGACCCCAGCATGACCGTGCTCATCGGCAATAATGGTGCAGGAAAATCGGCGATTCTGGATGCCGCGGCCATCGCGCTTGGGGCGTTCCTCATTAGGCTGCCGGACTCCAAAGGCAAGAACCACTCACGCAAGTTCAACAAGGACACCGATGTCCGCAGAGTATCTTTCCGGCAAGGCGATCAGATCCAGACTGAGCGGCAATATCCCGTCCGCGTCACCGCTCACGGCTATCGCGATGACTTGCCACATGACCAGGCGCCCGAGATGATGTGGGCGAGACAAATCCTTTCAACAGGGCACGCTGGCAAAGGCGATTGCAAGGAAATCAACGCGTATGCGGATGAATGCCAGCAACGCGTCCAAGCGCATGATGAGAGCCTGATTCTGCCGGTGCTCGGATATTACGGGACTGGGCGCGTCTGGACACACAAGAAAACCAGCACGTACGTATACGACCGTGATTTCAGCGGCGGCGTATCAAGACTGAACGGGTATATCGACTGCCTGGACGCATACACGAATGACAACCTCATGAGGTACTGGTTCATGCGTATGGCGTTGCAAAGCGCAACCCGCAAGAAGGAAAGCCCACTGTATACCGCGGTCCGTAAGGCGATGGCAAGTTGTGTCGCTCACCTGCAGAAGGAAGACGCGTCGGCAATCGATGTCGAGTATTCGGTTGACCTGGGGCAGATCATCGTGACCTATCGTCATGATGACGATGTCACTGTGTTGCCGATCGGCATGTTGAGTGACGGCTACCGTAGCGTCATGAGCATGGTCGGCGATATCGCCTTCCGCATGGCGATGCTGAATCCGGCGTTAGGTGTGCAGGTGGTGTCCCACACCTCCGGTGTCGTGCTCATCGACGAGGTCGATCTTCACCTGCACCCGAGATGGCAGGAACACATTCTAGAAGTGCTGACAGGAACCTTCCCGAAAGTGCAGTTCATCGTCACAAGTCATGCGCCCTTGGTGCTTTCCTCGGTGAAGGACTCGTCCTGCCTGCGGATCATCGACGAGACAGGCGGACGGCCATATCAGGGGCGTGTGGCAGGCAGCAGCTCGAACGACGTCCTCACCCATGTCATGGGCGCCCACGATCGTCCCGGCGAGGTCAGGGATATGTTCAAGCGGTTGGAACAAGCGCTTGACGATTCGGCATATGATCAGGCCAAGACGCTGTTGGACGGGCTTGAATCGCTGATCGGCCCGGATGACGCTGAACTGGCTCGGGAACGGGCAGCGTATGACTTCATGACGCTTGGTGGCGAATAATCATGCTGTATGTGGATAAAACGGGCGGGGCGCCAAACATATACGTGGAAGCCGTCGGAATAATGAAAGTGACTCCTGACACCCCGCAGGACTATGACCACTTGCCACCTGAAATCAAGCCCCCTCTACTTGAGGATTTGACCGAGAAACAGCACGGGTTGTGTGTGTATTGCGAGCGCAGAATCCACGCCCGGGAAAACGGAAGCGGTTCCCGGGCTCATATTGAGCATTGGCATCCTCGCCATAGCGAACGAGGGAAACATGATTCGCAGGCCGCCAAGGAAGATGACAAGCTGTCGATTGAATACCGCAATATGTTCGCATGCTGTGACGGTGCTACCGGTGACGGCGAGCAATGTTGCGACAAGAAGCGGAAGAATATCGAGTTGCACGTCGACCCTGCGGAAGAAGAATGCAGGCGGCGGATTTCCTACTGTCCGGGCTCCGGGCATATGCGCGGCGCCGATAGCGACGATGGTGCTGAGGCGGATATCACGGTGTTGAATCTCAATGAGCGACAGCTCGTCGCCAACAGGAAGAGCTATATCAGTGAGTATTTGCGAAGATTGTTCGCCCGGTGCAGTGGCGGATCGGCAAAGACCCGGAACGAGCTCGAAAAGGAGAAACAGCGTATTCTGGCGTTGCGGCAGTGGCCGGAATACGGGGGAATCATCCTTGCGATGATTGATAAGAGGCTCAGACAATATGGTGGATAGTCAAGCATGAAGCGAGAAGTTGATTATGCCGGTTTTCCTGGGTCCAAGACGGTACGACACGCCGGTGTCCCGCTGGTCCGCATCATCGCATACACTAACCATTCGTAAACCACAGACCGTTGGTGTGACCGCAAGGTCACCGAAATTGGCATGCCAAGCCAGCGCAGGTTGAGAGGGCCGCTTCGGCGGCGTGTGTGCTCTGCCTGCGTGCAGAGCTTTTTTATTGCGTTCATAACCGCATGAGCTCGGTTCGGCGGGACGATTTCGGCAGTCAACGGTTGACTTAGGAAGGAACGCCATGAAGAGGCCCGAAAAGGAAGCGGTGATTGCCGAGCTTACGGATAAGTTCCGTAATGCTGACGCAATTTACCTGACCGAGTACCGCGGGCTTACCGTTCCGCAGATTTCTGATTTGCGTGAAAAGCTAGGCCGCGATACTTCCTACGCTGTGGCTAAGAACACGCTGGCTCGCATTGCTGCAAAGGAAGCCGGTATCGAGGGGCTCGATGAGCTGCTCGCCGGCCCGACCGCCATCACCTTCGTGAATGGCGATGCCATTGCCGGTGCGAAGATCCTGCGTGACTTCGCCAAGAAGAACAAGGCTCTCATCGTCAAGGGCGGTTTCTACGACGGAACCGTGTACGACGCCGAGGGCGCAAAGCAGCTGGCAGATCTCAAGTCTCGTCCGGAACTGCTTTCCGAGATGGCCGGCGCAATCAAGGGCACCATGTCCAAGGCTGCGTACCTGTTCACCGCACTGCCGACCAAGGCCGTGCGTACTATCGACGCTCTGCGCGAAAAGCAGGAAAAGGCTGCCTGATTTCGCGCGGGCTCGCCCGTTACGATATCGGTATCTCAACAACAATAGAACATGTAGGCCGCGGGACATCAACCCCAAACCAACCCGCTGCCATGATTGAAAGGAAGCCATTATGGCTAAGCTCAGCAATGAAGAGCTCCTGGATGCGTTCAAGGAAATGACCCTCGTCGAGCTCTCTGAGTTCGTGAAGGCCTTCGAAGATGAGTTCGACGTCAAGGCTGCCGCTCCGGCCGCCGCCGTCGTCGCTGCCGCTCCGGCCGCTGGCGATTCCGCTGAGGAAGAGAAGACCGAGTTCGACGTCGTCCTGACCTCCGCTGGCGACAAGAAGATCCAGGTCATCAAGGCTGTCAAGGCCATCACCAACCTCGGCCTGGCTGATGCCAAGAAGCTCGTGGACGAGGCTCCGAAGCCGGTTCTCGAGAAGGCTAAGAAGGAAGACGCCGAGAAGGCCAAGAAGCAGCTCGAAGACGCTGGCGCAACCGTCGAGCTCAAGTAATGATTGCGGCTTGAGCCGCTTCATATCGCTTGAGTTTCTTCAGCGTAACGACCCCGGATCGTCCCCAGCGGACGGCCGGGGTTGTTCTGTTGTGTCAGGGCGTTGCATCCGGCGGTCTCGCATCCGGCGGTCTCGCATCCGGCGGTCTCGCATCCGGCGGTATCACACCGAACGGCCCCGTTCACCCCTCACAAACTGTATACGTTGAGGGCTGTGTTTGCGTAGATAGTTTGTGTGGTTGTCCAAACTGTTTACGTTGGGGGTTGTGTTTGCGTAGATAGTTTGTGTGGTTGTCCAAATTGGTTATGTTGGGTGGGTTGTCAGCGTAGATAGTTTGTGGGTGACCGCAGCCTGATGGCGTCCGGAAACGACACGTCATTGCGTGGAACTTGTCAATACCTTCCAAGGCTATGAGCGATAATAGGGAGAACATGGCACAATGGCAGGTAGTGTGCAATTGCGCGTACCAGGCGAAAGGAAGGCCGCAAGGTGACTGAGCAGCGATCCGGGCAGCAGTGGATCATCAAGGTCAATGGCGCCGAACAGACGGATGTGAAACCGGGGGAAAGCATCGAAATCGGCCGTAAACCGTTGCGTCCACTAGCCGATGACGGCAATAGAAGACTTGAAGTCCCCGACAGCGAACGATCCATGTCGAAGCGTCACGCCCTGTTCACGGTGCATGAGGACGGCTCCGCGGATGTGCGCGATCTCAACTCCACGAATGGCTCGTACATGATTCGCGAGAACGGCGAATTGACACGATTGCAGCCGGGCGTCGAATGCCAACTGAAATATTCGCCGATCCGCCTGCAATTCGGTGATATTCCCGTGGATTTCATTCGCGTGGAAGCACAGGAACACTCCGAGCCCAAGGTGACGGACCTATTCTCCTACGCTCCCGATAACGCGAAGCAGGAACCAGACCCGTCAGACATGTCGGTTGACGACATTCTCAACTTGCGCGCCGGCGAACCGACCGCGATATTCAGCTCGCAGAATGTCGCCGATCGTCTGCGCGAGTTGCGTGACGCTTCGCTGCATGTGCCGAAACTCGTCGGCACCGAGCCAGATGACGCTGAAGATCATCAAGCCGCATCTGACAAGAACCAGCAGGCCAAGTCGGACCAAGCTGCGGCGGCCCAGGAAGGGCAGTCGCAATCCCAACGTGCAGCATCCGGCGCGGATGCCGGCATACACAACCCTGCCAATGCCGGCGCCAGTGCTTCCGGAGCGGACGCGCGACTTGCGCAGCCGCATACGGAGCATTCCTCACAACGCGTGGCTCCGCAGCCGCGTGCTCTCGGCGCGCAACCCATCCTTCCCGACCCTGTGGTCACGGTCACCCAACAGCGCCAGTTCGCCGAACAGCATCCGCTGGAAGAATTGCCATTGACCGTGCAGCCTGGAGGTTTGGACAAGCCAGGTCCGCGTGATTTGTTCGCTGACGCCGCCCAACACAGCGAGCAGAAGGAACAAGCCGAACAGCAGTCAACACAACCGGAGAACGCCTCGTCGGCGCCGGATCAGGCGGCTGCCGGGGTAGCAGCTCAGGACAATCGTGACGGGCATGCGTCCCCTGCCACCGCCGACAGCGCAACAGAGGCTGACCGCCATGAGGCTCCTGCATCCAGCACGGCGAAACCGGGTGTGGTGTCGGTCCATGATTTATTCAGCGCCGAGCGCATCCGCGAAGTGCAGATGGCGCGGGCGGCCGATGAGCGCGAGGCGTCCGACCAATCAGAACATGATCGCCCGCAGACTGAGGAATCCCCGGAAAACGCCGGACACACACCTGCCGAACGCAATGCGCAAACTCCGCAGGCGGCAAGTCAGCCGGCGGATTCGGCGGCGCGTGTGACGTTTACGCCGATGGATGCTCCCGCTGCGCAAGCCGTTGCGGACGCGCACAGCAAGTTCGCTCGGACTGCCCAGACCAGTGCACCAAGCCAGTCGACTTCGACCGGCAACAGCGGGCACAGCCCGTCGCAGCAGGCAACACCGTCATCGTCGGCAGAAGACTACAGTCGTTTCGCTCGTCCAGCCGTGCAGCAGTCCGGCGCCCAGCAGGTGTCTCGCGATGCGCAGCAGGATTTCAAACCGGTGTTCGAACCGGGGTCGGTATTCGAGCGTGTCTCCCGCGGCGATTTCGACCAGCAGGAGCAGATGGTCGAGGCCGGCGGATACACCTCGCAGCAGGCGAAAACCACAAGCGATTACACCATCCAGTTCCAGATTGCACGACATGCCCAGTTGCTGCCGTTCCTTGCGATGAACCCCTCGCTGTACGATGACCTGTACACGTGGCTTGCGGCGCAGGGCAACGCCGATGTCGATGCAGCGCTTTCGCGCAACCAGGGCTATCAGGAATACCGCAAAGCGGTAGGGAAGTGAGTCGAAGGTGAGTGAAACCATCCAGTCTGAGGAAGCGCTCAGGCGTATGCGTCATTGGCGTGACGACTATCGCAATGCCTTGGCGCCGTCTCCGCTTGAAGATATCAGCCAGCTGTCGGCGCAGCTTGATTTGACGCACGCACATCCTTCGGGCATCGCCCAGCTGTTCGCCAGCGGCAAGGCTCCCCTTGATTCCCTGTTCCGCGACCCAGGCATGCTTCGCGCCGCCGGACGGCGTCTGGAACGTGTCTACGAAGACCAGACCACAAAAAGCCGGCTCAGCGGCGTCGCGGAATTGTCCATGGTCGTAGGTGTGGCGACATGGTCCGGCAAATCCGTTCCGGTTCTGCTGTATCCGGTCGATGTGACGCGTAAGCCGGGCGGTGGCGAAACCGACGCGACCATCAGCTTCACCGGTCGGGGCAGACTCAACCCGTCATTCGTGACCGCATTGCATGATCAGGGCGTCAACCTTGATGAAGACGAGCTGTTCGACGGCTCCAACTATGCGAACGGCACCCCGGAAACCTCCGCGGTCTTCGCCGCGATCGAACGGCAGGCGCGCACAGCGTTCACCGATTTCAACATCGACCGGTACATCATCGTCGGTTGTTTCATGGACCCAAGCGCGCAGATTCTGCTGGAAAGCCAGCAGATCATTGACACCTTGCGCCATGGGGCCAGCGGCAACACCATCCTTGACGCGCTCGCCGGCGGGTCTCAGGCGCTCCACGATCTCGAAGCCGACAAAATCCCTGAATTCAGTCCTTTTGACGGCGATCCTCATGCGGAATACGAAATCGGCGATGTGGACAACACCGTGCGTTATGCGGCTAATCTCGCCGCAGCAGGCCACTCCATCATCGTAGACAGCGAAGTCGGCAGTGGTACCGCTGCACAAGCCGCAGCCATTGCGTCTCGTTGTGTCATGAACGGCCGATCCGTCCTGTATGTGCCGTGCGTTGCCGAACAGAAACGCCGCTTCACCCGGATCATGGGCGCCAACAGCATGGGCGACCTGGTTCTTGATATCGCCGATGAGCAGGGGAACACCGCTGTCGACAAACAGCTGATCGCAGCAGTAGGATACCGTGCCGGCAATGCGGCAAGTCGTTTTGACCAACTCTCTGACGAGCTGGTCGGCGTGCGTTCGCGCTTGACTCGGTATCTAGGCGATTTGCACGGTGTCAGCGAGCGTTGGGGCGTGTCGGCGTACCAAACGATCCAGAACCTTGCGAGTATCGCGACACTGCCGACCCATCCGGCGACCCACGTGAGGTTGAGCCAATCCGCCGCCCGCACGCTCAATGGGCATATGGACGAGTGGGCGCGCAAGCTCACCACTGCTGCCGAGCTCGGCGAATTCACGATCGGGCCCGATGATACCGCTTGGTATCAGGCATCCTTGACGACTGAAGACCAAGCGGTCGACGCGTATCAGCGTGTTGTCGATGTCATGCAGAAGCTTCTGCCCGCCACCAGGGAACAGGTGGCGACCACCGTGCAGACGTGTGGTTTCCCCGTGCCCACGACCGCACAGGAGTGGGGACGCCAGGTGACGGTGCTGAAGAATCTGCGCCGGGTGCTTGACGTGTTCCAGCCTGAGATTTTCGAACGTGACATCGATGCGATGATCGAGGCGAGCAAATCCAAGCAGCAGCGTAAGAAGGAAGGCTCAGATCTGGGCTTCTGGGAGCGTCGCCGGCTTGTCAAGGAAGCGAAGAGCTTGCTGCGTGTCGGCGCGCAAGTCGAGAATCTGCATGACGCCCTTGTTGTCGTAGCCAAACAATCCGAACAGTGGCATCTGTTCGTGCCGCACGGCGGCTGGCCCGTACTGCCCCCGAAGCTGGACACGATTTTGGAAACCCAGGACGCGCTCATGCGCGACATCACATCCCTTGACGCGGTGCTCGCCACCACGCCCAAGGGAGGCAACCTGGAATCGCTTGATTTCAACACCCTTGAGGAACGACTCAAGGCGTTGTACAACGACCACATGGCTTTGGACACGTTGCCCGGCAGGTGCCGCCTCGAACAGGATTTCCGGTCCGTCGGTTTGGATGAGCTGGTCGATGACCTGCGTGCGCGGCGCGTTCCGGTGGAGGCGGTCGAAGGTGAGCTTCAGCTGTCTTGGTGGACGACCATCTTCGAAGACATCGTCAAGGAATCCGCCATCATCTCGAATCAGGACGGATCCGCCTTGCAGACGGCAGCCGACCGGTTCGCCCAGGTCGATACGGAACATGTGCGTTCAATCGGCCCGATGATCCATCAGGAATCCATTCGGAAACTGTGTGATTTGCTGTTTTCGAAAACGCAGGAGGCAAACCAGCTGCACACGGTGCTTGCAGGCGGGCACAACACCCCGTTCAACCGTGTACTGCATGACCATCCGCATATCATGGCGCTTGCCAAGCCGGTGCTGATGGCGACGCCGTCCACTTTGGCGGCGTTGACCGACCCCAGTCCGCTTGCGGATGTGGTGATTATCGACGCGGCTGCCCATCTGCCGGCGATCGAATTGCTGACAATCGTCTGCCGCGCCCGTCAGGTGGTGCTGATTGCGCATTGTGCGACGGTGACGTCCCCGAGTGTGAAAGCTTTGATCGGCGTTCTTCCGCATGTGTCGGTACGTTCCCGGCTCACACGGCGCTCCCCGCAGCTGTCGGTATTCCTGCGCAAGGAAGGGTACGGTGAGATTCGCCATGCCGCGCCCACGGAGGGTATGCAGGGCACGGTTCGGCTGCACCTGATCGACGGCACTGGTGTGCCGGTGATTTCTTCCGGGCTTGTGGAAAGCAGCCAGCAGGAGATTGCGGCAGTCACCAAACTGATTTGTGATCGTGCCGGAGCGTTCACCGTGGTCCCTGTCGATTACATGCTGACCGTTGTGACGCTTACCGAAGCGTTCCGTTCGCGTCTCGGCGCGGAATTGAAGTCCTTGGCGACCAAAGACAAGGCGATGGGACGCTTCCTGAGGCATGTCCGGTTGATCGGCATCGACGAAGTCGCCGGGGCGCAGACCACCGACGCCATTGTGTCGATGTGCTACGCGAAAACCACGCATGGCAGGCTGTTGCAGCAGTTCGGTCCGCTCGAGGGCGACGGCGGCAAGGGAATGCTGCTTGACGCGCTTGCGCTCGCCGACCGCAACCTCGATATCGTTTCCTCCTTCGGTCCGGAGGATTTGGATGATGAGCGCCTTCACCAGCCGGGGCCGCAGCTGCTCAAGCGGTTGCTGCAATGGGCGGAAACGTTGGATTCCGGATTGTTGCGTCCGCAGCCCGCGTCTGCGGCTGACAATGTCCTGTTCAACGATTTGGCTGACAGGATTCGAGCACGTGGACTCGACGTTGCTGTGGACTACGGCTTCTCCGACGGTATGCGCATCCCGCTGGTCATCGGCGTCAAAGGCAAGCCGTTTGCGTTGGCGGTGCTTACCGATGATGCGCAGTTCATGGGCATCCAGTCCACGCGTACCCGGCACCGACTGCTTCCGCAGGAGCTGGCTCAGCTCGGATGGTCGGTGATGACGGTGTGGAGCGTCGCAGCCTTTGTCAATCCCGATAAGGAAGTCGATCGTATGGTCGCCCGTATCGGTACGCTGTACCGGGAGGCGTGACGATGACGGCATATGACGCGCACCGCCGTACGCCTCGCCGTCATCATCGTGTCACCATGAAGGGGACTGAGCGTTTCGATGCGGACGGCGTCAAGCTGGAGCCTTCCGACGTGCAGACCCGCGAACAGCGTGATGCCGATGACGACCGACGCATCCTCAGTGAATTGCCACCTCACTGGGCGGTGTTCAACGAGCGCGGACGGTAGGTATTCCCATCGGGCGGTCACCGGATGCTGTTGAGCAGGCATCGCTCAGCGTTGTCGTTCCGTGCCTACGAGGGTTGGCGCGTTTGAGGAACCGGTGACGGTTGAGGGGGTCGATGGCGTTTGGGAGCGTGCTGCGATGACCGGAAGGCCGTCCGGCAACCGCATCAGCGCGAGCGCTTCTTCCGGACGCATGGCGATGGATGTCTTGCTGTCGACGCCGGGCGGGGCGTCGTTTGACGGTACGGTGATGACCGTAGCCTGGCTGGCGATTACGCACTGCTGGTCGAGCGTACTGTCTGGCGGAGCTGAAGACTGCGCTGGCTGGCTTGCGGAAGGCTGCGTGCCTGTTTCGTCGGACGGGTATGGAGCTTCACGGTCATTGGCTTCAGCCGGTTCTGCATTCGCATATCCGATTGCCGGACAGGATTGGCCTACAATCACGTCAATCGTGTCGCCCGCATCCATGCCGTCGGGATGACTGGCAAGCAGAGTCTCAATGACGGTCGAACCATCCGGCGGCACAGGACGGCCGCGGATATGTGATGCCAGAATGAGGGTTCCGGCTGGCATATCCACGAGCGCGATAGCCGATTCGACGTCTTCCGGTGTCGCCGGAGCTTGGTCGAATGAGGGATGCACGGGCACACTGATGGTGGACAGATGCGCGGCTCGGAGGCGTTCGCCACGTGAGACGTGTGTTGTCGTGACGAGCATGGGCTGGGTGCGCACCGTCGCCATGACGCATTGAAGCGCGCTGAACACCGCCAACCCTACGAGCAGTACGCTCGCCAGCCGGCGTATCCGGGCGACGAGCCGTCGGCGGGCAAGACTCATTGCGCATCGGTGGTTGCGTTTGGTGATGGTTCCGCTCTTGCTGGACGCGGTTGTGAAAGTGCTCTGTGATGATTCCATACCATCATCCGACCACGCTGGAACGCGGCTGCGCAACCCCTGCCGGGGAATGTGGTCAAAGGTTACGTGCCGATCCACAATCCCCGTGGACGGCGCTTCAATTCCCGGCCTCGCCGTGTCTCCGCTTGTGCCGACGTTGGGGTGGGGGCGAGTGTGAGCGTCGGTTGTGGGTTGTGGTTCTGCTTCTGCCGACGCTGGGTGGTGTGTGAGTGTCGGCAGAAGGTTGTGCCGACGCTGAGTGGTGTGTGAGCGTCGGCAGAAGGTTGTGCCGACGCTGGGTGGCGGCCAAGACCCGCGTACATTGCGTTGCCTAGCACATCCGAATACGACGACGCCTCCGCAGAACAGCCCGCGGAGGCGTCGCATGATTGATGTCGTCTGGACTTGAGTTCAGCTGCGTTCAGCTCAGTTCAGGTCAGACGCAAGATTGCCGGCTACTTCGAGGAGCTGCCGCTGTCGGTGCGATAGAAGCCGCTGCCCTTGAATTCAATGGACGGCGCGGCATAGACCTTGTGCACGCGCTCCTGTCCGCACTGCGGGCATACGGTGATCGGGTCGTCGCTGAACGACTGCTGTTCGGTGAAATCATAACCACAGTTCTTGCAACGGTAATGATAAGTCGGCACGGTATTTCCTCCACGAGAATCGACAGGTCGGTACGTTTCGTAATCCGTACATATCCTAGTCGATTCAGTGACACTCGTGGTGTTCTCGTATTGCGAACCGGGACGAGTGCCGCAGATCAGTCGAAGATGTCCAGGTGTTCGGTGGTGAGGATGCCGCCGACCGGCACGTCATGCGGGTCATGCGGCAGATCATCGACGCTCGCCTCCCAAGGCCAGCACACGCCGATGATCGTGGCGGCGGGTGAGGCGTGCAAGAGGGCACGATCGTACCATCCCGCGCCGCGCCCCAATCTAAATCCGTGCGGGTCGATGGCGAACGCCGGGACAAGGATCAGGCTTGCTTGCCCAAGGCTGTCTGCGGAAAGAGTCGGACCAGACGGTTCGCGCGGGCGCAATCCTCCGGACGCGCTGCGAGGCATGTCATGAAGCCGATCCAGGCTCTCCAACTCGCTCCAGGCGCATACTAGTTCCCGGCCTGATCCAAGCCGGGGAACCAGCACGCGGATGCCCCGGTCGATGAGGCGTTCGAGTATTCCGGCAAGCGGCGGTTCCGTACCCATGGACACATAGGCTGCGACGGTCGCTGCGCGAGGGAGCGCCGCAATCAGTGGTTCTGCATTGGAGACGAGGGCTGGTCGCGCATCGGTGAAGTCCTGTTCGGTGAGCGTCGCGCGGCGTTGCAGGGCGCGATGGCGTGCAACGCGTTTCGCTTGCGCACGGCCGGCGGCGACGGCTGCGGCCGGTGTGGGATTGTCGGAATCTGAGGTGCTCATACCCCAACGGATACCACGATGCTTGGAAACGGTGCCCCGCCTTGCATCGCATCGCAGATGTGGCACAATGAAAGCGATGTCTGTTTTGCAATCATTACGCGGCATCATGCATGACAGGCGGCCGCGCGAATTCGTGATGCCTAAGACTTTGACCGCCCCGTCCGGTGCCACGCCGATTGGACTGCGGCCCTGCACACTTGACGATGAGGATGAGTTGCAAGCCTTGCGCTGGCGCAATCAGGCATGGCTCTCCCCATGGGATTCCGACGATCCGCTGGGCGGTCCGGGGTTGACATTCAACCAGTGGGTGTGCGATCTGCGCAGAAGGGAGCGCGAGGGGTCGGGCGCGCTGTTTGTGATTGTAGAACACGGGCGGATCGTCGGACAGGTGTCGTTGGGCGCCATCACCTATGGCGCGATGCGCTCCGGTCTTGCCGGGTACTGGGTTGATGAGGCGGTTGCGGGGCGGGGTATCGCGCCCCTTGCGGTCGCCATGCTGGCGGATTGGGCGTTCGATTGCCCGGATGGTCCTCGTTTGCATCGCATTGAGATCGCCATCATCCCCGACAATTATCGTTCGCGACGGGTGGCGCAGAAGCTGGGCGCCATTGATGAAGGGTTGCGGCGGCAGTACATGCATGTCAACGGCCGCTGGCGCGATCATGAATCGTATGTGCTGTTCGCGCAGGACCGTCCGGCGGGCGGGCTTGCCGCGGCATTGGCTGCACATGGGCAAGTGCCGCGCGCTGCCGCTTGATGACTGGGCTGTTCCGCGTGATGCGACCCTGCACGGGCGCACCGGCATGGAGCGGGAGCGCACCACGATGATGGTGTCATCCGGCGGGCGATCACATGTCATGGATATACGACACGCCCGGGGGTTCTGCTGCTATTTTCAGCTTGGTCACCTATTGTAAGAAATTATGGATTATGAGGGTATCAGCGCTATTGTTGTGCTTGCGGTGCTGATGATCTTCATCATCGGGTGGCTGCCCACAAGGACAGTCGACAGCATGAAGCGGGTGGTCAGGCGTCGTCAGGACAAATATTCGCCGTCGCTGCATCTGATTGATGAGCACAGCGGAACGAGGTTTTCGGACGGTCATTCGCCGGTGACGAAAGGGGCTGTGATGCGGCCAGCACAGGCACAAGGGACGCGGGTGTCCCGGGAGCATATCGCTGAGGTTCGTCGTCTGCGCAGGGCGTCAATACGCCGTCGTCGTGTCATCGTGTGCGTATTGTTGCTTGCCTGTGCTGTTGTCGGCGTGCTGTCCTATGTGTTGCGTTTCTCTCCGTTGTTCGTGCTGATTCCAGCCGGATTATTGGTATTGACGGTTGCTCTGGGGGCGCGGGCGAGCCGGCATGCACGTGCGTGGGAGCGCAAGGTGTCCGCGTTGTTGGCGCACGAGCGCAGGGCGCAAGCGAGCTTCAAGGGGCGGCAGCCGGAAGCTGTAGCTGGTGTCGAAACAACCGCGGCGGCCGATGATCCTGCCGATGCAGTCGCACGCAGACAGGCAGAGCAGGCGCCCGCAACTCAAGCTGATGCCGTGGAAACATCATTGATGGAGCAGCAGGAGATTCATCGTGCCGTCGAACAGGGTATGGCGGAACGTGATCGGAAGTTGGCGCTCAAGGCTTCCCGCCCGGTTGAAACCGGTAAGACCGCTGCGCCAGCTGATGCTGCCGATCGTGATCATGTCGCCGAGCAGCGACAGCAGGTACAGGTTGACGCCGAGTCGGCTGGGGATATCCGTCATGACGGCGAGCGTGCAAGCGCATCCGTGCGTGACGTGGCGGATGAGGGGATTGCGGAAGCGGAATCGACCGAATCTGCGGAGTCTGGTGAGCCGGCCGAGCAGGCTCAATCGACCGAATCGACCGAATCTACCGAGCCTTCCGATCAAACGCTCGAACTCAGTCAAGTGAACCCCGCATCATCGCTGGACGTGTTCGACATGGCTGCTGGGCGGCATCAGGACCTCATCTCGTTCTCTTGGGGAACGCCGCGCAATGTCGAAGAACCTGCGAAGACTGAAGCTCCGGAAAGTCTGGAAATCAAGTCCACCCGTCAGGTTGCCAAAGCGGTTCCAGCTGAGGATCATGCGCAGGAGCCGAAGTCGGAACATCGCGATGATGCCCCGTTGAACAATGCGGAATCCTTCCATCATGCCGAGTCCACCGCCCATGTGGAAGTGCCTGAGGAAACGACGGATTCTTTGGGGCATGATTTGCGTGCCGTCCTCGCACGGCGTTCCTCGTGAGTCCCGTAATCGTTGTGGTTCCAAGTGTTTCACTCTCAGCGTTAGCACTCGAGTTGGCAGAGTGCTAACAACGCGCTACGATGAGGTGTAGCGCAAAGGGACGGCGCCGATAGTGATCGTCAGCCTCTTGAAAGCGATGTCCTGGCGCGGGAAGTATCGATTTCTCTTAGAAAGAGGAGGTCCACAGTGTCGATCTCACTCACACCGTTGGAAGACAAGATCATTGTCAAGCAGGCGGAAGCCGAAACCAAGACCGCTTCAGGCCTGTTCATCCCGGACAACGCCAAGGAGAAGCCGCAGCAGGGTGAAGTGCTGGCTGTCGGCCCCGGTCGTCGCGACGACAAGGGCGAGCGCATCCCGATGGATGTCAAGGTTGGCGATAAGGTGCTGTATTCCAAGTACGGCGGCACCGAAGTGCACTATCAGGGTGAGGACTATCTGATCGTCTCCGCCCGCGACGTGCTCGCAATCCTGAACTGACGTTCCGCGTCATTGAAGGCCTCGGCTGGTGCCGGGGCCTTTTTGTTGTCTTGACTTCCGTGATGTCATGGCAATCCGGCTCGCCATGAGACCGTCCAGGCGGTAAAATAACCGTGGTCGTGCGCTCCGACACGACATCTGCTACGAGGCGGGGGACGGCATATGGTCACTTCGATGGAAACCCCACAGGCGCGAGACATCTTGCATGCCGTTACCGATACCTTGAACACCGTGCTTGCATGTCCGCGCGAGACGGTGGAGACGACGGTGCTGACCTTCGCAGCCGGCGGCCATGTCCTGCTCGAAGATGTTCCCGGGGTCGGCAAAACCACGTTGGCGCGGGCTCTCGCTACGGTGATCGGCGGGTCGGTGCGGCGCATCCAGTTCACTCCGGACTTGCTGCCGGGCGACTTGCTGGGCATGAATGTGTATTCGCGGGCCACAGAGTCCTTCGCGTTTCATCCGGGGCCTATTTTCGCCAATATCATCATCGCCGACGAAATCAACCGAGCTGATCCGAAGGTGCAATCCGCGTTATTGGAGGCGATGGGCGAGGGGCAGGTCAGCGTCGATGGGCAGACCCATCATCTTGAGCAGCCGTTTATCGTCATCGCGACGCAAAACCCGATTGAGCTTGAGGGGACGTATCCGTTGCCGGAAGCGCAGCTTGACCGGTTCATGATCCGCATGGGATTCGGATATCCTGCAGCCGATACGGAAGAGCGGATGGTGATGTCGGACCATGCGTCCCGGCCGCTGGAAGGACTCCACCGGGTTGCGGATGTCGACCAGATGCAGGCGATACGTGAGACGTGCGCCGCGGTACGGGTGGCACAACCGGTGGCGCGGTATCTGGTGTCGTTGACCGCCGCCACCCGGTCCATGGAAGGCGTCGCCTTTGGCGTGTCGCCGCGTGGCAGCCTGCAGCTCGCCGCCTTGTCCCGTGCGAAGGCGCTGTATGAGGGCAGGGATTTTGTGCTTCCCGACGACGTGCGTTGGGCGGCGCCTTTTGCGTTGCCGCATCGGTTGGTGCTTGAGGATGCCGGGTACGGGACCGCCCCGACCGGTTTGGCGCGTCAGCTGATCGACACGTTGATTGATCGCACGCCGGTTCCGCGTGTGGACGACAGGTGAACCGCATGACCGCCGCATCGTCAGCCGGTGGCGGACAGCCTCGGCGCATATCCGGCCAGGCCCGGTTGCGTCGGGCGGGAGTGCCGTGGCGTATGCGTCACGGGTGTGTCCGCCCAGGAGTGATGGGGGTGCTTGCCGGGGTCGCGGCGGCGGCGTTATGGCTTGCCGCGTTTGCCTATGATATTCGTGTGCTGGTCGCTGCCGCCATTGCGTGGACGGCGGTGTGGATCATGGCAGGATGCTGCGCGCTTATGCAATCGTTTGCGGTACGGCATATCCGATCCGAACGGCAGATGCACACAGGCACGGTTTCAGATGCCGCATCGGATACGGTCAGGGTTCCACGATGGCGCCGGATGTGCCGGGCGATGATGCTGCCCCGACGCACCCACACCGTTGACGCGTATATCCGGTTGAATCCGCGGGAGTATGTCGGCGCCGACCCGGTCAAGCGAGGATGGTACCGGCGGGTCGGCATCGTCACATCATGGCATGAACCGCTCGGTCTGTTCTTCGTGCGCACCGTCATTCCCGATGACACGGAACTGGTGATTCTCCCCGAACCCGGACCGGTACACGTGACAGCCGGCGAAACCGCCTCAAGCGCACGCGGAGGAGGCCGGACGGCCTTCGGATTCGCCGGTTTGCGTGAATACGAGCCGGGCGATTCCGTTCGCAGCATCGCGTGGAAACACAGCGCACGTGCCGGGCGTCTCGTGGTCAAACGCGCCCCGCGCAGTATGGTGCATGCGGTCATGCTCGTATGCGATATGGCATCGTGCGCGACGCTTGCCCAAGCCGATGCCGTCGCGTATGCTGCGATGAGCCGGTACGCCGGTCTGCGTGACACGCTGGAACGGCACGGCGGCAAGCTGATCGTCACCGACGGCCGTGCCGTTGCCACAGGCTATGGCCAGGCCATGCGGCTGATCGCCTCGCTGCAGGCCGGCGGGGATGCCGATCAGATGGCGGCAACCGTGTGCAGTGCCGCAGCCGCCCAGCATATGCCGGTCAGCGTGGTCGTCATCACAGCCGAAGCCAAGGACGGCCGTCTTGTCGCAAGTCTGCGCGCCGCGGGGCTGCCGAATATACAGACAGTGACCATCAGAGGCGAGCGGGCGCCGTACCGAATGCGCACGCATGAGATGGACGACAACCAGGATGATGCCGCCGAAGCCCATGGGTCTGCGGGCGGTCAAACGGCAAGGCGCCGACAAGCATGGCGGATTGGCCAAGGACTTCGGGCGCGCAAGCCGAATCGGCCCCATGGACTGGAAGAGCCATCCCACCGGCCCGGATGGATTGCGACACAAGCCGTAGCGCTGGTGCTGCGGGCGGCGGTCGTGGCGCTGACCTTGGAACTGACCGTGCAATGGACGACGATGCTGGTGCAAGGCGAGCACCTGTGGTGGCCGGCGTTCGCGCGGATCGGCGTCGCCGTACTCGCTGTCACATCGCAAATCCCGACCCTTAGACGCGTCAGGCGCAGGCATGCAGCGGCGGTCATACGTGCGGTAGTATTCATGCTCGCCGTCTTGATGGCGGGCATCATCACCACCGGCCTGCGCTTGCGCGACACCATCGGATTCCTGCCGTGGCACCCGGTGTATACGCGTATATCCGCGGCCGGTGAGCGCAGCATCGTGCGTGTACCGGTCATTCAAGCCTGGGAACGCTTCGCCGACGTCATCGCAGCAGGATTCCGGCAGTTGTATGAGCAGGTGCCTCCGCTGAACATGGGTGCCGCGTCGGATGCCGCCATGATCATCGCCGTCGTCGGCGTCATCCTGGTTGCCCGGCTGCTTGCCGGCATCCCGGGGGCGGTTCCGTGGCTGGGTATCGTTCCCGTCATCGTCGGGACGGTCGCGAATGTATCAATGTTGCAGGAAGTACCCTGGATTGGAATCCTGTTCCTTGCAGCGTCGCTCGCTTTGGCTTGGTGGGCTGTCCGGCCGCATGACGCTTCACCTGTCATGCCGTGCGTCGCGTCGATGATGGCGGTGGTGCTGGTGATATGCTGCACGTCTGCCGGGCTCACCCTCGCGAAATCCGTTCCGCTTGCCATCGATGCGGGAAGCGGGATGTTCAGTTCCACGACCATCAATCCGATGATCGATCTCAAACGTTCCTTGACCACGGGCTCGTCCGCCACCGCCCTGACGTACCAGTCCAACAGGGCGCGATATCTGCGCATGGCGACGCTCGACGATTTCGATGGCGAAACGTGGAACTTTGACGACACGCTGTCGGCGAGCGCAAATCTGTATCGTCGCAGTACATCCGCATCATCAGTCAATCTGCAGTCGGACGTTGACCAGGCTGCGTCCAAGCTTGCAGCGTCATCGGGAGGGTATTCCTCGGCGGCAGAGCCTTTTACCACGTATCTGACATACGGCAGAGGATCCATCAGTTCCGCTGACGCTTCGAACAACTGGTTGGGTATCAAGGTGGCCACCACCGACATCACCATTGACAGGCTGAGCACGCGCCTCTTGCCGGTCGGCGGTCTGCTGCTCGACTACTCCGGTGTCAGCGGTGACTGGACTGACAATTCCTCCGGCGGCATTACATCACGAACCGCCGTCACGAAGCGGGGGCAATCCTATTCGACCATGGGCATCTATCTCGATCCGATCACTTCATCTCTCGGTTTCCAACAGATCGACACCATCGAAACAGCGGTGACGGCGTTGCGCGACACCGGTCACCTGACTGTGCCGCCTGCGGCCACGGCGAATGCGGAACGCGCCCGGTGGGTGTCTTCCGGCGCCGCCCGGCTCGCCGGCGATGTGATGCTCGTCCCCGTCGTCAGCAGCGACGGCATCCTGACCGTTGCGAATTCCGACATCTTTGACGGTGCCCTCGCCTACGAATGGTCACGGGACGGGCATAGCGGCAATGCCGATTCCGACGATCTGGGAAGCGCCAGCATGTATACGCTGAGCACATCATTCGCCAATGCCATCGGTTTCAACCCGAATAAAGACAGTGCTGTACTCGTGCGCGATGCGGACAGCGGAAGCTGGATGCTCGCGATTCCCGCCACCGTGGGCGCCGCCGATTTTTCGGACGCTGATACCGTCACCGCGGTGTTCAACAAGGCGGGGATGACGTTGTCGTCGATGATATCCGTAGCGCTGGAAAGCGGATTGGTCGACGGTTCCGACCCGTTCGCACGCATCGATGCTCTGGACAAGGCCGTGCGCGCCCGCTACCGGTCGCTTCCGGCGAAGCTGCCATCCAGCGTCAGGGCGGTGGTCTCCCAGGCGAAGGCGGAAGGCGTACCGTCCACGGGATCCACATTCAGCGAGCAGGAACAGGCGTTGCAATATCTGGTCAGGTATTTCTCGTCGAACGGATTCACGTACGCTCTTGATGTGCCGGGCGATGCAACCGGCGACGACAGCAATATCGCCATGGTCGGCAGTTTCCTCAAGCGCAAGAGCGGCTACTGCGCGCATTATGCGAGCGCTTTCGCCATTCTCGCTCGGGCGCTCGGCGTGCCGACGCGTATGGTGCTCGGCTACAGCACCAGCGGTGTGGTGGATGAGAACGGGTCATACAGTGTCAGCGCGAAACAGCTCCATGCTTGGGATGAAGCCTATCTGTCGGGGGTCGGCTGGGTTCCGTTCGATGTGACCCCGGCCGCTCCTGAGGAATCGTCCGGCGAGGGGCAGAAGGCTGCTTCATCTACGCCGTCATCGGAGCCTTCCGCGTCGTCTTCCGCATCTGCCTCGCCGTCTGCCTCGCCGTCGGCTTCTGCTTCCTCGTCGGCATCGTCAAGCGCATCCGGTGGTCAAGCCTCTGGTGGGCAAGATCAGCAGCAGACGTCGCTCACCGGCAGGTCGATTCGCCAATGGCTGATTCTGCTTACGGTGGTCGTGGGCTTGGGCGCGTTGTGTTGCGCTCCGATGGGTGTGCGCACACACAGGAGGCGGCGGCGCTTGCGGACGCTCGATTGCGCGGCGGGTGGGGCACGGCCAGTCCAGGATTCGCTGGTGCGTTCCGCATGGATCAGCGCTTGGCGCGAGCTGCAAGACACCGCTTGGGATTGCGGGGCGCGATGGCCGGCCACCGCTACGGATCGGGATATCGTCGATATCGTCAGGCGGACGCTGGCCTGCGATGCGGCGGGACGGGTAGCCGATGATGCGCTCGCCTGTGTATTCGGCGGGGACGATGTGCCGGCGCCGTCGCCCCAGGATGCCGCTGCGGTGCGTGCGGCTGTGGAGCATCGTCGTCGATTCATGCCCATGTCGTTGTTCCGACGCCGCTGAGTGCGCTCAGACGCGTTCTCGGCGACACGCCGGATGGCGGATGTCCGTATCGTGGCCTTCCGACGGGTGTGTTACGGGGTGATTGACATCGCTGTGTATAGGATTGAGCCATGGCATACCTACATCGTGCAATCATCGATACTATTCCCAGCTACAAGCAAGGCAAGCCTGCACCGAAGACGCCGGGCCTGACCGCGTACAAGATTTCCAGCAACGAGAATCCGTACGAACCGCTTGCCAGCGTCAAACAGGCCATCGTCGACAAGGCTGTGGGCCGCATGAACCGGTACCCGGATATGCGCGGGACGGCGGTCGTCGAGCGGCTGGCCGACCAGTTCGGCGTTGAGCCGGAGAACGTCATCCTCGGCTGCGGGTCCACCGAGGTGATCACCCAGCTGGTCAATCTCGTCGCCGGTCCGGGGGATGAAGTCGTCTATCCGTGGCGCAGCTTCGAAGCGTATCCGATTATCGTCGCGAATGCCGGCGCGGCCAGTGTGAAAGTGCCGAATCGTCCCGACGGCAGCCACGACATCGACGCCATGATCGCCGCTATCAACGAGCGTACGCGCCTGGTCATCGTCAACAATCCGAACAACCCGACGTCCACGTCGTTGTCTGACGCGGACGCGCGCAAGCTGATGGCCGCTGTGCCCAAGGATGTGCTGGTTCTGTTCGACGAGGCATATATCCAGTTCAACACCGCCGAAAACACGAATGTCGCGATGGATCTGTTCCGCGAATATCCGAATGTCGTGGTCGCACAGACCTTCTCCAAGGCGTATGGACTCGCCGGCCTGCGCATCGGGTATGGCATCGCGCCTGCGGATGTGATCGATGGCATGCGCAAGGTCGCCATTCCCTTCGGTGTGACGGAAATCGCCCAGACCGCGGCGTTGGCGTCCATGGATGCCTACGATGAGCTGGACGAGCGTGTCAAGGCGTTGGTCGCCGAGCGTGCGCGAGTGGTCGCGGCGCTGCGTGAGCAAGGGTGGGAGTTCCCCGAGCCGTATGCGAACTTCTTCTGGCTGCCGATCGGAGAGCGGACTGACGAAGCTGCAGAACATTTCGTGAAGGCGGCGTTGTCCGTGCGCGTGTTCAGCGGCGAGGGCATCCGTATCTCGGTGGGTGAGCGCGAGGCGAACGACCGGGTGATCAGCGTGTGCGCCGACCTCAAGCGTCTTGGATTCTGATTCACAGCCACGCCGCGGCTATGCACGGGGTGTGTAGCCGCGGCGTGTCGCTTGGAATTCCGCGGATTTGGAGCTGCGGTTCCGTAGTGGCGACACGCCTGATTTGCATTTGTCCGGCAAAAATGCCATTATAGCCAAGTTGCCGGTTGCGGCTAGGTCGCTGGCGGCAAGGGCTGGTTTCCCAAGCGGTCAAAGGGACCTGACTGTAAATCAGGCGCTTCGTGCTTCAATGGTTCGAATCCATTACCAGCCACGCCTCGATAGCTCAGTGGTAGAGCACTTCCTTGGTAAGGAAGAGGTCGTGAGTCCAATTCTCACTCGAGGCTCTCATGGCGGGGTAGCTCAGCTGGCTAGAGCGTACGACTCATAATCGTAAGGTCAAGAGTTCGAGTCTCTTCCTCGCTACAAAGGCCGGCGGACACGCCGGTAAGCAATCGATCACAGAGGTGAACCAACATGGCAAGCAAGAGCGCCGACATCCGTCCGGGTATCACGCTGGCATGCACGGAGTGCAAGGAGCGTAACTACATCACGACCAAGAATCGTCGTAACACTCCTGACCGTCTTGAGCTGAAGAAGTTCTGCCCGCGTTGCGGCAAGCAGACGGTTCACCGCGAAACCCGCTGAATCTGTTCGAGCGTGGCATCACGCTTACGAGAGAGCCTGACTTCGGTCAGGCTTTTTTGTTATCCGCATCGTTCAGATGTGTTCGCCGGTCGTCAGGTCCGTCGCGAGCGTATCCGTCTCACCCCTTCTGCCGCGCAGCTGAGGGAGTGTCAAGACGAACGCGGTCGGATGCAGGCGGCGCATGGCGTCTCAGCCTTCTACCGACACTGAGAGGGGTGTCAGCGTCGGCAGAAGCAGAATATTGGGAAGCCCGATGTGCCAGTGGAGGCAAGGTGTTGAAGGGTGGCGAGTTCGTCACGACGAAGCAGAATATCTGGGAGTCCGTCGTGTCGGTGGGGCATGACTGGAGACTGGGATATGGGGCAGTCCGTCATGCCGGCAGGCGGCTCGCAGGCTCGGCAAGCCTGCGGCTAGTATGGCGGGTATGACCACAGAGCACAGCACCACGACCTTCGCCGATTTGACCACTATCGGCGTGGGCGGGCCGATTCGTACCTTCCTGACCCCTGACACCCGCGCCGGGATCATCGACGCCGTGCGGCAGGCCGATGCCGCCGGACTGCCTCTCAGCGTGATCGGCGGCGGCTCGAATCTTCTTGTCGCAGACGATCCGTTCGACGGCATCGTTGTGCGTGACGCCCGGCACGACATCCGGTTCGGTTCACCGCAGGCGGACGGCACGGTGTCCGTCACCGCAGATGCCGGCTGCAACTGGGATGATTTCGTCGCCACGAGCGTCGCCCAGGGTCTTGAAGGCGTCGAAGGACTGTCCGGCATCCCCGGCACGGTCGGCGCATCAGTCGTACAGAACATCGGCGCATACGGTCAGGAAGTCGCCTCCAGCGTCACCAAGGTCGAGGCGTGGGATCGCGAAACGTCGAGTGCGGTCGTCCTCGAAACACAGCAACTGCGATTCGGCTACCGCATGTCCGCGCTGAAAGCCAGCATGTACGATGCCCCGGCGCGGCCGTCCTCCCGACTGTTCCCAACCCCGCGGTTCGTCGTGCTGTCGGTCACGTTCCGTATGCATCGCGGAGCGGAGGGTACCGTCGGCTACGGCCAGCTGGGCAAGGCGCTCGGCGTTGAGGTCGGCGATCGCATGCCTGTGGCGGCGATCCGTGAGGCCGTGCTTCATGTTCGGGCCGCAAAAGGCATGCTTGAAGACGCGCATCGGTACGAAATCGCAGCCATGGCGGGGGCCAAACGTGCGGATACGGTCAAGGCCGCCTTGCAAGCGCAGCGTGAGACGACCGGATCGGACGGTCCGGATTTCAACCGTCATAGCTGCGGCAGTTTCTTCATGAACCCGATTCTTGACGACACGCAAGCCACGATGCTGCCTGAGGATGCTCCACGGTTCCCCGCCGTATTGCCGTCCGGCGCGCCCGGTACCAAGACGTCCGCGGCCTGGCTGATCGACCATGCCGGATTCCATAAGGGGTATGCCGTCGCCGATGGCGCTCCGGCGAGTCTGTCCACACTGCATACGCTCGCATTGACCAATCGTGGCTCAGCACGTGCCGCGGATATCGCGCTGCTTGCCCGTACCGTCCGTGACGGCGTCGAGCGTGCGTTCGGCGTGCGCCTCGTTCCTGAGCCTGTGCTCGTAGGCATCACATGGTAAACCCATCACGCCGCCGGGGGCTTTCCTCGCATCCCACAGCCGATAACCGCATCGCGGCCATCATCAGCGTCCGCAACCGCAGGCGGCATTAGAATCACGTGCCATACGAACGATGCCGTCATGGCGTGGCGACCGCATGCATCGCACAATCACACATATGAGAGGACCTGACTGCCGTATGCATCTTTTCAGAACCAAATCGGTTGAGCAGACACTCGTCGAGACCGGGGACAACGAACGCAAGCTGGTCCGCACGTTGGGCGTGTGGGATCTGGCGATGATGGGTGTCGCGGTCGCCGTCGGCGCCGGCATTTTCTCCGTGGGCGCCCAAGCGATTGCATATCATGCGGGTCCCGCGGCGATACTGAGCTTCCTGATTGCGGGCATCGTATGCGGTGCTGCGGTGATGTGCTACGCGGAGTTCGCGTCGATGATCCCGGTCGCCGGATCCGCGTACACCTTCACCTACACGACAATGGGGGAGCTGGTCGCCTGGGTGATCGGCTGGGATCTGATCCTCGAGATGCTTATGGCTGGTTCGGTTATCGCGAAATACTGGGGTGTCTATCTCAACGACTTCTTGCATCTGATCGGCTGGAACACCTCCACGCAAGTCAGTGTCGGCGGATTGTCCATTGACTTCGCGCCCCTGGTGATCGTCGCGTTCTTCACGGTGCTGCTGGTGCTGGGCACCCGGCTGTCCACGCGTGTCGATGGCGCGCTGACCGTTCTTAAAATCGGCATCGTCCTGTTCGTGGTCATCGTCGGGTTCTTCTACGTCAAGGCGAGTAATTTCACGCCGTTCATCCCGCCTGAGCAGCCGGCTTCCAGCGTTCGTGGCGCTTCGGCGAGCGGGGCGATGATGCAGCCGCTATGGCAGTGGATGACCGGCATGAAGCCCACGGTGTACGGCGTTCCGGGCATTCTGTCGGGTGCGGCGTTGGTGTTCTTCGCGTTCCTCGGCTTTGATGTGGTCGCCACCGCTTCTGAGGAGACGAAGAATCCCGGGCGTAACGTGCCGCTTGGTATCGGCTTGGGTATGACGCTGGTGACGGTGCTGTACATGCTGGTCGCCGTGGTCACCACCGGCATGGTTTCCTATAAGCAGCTTGCGAAAGCCGACAGCCCGTCCTTGGCGACCGGTTTCGAACTGGTGGGCGCGACATGGGCGGCGAAAATCATTTCGCTGGGCATTGTCATCGGCCTGACCACGGTCGTGATGGTGCTGCTGCTCGGCTTGACGCGTGTCGTGTTCGCGATGAGCCGTGACGGGCTGCTGCCGCGTGGCCTGTCGAAAGTTGGCAAGCATGGCACTCCGGCTCGCTTGCAGATCGCGGTCGGTCTGGTCGTCGCACTGGTCGCTTCCTGCTTCAATATCGATATTCTGGCGGATATGGTCAATATTGGCACCCTGTCTGCATTCACACTGGTGGCGCTTGGCATCCCGATCATGCGACGCAAACGTCCCGATCTGCCGCGTGCCTTCCGTATGCCCGGCAACCCGTGGGTGCCGGTGCTCATCGCACTTGCGAACTTCTGGCTGATGCTTAATCTCAGCGTGCTGACTTGGCTGCGGTTCCTGGTGTGGCTTGCCATCGGCTTCCTGATCTATTTTGGCTACTCGTACCGGCATTCAAGGCTCGGCAACGGCGAGCTGGTCGATCATCTGCCGCAAGGAGCGCAGGATGCCGGTGCCTCAGCACCATCGTCTGCCACGTCCCCGACCGTGGGTAGTGTGGAAGGCGAATGAGGAGGTAGCCATGGCCTATGTCATTGCCCAGCCGTGCGTCGACGTCAAGGACAAAGCCTGCGTTGACGAATGCCCGGTGGATTGCATCTACGAGGGTTCGCGTTCGCTGTACATCAACCCCAACGAATGCGTGGATTGCGGTGCCTGCGAACCGGTGTGCCCGACCGAAGCCATCTTCTACGAGGACGATCTTCCCGAGGAGTGGGCTTGGTATAAAGACGCCGCGGTGAGTTTCTTCGACGAGGTCGGCGATTTGGGCGGTGCATCCGCCGCCGGCCCGATCGGCAAGGATCCTGCGCAGGTGGCCGCTCTGCCGCCGCAGAATCAGGAGTCCTGAACAGGTTCAGCCGTGTTGGACGGTCGCCGCACGTGTCGTGTGACGGCCGTCCTCGCATATTTCGTCATATACCCGTCCGGCACGGTTCAGCCGAATACCGGCTGTGCGAGGGGAGCCCAGGCACATCCTGCACTGGAGCGGAGAGGAGTTCACGTCATGGGATTCGCTGCATTCGATAACACTTACGATTGGTCCAAGCTTGCCACATTCCGGCAGACTGCCATGCACACGCCGAACGGGCAAATTGATCTGTCTGTCGGCTCGCCGGTTGATCCGGTCCCGCAATCAGTGCAGCGTGCGCTGGCTGCCGCAGCAAACGAACGCAATGCTTTCGGATACCCGAAAACCATCGGCACGGACGACTTGCGCGGAGCCATCGCCCACTGGATGCGCGTATGCCGTGGCGTCGACATGGACGCCATCGGTGCCGGTGCCGTTCCCACCGTCGGATCGAAGGAAGCGGTGGCGTTGATGGCTTCGTTGCTCGGTCTTGGCCCGGGTGATGTCGTCGTACAGCCGAGCGTGTCGTATCCGACGTACGAAATCGGTACGCAGATCGCAGGAGCGACCGTCGTCAAGGTCGATGATGTCGCGGATACGGATTCCTGGCGGAACACGCCCGGAGTCAAGGCCATCTGGATAAACTCCCCGTCGAACCCGACAGGGAAGGTGCTGTCCTCCGACCAGCTCGCCGGCATCGTCGCAGCGGCGCGAGACATCAATGCCGTCGTCCTGTCTGATGAATGCTACGCGATGATGGACTGGCGCACCGCCTCCACCCATGATGATTCCAATGAGGCGCAGGCCGCGAACTCCTTCTCGCTGTCCTCCACGCCATGCGTGCTGTCGCCTGCCGTATGCGACAGCACCGCCAAGAACATCCTGATGCTGTATTCGCTGAGTAAACAGTCAAATATGGCGGGCTACCGTACCGCGTTCGTCGCCGGCGACGCGGATCTCCTCAAGCGCATGTCAGCGTATCGCAAACAGCTGGGACTGATCATTCCCGGCCCGGTGCAGGCGGCCATGGCGGCGGGATTACGCGATGTCGAATCCGTGCACAACCAGTGGAAGCGCTACCGGTATCGGCTCGAATCCCTCGTCGCCGCGCTGCGCGATTACGGATATGACGCGCATATGCCGCAGGGCGGGCTGTACGTGTGGGTCAAGGCGCTCAGCGGCGACTGTTGGCAGGATATGGCGGCGCTCGCCGATTTGGGCATCGTCCCGAGTCCCGGTGAGTTCTATGGTGCGCCGGATTCGTTGCGCTTGTCGTCCACGGCAGATGATGAGACCATCGAACTGGCGTGCTCGGCGTTGCGACACGCCGCTTGACACTGCCATGAGCCCGGTTGGACGGGCGATGGCGGTTAATCCTGGTGACGTTGGTGTGGGGCTGGCGCGGTACGCGAGTTGGATACTGCGCGATGCCTGGTGTCCTGTCCTTCGCCGATGCCGAGGCTGACCGCGCCCAGCCCATAGCGTTGCCGGACGGCATCCATCGCCTGCTCGGCGTCGCGGAGACGATCCGAGCGTGATTCGCCGCTTGATGATTCATGCTCTTCCAGCATGTCTTGGAGTGTTGGCTGGATGACTGCGCCTTGCGTCGGAATCAGGGCGCTGGCGCTGATGCCGGCCAGCCGGATTTCCTTGGGCAGCGGCACGGTATCCGGCGTGTCGGGGGCGAGCCCCAGCGTGGTGTTGAGCAATGCCACTGCCTGCGGATACAAGGTGCTTGCCGCATCGGTGGCATGATCCATGGTTGTTGCGCGTGTCGTGTACGACAAGTCGGCATACCGCAGTTTCACGGTGATGGTGCGGGCCATCAGTCCGCGGGCGCGCAGCGAGCGTGCGACTTCGTCGCAGCAGCGTCGCAGCAGGCCGCGCACTTGGCGCGCATTATGGGTGTCCTTGTCGAAGGTGCTTTCTGAACCGATGGATTTTTCGGGCGTGTGCGGTGTGACGGTGCGGTCGTCCAGCCCCCATGCCGCCATGTGCAGGTGGTGCGCGGCGATGGTTGATCCGGTGGCTTGGGCGAGCGCGGTTTCGCTGGTTGTGGCGAGGTCGGCGACGTTGGTGATGCCCCAGCTGTTGAGTTTGCGTTCCAACGACGGTCCGATGCCGGGAATGCCGCGTAACGGCATCATTTGCACGAATTGCGCTTGACGGTTGACCGGGATGAGCAGCATGCCGTCCGGCTTGGCGTTGGTTGATGCCATTTTTGCGACGAGCTTGTTGGCTGCGATGCCCACTGAGCAGGTGATGTGGTAACGTTGCGCGACTTGAGCGCGAATCCATGCGCCGATTCGGCTCGGTTTTTCCCATTGCCGCAGCGCGCCGGACACGTCCATGTAGCCTTCGTCGACGGACACCTGTTCGATCTGGTCGGTGATTTGGCTGAATACCTCGTCGAAGATGCGACGGGACATCATGCGGTAATAGTGCATGTCGACAGGCAGGAATACGCCGTTCGGGCATAATTGCTGGGCGCGGGCGGTCGCCATTGCCGAGTTCACGCCGTATGCGCGGGCTTCGTAACTGGCTGCCGATACGACCGATCGCGTACCGGTGCCGATGATCACCGGTTTGCCTTTGAGCTGTGGGTTGCGCGCGATTTCCAATGATGCGTAGAAGGCGTCCATGTCGATATGCAGCACCGTGCAACCGGTTTCGTCATGCCCCCAGTCTCGTTTGGCGGCTTGAAGTCGTGGTGCGGTGCTCATGCATCCATCCTAAGCCGTGTGCGCGCATTCGGCTGCGGAAGGCGATGGGCGTGGCGTGATGTGCGTTCGTCGGCGAAAGGTGGTATGGTAATGTGATGTTGTGCTCAGCAGTGCAACATGGAGTCATGCCTGAGTGGCCGATAGGGGCACCCTGCTAAGGTGTTAGTCGCATTTAGCGGCTCGAGGGTTCGAATCCCTCTGACTCCGCCCATGGGCTTCCGGACAATCCCGGAAGCCCTTTTCATACGTGCAAGACTGCGGAATTTGGCACTCTCAAACTGTTGACGTTGGAGGGGGCTTGTGCGTAGCTGGTTTGTGCATGTCCTCAATCCGGTGACACTGGACTCGCTGTTGCGTTTCCGAGTGCACGACGTCCCGATCCGTCTGCATCGGCGGCTCTTCCAGGCGGGTGTACGTCTCGATCTCTCGTATGTAATCGTTGATCCGGTGAGATGTTGAGATGCTGCGCGTGCCGATACCGCAATGTGGTGGACCGCGCCGTCCGCCGAAACGTAGTGCGGAGCCGGAGGTACGCCTTTGTCCGCCGTCTCCGTAATTTCATTGTATCTTCACAATGGCGGAATTTCAGCATTTTCTAATCGTCGATGGTCGGTAGCAATGGAAATCTGCATTCGTTGTCATCCTGATTTTCCGCATAACTATTTCGGTTTTGCGTTAACATTTTTTGCGTTGATGCATATGTTCACATTGTGTGCCCCACATTCGTATCTCGGCGTGTCTCGGCGTGTCACCGTGCGCCGTGCCGCGCAGGTCCGCACGTGTGCCATCGATATGCTGCCGATCGCTATCCATGCGCTATCGTGGAATCTGCTATGGCTGAATCATTCACAGTGCTTGATCCCGCATCCGCTCCCGCACAAGGGTCGCTGACGGAAAAGAAGTCCGAGTTCATCGCCGACATCTGCCATGTCGACGAACTGGCACAAGCGATGTCTTTCGTGGAGTCGATCCGTCAGCATCATCCGAAAGCCCGTCATGTCGCCTATGCCGCGATATGCGGCGACGAGGGGCGTCTCGCCGAGCGCATGAGCGATGACGGCGAACCTTCAGGCACCGCCGGCAAGCCGATTCTCGATGTGCTGCGCGCCAATCATCTGACCGATTGCGCGGTGACGGTCACCCGATATTTCGGCGGCATCCTTCTGGGGTCAGGCGGATTGACGCGCGCGTACTCTTCTGCTGCAGCCCTGGCGGTCAAGGCGGCGAATACCGCGAGAATCGTCACCTGTGTACGATTGCGGATGACTGTCACCTATCCGCAGCTCGACACGCTCACGCATGTGATTGCGCAATCCGGCGGCGTGCAGGACAACGAACAGTACACCGATGTCGTTACCCTTGACGCCCTGATCGAGCAATCGAAGGCGTCGGCATTCCACACTCGTGTCATTGAGGCTTTTCGCGGGTCGGTGCATGCCGAACAGGTCGGTGTCGAACACCGGGCGATACAGTGAGGGTATGAGTGACGGCATGAGTGAGATGACAGCATCACAACACGAAGAGGCGTCGGCGGCTTCGCAGGACGTGCAGACTCGAGACCAGCAGCCTCAGGGCGGGCAGCCCGTCGACAGTCAGGATGCCCAGGCGGACAGCCAGACCTCAGCCAGCGCGGCGCCGGCGTTCGAGCCGTTGACGGTCACGTATGAGCGTCTGCGCCATACCGATGATGTCGAAGAACTGCACGGATTCGCGCGCCGTCCGTTGCCGGACCGTTCGCTGCAGGCGGCGTTCTCCCGGGCGACCGCATTGCTTGAGGCGGTTGCCGGCAACCAGCACACGCCGCTTGAGGATCGTGTGTTTCTCGCCACCGAGATGCCGTTCCCGAATATTCTGGTCAAACTGTCGGAAGATTCTGAGCCTCAGGTGCGTCGTGCGGTCGCCGCGAATCAGGATGACAAGAATTGGCTGGTGGGGCGCCTGACCAAGGATCCCGACCCGTCCGTGCGCGATGCCGCCTTACGCAATCCCCGTACATCGTGGAAGATGCGTCTTGAGGGGGCGCAGAACCCCGAAGTCGATGCGGACACGCTGGATTTTCTCTCCACGCTTGGCGTGTCGTGCGAACCCGGCGCTCCGGTCGTGCTTGCAGGTATGGTGCGCCGTGCGGTCGCGCTCAATCCGCGAGCCTCGCGAGAGACCTTGCAACGCTTAAGTTCCGATGCCTCTGCGTCTGTGGCGCAATGCGCGAAACACAGGCTTGAGACCGATTCGACGGTCGAATCGAACTGAAATGCCGAAAAACTATCGGTGAATCCGAGATTTCGTATTCTTCCGGTCGCTTTTTGGGCTTACACTTGAACGTATGACAGAGAAGACCGAAAACGATGAGCGCCTCGCTCGTCCTCTGATTCGTCTTGCCAAGCTCGTCGGCATCGGCACCAGCTATGTCGGACAAAGCAACGACTACCACGAAATCGAGGATGACGTCCTCGTGGCGGTGTTGGCTGCGCTTGGCGTGGATGCGTCGAACGATGAGGCCATCGAACGTTCCATCCATACCATTCTCGACGAGCGCCACGCGCGTCTGGTCGCCCCGACCGTCCTGCATACGGTCGGCAAAGAGGACTCCGTGCTGGTGAATACCGGCATTCTGGAGATTCCGTCGGCGACCATCACCCTTGAGAACGGCCAGCAGTATGACGGCGAGATCGTCGCCGGAGCAGGCGACGGTTCCCAAGCGTATTCGCTGAACGGCACGTTCATCGCGACCGCCTCGCTGACCCTCCCGAAGGATCTTCCGATTGGCTATCACACGCTGCATGTGCGTGTGGGCGACCGCAAGCAGGATGCCACGCTGATCAGCGCGCCTGAAAAAATCGAGCTGATCGACCCGATGAAGAACAACCAGCTATGGGGCTGGATGGCGCAGCTGTATTCCATTCGTTCCAACGGTTCCTGGGGTGTGGGTGATTTCGAGGATCTCAAGACCCTGCTGGTGGAAGCCAAGCGCAAGACCGGCGCCGATTTCATGCTGATCAACCCGGTGCATGGCAGCGAACCGGTTGCTCCGCTGACCCCGTCTCCGTACTTGCCGATCAGCCGCCGCTTTGTGAACTTCACGTATATCCGTCCGGAATCGATCCCGGAGTATCGTCAGCTTGACGACGCCGCCCGCAAGCAGATCGAGGAGCTTCACTCCCAGGTCGAGCCGCTCAACGGCGACGCCCAGCTCATTGACCGCGACACCATGTGGCGTATGAAGATGCGCGCATTGTGGCTGGTGTTCAAGGCGGGTCGTCCTGCCGGTCGCCAGGCTGAATTCGACGTGTACAAGAAGGAACAGGGCGCTGAGCTCGAGTCCTATGCCACGTGGTGCCTGTGCTACGACAAGTGGGGCAAGCCCGAGGACACTCCGGATAACTGGGAGCGTAAGTACGCGAAGGATTCTGCACAGGTCGCCGCGCTGCGCAAGCAGTTCCCCGACACCTTGGAGTTCTACCGCTGGCTTGAATGGATTGCCGGCGAGCAGCTGGAATCCGCGCAGCGTGCTGCGAAGGATGCCGGCATGAAGATCGGCTTGATGGCTGATATGGCCGTGGGCGTCCATCCTGCCGGGTCTGATGTGTGGTGGAACCCCGAGCGCTTCGCCAAGGGAGCCACGGTCGGCGCGCCGCCGGATTACTTCAACCAGCAGGGGCAGGATTGGAGCCAGCCTCCGCTCAACCCGATTCAGCTTGAGCGCACCGGATATCAGGTGTATCGCGAGATGGTGCACGGCATGTTCGCTCGTGCCGGTGCCGTCCGTATCGACCATATCCTCGGCCTGTTCCGCCTGTGGTGGATTCCGCAGGGCAAGGGCGCGAAGCATGGCGCTTACGTGTACTACGATTCCGAGGTCATGCTCGGCATTCTCGCCATCGAGGCGGCGCGCGCCAACGGCGTGGTCGTCGGCGAGGATCTCGGCGTGGTCCCCGATTTCGTGACGAAGTCGCTCGGACGCCATGGCGTGCTTGGTTGCGCCGTCGAATGGTTCGAACAGATGGATGGCAAGTTCAAGGCTCCGAAGACGTGGCGCGAGTACGCGCTCGCCTCGGTCAACACCCACGATATGCCGCCGTCCTACGGCTATCTTGAGTATGAGCAGGTGAAGATCCGCGAGAAGCTCAACCTGCTTGACAGCCCGGTCGAGGAGTTCCAGGCTTCTGCCACCAAGGAGCACAACGCGATGCTCAAGATGCTGGTTGACAATGGCTATCTTGATGCGGAACTGCTTAAGGACGAGAAGGCCAATGAGCAGCAGATCGTCGAAGCGCTGTACCGCGGGCTCAAGGACGCGCCGAGCAAACTCATCGCGGCGTCCATCACCGATGCCGTGGGCGAGAAGCGCGCGCAGAACCAGCCGGGCACGAACAACGAATACCCGAACTGGCGTATTCCGCTTGCGGATTATGACGGCAATGCCGTCCCGCTGGAGAAGCTCTTCGACAACGAGCGGCTCCAATCACTGACGAAGATCATGAATTCCTGATTGTCGTCGGGCTGATATCGGTGGCCTGTCGGTTTTGTGCCGGCAGGCCACCGTTGTTGTATACGGCGCGGTGGCGTGTTGCGTTTGGGTAGGGGGAACGATATACTTATCGACTGTTGTGTTCCCAAGGGGTCCTTCAAAGCGCTTTCCCACTCGCCATCGAGGACTTTCAGGGAGCCCACGATAAGAAAACCGGGCGGTTTCGTGGTTACGGACAGCTTGGTTTGGAACACAATATGAGAAAAGGTACAACCGTGAAGACTTTCACACCGAAGCCAGATGATCTGACTCATGAGTGGTACGTCGTCGACGCCACTGACGTGGTGCTCGGCCGTCTCGCGACGCAGGTCGCCATCCTGCTGCGCGGCAAGAACAAGCCGACGTACGCGCCGCACGCCGATTCCGGCAATCATGTCATCGTCATCAACGCCGCGAAGGTGGCGCTGACCGGCAACAAGCTCGACAAGGAGCTGTACTCGCACTCCGGCCGTCCTGGCGGCCTGCGTCGCGACAAGTACGCCGACCTGCTCGAGCGTAAGCCGGAGCGTATCATCACCGCCGCTGTCCGTGGCATGCTGCCGAAGAACCGTCTTGCGAAGGTGCAGCTCAACCGTCTGCACGTTTTCGCCGGCGAAGAGCATCCGCACACCCCGCAGAAGCCGCAGGTCTTCGAGATCACGCAGGTTTCTCAGCAGGCCAAGTGAACCGAAGGGAGATAAAGAAACATGGCTGAAAACACCAACGACTCCGCGGTTCTCGAGACCGAAGAGGAGCTCACCTCGTACACCACCGAAACCAACGCTGGCGCTGGCACCGGTACGTCCCAGATTGCCCCTTGCTACGGCACCGGCCGCCGCAAGGAAGCTGTCGCCCGTGTTCGTCTGGTTCCGGGCACCGGCAAGTGGACGATCAACGGCCACACGCTTGAGGAGTATTTCCCGTCCAAGCTGCTGCAGCGTGAGGTGAATTCCCCGATCGTGCTGCTTAAGCTCGAGGGCAAGTTCGACGCCATCGTCCTCGTGGACGGCGGCGGCACCACCGGTCAGGCTGGTGCCATCCGTCTTGGTGTCGCTCGCGCGCTGAACGCGGTCGACCGTGAAGCGAACCGCATCACGCTGAAGAAGGCTGGCTTCCTGACTCGCGACTCCCGTGTCGTCGAGCGCAAGAAGGCTGGTCTGCACAAGGCACGTCGCGCTCCGCAGTTCTCGAAGCGTTAAGTTCGCTTGTGCGTGTGCTTTCACGCACCGCAATGCACAATGCCGGTATCCCGAAAGGGTGCCGGCATTTGTCGTTTGCCTAGGCCATCAGCATGCTCGACGAGCAGCAACGGCTGGGGCAAGGCCTTCCGGTGTTCTCGCTGTAGGCCTTGCCGGGGACGGGGATGATCGTGTAACGATCACCGTCGATATCAGTCGGATTGGTCAGTCGGCTTGATCTGTTGCATCAGCGTGATGCTGTATTCGGGGACCATCCAGGTGTCTTGTGGCGGGGTGGCGGTGCGATGTTGCGCCGCGCGCATGGCAGGGTTGCCCGCGGCATCTTCCATCGGCGTCGTGGCTGCCGGCACATCCTCGTCTGCGATTGCGCGATCTGCATGATGCAACGGTTCGAACGCGTCTGCCTGATTGATGATGCTTGGGACTTGGGGGGTCATCGCCGAGGTGGAGTCATGTGCCGTGTTTTGGGCATGGGCGATCACGTCGCTGAGGGCGTATTGTGCCAGATGCATTGCCATCCAGTTGGTGTCAGGCGAATGCTGGGCAACGGTGACTTTCGCGCCGGGCGCGGGCTCGATGCCCTCTGCTTGCGCCGAGCTCCACACGGTCTGCCATGAACTGTCGGCGGGCAGCCGGAAGCTGCAATCGCCGGCATCGCCATTGATGACGATGAGCAGGTCGGCGGCATTGCGGGCGATGAGGCGCATGGTGAAGCGGCGGGTCATCTTGTTCGACCAGTCAGTGTTGACCGGGGCATTGCCGTCGGGCAGGAACCACTGTACGCGGTTGGACTGTTTGAACAATCCGATTTGCGTAAGACGGGTATAGAAATCCTCCGTATGGAACAGTGACAGGGATTTGCGTGCCGAAATCAGTCTTGACACGGATTCGAAGATCTTCAATTGCCGGTTTTTGCCGGTCGAGTTCATCCAATCCCATTGCAGCCATGTGATGTCATTGTCTTGGCAGTAAGCGTTGTTGTTGCCCTGCTGGCTATTGCCGAATTCGTCGCCTGCCTGAAGCATCGGCGTTCCCAACGACAGCAGCAGTGTGCCGAGCATATTGAGGGCTGCCCGTTCGCGGCGTTTGTTGATTGCGGGATCGTCGGACGGCCCTTCGTGGCCGAAATTGACCGAATAGTTGACATTCGATCCGTCGTTGTTGTCCTCGCCGTTGTCTTCGTTGTGCTTGCGCGCGTATGTGGTGAGGTCGGCGGTGGTGAAGCCGTCGTGGCAAGAGATGAAGTTGATGGATGACGGTGCGCCGCGCCCGGGCTCGGTGGCGAAGAGGTCTGCGGAACCGCACAAGCGGGTGGCCATCTCCTGCATGCCGGTTTCACTGTTGCCGGGCCGTTCGACCGGATCGGTCAGCCAGAATTGCCTGACCGCGTTGCGGAAGGCGTCGTTCCATTCGCCGAAGGGCATGCCGAACTGTCCGGTGCGCCATCCTTGGTAGCCGACATCCCATGGTTCCATGATGAGCTTGAGATTGCCGAGCAGCATGTCGCTGCGCAGGGCGTACAGGAATGGGTGGTGTTTGGTGAAGTTGCCGTCGAGACGCGCCAGCGAGGCGGCAAGGTCGAAGCGGAAGCCGTCAACGCCGATGCGTTTCGCCCAATATCGCAGACTGTCGATGGCGAAGGTGACGACATGGGTGTTGGTGAAGTCAAGCGTGTTGCCGCAGCCGGTGGTGTCTTCGAGACGGCCGGGGTTGTTGCGCTGGTGACGGTAGTAGGACAGTTCGTCCAATCCACGCCAGCATACGGTCGGGCCGTCTGTTCCGCCTTCGCACGTGTGGTTGTACACCACGTCCATGATGACTTCGAATCCGGCCTCATGCAGTGCGCGGACCATATCGATGACCTCCTGCCTGACGGCGCGGGGGCCTGAACGTTGTGCGGCCTGGGTGGCGTAAGACGGTTCCGGGGCAAAGTATCCGAGTGTCGAGTATCCCCAGTAGTTGTGTCGGCCTCGTTGCTGGAGGAACAGTTCGTCCTGTTTGGCTTGGATCGGCAGCAATTCGATGGAGGTGACCCCAAGGGTTTGCAGGTAGGACAGGGTGGTGGGGTGGGCGAGTCCCGCGTAGGTGCCGCGCAGTTCCTGTGGCAGCCATGGCGCGTTCGCGGTGAAGCCTTTGACATGGAGTTCGTAGATGACGGTTTTGCTCCATGGCACGTGGGGGTGGGAAGGTTCGCCTTCGTGCTTGGTGGTGTCCCTGTCGTCGATGGCCACCGATACTGGCATGCTGCCCAAAGAGTCGAGGGTGCTCATCTTGCCGTCGGGGGAGCCGTGGACGACGCCGTTGTCGATGCCGCACTCATAGGAGAATGCGGAGGGGTCGAGTTTCATTGTCCCGTCGATGCCTTTGCCGTAGGGGTCGAGCAGGATTTTGTATGGGTTGAAGCGTACGTCGTGCTTCGGATTCCACTGTCCGTCCACCCGATAGGCGTAGCGCATGCCATCCCACGCTTTTGGCAGATGGACGTACCACAGACCGTAGTTTGGGCCGCTCATGGCGAACAGGGTCTCTCGCACGTACATGGATTCGATGATTCTTGAGCAGATCGGGAACGATCGCACTTCTTGCGTCCATGGGATCGGCGACCCCTTGAACAGGCGTACTGCTTCGTTGTAGAACGCGGATGGCCGGTCGAGTGGCTCGTAGACGCACAGCCAGATGTGGTCTGCTGTTTCTGACCTGACAACGGCATCCGCCCCGCCGTCTTCGGTGAAGTAGAAGCCCGGCCGTGTAGCGTAGCGGTGCAATGGCGGATTTTTCATGGTGCCATTGTAAGGTCTGCGATTGCTGTTTGCGTAAACATCGCACACAATATGGTCAGTTGTTAGGGTATTTGCCTAGTTGTGCAACGAAGGTAACAGAAGCAAACAAAATACGTTCAATATCGCGCATGAGATGCTCGGCGAGTTCCATGAAACGCTCAACACCACGCAAGTACGAGAACGTACCGGTTATCCGCTACATTGTGATGAAGGTCACACATTTCGGTGACGAGCCGCCGACCGGCGGTGACCTCTTATGCACTACAGGCTCGAGGAGGACCAATTGGCAGAAGCAAAGAAAACAGAGGCTACCAAGCCAAGCCCCGAAGAAAAGCTGATCGCGGCTCAGGCCGAGGTTGACGAGCTGGTCAAGAAGGCCCAGGTTGCCCTGAAGGAATTCGAGAAGCTGGATCAAAAGCAGGTTGACCACATCGTCGCGAAGGCGTCTGTCGCGGCGCTGAACAAGCATCTGCAGCTGGCGAAGATGGCCGTGGACGAAACCGGTCGTGGCCTCGTCGAAGACAAGGCGACCAAGAACATCTTCGCTTGCGAGCATGTCACCCATTATCTGGCAGGGCAGAAGACCGTCGGCATCATCCGCTCCGACGACGTCCTCGGCATCGATGAAATCGCTGAACCGGTCGGTGTCGTCGCTGGTGTCACCCCGGTCACCAACCCGACCTCCACCGCCATCTTCAAGTCCCTGATCGCACTGAAGACCCGTTGCCCGATCGTCTTCGGCTTCCATCCGTTCGCGCAGAAGTGCTCCGTCGCCGCCGCCAAGATCGTGCGTGACGCCGCCATTGCCGCGGGCGCACCTGAGAACTGTATCCAGTGGATTGAGCACCCGTCCATCGAGGCGACCGGCGCGCTCATGCGGCACGACGGTGTCGCCACGATTCTTGCGACCGGTGGGCCGGGCATGGTCAAAGCCGCCTACACCTCCGGCAAGCCGGCTCTTGGCGTGGGCCCAGGCAATGCCCCCGCATACGTGGATTCCGATGTCGATATCGAACGTGCAGCCAACGACCTCATTCTGTCCAAGCACTTCGACTATGGCATGATCTGCGCCACCGAACAGGCGATCATCGCCCACAAGGACATCTACGACCCGCTGGTCAAGGAACTCAAGCGTCGCAAGGCATACTTCGTGAACGCCGACGAAAAGGCCAAGCTCGAACAGTACATGTTCGGTTGCACCGCGTATTCCGGCGGCTCTCCCAAGCTCAACTCCATCGTGCCGGGCAAATCCCCGCAATACATCGCGCATGAGGCGGGCTTCGAAGTCCCCGCCGACGTGACCATCCTCGCTGCTGAATGCAAGGAAGTTGGTGAGATGGAACCGCTCACCCTTGAGAAGCTTTGCCCCGTTCACGCCGTGCTCAAGGCCGACAGCAAGGAGCAGGCCTTCGAGATGTGTGAAGAGATGCTCAAGCATGGCGCCGGCCACACCGCCGCCATCCATACCAACAATCAGGACCTGGCCCGTGAGTTCGGCCTGCGTATGCACGCCTGCCGTATCATCTGGAACTCCCCGAGCTCGCTCGGCGGCATCGGCGATATCTACAATTCCATCGCCCCGTCCCTGACGCTCGGCTGCGGCTCCTACGGCGGCAACTCGGTGTCCGGCAACGTCCAGGCCGTCAATCTCATCAACATCAAGCGCATCGCACGGAGGAACAACAACATGCAGTGGTTCAAGGTGCCGTCGAAGACCTATTTCGAGCCGAACGCCATCCGGTATCTGCGCGACATGTACAACCTTAACCGTGCGGTTATCGTATGCGACAAGGTCATGGAACAACTTGGCGTGGTCGACAAGATCATCGACCAGCTGCGTGCCCGTCAGAACCGCGTCACCTTCCGTATCATCGACTATGTTGAGCCGGAGCCGTCGGTTGAGACCGTCGAGCGTGGCGCGTCCATGATGCGCGACGAGTTCAAGCCCGACACCATCATCGCCGTCGGCGGTGGCTCTGCGATGGACGCCGCGAAGGTCATGTGGCTCATGTACGAGCACCCGGAAATCGCCTTCTCCGATGTGCGCGAGAAGTTCTTCGATATCCGCAAGCGCGCGTTCAAGATCCCGCCGCTGGGCGAGAAGGCCAAGCTCGTGTGCATCCCGACGTCTTCCGGCACTGGCTCGGAAGTCACCCCGTACGCCGTGATCACCGACCACAAGACCGGCTACAAGTACCCGATCACCGATTACGCGCTGACCCCGTCGGTGGCCATCGTCGATCCGGTGCTCGCCCGCACCCAGCCGCGCCGCTTGGCTTGCGATTCCGGCATGGACGCCCTGACCCACGCGATCGAGGCATACGTGTCCGTCTACTCGAACGATTTCACCGACGCGATGGCATTGCACGCCATCAAGATCATCTGGGACAACCTGTCCGAGTCCGTCAACGGTGAGGCCGGCCTCGAGAAGACCGCCGCGCAGGAGCATATGCATAATGCAGCCACCATGGCCGGCATGGCATTCGGCTCCGGCTTCCTGGGCATGTGCCACAGCATGGCGCACACCATCGGCGCGCTGTGCCACGTGGTCCACGGGCACACGAACGCCATTCTGCTGCCGTACGTCATTCGATACAACGGCCAGGTCCCGTCCGAACCGACCAGCTGGCCGAAGTACAACAAGTATGTGGCTCCGCAGCGGTATCAGGACATCGCTCGCCTGATCGGCATCGACCCGGGCAAGACCCCTGAGGAAGGTGTGGAGAATCTCGCCCGTGCCATCGAGGACTACCGCGACAACAAGCTCGGTATGGACGCCAGCTTCAAGGCTTGCGGTGTCGATGAAGATACGTACTGGTCGCTGATCGATCGTATCGGCATGCGCGCCTACGAGGATCAGTGCACGCCGGCGAACCCGCGCATCCCGCTCATCGAAGACATGGAGGACATCGCCATCGCGGCATATTACGGTGTCTCCCAGGCTGAAGGGCACAAGCTGCGCGTCGATCGTCTCGGCGTCGCCGCCACTGAGGAAGCCTCCCAGCGCGTGAAGTGACGCATACGAGCCCAGTCTCGTAAGCGGTGAACGACGTTGCGCCGCCATGCCTTCGGGTATGGCGGCGCAACGTCGTTCTATCAGTCGGACTGTCAAGAGTCGGTGCTCTGCCTCTCCCGCCTGCGGATGGCGTCACGCGCAGGGGCCGACGCCTGATGCTCCGCGGTTCGGTCAAGGCATGCACGCGATGACCGTGCAGATGCTTGTCAGCGCCACCGACACACACTCAGTCAAGGCGAGACGGGATATCGGCGGCCGCTGCCGTGTATTCGCCGCGTCCCATACCCCGACACGCGCGGTCAACACCAGTGCGGCAAGAATCGCGGCCCATGGCCGGGTGAACACCCCCAGATACGCCGCCATCATGGCTGCAAGCAGTATGCCGACATGCCACAGGATCGCAGCCTGCCGATACCGGTGGTCGCCGAACCGGCGGATCATGCTGCGTACAAACAACAGCGAACCGAATTCATAGGCGAACATCATGGCGGCGACGGAGAGCAGGCGTGCGTCGAAGGCCTGTGGCGGCCACCATCCGAAGGCGTTCCACCATGCCAAATCATCGGGCAATACCGCCGCGGCGGAATCCACGGCTGATGGCAACACTGCGGGGACCAGGCATGAGGCGATGATGCCCGCCGTCTGCGATACCATGCCGCTGGCGCTGTGACGAACCGCGATATCCAACAGGCTGGCGGCGCACAGGACGGCGAATATCGGAGCCCAACGAAGGAGTCCGGGGGCGGCGGCAAGCGTTGCGCACCCGCATATGGCCGTTGCAAGCGTCCAGCCGAGCCATGCGGCGGCGGATCGGCGTCCGGCGGGGGAGAACATCCACCGGCTGAGGGCATATTGGGTGCAGTAGCACAACGCCCAATCCCAGCTGATCAGCAATGCCATCGCGATGGTATGGGCGAATGGGCGGCCGGACAGTCCGGCCGACACGGTTCCGACCATCGCCGGAGCCAGCACCATCGCCCAGCTGCCGGGTTGCCGGGGTACCCATCGTGCCAGTGACGCCTGCCGGGGGATGTGATGCGGGAACGCTCGTGATGCCATATGTGCATCCTACGGGAGATTTTGGTGACGCGCCAAAAGGGACGGGTATGCCAGGGCGGGGCCGCCACGGGGCGGCACGGGTTCCGAATGCGGCGGCACCATGCGTTCGTCGCAGAGGTTAGGACGGGTAAAAGCCGAGATGCTATCATTCCCGTTGTGCATGAAACAGAGGAATTGACTAGACCGCAGCATCGCGCGCCACGGGGCAAGTACGCCCCCAGCAGGGTGCGGCGTGAACTGATCTGTTCGACGGTGTTGGACCTCGTCGATCAATCCGGGTACGACGATGTGACTGTCGTGCGGATCTCCGAGGCGACGGGCATACCGCAGTCCAGTGTGCTGTACCATTTCCCGACGAAAGATCATCTTTTGGTGGGGGCGATGGAACTCGCTGATGCAAGGGAACGCGAACAGTACGATCTGGAGACCGCGTGGCCTGAATTCAACGCCAGCGCACTGACCGATCTCATCGATGCCAGACTCCGGCGATGCAACCGTTTGCGTTTGCTGACCTATCTGCGTGGTTTGGCTATGCAACCGCAGAATCCTGCGAACGCCTATCTGATGCGCAAAGACCGCGAGACCGTCGAGCATTGGACCCGGTTGTGCTCCCGCTTGCAACGGCAGGGGGAGATGCATCCAGCTCTCGATTCGCGACAGACCGCCTTGCAGATTCTCGCGTTGTGGCACGGTTTGGTCCAGTGGTACCTGCTTGACGATTCCTCGCAAGTCGAGCCTGACGCCATCCGTGATGTGTTTCTCAATGGAGTGCGCCATCTGATGTGCAAGAACTGGCAGGATTTCATCAAACAGTTCGCCGATACAAAGCTTGGTATATAGCGCGAAGCTGACGGATACATGATGCCAGCCGGTGGTCTGCCGGTGGGTCCGCAGGTGTGAACGGTCGGCTCCGACATGCGGTTTGCTACCGGATCAGACGGTAGGAGAAATCATGTATTTGGCGGAAGACTTCTTTGCTTTCGTCAAGCCATGACATGCACACGCTGTACACGTGTCCCAGGCTGGCGCCCGGCTGCGCCTTGACATCATGAAGCTCGAAATCCTTGTGCGCATGGGACAGTGATGTAGCCAACGCCAGGGTTTCGGCTTCGATGAAATCGTCGCTGCTGGTCACCAGATATGCAGGCGGGATGGCGCAATTGCGGATGAGGTCGGTGCTGAATCTGACATCCGGGTCGATGCCGGCCAGACGCTTGAAGAATTGCGGGCCGATCACCGATACCACATCGTCCGGCCGCTCATCGCCGTAGTGCGGGTGCGGTACTCCAGGGGTGAATGGGGAAATGTCGAAAAGACCTGAGATTGTGGCGATGCCGTTGATGGACAGTCCCGATGGCGTGATGTCGTATGCGCGCGCCGCCCACGGATTGTTCTGCAGTACGGCTTGGTAGAATGCGAGCGTGCCGCCGGCGGAGTCGCCGGTGATGAAGCAATGCCTCAGGTCGATGGGGTACGCGTCGCCGTGTTGCGCGATCCATGTCAGGCCGGCTGCGATGTCTTGCAATTGCCCGATGAAATCAGTCTGCGGCGCAGGCCGGTAGTTGAGGGAGAAGACCGCGAACCCGTGCTGGGCGAGCGTGACATTGAAATTGCGGTTGAGTTCCTTATATCCGTAGACGAATCCGCCGCCGTGGATATCCACATAGACGGGGAGTGCATGGCCGCCTCTGACTACGGCATCATGCGGCAGATACAGATCGAGCCGGTGCCCGCGCACGTCGTCGTCGAGATAGGGGATATCGGTGACCATATCGATGTCGTCGGGGACGGACCAATAGCGGGAGCGGGGCATATCGCTGTTCGCGAATGCCAGACGCGTATCGCGGATGATCTGGACGGCATGCGCGGGATAGGCGCAATTGGTGAGGTCGGCGTCGAATTCCGTCCAGGTGGCGGAACGCGGATTGCCAAAATCGAACTGGGGTGTATCGCCCAACACCGGTTCATAGCGAAGCTGTACCATGATGTGCCTCCATTCTTCAACGCCAGTGTCATCACCAAGAGGATAGCCCCAGTTTAGCTGTGCGAACTGGGGAATGAGTGATATGCGGTGTTCCGCCACACCGGTGTGGCGATGAAGGGGAGGATGCCCTATACTCAGTTGGGCCTCATGCCATGGATGGGGGCGTGATGTGCCGTGCTTTGGTGGTCCAAGGTTCGACACGCCGCGGAAATCTTATACATGGCACGTGGTTTAATAATCAAGTTGCCTGTTTAAGGCTCGCATATTGGAATCAAAAAAGCGAGCGTGGCGTCGACGGTCCCGAGTGGGTCGTTGTCTGGCTGCGCACTGATGTGGTTATGACCGGGGTGTTATGCCTTGGGTCGGGCTCGCCGGTGCCCTGCGACAGGTTGGTAAACAGTAAACGAATCGCTAGAAAGGGCGGACGGCAATGGCGGGACAGAAAATCCGCATCAGGCTTAAGTCCTATGACCATGAGGTCATCGACCAATCGGCGAAGAAAATCGTCGAGACGGTGACGAACGCGGGTGCCACTGTGGTGGGCCCGGTTCCTCTGCCGACCGAGAAGAACGTATTCTGTGTTATCCGTTCTCCTCATAAGTACAAGGATTCTCGCGAGCATTTCGAGATGCGCACACATAAGCGTCTCATCGACATCGTGGACCCGACCCCGAAGGCCGTGGACTCCCTGATGCATATTGATCTGCCTGCGGATGTCAACATCGAGATCAAGCTGTAAGGGAGGAGGGAACCGCTATGTCACAGAACAAGAATCGCACTGCACTGCTCGGCCGTAAGCTCGGCATGTCGCAGGTCTGGGATGAGAACGGCTTCTTCGTTCCCGTCACTTTGGTTGACGTGTCCACCAACGTGGTCACCGCAGTCAAGACCGAGGAAACCGACGGCTACAAGGCTGTCCAGCTCGGCTACGGCCAGATCGACCCGACGAAGGTGACCAAGCCGCTCGCTGGTCATTTCGCCAAGGCTGGTGTCACCCCGCGCCGCCACCTCGCAGAGGTGCGCACGGACAACGCCGAGGAGTACAAGCCCGGTCAGGAACTGACCGCTGAGGTCTTCTCCGAAGGCACGCTGGTGGACGTCACCGGCACCACCAAGGGCAAGGGCTTCGCCGGCACCATCAAGCGTTGGGGCTTCAAGTCCTATCGCCGTACCCACGGCTCTCACAAGAACGAGCGTCGCCCCGGTTCAGTCGGTGCATGCGCAACTCCGAGCCGTATTCTCAAGGGCAAGCGCATGGCCGGTCGTATGGGTCATGAGACCAACACCGTGCTGAGCCTTACCGTCGTCTCCTCGGATGTCGAGAACGGCATCCTCGCCATCAAGGGCGCCATTCCGGGGCCTAAGGGCGGTATCGTTCTCGTCCGTTCGGCAGTGAAGGGAGCCTGAAACCATGGCAAACGTTACTCTGAACGTCACTGACGTCAAGGGACAGGCCGCTGGCACCGTTGAGGCGCCGGCTGAGATCTTCGGCATTTCCGCTGAAGACGTCCATGCCCACATCCCGCTGATCCACCAGGTGGTCATCGCACAGCTCGCCGCGGCCCGTCAGGGCACCCACGCGGTGAAGAACCGTGCGAAGGTCTCCGGCGGCGGCAAGAAGCCGTGGAAGCAGAAGGGCACCGGCCGTGCACGCCAGGGCTCCATCCGCGCTCCGCAGTGGTACCACGGCGGCGTTGTCCACGGACCGGTTCCGCGTGACTACAGCCAGCGCACCCCGAAGAAGATGAAGGCCGCAGCTCTGCGTTACATCCTCTCCGATCGCGCCAACGCCGGTCACATCGGTGTCATCGATTTCGGTGGTATCGAGACCCCGTCCACGAAGACCGCTGTTACCGCGCTGAACGCCGTGAGCTCCAACCAGTTCACCACCGTGGTGTTCTCTCGCGACAACATCAATGAGTGGCTGTCGGTGCGTAACATCCCGACCGTGCACCCGATCTTCGCGGATCAGCTCAACACGTACGATGTGGTCACCGCTCAGTATGTCGTCTTCTCGAAGGAAGGCTTCGACGCCTTCGTTGCAGCGAAGACGAAGTCGGCCACGAAGGAGGCCTGATCCACATGGTCGCAATTCACAAGCCAGCACACGACATCATCCTCAAGCCTGTTGTCTCTGAGAAGAGCTACGCCGAGTCCGATCGCGGCCGCTACACCTTCGTTGTGGCGCCGAGCGCGAACAAGGTGCAGATCAAGCAGGCCATCGAAGAGATCTTCAATGTCAAGGTGACGAATGTCAACACCCTCAACCGCGCGGGCAAGCGTAAGCGCACCCGCACCGGTTTCGGTCAGCGCGTCAATCAGAAGCGTGCGATCGTGACCGTGGCCGAGGGCCAGACGATCGACATCTTCGGTAACTGAAGGCTAGCCGAGAAAGTCAAAGGAAGAACTACATTATGGCTATCCGCGTTTATAAGCCGACGACTGCAGGCCGTCGCAACGCGTCCGTGTCGGATTTCTCCGATCTCACGCGCAACACGCCTGAAAAGTCGCTGGTTCGCAAGCTCACCAAGACCGGCGGTCGTAACTCTTATGGCCGCATGACCTCCCGCCATCGCGGCGGCGGTCACAAGCGCCAGTACCGTCTCATCGACTTCAAGCGTTGGGACAAGGACGGCGTGCCGGCAAAGGTCGCTCATATCGAGTACGACCCGAACCGTTCCGCACGTATTGCGCTGCTGCACTATGCAGATGGTGAGAAGCGCTACATCATCGCTCCGGAAGGCATCAAGCAGGGCGACATCATTGAGACCGGCGAGCAGGCCGATATCAAGCCCGGCAACAACCTGCCGCTGCGCAACATCCCGACTGGTACCATCGTCCACGCCATCGAACTTCGCCCGCTGGGCGGTGCGAAGATCGCGCGTTCCGCTGGTGCCGCCGTCCAGCTCGTCGCCAAGGATGGCGCCTACGCCCAGCTGCGTATGCCGTCCGGCGAAATCCGCAACGTCGACGCTCGCTGCCGCGCGACCGTCGGTGAGGTCGGCAACGCCGATCACGCCAACGTCCAGCTCGGCAAGGCAGGTCGTGCACGTTGGATGGGCAAGCGCCCGATCACCCGTGGTGAGTCCATGAACCCGGTCGACCACCCGCACGGCGGTCGTACTCGTGGTGGCAAGCCGCCAGTGTCTCCGTGGGGCAAGGGCGAAGTTCGTACTCGCCGTCCGAAGAAGGCTTCGAACAAGATGATTGTTCGTCGTCGTCCGAATGGTAAGAACCGCAAGTAAGGGAGTGTCGAGTAGATGACTCGTAGCATCAAGAAGGGCCCATTCGTCGACGCCCACTTGCAGAAGAAAGTCGACGAGCAGAACGAGAAGGGCACGCACAACGTCATCAAGACGTGGTCGCGCCGTTCGATGATCACCCCGGACTTCATCGGCCACACCTTCGCCGTCCATGACGGCCGCAAGCATGTGCCGGTGTTCGTCACCGAGGCAATGGTTGGCCACAAGCTCGGCGAGTTCGCCCCGACCAAGACCTTCAAGGGTCATGTGAAGGACGACAAGAAGGCACGCCGCTAAAGAGGAGACAAGACACATGGAAGCTAAAGCAATCGCTCGTCACGTCCGCGTGACGCCGCGCAAGGCTCGCCGCATGGTCGACCTCATCCGAGGCAAGCGTGCGACCGATGCCATCACCGTTCTCAAGTTCGCTCCTCAGTCCGCAGCACTTCCGGTGCGCAAGACTCTGGAGAGCGCTATCGCCAACGCTCGCGTGAAGGCCGACAAGGCCGGCGAGCCGTTCCGCGAGAACGATCTGTTCATCAAGGAGACCTATGTGGACGAAGGCGTGACGCTCAAGCGTTTCCGCGCCCGTGCCCAGGGCCGTGCCGCTCGTATCAACAAGCGCACCAGCCACATCACGGTCGTTGTCGCTAGCAAGGAAGGAGCCCGCTAAAGATGGGTCAGAAGATCAATCCCTTTGGCTATCGCCTGGGTATCACTGAGAACCATCGTTCCAAGTGGTTCTCCGATTCCAACAAGGTTGGCGAGCGTTACCGTGATTTCGTGCTTGAGGATGACAAGATCCGCAAGACGCTGAGCAAGGATCTCGAGCGTGCGGGCGTGTCCCGCATCGTTATCGAGCGTACCCGTGACCGTGTGCGCGTGGATATCCACACTGCACGCCCGGGTATCGTGATCGGCCGCCGTGGTGCTGAAGCTGAGCGCGTTCGCGCGAAGCTCGAGAAGCTCACCGGCAAGCAGGTTCAGCTCAACATCTTCGAAGTGAAGAACGCAGCGCTCGACGCCCAGCTGGTTGCCCAGAGCATCGCTGAGCAGCTGACCAACCGCGTGACCTTCCGTCGTGCCATGCGCAAGGCGGAGCAGGACGCGATGCGTGCTGGCGCCAAGGGTATCCGTATCAAGCTCTCCGGCCGTCTTGGCGGTGCGGAAATGAGCCGTTCCGAGTTCTATCGCGAGGGTCGCGTTCCGCTGCAGACTCTCCGTGCCCTCATTGATTACGGCTTCTTCGAAGCTCGCACCACCTACGGCCGTATCGGCGTGAAGGTGTGGATCTACAAGGGCGATATGACTGAGACTCAGTTCGAAGAGCAGCAGGCTCAGCAGAACAACAGCCGTCCGGGTCGTCGCGGCGATCGCCGCCCGCGTCGTGGCGGTCAGCGTTCCGCCCAGCAGAAGCCCGCGACCGAAGCCGCCCAGGCGGCACCGGCTGCAGCCGAAGCTGAGGCTCCTGCCGCAACGGAAACGAAGGAGTGAGCTGGAATGCTTATCCCAAAGAGAGTTAAATACCGCAAGCAGCATCGCCCGGACCGCCATGGCATGTCCAAGGGCGGCAACGAGATCGCTTTCGGCGATTACGGCATCCAGGCGCTTGCACCGGCATACGTGACGAACCGTCAGATCGAAGCCGCACGTATCGCGATGACCCGCTACATCAAGCGTGGTGGTCGTGTGTGGATCACGATCTTCCCGGATCGCCCGCTGACCAAGCACCCGCTCGGCGCCCGAATGGGTTCCGGTAAGGGCGCGCCTGAGTTCTGGATCGCCGATATCCACCCCGGTCGCGTTATGTTCGAGATCGGTGGTGTCTCGGAGGATGTCGCTCACGAGGCTCTGCGCCGCGCAATCGACAAGCTCCCCATGAAGTGCCGTATTATCGCGCGTGAAGGCGGTGACATCTGATGTCAGTCGGAACTGCAGACTATTCCATCAAGAATCTCAACGAGAAGACCAATGCGGAAATCGAAGGCTTCCTGAAGAAGTCCAAGGAAGAGCTGTTCAACCTGCGCTTCCAGCACGCAACCGGCCAGCTCGAAAACACCGCCCGTCTCAAGGCTGTCAAGCGCGACATCGCCCGGATGTACACCGTCCTGCGTGAACGCGAACTCGGTATCACCGAGGAGCCTGAGGCTGCGGATACGAAAGCTGAGGAGAAGTAAGCATGGCTGAAAAGCAAGAGCGTAACTTCCGCAAGGTTCGTCGCGGTTATGTCGTGTCCGAAGCTATGGACAAGACGATTACCGTCGAGCTCGAGCAGCGTTCGACCCACCCCCTGTATGGCAAGGTTGTTCGCTCCACCCGTAAGGTCAAGGCCCATGATGAACACAACGAAGCCCACGTTGGCGACCTCGTGAGTATTATGGAGACTCGGCCTCTGAGCAAGACCAAGCGTTGGCGTCTCGATACCATTATCGAGCGCGCCAAGTAACAAGTTCGGCAAGGCTCCGCGATCACCCGCAAGGGTGCTCGGGGAGAACCAGCTCGGCTAAGGAGAATCAATGATTCAGCAGGAAACGCGGCTTCATGTCGCCGACAACACGGGTGCCAAGGAGATCTTGGCCATCCGAGTGCTCGGCGGATCGAAGCGACGCTATGCCGGCATCGGCGACGTGATCGTCGCCACCGTCAAGGACGCCATTCCTGGCGGGTCGGTCAAGAAGGGCGACGTGGTCAAGGCCGTTGTCGTCCGCACCGTCAAGGAACACCGCCGTGCGGATGGTTCCTACATCAAGTTCGACGAGAACGCCGCTGTGCTCCTCGGCTCTGGCCAGGAACCCAAGGGCACTCGTATCTTCGGACCGGTCGGTCGTGAACTGCGCGACAAGCGCTTCATGAAGATCGTGTCCCTCGCTCCGGAGGTGATCTGAATGGTAGCCAAGATCAAGAGCGGCGACCAGGTCAAGGTCATCCGTGGCAAGGATCGCGGCAAGGAAGGCAAAGTCTTGCGCGTGCTGCCGAACGATCGACTGATCGTCGAAGGCGTGCAGATCGTCAAGAAGCATGTCCGCGCCACCCAGCAGGGCCAGCAGTCCGGCATCGTCCCGGTCGAAGCGCCGATCCATCGCTCCAACGTGATGCTGATTGACCCGGAGACCAAGCAGCCGACCCGCGTTGGCGTGATCGTTAAGCAGGAGGCTCGTGACGGCAAGGTGAAGACCGTGCGCGTGCGCGTCGCCAAGAAGTCCGGAAAGGAGCTGGCATGACCGATACCACAGTCGAAGCGCCGGCAACTCCGCGCTTGAAGCAGAAGTACTTCGACCAGATCGTGCCTGAGCTCGAGAAGGAATTCAAGTATTCCAACCCGATGCAGGTGGCTCGTCTCCAGAAGGTCGTCGTCTCCATGGGCGTCGGCGCCGCTGCCCGCGACTCCAAGCTCATCGAAGGTGCTGTGAAGGACCTGACGGCCATCACCGGTCAGAAGCCGAAGATCACCCATGCGAAGAAGTCCGTCGCGCAGTTCCATCTGCGTGAAGGCCAGGCCATCGGCGCGTACGTCACGCTCCGCGGCGATCGCATGTGGGAGTTCCTCGACCGTCTTCTGACGCTGGCCCTGCCGCGTATCCGCGATTTCCGCGGTATCGACGGCAACCAGTTCGACGGCCAGGGCAACTACAACTTCGGTCTCACCGAGCAGTCCATGTTCCATGAGATCGATCCTGATTCCATTGACCACGTCCGTGGTATGGACATCACCGTGGTGACGAACACCAAGGACGACAAGGAAGCCCGCGTGCTGCTCAAGCACCTCGGTTTCCCCTTCAAGGAGAACTGAAATGGCAAAAACCGCTCTGAAGAACAAGGCGGCCGCTAAGCCGAAGTTCAAGGTGCGCGCCTACACGCGTTGCCAGGTTTGTGGTCGTCCCCACTCCGTGTACCGCAAGTTCGGCCTGTGCCGCATCTGCCTTCGCGAGAAGGCTCACCGTGGCGAGCTGCCCGGAGTTACGAAGTCCAGTTGGTAAACATCGACGCTGAAGGTCCGCGGCCCAATCGGGTGCTCAGCACCCGTGAGGGCGGCGGAAACCACGGCGAGAAAGGGCGTTAGCCCACATGACAATGACAGATCCGATCGCAGACATGCTCACGCGTCTGCGTAATGCGAGCGCGGCAAAGCACCAGACCGTGGATATGCCGTACTCCAAGTTCAAGGCGAACATCGCTGAGATCCTCAAGCGCGAAGGCTACATCGCCGATTTCACGGCGAAGGAAGCCAAGGTCGGCCAGACCCTCGAAATCACGCTGAAGTATGGTCCTCACGGTGAGCGTTCCATCCAGGGCATCAAGCGTATTTCGAAGCCGGGCATGCGTCGCTATGCGAAGTCCGACTCCCTGCCGATGCCGCTCGGTGGCCTCGGTGTCGCCATCATCTCGACGAGCTCGGGATTGCTGACCCAGAAGGAATGCCTCGACCGGGGCATCGGCGGCGAAATCGTCGCTTACGTTTGGTGAGAAAGGAGAGCTGAAACATGGCATCGCATATTGGTAAGCTCCCCGTCACCATCCCGGCTGGCGTGGAGGTCAAGATTGAAGGTCAGACCTTCTCCACCAAGGGCCCGAAGGGCTCTGATTCCTTCGTGATTCCTGAGGGCATCACCGCGAAGGTCGAAGACAACGAGATCATCCTGACCCCGGCTGACGATCTGCGTCCGACCCGTGCCAAGCACGGTCTGGCCCGCTCGATCATCGCTTCCATGGTCAAGGGTGTGCACGAGGGCTACACCAAGACCCTCGATATCGTTGGCACCGGTTACCGTGCGCAGCTCAAGGGCAAGAGCATTGAGTTCTCCCTCGGCTACTCGCACACCATCACCGTCAACCCGCCGGAAGGCATCGAGTTCGAACTGCCGAACGCCAACCAGGTGATCGTCAAGGGTACCGACAAGCAGGCCGTTGGGCAGGCTGCCGCGAACATCCGCAAGCTTCGTGCTCCGGAACCCTACAAGGGCAAGGGCATCAAGTACAGCGACGAGCACATCCTGCGCAAGGCTGGAAAGGCTGGTAAGTGATATGAGCGTCAAGATTTTCGGCAAGGGCAAGAAGGTCTCCCGTCTTCGTCGTCACGCCCGCCTGCGCAAGCGCATTTCCGGCACTCCGGAGCGTCCGCGCCTGGTGGTCACCCGTTCCAACCGCCATATGGTCGCCCAGATTGTGGACGACACCAAGGGCATCACCCTGGTGAGCGCTTCCACCATCTCCCACGATTTCGATGGGTTCGAAGGCACCAAGGTAGAAGCGGCCAAGAAGGTCGGCGAACTTGTCGCCCAGCGCGCCAAGGATGCCGGCATCACTCAGGTCGTGTTTGACCGCGGCGGCTACAAGTACCATGGTCGCGTCGCAGCTGTTGCTGATGGCGCCCGCGAGGGAGGTCTGGCACTGTGAGCGACAACGAGAAGGAAACCCAAGTGGCTGAAGAAACTCAGAACACTCAGGCTGCTGCAGAGAACAATGACGAGCGCAAATCCCGTCGTGGCCAGCGCGGTGAAGGCCGTCGTGGTGAGCGTCGCAACCGTCGTGAAGAGAATCACGGTGATGAACTGCTCGATCGCGTGGTGACCATCAACCGCGTGTCCAAGACCCACAAGGGTGGTCGTACCTTCAGCTTCGCCGCCCTCGTGGTTGTCGGCGACGGCAAGGGCACTGTGGGCGTCGGCTACGGCAAGTCCCGTGAGGTCCCGGCGGCTATCGCCAAGGGTCAGCTGGACGCCAAGAAGCACATGTTCACTGTTCCGCGTGTCAAGGGCACCATCACCCATCCGGTGATTGGCCATGACGCTGCAGGCACCGTGATGCTTCGCCCGGCAGCCCCTGGAACCGGTGTTATCGCCGGCGGTGCAGTGCGCGCCGTCATGGAGTGCGCCGGCATCTCCGACATCCTCACCAAGTCCATGGGCTCCGCGACTGCGGTGAACGTGGTTCGTGCGACCGTGGCTGCCCTCAAGCAGCTTGAAGAGCCGGAAGAGATCGCGGCACGCCGTGGTCTCTCGCTCGAAGAGGTTGCTCCTGACGCGCTGCTGCGCGCCCGTGCAGAGGGTATCGCCGAGGCCCGCAAGGCCCGTGAGGAAGCTCAGGCCAAGGCAGCCGCTGAAACGAAGGATGGTGAGTGATGGCCAATCTGAAGATCACCCTGATCCACGGTGTGGTAAACACCACTCCACGCCAGCGTGCTACGGTGCAGACCCTGGGCCTGCACAAGATCGGCCAGAGCGTCGTCCGTGAGGACACCGCCGCAAACCGTGGCCTGGTCAACGCTGTGCGCCACCTGGTCACCGTCGAGGAGGCTGACTGATTATGGCAAACGAAGAAGCAGACATCCTGCAAATGCATGATCTGCACCCGGCTCCGGGAGCCAAGAAGGACCGTATCCGCGTAGGCCGCGGTGAAGGTTCGAAGGGCAAGACCTCGGGCCGTGGAGCCAAGGGCACCAAGAAGCGTTATCAGGTTCGTCCTGGTTTTGAAGGCGGACAGCTGCCGCTGTACATGCGTCTTCCGAAGCTTCGTGGTTTCAAGAGCCCGTTCAAGCAGGTCAACCAGGTCGTCAACATCGCTACGCTGAATGAGCTGTTCCCTGAGGGCGGCGAAGTCACCGTGGCCGATCTGGTCAAGAAGCACGCCGTGCGTGCTGGCAGCCCGGTCAAGATCCTGGGTGATGGCGACACCAAGCTGGCGTTCACCATCAAGGGCGTGAAGGCTTCCGCCTCCGCCAAGGCCAAGATCGAAGCCGCAGGCGGCTCCATCTCCGAGGACTGAACTCGGTGACGCTTGCCTAGTTGACAAGCGGATGTGACCCTCTCCTGTACCAGGGGAGGGTCACATCGTATTCAGAATCATCAATCAGTATAGACTCAGCCTTCCGCATCGCACACGCCTGTCGCGCATGGGGGCACGTCAGGTAGACGGCGTAGGGTAGACTGTGGAACTTAGAGTGTGTAATTGCACGTTCGCGTGGTTTCCTCGCGCATGACACAAGGGAAGGAACCCCAGGTGAGGACGTTAATCCAGGCCTTCAAGACCAAGGAATTGAGGAATAAGATCCTCTTTGTCCTTGGTATGATCATCATCTACCGTATCGGCTCATTCATCCCGACACCGGGTGTCGACGTGAAGGTCGTCCAGCAATGCGTCGGCAAGATGAACACGGTATCCGAGAACTTTATCGGTCTGGTCAATCTCTTCTCCGGCGGCGCCATGCTTCAGCTGTCGATCTTCGCGCTGGGCGTCATGCCCTATATCACGGCGTCCATCGTCATCCAGCTGCTGCGTGTGGTCATTCCTCGCTTCGAGATGCTGCATAAGGAAGGCCAATCAGGTGAAGCCAAGCTCACCCAGTACACGCGTTATCTGACCATCGGCTTGGCGGTGCTGCAGTCCACCACCATTCTCGTGACGGCCCGTTCCGGCGCCTTGTTCAATTACCAGTGCTCCCAGGTGATTCCCAACGATTCCGTGTGGAATCTGGTCGTCATGGTGCTGATCATGACCGGCGGCACCGGCTTCATCATGTGGATGGCTGAGCTCATCACCGATAAGGGTATCGGCCAAGGCATGTCCATCCTTATCTTCATGTCCATCTGCTCCGGCTTCCTGCCGCAGCTGTGGGAGATCGGCTGGGGCACCAACGGCAAGGACGGCAACTGGACGAAGTTCGGCATTGTAGTCGGCGTCCTGCTCGTCATCATGATCTTCGTCGTATACGTGGAGTTGGCACAGCGCCGGATTCCTGTGCAGTACACGCGCCGCATGATCGGCCGCAAGATGTATGGCGGCTCGTCCACGTACCTGCCGCTGAAGATCAACATGAGCGGTGTCATCCCGCCGATCTTTGCATCCTCGATTCTGTCCATCCCGACGCTGATCGCGCAGTTCGGCAACAGCGAGCAGAGCTGGGTCAAGTGGATCAACACCAATTTGGCGAGCACCACCACCGTGTGGTACATCGTGCTGTACGCCATCCAGATTGTGTTCTTCACGTTCTTCTACACGTCCATCACCTTCGATCCGGACGAAGTCGCCGACAACATGAAGGATTACGGCGGATTCATCCCCGGCATCCGAGCAGGCAGCGCGACCAGCCGTTATCTCGGCTATGTCATGAATCGCCTTGACACCGTCGGCGCGATTTACCTGCTGTTCGTCGCACTCATCCCGACTGTGCTCATCATGTCGATGCAGCTGAACAACCGCCTTCCGTTCGGCGGCACCACAATCCTGATCATTGCTGGAGTCGGCCTTGATACGCTGCGTCAGGCGAAGGCTCAGACCGAGCAGTTCCAGTACACTGGATTCCTGTTCGAGAACACCGAGCACGTCGAAGGCAAGTGATGAACCATCGGGTTACAGCTCTGCGGGGCTGTACCCGAACTGGTATCCAAGCTCGGGCAATACGGGTTTCAGATGCCAAACCAATTGCGCACATGTCGCGGTTTCGCTCGAGTGAGTAGGCTCTTCAGCGCGCGACCGCGAATTTAATGGCTCATTCAGCCAGCTACCACAGGAAAGGAACAACATGCGTCTGCTGATCATGGGACCCCAGGGCGTCGGCAAGGGAACACAGGCCGCTCTGCTGAGCAAGCATTACAACATCCCGGCGATCTCCACGGGGGATATCTTCCGCTACAACCTGAAGAACCAGACCGAGCTCGGCAAACAGGCCCAAGCCTATATCGACAAGGGCGAACTGGTGCCTGACGAACTGACGAACTCCATCGTCAAGGATCGTCTTGCGAAGGACGACACCCGTAACGGATGGATTCTTGATGGATATCCGCGTAACGCCGCCCAGGTCGAAGCGCTTGACAAGATGCTTGAGGAACTCGGAACTCCTTTGGATTATGCGGTTGCGCTCGACGCGGCGCAGGATGTCCTGCTGGAGCGCATGAAGAAGCGCGCAGCTGAAGAAGGCCGTTCTGATGATACGCCGGAAGCCATCGCGAAGCGACTTGAGACCTACGCGAAGGAAACGGCGCCGTTGCTTGACATCTACCGCAATCGCGGCAAGCTGGTCAGCGTCAATGGTGTCGGCGAGATCGAGACCATCAACAAGGAGATCATCGCCAAGCTCGGCTGAATCTGATCAACCGAACGTTCATGCAGCTGATGGTGCAACACGCCGAGTGTTGTGCCATCAGCTTTTCGTGTATTATTGCAATTTGGTGTGTCTTCGGGCACCCAGTGTAATTCGTCTGAGGAACGGAACGAGGCTTATGGCAAAAGACGGTGTGATTGAAGTCGAAGGCAAGGTGGTGGAAGCACTGCCGAACGCGATGTTTCGCGTTGAACTTGAGAACAAGCACATCGTGCTGGCTACGATTTCCGGAAAGATGCGCAAGAACTACATTCGTATTCTTCCGCAGGACCGGGTCGTGCTGGAGATGAGCCCCTACGATCTCAACCGCGGACGTATTACGTACCGTTACAAGTAAGGTACAAGCAAAGGAAAACCATGAAGGTCAGCCCTAGTGTGAAGAGGATCTGCGAAAACTGCCGCGTGATCCGTCGTCACGGCCGCGTCATGGTGATCTGCACGAACCCGCGCCACAAGCAGCGTCAGGGCTGAGCAGATTTCCAGCGGCATATGAACAGACACTGAATCACAGCGTAAGCTGAACCCCGGGTACGCAGGCCCGGGCCGGGAAACCGGACGATTCGGTGTGAGACCTGCGCAAAACAAAGGAATCGCAATGGCACGTCTTGCCGGAGTCGACATCCCAAATGAGAAGCGTATCGAGATCGCCCTCACCTATATCTTTGGTGTTGGTCGTACTCGTGCGAAGGAAACGCTTGCCGCGACCGGAATCAATCCGGATACCCGCGTCAAGGATCTTACGGATGAGCAGCTTATTACGCTGCGCGACTATCTTGAAGCCAACTACAAGATCGAAGGCGATTTGCGTCGTGAGATCGACGCGGACATCCGTCGTAAGATCCAGATCAACTGCTACCAAGGCCAGCGTCACCGTAGGGGACTTCCTGTGCGCGGTCAGCGCACCAAGACCAACGCCCGCACCCGCAAGGGCCCGAAGCGTACGGTCGCCGGAAAGAAGAAGGCCACCAAGTAAGGTGGCGTGCCCCGGGTCACGAGTCGGACTAACTCATCGCCCGGGCATTCAAGTTCGTTACTAGGAAACGAGGGTCAATGGCAGCTAATAAGCAAGCCGCGCGCAAGCCGCGTCGCCGGGACCGCAAGTCGGTGCCGGTCGGGCAGGCGCACATCAAGTCCACTTTCAACAACACCATCATCTCGATTACGGACCCGTCCGGAGCAGTTGTCTCTTGGGCGTCCGGTGGCGATGTCGGTTTCAAGGGCTCCCGTAAGTCCACGCCGTACGCCGCTGGCATGGCCGCTGAATCCGCTGCCCGCAAGGCAATGGAACACGGCGTCAAGAAGGTCGACGTATTCGTGAAGGGCCCGGGTTCCGGTCGTGAAACCGCCATCCGTTCCCTGCAGTCCGCCGGACTCGAAGTCGGTTCCATCACCGACGTCACCCCACAAGCGCATAACGGCGTTCGTCCTCCGAAGCGTCGTCGCGTCTGAGCACTTATACAATCCACCCATCCAACCCGCTTATGGCCGGTGAGTGCACCACCGATCAGAAGCTGAAAGGATAACCACAGTGCTTATCGCACAGCGTCCGACACTTACCGAGGAATCTCTCAATCCACAGCGCTCACGTTTCGTGATCGAGCCGCTCGAGCCTGGCTTCGGCTATACGCTCGGCAACTCTCTGCGCCGCACGCTGCTCAGCTCCATTCCTGGGGCGGCGGTGACTTCGGTCCGCATCTCCGGCGCCCTGCATGAGTTCACTACTCTGCCCGGCGTGGTTGAGGATGTCACCGAGATCCTGCTCAATATCAAGGGCATCGTGCTGACCAGCGAATACGACGAGCCAGTGGTCATGTATCTGCGCAAAAGCGGTAAGGGCGAGGCGACGGCGGGAGACATCACGCCGCCGGCCGGCGTCACCATCGCTAATCCGGATCTGCACATCGCCACGCTCGAGGACGATGGCGAACTCGAAATCGAGTTCACCGTCGAACGCGGTCGCGGTTATGTGCCTGCTCAGATGAACAAGCAGGATAATGACGAAATCGGCCGTATCCCGGTTGATTCGATCTACTCCCCGGTTCTCAAGGTGAGCTACAAGGTCGAGGCGACCCGTGTGGAACAGCGCACGGACTTCGACAAGCTCATTCTGGACGTGGAGACCAAGCCCGCCATTTCGCCGCGTGATGCGGTGGCTTCGGCTGGCTCGACCTTGGTTGAGCTTTTCGGCTTGTGCCGTGAGCTCAATGCCCAGGCCGAGGGCGTCGAGGTTGGTCCGGCACCGGTTGCCGAAGAGACCAATCCTGAGATGTCCATCCCGATCGAGGATCTCAACCTCACGCAGCGCAGCTATAACTGCCTCAAGCGCGAGGGGATCCACACCATCGGCGAGCTGGTGTCCCACACCGAGCAGGATTTGCTCGATATCCGCAATTTCGGCATGAAGTCCATCGACGAAGTCAAGGAGAAGCTGAAAGGTTTCGGCCTGTCGCTCAAGCCTTCGCCACTCGGCGGATTTGATGCCAACAACCTCGAAGGCGGCACGTTCTTCTCACCGGAAGATGAGTGAACCCGCTTTTGACCAACCGTTCCTGACCGGATGTTCGGGCATCTGCCCACCTGATCGGGAACAATAAGGAGTAAACATGCCAAAACCGAAGAAAGGCCCACGTCTGGCGTCGAGCCCGGCACATGAGCGTCTGATGCTCGCGAATATGGCGACTAGCCTGTTCCGCAACGGCCGCATCAAGACCACCCTGCCGAAGGCAAAGCGTCTGCGTCCGCTGGCAGAGCGTCTGATTACCTTCGCCAAGCGTGGTGATCTGCACTCCCGTCGTCGTGTGATGCGTGTCATCCGCGACAAGTCCATCGTGCACAAGCTCTTCACCGAGATCGCTGAGCAGATGGAACAGCGCGAGGGCGGCTACACCCGTATCGTCAAGATCGCTCCGCGCCGTGGTGATTCCGCTCCTCAGGCCATTATCGAGCTCGTTACCGAGCCGGTCGCCAAGAAGGCTGTGGTGAAGGAAGCTGAAGCCGCTGCGAAGACCGCTGCGAAGGAAGACAGTGAAGCTGTCGCCGCCGCCGCAGATGCCGCAATCGCTGATGGCGCCGCTAAGGACGCCGTCGATCAGGCCGTAGCTGCGAACGAGTCCGGCGACGATGTTGCTGCTGCTGACGCTGCTGCCGTCGATCTCGACAAGACCGCGGATGCTGCCGACGCTGAAGCTGCCGAGCAGGCAGAGGAAGCCGATGTGGCCGACGAAGCCGAGAAGGCTGCCGACGAGAAGTGAGTGAGGAGTCACGTCCAGTGACTTTTCGCAACTGCTAATGATGGGGGTTGGGTCCTATGGATCCAGCCCCCATCACTGTATGTTGGGGCGGTTTCATCCGCATGAGTGGCATTCTGCGCACGCTGGCCGTCATGGTCTCGCACGCGATTTCAACGCATGGGTCGTATACTAAAGCCGATGAGACTGAGAATTGATTGTTCCTACGATGGCGGCCAGTTCCACGGCTGGGCACGGCAACCTGGGCTGCGGACGGTACAAGGTGAACTCGAACACGCTTTGGCAACCATCCTCAGGCTTCCCGACGATCAGGCACTGCATGTCACGGTCGCCGGCAGAACCGATACCGGCGTGCATGCGCTGGGACAGGTTTGCCATGTCGATGTCCTGCCGGAGATTCTCGACTCGTGCATTGGGCATATGCCCACGAACGGCATCGAGGCATTGGAACGACGGCTCAAGCATGTGCTGCCGGCTGACATTGTGATACGATCCATCAGCTCGGCGCCGGAAGGTTTTGACGCCCGATTCTCTGCGCTTGAGCGGACATACGTTTACCGCATCTGTGATGCCGGCAAGGCGGTCGACCCCAGAATGCGCGGATTCGTTCTTGCCATCCCGCAGTTGCTTGATGTGGATGCGATGAATGAGGCGGCCGCATTGACCGTGGGCTTGCACGATTTCGGTTCGTTCGCGACCCCGAATCCGGGCGGCACGACCATCAGGGAAGTCAAGCGCGCCCGTTGGACCAGAATCCCGGACTCCTCGCTTGTGCAGGAGACCGGTGACCCTGCTGGGTACCGGGTACCGGCCTTGGAGTCGGGACTTGTCTGTTTCACCATCGTCGCTGACGCATTCGCGCACAATATGGTGCGCTCCTTGGTCAATGCGTGTGTGCAAGTGGGCAACGGCAAGAAAAACCTTGATTGGTTCGCGCGAAAGATGGCTGAACCCGTGCGTGAAGGCTCGACCGGTCCAATCGATGCGCGGGGGTTGACCCTTGAACATGTCGCGTATCCGCCAGATGGTGAGCTGGCTGCGCGGGCACAGGCAATCAGGGCGAAGCGCACTTTGGAATCATGATGTCGGACATGTGTCTTTGCCCGGGTACGGGTTGGGGCGCGAACGACATTGTGTATGGTGTGAACTGATGGTGCTGAATCACGACACGCGGAATCCTTCCACGTGAAACTGTCCTATAATGATGAGGTTGCTGTTTCTGTGGCGTTCATAGTGACAGTGACATGGATGAGTGTCCGAGCGGTCGAAGGAGCACGCCTCGAAAGCGTGTGAGGGCGAAACCCTCCGCGAGTTCGAATCTCGCCTCATCCGCAACCACCCCGTGGAGCATTCCGCGGGGTTTCTTGTTATCAAGCCGAAAACCGTGATATTTAACGGTTTCATGGTGTGTCAAGATGAGGTCTCAAACCGGTTCATCAACGGTGTTGATGGTGAAAATCGACCGTAACAGGGGACATAACGGGAGACAGGAAGGCAGGTTGCGGGTTGCAGGCGAACATGCTTAGCACCGGTAAAGGCAGTCAAGGAGTAATACAGGGACGATGCAGGCGGCACGCCGACGCCATCGTCATTGTTGGCTGCTGTCGGCGAAAACCGCGAAATCCGCGCTCGGATAGCCTTGTGCGAACGCCTCGTAACAATGTCCTGTGATCAGCCGCACCAGCACGAGCATCTGCTCGGTACGGGTGCTGGTGGCGGCATCGTCTGTGGCTGACACGGTATTGTCAGGAGATGCCAGCGCCGCCAGCTCCTCCAACGCGCAATCAATCTCTACGATGGATACCGTTGAGGATTGCAATCCGGTCGATTGATCGGTTGCGGTGTTCGTATTGGCGAGCAGATTGCTGATGTCATATTCCTTTTGACGCAAATCTCCGGTATTGCCGGCGAAGGACATCAACTGCGACCCGGCTGCGTGATGGTTGTCGCTTGCCGTGAGGGTTGCGCCGGCTGCGCCTTTGGCGGCAAGCAGTTGAAGAGCGGAGCCTGCCCGGTCTTCTGCAAGGGCGAGTTTGCGGATGGTCGCCTTGCTTAGCGGCAGCGCCGTCAATCCGTCGAGACGCTGTCTGCGCAGGGCATTGCCGTCGGTAGCGCTTGCCGTGTATGTTTGCGAGATGTTGTCAGCGAGGTTCTTGGCGAGCCACTGGGCTTGTGCGCTGCGGATGACCCCTTCGGACACGCGTTGGGGGCATGCCGCCGCGACGGTCTGCCAATCTTGAGCAGATTGTGATGCTGACAGATATCTGACGATGATTGGTCCGGACTGCGCGCGCGAATTGTTGTGGGTGGCGGAGCGGTAGGCGAGCTCGCAGTCGCTGGCTTGATACTCCGACTCAGCCCGGCCTGCGATTCGTGGTGATGAGCATGCAGTCGCGGATGTCATGATCGCCATGGCGGCAACGCATGCGGCAGTACAACGCAACAGAGTGCGCGCACGGCGAAGGAGAGAGTTGCGTGTCTGCATAATCATCTAAAATAGTACGTAACTGTGACCAATTGGGCAAAGCGCTCGGTAATAACTTCACATAGGAGGTCTTGCAGGATGGAACTGGACCTGGCAGGTATTCACCAGCTGGCAGCTGGTCAGGGAATTGACGCCGAGACGCTGGATGATGCACTTTCCGAGGCATTGCGACTGGCTTATCTCAAAACACCGCACGCGGCGAAGCATGCCCGCGTCGAGCTTGACGAACGTGCAGGCACGTTCACGATCTGGGCTCAGGATGAGATTCCGGCCGAACCGACCGAGGACAATCCTCATCCGGCGCCGAAACTGGGAGAGGAGTATGACGACACCCCGCATGATTTCGGGCGTCTCGCCGCGGCGACCGCGCGTCAGGTTATCAGCCAGCTGTTCCGCAAGGCCGAGGATGACCGTGTGCTTGGCGCCTTCGCCGGGCAGAAGGGCAAGCTGATCACCGGTATCGTCCAGCAGGATGCGAAAGATCCGAGCAACGTGCATATCGCGGTCGGCGATGTCGAGGCGTTGCTTCCTCGTCGCGAGCAGGTGCCGGGCGAACGGTATCGCCATGGCGAACGTCTGCGCGTGTATGTGGTCAATGTGTCTCGCGGTCTGCGGGGACCGGAGATCGTCGTCTCCCGTTCCCATCCGGAACTGGTGCGTCGCCTGTTCGAGCGCGAGGTGCCGGAACTGGTGTCCGGCGCGGTGTCCATCATGGCGATCGCGCGCGAGGCCGGGGCCCGTACCAAGATCGCGGTCAAGGCGAACACTGATGGTGTCAATCCGAAGGGAGCGTTGATCGGCCCTGCGGGATCCAGAGTGCGCGCTGTCATGGAGAATCTCGGCAATGAGAAGATCGATATCGTCGATTGGTCTGCCGATCCGGCGAAGTTCATCGCGTCGGCGCTGTCTCCGGCAGTCGCGACAGATGTGCAGGTCATCAGCGAGAAGAACAAGACCGCCATTGCGTTCATTCACGACGATCAACTGTCACTGGCGATCGGCAAGGAAGGACAGAACGCCCGTCTTGCCGCGAAACTGACCGGCTGGAAGATCGGTATCGAATCCGCTGAGCAGCATAAGGCGAAACTGGCTGCCGAACGGGCTGCCGAGGATCGCACGGCGCAATCGGCTGAAAACAACTAGACACGGCTCGCGCCGCAATCCACAGCCTCCGGTATGCTGGATTGCGGCAATCCGGGCCCGGTTGTCATGCTTCCGGGCCGTGACACGGAGACGAGGTAACAGATCATGGTCGCACGATGAGACAAGGTAAGCTCGCCATCATCGAAGTGTGACTGCGCATATACGCGCAGTCACGGAATAGGAGAAAACTGAGTGGCAAAACAGCGCGTATATGAACTGGCCAAGGAGCTTGGCGTTGATAGCAAAACCGTCCTTGAGAAACTCAAGGACATGGGGGAGTTCGTCAAGTCCGCGTCCTCTACTGTGGAGGCGCCGGTCGTTCGTCGTCTGAAGGCATCCTTCCCGAAAGCGGATGCATCCAATAAGCCAAACGAAAAGAAGCCAAGCGGTGCAAAGGCTGCATCGCACCCACAGCATGTTGAGCATCGTCAGGAACAGCCGCAGGCATCCGGTGAAAGCCATGCCGCCAAGCCAGGGCCGGCGCATCTGCAGGTACCGAAGCCGGGTGCACCGCATCCGGGTCCACGTGCCGGCCAGCGTTCCCAGCAGGGTGGTCGTCCCGAACGTTCCCAGCGCCGCGATGATCGCCGTGACAACCGTGAGGGGCGTCGCGGTGGCGAACAAGGCCGTCCGGGCCATAATCAGCGTCGCAACGGTCCTCGCCCAGGGGCGAATGGCCCGCATACCCCACGCAACGCCCAAGGTGCCGCTCCTCAGCAGCGTACCGGGGCACCGCATGCCGCTACGCCGGGGCCACGCCCGGGCAACAATCCGTTCAGCCGCAAGCAGGGCATGCATGTGCCTACGCCGGGCGATATTCCGCGTCCGCATCCTATGGCGCGCCCGAGCGTCGAAGGCGGTCGAGGCGGCCGCGGCCGTGGAGGCCGCAACGGTTTCGGCAATGGCCGCGGAGCTAGGCCGGGGCAGTGGGGACAGCACCGTCCAGGCCAAGGTGCAGGCGCCAATCACGCCGGCGGCAGTGGCAATCATTTCGGCGGCGGTTTCCAAAATGGCGCAGGCAACGCCGGTCCGTCCCGCGGTGGTGGCCGTGGTCGTGGCGGTGCTGCAGGCGCGTTCGGCCGTCAGGGTGGCAAGTCCTCAAAGGCACGCAAGAACCGTCTCGCGAAGCGTCATGAATATCAAGAGATGAAGGCACCGGTCATCGCTGGTGTCCGCATCCCTGCCGGCAACGGCCAGACCGTACGTCTTCGTCAAGGCGCATCACTCGCCGACCTTGCAGAGAAGATCAACGTCAATCCGGCTGCTTTGGTCACGGTGCTGTTCCATCTTGGTGAAATGGCCACTGCAACCCAGTCCCTTGACGAAGCGACCTTCCAGATCCTCGGCGAGGAAATCGGCTGGAACATCAAGATCGTTTCCGCGGAAGAGGAAGACAAAGAGCTGCTGCAGCAGTTTGATATCGACCTTGATGAGGAAGAGCTGCAGGACGACGAGAATCTCAAGCCGCGTCCCCCGGTGGTCACGGTCATGGGCCACGTCGATCATGGTAAGACCCGCTTGCTGGATACCATCCGCAAGACCAACGTGGTGGCTCGCGAGGCCGGCGGCATTACGCAGCGTATCGGCGCCTATCAGGTGACAGTCAAGCTGGACGGCGAATCGCGTAAGATCACCTTCCTTGATACCCCTGGTCACGAGGCCTTCACCGCTATGCGTGCCCGTGGCGCCGAACTCACCGATATCGCGATCCTCGTGGTCGCGGCGGATGATGGCGTCATGCCCCAGACCGTTGAAGCCATCAACCATGCGCAGGCGGCGCATGTCCCGATCGTCGTCGCGGTCAACAAGATCGATAAGCCTGGCGCCAACCCGGAGCGTGTGCGCGGCCAGCTCACCGAATTCGGCCTGGTACCGGAAGAGTACGGCGGCAACACCATGTTCGTCGACATCTCCGCCAAGCAAGGCACGAATGTCGACAAGCTGCTTGAAGCGGTGTTGCTCACCGCTGACGCCGAACTCGATCTGCGTGCCAACCCGGACATGGATGCTCGAGGCGCCACCGTCGAAGCTCGACTGGACAAGGGCCGTGGTGCAGTGGCGACTGTGCTTGTGCAGTCCGGTACGCTTCACGTTGGCGACGCGATCGTGGCCGGTACGTCGTACGGTCGTGTGCGCGCCATGCTCGACGAGAACGGCAACCATATGAAGGCCGCCGCCCCGTCAACACCTGTCCAGGTGCTCGGTTTGACGTCCGTGCCGACCGCAGGCGACCTGTTCCTGGTCGCTCCTGATGATCGTGCGGCACGCCAGATTGCCGAGAAGCGCCAGGCGACCGAGCGTGCGGCTCAGCTGGCCAAGCGCCGTAAGGTGGTTTCGCTCGAAAGCCTCAAGGAGCAGTTCGCGAAGTCCGAAGTGGATATGCTCAACATCGTCATCAAGGGCGATTCCTCCGGTTCTGTCGAGGCCCTCGAGGATTCGTTGATGAAGATCGACGTGTCCGAAGAAGTCGGCATCCAGGTCATCCACCGCGGTGTCGGCGCCATCACGCAGAACGATGTCAACCTCGCGAGCGTCGACAAGGCCGTTATCATCGGCTTCAACGTGCGCCCGAACCGTCAGGTCGCCGATCTGGCGGAACGCGAAGGTGTGGAGATCAAGTACTACTCGATCATCTACAAGGCCATCGAAGATGTCGAAGCCTCCCTCAAGGGCATGCTCAAGCCCGAATACGAGGAGGTCGTCACGTCGCACTCCGAGATCCGCGAGATCTTCCGTTCCTCCAAGTTCGGCAACATCGCCGGCGTCATGGTTCAGGACGGCGAGGTCAAGCGTGGTACGAAGTGCCGCATCCTGCGCAATGGAGTCGCCACGGTCAACGATCTGGAGATTTCCTCGCTGCGTCGATTCAAGGACGACGTCCAGTCGGTCAAGGAAGGCTACGAGGCAGGTATCAACCTCGGCACCTTCAACGACATCGAGATCGGCGACATCATCGAAACCTTCGAGATGCGCGAGATCGAACGCAAATAACCGTCACGGGCGGCTCAGGCCGTCCGGAACGGTCCGCAAACCTCAGTAACAGGCCAGTGCACTCCATCGGCGCACTGGCCTGTTGCGCACTGTTGCATAGCCGGCATAAGGCGGGTCCCGGAGTCCCGGAGCCCCAGGAGTCCCGGAGACCCGGATACCTCATACCGCTTCCGGTTACGCCCACAGCCAGCAGACGCGGAACAGCGGCAGGGCTGTGCGAATATCGAATCAGCAGACGTACAGGGCATGTTTGATGAAAGACAGCCCACCCCAAGAAAGGAACACCATTGGCAGGGACGAATCCACGGGCGGCGCGCATCGCGGCGCTCATCCAGCGTGTGGTCGCATCGGCGTTGGAACGCCAGCTGCACGACGAGCGGCTCCACAACGTAACCATCACCGATGTGCGGGTCACCAACGACCTGCAGATCGCCACCATCTATTGGACCCAGCTTGGCCATGACGGCAAGGAGCGGGGCGAACGCAAGCGCGCCCAGCAGGCGTTGAACCAGGCGAAAGGACGCTTGCGCACGTTGGTCGGCCATAAGGCCGGGCTGCGCCTGACCCCGGAACTCAAATTCAAGTTCGACGAGGTGCCGGGAGAGGCGACAGAAATCGAAGATATTCTGGTGGCCGCCCGCCGTCGTGACGAAGAACTCGCCAAAAGCCGTGAACATGCCCAGTATGCCGGCGAAGCGGATCCGTACAAGCATCCTGAAGAGCGGGAGAACCGCTGGGCGGAGGATGACGAATATGACGAGTACGAAGACGAGTATGACGACGACACCGAAATCGACGATGCCGACGGCAACGCTGCGGACGCCCCTGCTGATACTGCCGATACCGCCGATACCGCCGACGACACCGACGCCGAAACTGGGCTGACAGGCGGGCAGGATGCCTGACGGTCTCGTCGTCATCGACAAGCCGCAAGGCGTCACCAGCCATGACGTCGTCGCCGCAGTCCGATCAGTGCTCCACTGCAAGCGCGTCGGACATGCCGGCACACTCGACCCGATGGCCACCGGCGTGCTGGTTGTCGGGTTCGGGCACGCCACCCGGCTGCTCAACTACATCGTCGATCACCATAAAACCTACGAGGCGACCATCAGGCTCGGAGCGCGCACCACCACCGAGGACGCCGAAGGCGAGCTCATCGTCTGGCCACAGCAGGACCGAGATCGCGTGCGCGCACAAGTCGCCGCGCTGACCCGCCAGACCGTCGAGCACGCCATCGGTACCCGTCTGACGGGCGAAATCAGCCAGGTTCCCAGTGCGTATTCAGCGGTGAAAATCAACGGCAAACACGCGTACGATTTGGCGCGCGAAGGCCAAGAAGTCGTGCTCACAGCCCGCAACGTGACCATTGACAGCTTCGACGTGCTTGACATACATGAGCCTGACACCCACGAAGGCACGCGGGATATCGATGTCCGTGTCACCTGCTCGGCGGGGACATATATTCGAGCGCTCGCCCGCGATTTGGGGGATATGCTCGGGGTCGGAGGCTACCTCACCCGGTTGCGCCGCACACAGGTCGGCGCCTTCAGCATCGAAAACCCTCACGTGCTTGCCGCACGTTGCGAGGAACGCACGTTCACCACGCGTGACGGACGGCAGGAAACCCGCATGAGGGCACGGCTGGACGCCACGAAGGAACAATTGCTGGACGCCGCCATGACTATGGGGCAGGCGGCGCGGATGACCATGCCCGTCGTGGACGTCAGCGACCGTCAGGCTCAGGATCTGCGTTACGGTCGCAGCATCGACATCAGCGTGGACACCGCCACCGCAGCCATCGCGCATCCGGCAGACGGCGGCGAAGACGTGGTAGCCATCATCATCCCAGACAACACCATGCCGGCACAATCACGCCCGACTGTGGTATTCCCAGCCGCCTGACCTTTTGCTAGAGTAGACGCGACAATCCAAGATCATCCAAGAGTTTCGGAAGCGACAAGAGGAACAGCATGAACATCACCAATCTGGTCCCTGACGACAACGGTCTGGTCAATTGGCCAACCCTGAGCGTCAACCGTAAATCCGTCGTAACGGTCGGATCGTTCGACGGCATGCACCAGGGGCATCGTGCGGTGATCGGAAGAACCGTCGAACTGGCCAAACGCAACAACGCATTCTCCGTGGTCATCCTGTTCAATCCGCGGCCGAGCATCGTCCACCAGTATGCGAAAACCCATCAGGGACAGCAGGCGCCGGCGGATATCGCGGACCCAGAACAGTTGATGAGCATTGACCAGCGGCTGCGTGTCATGGACGAACTCGGTGTGGACCACGTGCTGCTCGTGCAGTACACGCTTGCGTTCGCCGCGAAATCCTTCCGCTTCTTCCTCGGCCAACTCGTCGGCAAACTCGGCATGCGCACCCTCGTGCTGGGACAGGACGCGCATATGGGGGCCGGGCGTACCGGTGATGTCAAAGCCATCGAGAACCTGGCGCTCGCCACCGGTGTGTTCGAACTCGATATCGTGGACGACCGCGGGCCGGGATACACGCGTATCCCGAAGGACGTCTCCTATACCATGCCGCAGGAGCCCGGGGAACCGAACGATCCGACCGCCGGCATGACCAAGGCGCAGTTGCGGGCATGGAGCAAACGTCATCAAGCTCAACAGGCACGGGTGTGGAGTTCTTCCAACGTGCGGTACCTGCTGTCGCAAGGCCGCATCAAGGACGCGGACGCCATCTTGGGTGCGCCGCATGCCATTGAAGGCACGGTTGTCCACGGCGAACAGCGCGGCCGTGGGATCGGCTTCCCTACGGCGAACCTTGGCGCGCCGATCGACGGGTATCTGCCGGTCGATGGCGTGTATGCAGGCTGGCTGGTCGATCTGGGCGAGCCGGACCATGATGACGCTGACGGCTCGGCAACGCCAGAAGAGACCAACCAAGCCGACACCGGGACGACGAACGGCACTGGGACGACAAACAGCGCTTCGGCTGTCGCCAGCATTCCGCAGCCGCTGGATCTTGCGCCGGTTCGTTCCCGTCTCGCCCCGCACTCGCCGTGGCGGTGGCCGGCAGCCATATCCATCGGCACCAAACCCACATTTGAAACCGAAAACGGCGAACCGGAGCGGGTCGTCGAAGCCTACGCGGTGACCGACGATTGGCTCGACTTGTATGGGCATCGTGTCCGCATCGAATTCACCGGTTTTCTGCGGCCGCAAATCAAATTCGATTCCGTTGACGCGCTGAAAGCCGAGCTTGCAGCCAACGCCAAGCAAGCGGAAGAAGCCGCACGGAACGCACACTGACAATCGGCACGAAGCCGGCGTGGAATCCGCGTGAACATGGACTCACCATCGGCGCGAGCAACAATGGCACCGGGCAACGCAAGCCGTTGAAGGCACCCAGGCGCCACGGCATGAGCGCCGCAGACAGGGTTGTATTGCGCTCAACGACTCTTACGAAGACCGAGCGCATCCAGCGCGTCGCGCAGCGACGTCACTTCGACCAGCTCCATGCCATGGGGCGTGGCGTCTGAACGCCGTTTGCCTGAACGGGTCGCCGGCACCACCGCACGCGTGAACCCGAGCCGTGCCGCCTCGCTCAACCGGTGAGCGAGCTGAGGAACAGGCCGAACCTGTCCCGTCAACGAAATCTCGCCGACCGCACAGGTGGTGCGCGCAATCGGCGTGCCGGTGGCGGCGCTCGCCAATGCCGCGACAATCGCCAGATCGCAAGCCGGCTCTTTCGCCGACGCGCCCGCAATCGTCGAGACATAGACGTCGTTCGCGAGCAGATTCACTTTGCCATGCCGGTACAGGACCGCGGTGAGCATCGCCAAGCGGTTTCCATCCACGCCATTGACCGCACGACGCGGGGTAGGCAACACGGATTTGGTGACCAGCGCCTGCACCTCGATGGGCAGGCTACGATGCCCGTCGAGGGTGAACGTCACACATGTGCCGTCCACCGCCTCTTGCGAGGCCGACAGGAACAGCCCGGAAGGGTCGGCTACCTCTTCGATGCCTTCGCCGCTCATATCGAAGCAGCCGACTTCGTCAGTGGGGCCGAAACGGTTTTTCACCGCGTGCAACAAGCGCAGGGCGGTCTGCGTATCGCCTTCGAACTGGCAGACCACATCGACGAGATGCTCAAGTGTGCGCGGGCCGGCGATCGAACCGTCTTTGGTGACATGCCCGACCAGCAGAATCGGGATATCAAGGGTTTTCGCGGTATCGATCAGCGCACTGGCGACTTCACGCACCTGCGTGGACCCGCCGGAGATGCCATCGACATCCTGGGAGATGATGGTTTGCGCGGAATCGACGATGGCCAGACATGGATGCTCTTGGGCGATAAGCCCTAGTACCGTAGCCAGATCTGTGGTGGACGCGAGCAGCAGGTTATCCTGCACCGCGTCGATGCGAGAGGCGCGCATACGCACTTGCGCCTGCGATTCCTCACCGGATAAGTACAATACGGTGCGGCCCGGGTTCGTGCGGGCCACATTGCCCGCCGTCTCCAGCAGGAGCGTGGATTTGCCGATCCCCGGCTCGCCGGCGACCAGAACGACGGAACCGGGGACGATGCCGCCGCCGAGTACGCGGTCGAATTCGCCGAAACCGGTGGGGATGCGGGTGACGCTTTCTGTGCCGACTTCGCTGATCGGCTTGACTGTGCCCTCGCCTACAACGGTTTGCGCCTGGGTGCGCGAAGTGCGTCCGGGGGCGGCGGTGCGGGACCTTGCGGCCGGCCGTGCCTCATGGAATTCGCTTACCGTTCCCCATTGGCCGCATTCGGGGCAGCGCCCGTACCATTTGGGGCCGTTCCAGCCGCATTCACTGCACACAAACTGCGTTGTAGTCTTTGCCATAGTGCCGAAGCTAGCGAACTTTCACGACATTGCGCGGCGGGCTCAACGCGCATTCGCGGTGCCGGCATGCGTCATGCCGCTGTGCGAGAATAAACCGTATGGCGAACACTCAACAATCCTCATCCCACGGCAAGCTCACTGCGGTGATCGCAGTGGCGGCGGTGGTTATTGTACTGGCGCTGCTGTCGGCATTCATTTGGCCCGGCTGGGCGCTGAACAAGACGACGACACCGACGAGTGCGCCGACGAGCAGTTCGACGTCGAACGGCAAGAAGTCCGCGGCGGCGAAGGCCCCGTCGACTCCGACTATTTCCGCGAAGCCGTTGCCCACGGACGCGACGAGCCTGCTGAAGGCCATGCCGGACAGCGTGGTCAACTACGCGCGTACCGACGCCAACCCGAGCGCGAACTGGACATCCGCGTCGCCGTTGGAAGAATACACGATGACGTATTCCACCGGGGATGACACAAAGAACATCGCGCTGATCACCGCGCAATGGTCCAGTGCGGATGACGCGAAAAAGCAGTATCAGGCGCTGACGGCATCGCTGACCGGTGACGAGATCGCATCCGGCAACGTGAAAGTCAGCGGCAAAACCACAGGCAGTTATGTGATCCGCAAGGATGCGTCCGACAGCAAGAAAGCGGTCGCTGTCTGGATCAACGATACCGCGGTGTTCCAAGCGAACGGTCCGAGTGACGCGGTGACGACTTTCTGCCAGAAATTCCCGCTGTGACGATGCCGGAGCGCGTTTTCGCGTGCGCTGTCGGAATGTCGTTATCCAAAGTCGCTGAATACGTGTAGTATTAGGCGAGTTGCAATCTTTCGGTAATAAGAATGGAGGCTTCAGATGGGTTCCGTCATCAAGAAGCGCCGCAAGCGGATGAGCAAGAAGAAGCACCGCAAACTGCTGCGTAAGACTCGTCACCAGCGCAAGTAGTTGCACCGGTGAAGCCTCGCGCGCAACATGCGAGTAGCTCACAGCTCAGGCCCCTCTTCGGAGGGGCTTTTTCTTTGCCTTGCCGGAGCGGCTGCCCTGAACTGGTGACATCCGGACGCAGATTCGGCGTAACCGATTGGCAAGAGGACGCATAGGCATGTTGTATATGTCCGGGCATACGCAACCTGATTTGGTGACCGCACGCCGAGAAAGAAAACCGCGAACGGGCGGGGTCACCATCCGTTCGCGGTTCGGCTATTCGCGTTATTACTGCGCAGAAAACCATGCGCGCGGGATGTCAGAGCACCGCGTCCATAGCCTGCTTGAGGTCGGCGATGATATCATCGGCGTTTTCAAGACCGCAGCTCAGGCGCACGAGGTCGATGCCGACACCCGCCTCCTTGAGCTGCTCCTCGGTGAGCTGACGGTGCGTGGTGCCAGCAGGGTACAGGATGCACGAGCGCGAATCCGCCACATGCGTGGCGATGGACACGAGCTGCAGATGATCGAGGAACGCGGAGACCTTCTCACGGCCGCCCGGCACGCCGAAAGCAATGACGCCGCAGGTGCCGTTTGGCATGTATTTGCGTGCGAGCTGGTAGTATTTGTCGGTTTCGAGACCCGGATGGTTGACCCACGAGATGCGCGGATCTTCATCCAGGAACTTCGCCACCCGGTAGCCGTTCTCGCAATGCCGCTGCATACGCAATCCGAGATCTTCGAGATTCTGGCCGAGCACCCATGAGTTGAACGGCGAAGGAATGGATCCGAAATCGCGCATCAGCTGAGCCACGCACTTGGTGATGAACGCGCCGCCATTGCCGAACTCCTTGGCGTAGGTCACGCCGTGGTAGGACTCGTCAGGGGTGGTCAGACCGGGGAACTTGTCGGCATGGGCCATCCAATCGAAGTTGCCGGAATCCACAATGGCGCCGCCCACGCACGAGCCGTGGCCGTCCATGTATTTGGTGGTCGAATGCGTCACGATATCGACACCGTACTCGAATGGGCGGCAGTTGACAGGGGTCGGGAAGGTGTTGTCGACAATCAGCGGAACACCATGGTTGTGCGCGGCTGCGGCGAACTTGTCGAAGTCAAGCACCATCAGCGAGGGGTTGGCGATGGATTCGCCGAATACGGCCTTCGTGTTGGGCTGGAACGCGGCGTCGAGCTCCTCGGGCGTGCAATTCGGGTGCACGAAGGTGCAGTTGATGCCCATGCGGCGCATGGTCACATTGATGAGGTTGTAGGTGCCGCCGTAGATGGCGTTCGAGGCGACGATATGGTCGCCGGCGGAGCAGATGTTGAACAGCGCGAAGAAGTTCGCCGCCTGGCCGGAGCTGGTGAGGATGGCCGCAGTGCCGCCCTCGAGTTCGCAGATTTTCTTGGCTACGACATCGTTCGTGGGATTGGACAGACGAGTGTAGAAGTAACCGGATTCAGACAGGTCGAACAGCCGTGACATCTGTTCGCTGCTCGTGTATTTGAATGTGGTGGATTGAACGATCGGTGGTGTGCGAGGCTCGCCGTTCTTCGGCTGCCAGCCGCCCTGCACACAGATGGTGTCAATGGATTGGGATTCGTCCGTCATGTCGGTCATGGGGTTGCCTTTCTGCAATAGGGCATCGAGTTGGAATGCGTCAACGCACCATATACAGTGTATCCCCAGCTTATCTACCGACTCTCTTATGTCTCATGTGTGGCGATGTTCGCGCGACTTCGATGATAACGGCCTTATGCGTGGCGGATTCCACGCATAAGGCCGGGGCTGTCGTGGCGATATCACAGATCGCCGCAATGGGTCAGGGTTACTTGTTCGGGTTGATCAGGGTGCGGGGGCCTGCCGGGTCGCCGACGATGACCTGGTCGACCATGTTGAGGAACAGGCCGTGTTCCACCACGCCCACGGTGTGGATGAGGTCCTCTGCCAGCTCCTGCGGGTGGTCGATGCGCTCCAGGTGCAGGTCTACGACGTAATCGTTCTCGTCAGTGAGCACCGGCTTGCCTGCGGCGTCGAGGCGCAGCGTCGGCTTGTAGCCCTTCGCCTCGAACTTGCGGATCACCTGGCCGTTGCCGAAGGGGATGACCTCAACCGGCAGCGGGAACTTGCCGATGGTGTCGACGACCTTGGACTGGTCGACGATCCACACGACCTTGTTGGAATTGATCGCCACGATTTTCTCCCACAGGAGAGCCGCGCCGCCGCCCTTGATGCCGTTGAAGTTCTTGTCGACCTCATCGGCGCCGTCGATGGTGATATCGATGTGATCGACGTCGTCGATGTTGACGATCTTGATGCCATAGCCTTCAGCCTGCTCCTGCGTGCGGCGAGAAGTCGTGACGCCCGTGAACTTGAGACCTTCCTCCTGCACGCGGCGGCCAAGCTCGTCCACGAGGAAACGCACGGTCGAACCGGTGCCGAGACCGGCGATCATGCCGTCCTGGATGAGCTTCGCGGCTTCGATGCCGGCCGCTTTCTTCAATGCGTCTTGCTGTGCCTTGTCCATAATGCTCCTTTGAGCTCGCTGTATGACAGACGCCGTGACAGACGGCATGCGGGAGCGCCCGCATCAGCCTGCCACGATGTCGCTTCGCCTCGCATATGCGCCGAAGCCTGCTTCTATAGTATCGATGCGGCGGTATTTCACGGTGGATGATGCGATGAAGTCAAAGAATGAAGGATTGTTCGACCATCTACACCGGTTGGTCTGGTCTTGTGGGTGTTTGGATCTGACGAATACGGATTGAATGCCGCAGAGGCCAGATGGTGTACCGCGGTATACGCATGATGAGTAGAATGCGGATGGAGCATGGATATTTCGGAGTTGATTGTCTCCGGGGAAATCGCCATTGTTGCATGCATGATTATCGAAGTGGCACAAGGTATCCTGTGCGTTGAACAACATCGATGATGATAGCAGTGTTCAAGTTTCGTTGTTGTAATCCATCGGTCACAGTTCTACTTCATTCTAGACTGCGGTTCATTGCATCGTTACGTTGGTGCAAACAGAACTGCGAAATCGTTTTCTTAGATAGTTAGTGCCACCGCTTCTGAACGATGTGATGGCATCTGCGAAATGCTGGTGCAGGCTCTGCGCTTCGCAGGTGATTCCCGGTCAGGGATATCTCGGTGATGAGTATTCGCCGAATAGAGAGGATGTGCAATGAACAGGAAAAATATTATCAGCATGATTGCGGTGATTGCCATCTCGGCCATCGCATGTAGCGGTTGCGGTAGCGGATCCACTGCCAGCTCGTCAGGTGGTTCGACAAGCGGAGGCACCATCAAACTGGTCGGCACCGACGATATCGATCATCTTGATCCAACCGGTAGTTCACTGGTTAGCACGTATACGTTCCAACGTGCAATCAGCCGCCAGCTCATCAGTTACAAAGCTAGCAACGATGCGAAAGAGCAGATTGATCCGCAGCCCGATTTGGCGGCGTCCCTGCCGACAGTGTCAGCCGACGGCTTGACATATACGTTCAAGCTGCGCAAGAACGTCATGTGGAGCACCAAAAAAGCTCGCGCGATCACTTCAAAAGACGTTGCGAACGGATTCAAGCGGGTATGCAATCCGTTGCTACCGGCTTCTACGGCTTCGTATTTCAACGTCATCGAAGGCATGGAGGAGTTCTGCGCTGCATATGATACGAAGAATCCAACGGCGCAGAACATCAAGGAACATATTCTCAATGACAGTGTCTCCGGCATTTCAACACCGGATGATTCAACCATTGTGTTCAAACTCAAGGAGAAAGCCTCTGATTTCATCTACATGGTGTCACTGTCCAATGTCTCCCCGGTGGCGGAAGAATCCTTGGATTACACGCCTGACAGCCCAGAATATCGAGCGAACTACATCTCATCCGGGCCGTACACCGTCGATGAGTACAAAGCGGACGGCCATTTGTACCTGAAGAGGAATCCAAATTGGAAGCGATCCTCGGATCCGCTGCGCGCGGCGAATGCTGACCGAATAGAAATCACCTTCGGTGTGAGTACTGATAGTGCTGTCCAGCAGGTCTCCAACGGTGATGCCGATGGATTATGGGCGATGAGTGTGCCGGCGGCACAATGGACAACCTTGCAAGCGACCAACGGAGACGATATGACGACATTTGCTCAAGGCGGCACGCATTATCTCGCCTTCAATATGCTGACCAGCAATAATGATGGGGCGCTGAAGAAGACGGCAGTGCGGCAGGCGTTGCAATATGCAGTGGACAAGGCGGCTCTGGTGCAGAAGCTCGGCGGCAAATCGCTTGCTGAAGCGGCAATCGGAATTTTCGGTCGAGGCGTTGTCGGATTCGACGAAAACGATGACCCATACAAGACGGATGGGAATAAGGGAGACTCGGCAAAGGCGAAGAGTTTGCTTGCAAAAGCTGGCGCATCCAATTTGACGCTCAAACTGGCATATCGCTCAGATGCAGGCTCAGAGGCTGCTATCGCGCAGATCATTCAGCAGGATATGGAAAAGGCTGGAGTAACTATCGAGCTTGTCCCAGTGCCCTCGTCCGACTTCTATGCCAGCTTCATGACCACTCCCGATAACACGAAGAATGGCAAGTGGGACCTGGCGCTCTGTGGATGGAACCCGGATTGGGTCGGCGGGGCCGCCCGTTCGGTATTCCAGCCCCAGTTCACCTATGATGGCACCGCCCAAGTGTATAACTACAGCAATTACAACAATGACAAGGCCAATGAGCTGGCCAAACAGGCGCTCACCAGCACGGATTCGACCAAGGCCGCACAACTGTGGAGCAAGGTCAACGATGCAGTGATGGCTGATCCGCCGGTGCTGCCGCTGTACTCTGTGGACGCGACGCTGATTCATAGTAGCGCGATAAAGAACGCCTCAATCTTTGCCCTGTCTGCAACTTACGACTGGACCAACGTCTCGGTCGAACGCTGATGCTGCTGTGGCGCCCGTCGTGTGCGGGCGCCACAACGGTTATTCCATGATGATTCGTTCGATAAAGGAGCTATGACATGTCAATTCTCCAAGTGGATGATGTCAGTGTGGATTTGCCCACGGAAGACGGTGTGATTCATGCTGTGCAGCACGTTTCGTTTTCGGTTGAGCGGGGGGAGGTCTTCGGTATTGTCGGCGAATCAGGATCGGGCAAAAGCGTGCTTACCCAGGCGATCACCGGTCTGTTGCCGGGGGCTGAGATATCGGGGTCAGTGATGTTCGACGGGCATGACCTGCTGTCTGCATCTGCCAATGAGCTGAGAAATCTACGTGGGCGGAAGATCGGCATGATCTTTCAAGATCCGTTGTCCAGCCTGCACCCGTATTTCACTATCGGTTCGCAGATCGTTGAGGTGATTACCGCCCATGAACCTCATACGCCACGTGCACAGGCGCGGCAACGTGCCATCGAAATGCTGGAAATGGTCGGCATAAAACATGCCGAGCGCCGGTTCAATGATTATCCTCACCAGTTCTCTGGTGGTATGCGACAGCGTGTGATGATCGCTATGGCTTTGGTCCTTAAGCCGGAGATTATCATCGCCGATGAACCTACCACAGCGTTGGATGTGACAATCCAGAAGCAGGTGCTCAATGTGCTCAAGGACATGTCGGGCAAATTGGGAACCACCGTCATTATGATTTCGCATGATTTGACCTTGCTTGGGTCATTTGCTGATCGTGCCATGGTCATGTATGCCGGGCATCAGCTGGAAACCGGACCGGTCTCGGCATTGTTCTCACGGCCTGCGCACCCCTATACCTTGGGATTGCTGAATTCGTCTCCTGATGCTGCTGATAATCATCAGCGTCTGACCCCGATTGAGGGGCGAATGCCGAGCCTGCTTGATATCCCTACAGGATGTGTATTCGCGCCCCGGTGTCCTAATGCGAAAGAGCGCTGCTTCGCTCGGACGCCGCCAAGGGTGACATTCAGCGATGGCGTCAGTATGAGTTGCTGGCTGAAAACTGATCCAGTTGCTCCGCCAGCGAAAGCCGAGGTTGATGCCTTTGTCGTCGAACGTGCCAAGGATCGCGCTCAAGCACAAGCAAACGGGCTTGATGATGGTCAATGGCCGGCAGACAACGCGATGCCGGTTGTGATAGTCAAGGATTTGCACCTGGTGTATGGCGCAGGCAAGCGCAGCGCTGTGGAAGTCCTCAAAGGTGTTGATTTGACGGTCAACCGCGGTGATTCCATCGGTCTGGTAGGGGAGTCTGGCTGTGGCAAGACATCTCTTGCAAGGGTGATAGCCGGATTGATTCCTGCGACTAGTGGCACGGTCACACTGCTCGGCAAGGACAATGCGACGGTGAGCAAAAGCGAATGGCGTCGACAACGTCGTCAGGTGCAATTAGTGTTCCAAGACCCATATGGGTCGCTCAATCCGCGGCGCCGCGTAGGTTCGATCATCGGCGAACCGTTGCACATCCAGCATCATTGGGGCGCCGCCCAAGTGAAGCAACGGGTCAGCGAACTCATGGAACTGGTGGGGTTGAATCCCGAACATTACAATCGGTACCCCGGCGAATTCTCCGGTGGACAGCGGCAACGCATCGGCATTGCACGGGCATTGGCATTGGACCCGGAGCTCATCATCTTTGATGAGCCTGTTTCCGCTCTGGATGTTTCCATCCAAGCTCAAATACTCAATTTGATTCAGGATTTGCAGCAGGCGTTTGGATACACCTACCTATTCATTTCTCATGATCTTGCTGTGGTCCGGCATGTGTGCAATCGCGTAGCGGTGATAAGGAACGGAAAGATCGTGGAACGCGGCGACGTCGAACGCGTATACAGCAATCCACAAGCCGAATTCACGAAGCGCCTGTTGGAGGCCTCCGTGCACGAGATCCCGCCAGAAACCCCGGCGACTGAGTCGCGCGTGATGCTGAGGAGTTGATCATATGAACGACATGGCTGTGCATGACAGTGAAACCGCGGTTGCCGCGTCACATACCGATTCGAATACTGACGACAGGCAGAGCGGGAAACGCAGGATTGAACAATTGAGCACCGGCCGGGCGGTTTGGCGTCGACTTCAGCGGAACAAAGCTTCGATGATTGCCTTGACGTTCATCGTATTGCTCGTATTGATAGCTATATGCGCCCCGGTGATTGCAACGATTACCGGACACGGCCCGACGCAGCAGTACCGCAACAGTGGATTGACGGACAACGGTTTGCCTGTAGGTCCCAATGCCGTCTTCTGGTTTGGTGCCGATCAGTTGGGACGAGACGAATTGGTGTGTATCGCGTATGGCGCTCGCGTATCGTTGCTCGTCGGTGTCGTGGCCTCAATATGCGGGTCGTTGATCGCGGTGATTGTAGGCGTTACAGCTGGATATTTCGGTGGCTTGATCGACGATGTGCTGTCGCGGATTACCGATTTCGTGATGACTATGCCTTTTCTGCTCTGCGCTCTGGCATTGGTCTCGGTGTTCGGCGCAAGCATACAGATGTGTATGTTCGTGGTGGTATTTTTCTCGTGGGCGGTAACCGGACGTGTGATTCGCGCCCAAGTGCAGGTGCTCAAGAAGAAAGAATTCGTTGAAGCGGCTCGTTCGCTTGGCGCCTCTGATTCATCCATCATCATAAAAGACATACTGCCGAACCTCTCCGAGACCATCATCGTCTACACGACTCAAGGGATTCCGAGCTGTATTGTATTCGAGGCGTCGTTGTCGTTCCTAGGCATGGGGGTCGTTCCGCCTACGCCAAGCTGGGGAGGTATGCTGTCGGAGGCGGCGAATAACTCGATGTATATGGTGGCACCGTGGATGGTGTTCTTCCCTGGTTTATTCCTTCTGATGACTACGCTGTCCTTCAATATTCTTGGCGATGGTTTGCGTGACGCCCTTGATCCGAAGTCGGGGCGGCGAATTCTGAGGAAGCGTCGCAAGAAGAAAGGCGTTCGTGCGCTTGCGTCTGTCGTCCCTGTCGTAGCCCAGATCAGTGCGTCGTCTGATGATCTTGCCGCGTTGCAAGAACAGGGGATGGCGGTATCTGACCAGACAATCCAGAAGAAAGGTCGTTGACATGATCAAGAACATCGTGAAGCGGTTCGTGTCCGCGGTGATTATCCTCTTGGCGTTGTCGATTTTCGTATTCGCGCTGTTTTATATCGCCCCGGGCAATCCTGCTCGACTGATTGCCGGGGAGAAAGCCAGCCAGACGGTGCTTGACCAGGTGACGCATAACCTCGGCTTGGATAAACCATTATGGCAGCAATACTTGTTGTTCGTCAGTCATGCGCTGAGCGGGAATTTCGGTATTTCCTACCGTAACCAGATGCCGGTGGCTGGGCTTATTGCATCCAGACTTCCTGTGACGTTCTCCTTGGTCGGAGGCGCAGTTGTGCTATGGCTGCTGATTGGTATCCCGCTGGGTGTGGTGTCGGCGACACATCCTGGAACGTGGAAGGATCGTCTGGCTCAGATTCTCAGCCAGCTGTTCATCAGCTTCCCCTCGTTCGTCTTGGGTATGTTTCTGCTATATTTGCTGTATTTTCTGCCGAAACGTCATAAATTCACGCTGTTTCCTCCTGGGGGGTACAGCCAGCTGGCGAATGGATTCGCGCAATGGGCTTGGCATATGACGTTGCCGTGGTTGACTTTGGCATTGCTGATGGCCGCATTGTATCAGCGGCTCACGCGTGCGGAGATGATGGATGTGTTGGGTGAAGATTATATTCGCACTGCTCGGGCAAAGGGTCTGCCTGAACACACAGTGATATACAAACATGGGCTGCGCTCAACGTTGACTGTGCTGACCACACAGCTTGGCGCCGATATTGGTTCTTTGCTGAGTGGTTCCATCATCATCGAGCAGGTATTCGGATTGCAAGGTGTTGGTTCCCTCGCTGTGACATCGGTCAATACTCAGGATCGGCCAGTCATCATCGGTGTGGTGCTGCTTGGCGGTTTCTTCATCGTCATGATGAATCTGCTGGTCGATGTGCTGCACGTGGCGTTGGAACCAACGCTTCGCAAGTAATCAATGTGTGCATGGATACGATGCACGCTGAATAAGGAAGGTACTGTATGAGTGATTGGTATTTCGTTCCGGGGTTCGCCGTCCGTGACCATACGTTCGAAGTTCCCCTGGATTATCACGATGAGTCGGCCGGATTGATCACTGTGTTTTATCGTGAGGTCGTTGACCCTGAAAAGCGCGATGATGACTTGCCGCTGCTGTTGCATTTACAAGGCGGCCCAGGTGGGGAGGGTGAGCGTCCGATGCCTGGAGGCGCTTGGCTGAGTGAAGCGGTGAAGCGGTATCGGGTTATCATCCCCGACCAGCGAGGTGTTGGGCGTTCTACCCGGCTTGACGGTGCGTTCATGGCGTCTTTGCCGGATGCGAAGACGGCTGCCAACTATTTGAGCAAGTTCTTGGCAGATTCGATTATTAGGGATTTTGAGCGGCTTCGTGTCACCTGCTTCTCGGGGAAGCGGTGGCATACCATAGGGCAGAGTTATGGGGGATTTCTGACTTTGGCGTACCTGTCGCTGTATCCCGATGCGTTGGCATCGTGCCGGACGACGGGAGGCATTCCGGGCGTACCGCCGAACGCTGATGAAGTATACCGCCATACGTATCCGCGGGCGGCGATCAAATCCCGTCAATTCTACGAGAGATATCCGCAGGATGTGGCTGTGGTAGGTGCGATTGCCGATCGGTTGGCTGCGGGTGATGTGTTGTTGCCAAACGGTGATTTGTTCTCGGTACGTAGACTGCAGAGTCTTGGCCAGGGATTGGGAATGCAACACGGGTTCGAACGGCTGCACTGGCTGCTGGATGAAGCATTTGACGCCACAGGTGAACTTTCGAGTGTCTTCCTCTATCGGGTGCTTGCCAATACCTCGAATGCGAGTAGCCCTTTGTACTGGCCGCTGCAGGAATTCATCTATGGCAGCGAAGAGAATGGTCCGCTTGATTGGGCTGCTGCCCGTGAGCTGCCGCTTCATGCTGAATTTGGTGTCGATCAGCGCCCGCTGTTGTTCTTCGGAGAGATGGCGTTGCCATGGATGTTTGATGAAATCCGTGAGCTTACACCGTTCAAGCCGGCTGTTGACTTGCTGATGCAGCGAACACGCTGGCCGAAAATCTATGATCCTGAGGTGCTTGCGTCGAATGAGGTTCCGTTGCAAGCATTGGTGTATTTCGATGATTTATATGTCGACTCGTCGATTCAGCTGGATACCTTGAGCCGAATCGGCAATGCAAAGGCTTGGGTGACGAACGAATACCAGCATGACGGCATTGCATTTCCAGGTGTTTTCGCTCGTCTTGAAACGCTGCTGCTTGAACGCGGTGTTGATTTGAGCCGATAATGCATTGTTGCAAAGGCACTCCCGATATGGGGGTGCCTTTTTGTTGTCTGATGTGTTGTGGCATCTGGTACCCGAATTGAGATAGTTTCATCTATCGGTAATAGAACGTAGTCTATGTAACAATCGAGTAATGCGAGGGATGCTGTAGTCGTAACGTGGATTTCTATAATTTTCAATAGAACGTGTTCTAGAACGTAAGACACTTCAGCATGTTCGATAATCACCTTCACACTGATTCGATAGGGCATTACTCCAAGGAAAGAGGGCGGCATGGTAGCTCGTAAGCATCACATCATCCAGGCCTCGACACTATTCGGGGACATCCCGTCAACGGATATCGCACCATGTGATGATCCGCTTGAGATGATTGAGCGCTCGGGGTTGGTCGGGCTTGGTGGTGGCGGATTTCCGACAGCAAAGAAACTTGCATACGGCAAAGGCTGTGATGTGGTCATCGCCAATGCCGCAGAGTGCGAGCCGTTATTGGAACACAACATCGCCCGGCTGGAAACCGATAGCGCAACGATTCTATCCGGCTTGACTATCGTCAAGCGCATCATCGGGGCGCGCCGGGCGATAGTGGCAATCAAACAAAAACATGTCGCAGCCATACAGGCATTGCGCCATACACTTGCCGATGCCGACGGCGTCACAATCGATTCACAGATCGAGATCGCTTTTCTCAAAGATCGCTATCCTGCCGGTGACGAGCGGGCAATCATTAGGGATGTCCTCGGAACGTTGCTTCCCCCGGATGCCATTCCCAGCGCCGCTGGGGCGGTGGTCATGAACGTTGAATCGCTGATGCGAGTGAACAGGGCTGTAATACACAGGCAAGCGTGCACCACTAAGGACATCACCGTTGCCGGACATATCGAAGGCAGCGGATTCGATAACACCACATCATTGGTTATCTACGATGTGCCCGTAGGCAAAACCGTGAGGGAAGTGCTCGACGCACTCGGTGTCCACGTTTCCGCTGACCAGCAGATTATTATCGGAGGCCCGTATATGGGATCGCTCGGTACGCTTGACTCCGTCATCGGAGCGACTTGTGGCGGCATCATCATCGGGGACAGCGAACTTGCCGATTCCGGCGCGATGGGAATCATCGTCTGCGCCTGTGGGGCAAGCGAGGAGCGCCTTCGCGCCATCGCCAAAGCAAAAGGCGCCGAACTTGTCGGGATACGCCTATGCAAGAACGCTTGTCGTCTAGCGAATGGTCGGCTGAAATGCCGTAATCCAGGAATCTGTCCGGGGCAGGCACAGAACGTGATTGCTCTGAAAAAGGAAGGAGCGCAAAGCATACTGATCTCCCATTGCACTGATTGCTCGAATACTGTGATGCAAATTGCGCCGCGCCTCGGGCTGCGCGTGCATCATGCGACCGATGCCTTTATGCGAGCGGGCGGTGAGCCTCTCATCAGGGCATTCCGTGCAACCAATCGATAAATCTCCACACACAACATCACAACCAATTAGAGAAAGGTATTCCTATGTCACTGTCACAGGAAACGCTTCAGGCGCATCTCAACGATCCGGCTGTACTCTGCTGCCGTCGTCCGGCGGGAACAATACTCAGCGCGGATGATTTCGAAGACCCTTCGATTTTTCCTGATCTGATCGACTCCAATCTGATGTCGCTCAGTGACGGCGGTTTGACCATCGGCCAAGCATTGGGGGCGACGTTGATTGACGATGGCGAGGCACTCACCCAGCTGACCGCCGACCTGCTCGATGGTGTGAACGATGACGCAGCGCCGGTTTCGCCAGCGGCAGCTGAGTCATCTGAAGCTGCCGATGTCCCCGAAACATCAGGTACGTATCAGGGCGGATACTTGCATCTCCATGTCGATCATGCCGAAAACCTCGACTTGACGCTTCCCGTAGGAAATATGCCAACGGCAGACGGGCAGTCCGCGAGTGTGCAGCATGAAGAGCCTGAACGCATCTTACGGCAATTGGTGAAAAAAGAGTATCCGGTGACGGATGTGAAACTCGGCGACACAACCTCATACAAGAACGGGGTGCTTGTCATCGATGAGCGATTGACCAAGGAAGCGGTCAAAGTGAACCCTTTGGTCAAAGAAGTCACGATGAAGATCATCAAACCGGCTGATCGCCACGTCTATTCCAACACCATCATGGATGTTATCCCCATCGCGGCGAAGGCAGAAGGCAAGCTCGGTGAGGGCGTTACCAATGTGCTGTCTGGCGCGGTCTTCGTGCTGACAGGTATGGATGAGGCAGGCGTCCAGGTCCATGAGTTCGGCTCCTGTGAGGGGTTCATGGATGAGAAGATCCGCTATGGACGTCCCGGAAGTCCAGACGACAATGACATCATGATTCGGGTTGATGTAAAAATCGAAAAAGGGACAGGAATGGAGCGTCGCGGCCCGTTTGCTGCTCACTCAGCATGCGACGTGATTGTTCACGCCTGTCGAGAGGCGATTAAAGATCTGTCTGCGGTGCCATCGATTGGTGAGGAAACCTTCACCGATGTAAGGCGTCCAGGTAAGCCGCGTGTTGTCCTGGTGAAGGAGATTATGGGGCAGGGCGCTATGCATGACAATCTGCTTGTCCCCAATGAGCCGTGTGGCGTCAAAGGAGGGCAGAAGAACGTCGATTTGGGCAACGTGCCGGTCGTGCTCAGCCCGAATGAGGTCCTTGACGGCGGTATCCACGCACTCGCCTGCATTGGGCCGGCCACCAAGGAAATTACGCGTCACTTCTTCCGTGAGCCGCTGGTCGAGGCGTTGCAGGCTGACAATGAACTTGATTTGACGGGTGTCGTCTTCATCGGATCGCCTCAGGTCAATGATGAGAAGACATTCGTTTCTCAACGGTTGGGTGCTCTGATCGAGGCGATGGAAGTCGATGGTGCCATTGTCACCACAGAAGGATTTGGCAACAACCACATCGATTTCTCCGAGAACATCGCAGCCATCGGTTCCCGCGGTGTTCCGGTTGTGGGTGTCACTTTTGCCGCCTATCAAGGTCAACTGGTCGTCGGCAACAAGTACATGGACGCGATGATTGAGCTCAACAAGGATCCCGAAGGTTTCGAAAACGAGATTCTTGCGGACAACACCACCACGCCGAAAGATGCTGAGCGCGCCATTCTTATGTTGAAAAACAAGATGGCAGGCGTTCCGATTAAGCCGCCGGAACGCAAGTGGGACGCCTCGGTGATTGAAGCCAATAACCAGCTTATTCCGTGATGCACAGGCGAAAGGTGCAACTATGCAAGTGGAACTCCAACCGGTCAAAATCAAAGGTGTGATCAAAGAGATCACTGAGGTCGGTGTCCGCATCGGCGTCAAGGGGCGTATGGGCGTTCTTTCGTTGCCACTTCGCATGATTTACTCAGATAAACCACTGCAGCTTGGGCAAGAATGCGAATTCTACCTCAGCTACGTCAACGTACTGTAATACAGCAAAGGATTCATGATGACAAGGAAATTCACACTAACAACCGTTCCCGGGCTTCAGTCCGAAGTATATGTCCCGATTACTCCGGAGCCGGTATGGACGCCGTTGACAAAACCGCTTAGCGAATGCAAGGTGGCGTTCATCACATCTGGTGGAATCCACAAGAAGGATCAGAAACCGTTCGATACTGCCGGTGACTGGAGCTATCGCGAAATCCCGTCGGATACGCCGTCTGATCAGCTGATGGTAACGCACGGCGGGTTTGACAACTCTGATATCAATAAGGATGTCAATGCGATGTTGCCGATTGACCGGCTTCATGAACTGGTGGATGAAGGATTCATCGGAGGTCTGGTTCCGACATTCTACGGCTTCATGGGTGGCGGTGGCAATGTCGACAAGTTCGAGCATGTCACTGGGCCGGAGATTGCCCGGAAGCTCAAAGATGAAGGTGCGGACATCGTGCTGGCGACAGGTGGCTGTGGCACTTGCCATCGTTCATGTACATTGGTGCTGCGCGCATGCGAAGCAGCCGGCATGTCAACCTGCATTATTGCGGCCTTGCCGCCGATTGCTCGGCAACAAGGTGCTCCGCGCATCACTGCGCCGCACGTACCGATCGGCTCGAATGCCGGTGAACCGAACAATCCTGCAATGCAGATGGGAATTCTCAAAGATACGCTCAATGCCATGGGGGAGTTCGACCATTTCGGTCAGATGAAGGCTCTGCCATATGAATACCGTCACAATGTATGAATAATGCTGTGCATGCCGGCGAGGGGCTACACTCTCGCCGGCATGCCGGAAGCATTCATTAAGCGGATGCCCACTCGGCTTGAAGAATCGACATAAAATGGTGTCAGCATGCAACGATTCACCAAAATGAGGGGGCTGAGCTTTATGGCACGTGATGCGAGAACCAGTATCATCGAAGCGTCTTGGAGCCTGTTCAAAGAACAGGGGTACGAGAAGACGACCATCGATGACATCATTGCCAAAGCCGGAATCGCCAAAGGAACGTTTTACCATCATTTCCAAGGCAAATCGGTGCTACTGGGTACGCTGAGCGATGTATTCGATGAGCATTACCGGGAATTGGATGCCACACTTGACCCGAATGATTCTCCGGCGGAGCAAATTCGATATCTCAATCAGCAGATGTTCGGTTATATAGAACAACATATTCCGGTTGACTTGCTTAGTGCGCAGCTTGCATCCCAGCTGAATGTGCGAGGCGACCGATCTTTGGTGGATCAGGATCGCTTCTATTTTGCAATTCATCGCAGGCTGGTCGCAAAAGGGCAAGAAATCGGCGAAATCACTAAGGATTACTCCACGCATGACATCGTCCGTCTATATGCCATGGCAGAACGTTCCATGCTGTACGACTGGTGTCTGCACCAAGGCAGCCAGCCGTTGGTAGGCGAGCCGACAAGGATTGTCGCCGCTGTGCTTTCTGTGTTCATTCGCAGAATCTGACGAGGGCAGCGGACCGCTAAGGTATGATGGCGCGGCATCCGATGCACATGCGTGCCATAGGGAATGGAGGCCCTAAATGGCACATGCACATGACGTCCGGATCCAGACCCCGCCAACGCGGTTTCGTCTCAGAGCATTGGCAGCAGCGCGAGATGTACTCAATGATGCCATGTTCAACGGCAGCCCGACATTGACGACTGTAGAATCCCACACCCAGGGAGAACCCACACGTATCCTCGTCAACGGGTTGTCGACGCTTGATGATGAGCCGAGCGCGGCGAAGGTACGGGATAAACTCATCACGACTTACGATGATGTGCGCAAAATGCTGATGCTTGAACCTCGTGGCCATCGTGATATGTTTGGGGCGATTCTCTTCAAGCCCACAAGACCGGATGCCGATCTTGGTGTGGTATTCACCGATTCCGGTGGATACCTCAATATGTGCGGGCACGGATCAATCGGCGTCTCTACTTTTGCTGTGGAATCAGGATTGGTTACTGGGCCGTACGAGTCCTTTGCCGATATCGCGGATGATGATATCGATGTCCATCTGGACACGCCATCCGGGCTCATAACCGTGACAGTGCATGTCCGTGACCATGCCGTGCAGAATGCGACATTGACCAATGTGCCATCATTTGTAGTCAGGAATGAAATTGTCATCCATATAGATCAACCGGAGATACCGGTGAAGGAAGTCACAGCGACCATTGCATTCGGGGGAAGTTTCTTCGCCCTGGTGGATTTCGACGCGCTGGGATTGGGGTATGACATTGATGCGGCACATGCTCAGCCGATATCCGATATCGGTATGGCGATTCTCGAGGCGGCGCGTCAACAGATTTCGGTGAAGCACCCACTCGTGGATGTCAGTGGAGTCGACCTTGTGGAGTTCGGACAATATAGCCGAGAAACAGGGCATTATCGCAATGGAGTAGTGTTTGGCAGCCATCAAGTTGATCGCTCTCCCTGTGGGACAGGGACCAGCGCAAAACTGGCAATGCTCGTCGCACGAGGAGCGATGGGAATTGGAGATCGCGCTGTCTTCGAATCGATTACCGGTTCAAGATTCCTCGGCAGTCCGATTCGGTCGACGACCGTCTCGCAGTATCCTGCGGTGATTCCACAGATCACTGGAAAGGCGTTCATCACTGGGGTCTCAACATACCGCCTAGACGATACTGATATCTACCCGCAAGGATTCCTTGTGTGAACCTGTTGGATTGTGCGAGACGGTGCCGGCAGCTGTCCGCCGGCACCGTCTCGCACATGGTGGATGCCAACCTTATTACAAGGTCTGTTCGGTACGTGCGATGATTTCGTCTTGCAAAGCCTTGTCCAAGTTGTTGAAATAATCCGAATAACCGGCGACTCGTACGATCAGATTCCGGTATTGGTCAGGGTGCTTTTGCGCGTCAAGCAGCGTGGCGCGATCGACAACATTGAATTGAAGATGGTGGCCGTCCATAGCGAAATAACTACGAATCAGTGTGCTGATACCGATTATCCCCTTCGTTCCAGCGACAACTTGTGGCGTGAACTTCTGATTAAGCAGTGCGCCACCCGTCTTCAGCTGATCCAGTTTGGCAGCTGACCGGATGACAGCGGTGGGACCGTTGATGTCCGCACCTTTTTCTGGGGAGATGCCATCTGGAAGGGGTACGTGCGCATGACGTCCATTTGGGGATGCGAGCATGGTCTGTCCAAAATACACATGGCATGTTGTGGGCAGGAACTCCACGATGGTCTTTGACCCTTTGGGTGTGGGACGGCCGGCTATAATGCGTTGCAACGACCTCGCCACTTGGCGTGCGATGTCATCGGCTGCGTCATCATCATTTCCGTATTTCGGCGTATGTCGGGATACCTGGTCATATAAGCTGTCATAGCCGGTGAAATCGTGTTCGCATGCGTCAAGAATCTCAGCAATAGTGAATCGATGATCTTCGAATATCTGCCGCTTCAGCGCACTCAACGAGTCGACGATTGTGCCCATGCCCACGCACTGGATATAGCTGGTGTTATAACGCGCTCCGCCACAGTTATAGTCCTTGGCCTTTGCGATGCAGTCATCGGTGATGGTCGAAAGCAACGGGACGGGAAGCGCATCCATGAACAGACGTTCGATAAGGTTGTTCCCTGCTACTTTGACATCAATAACATACATAAGTTCCCGCTCGAATGCGGCGTACAATTCCTCGTAGCTGGCAAAGGTCGCGGGATCCCCGCAATCGATGCCGATGCGTTTGCCGCTGTAGTGATCGTAACCGCGATACATCACCAGTTCGAGGATTTTGGGGATATTCAGGTACCCGGTGAGTACATATGCTTCTTTCCCTGCTGTGCCGGTTTCCACACATCCAGAGGCGATACCGGACTCGTAGACGTCATCCAATGATTTACCCATCGTCAGCAGCTCTTGGATGATGGCTTCAGAATTATAGAATGCAGGCTGTCCCCAACCTTCACGGCTGATTTTTACGGCTTCATGAAGGAAATGCTCAGGGGTTTTCCGGGAAATCTGGACATTCGAGCTTGGCTGGAGCAGCCTCATTTCATCCATGACTTCTAGAATGAGATAGCTGACATCGCTGACTCCACACGTGCCGTCTGGTCGCAAAGCCCCGGTGTTGATATTACAGAAATCAGTATATGTGGCAGATTCCTTCAGCGTGATACCCACTTTGGGCGGAGCAGGTTGATTATTGAATTTCACCCACAAGCATTCCAAGATTTCGCGCGCCTGATCGCGGGTTAACGTCCCGTCGGCAATTTCCTCACAGTAGAACGGTTCCAGATGTTGATCAAGCTTTCCGGGGGAATATGCGTCCCAGTTGTTCATCTCCGAGGTAACACCGATATGGGTGAACCAGTACATCTGGACGGCTTCCCGGAAGGTGCGTGGGGCATGTGCTGGAACCCGGTCGCATATGTCGGCCAGTTGCTCGAGTTCTTCTCGGCGGATCGGATCCTCGCAGCTTTTCTTTTTCTGCCTGGCCAACTGGGCGTATCTTCTGCCGAGAATAATCATGCCTTCGCATACAAGGTGCATGCCTTGTAATTCTGCCTGTTTATGTTCGGCATCCATATCGTTATTAAAATCAATGCGGGTGAGTTCGGCATCAATGAGAGCCATGAAATCCGCATAACCATAATGGTAGATTTTCCCATCTGCAACAGTATGTCCGGGGCCGCGCTGGGTCATGAATTCGGTGTACATGCCTCCGTTGAAGAGGTCATGCCATGCTTGGGGCAGCATGTCCATCATCTTGGTCATGGTGGCGCGTTCTTGCCAGAAGGGAATGATGATATCCCTCTGGATGCGCCGTTGCTCGTCAGTGACGTGGAATGAGACATGTTCCCGATGATTCATATTGTCGAGATCCGTGAGACTATGGCAGCACAGCTCGGGAAATGTCGGCGCGCTTTGCGGTGCGACGCCTTTTTCGCCGACGATGAGCTCATCATCCCCAAGGTACAGAGTCCTGCGTTGCATCAAGGTTTTGAAAAACATGCCTCGCAATACAGGCGTGGGGACTTTGCCCTCATACTTGCGATAGACATCTGTTTCAATGAGGGCACGCTCCAGACTGATTGTCGGATGCGTGCTGACACTCTGCTCGCGGAGCCTTTTCACTCGGATGGTAGATCCGCGTTGCATGTCCAAGTTCATTCCTTCTTCGTCGGATGCGACGTTGGTCGTTGATTGTGACATCGGTCGATTCGCTTTCTTGCTGTGATTGCTTTGCTGGATATCTGGAACGACTTTCAGTAACAAGTCGTGTGCGTCTGTGCGTGTCAATACCGTTCCAGGACATTGAAAAATAAGGAATGTGCTATCTCGCGATGGTTTCTGCTCCGCCTCTGGCACCTGGACGTGTCTGGGTGCGGTTCCGCGCACGGTGATGCTTGCAATGATGTGCGGAAATGGAAATCGGAGGGGATGCGAACGGTGGGCGTGGCTTGCGCATGGTTATCCTCCGATGGTGACGGTGTCATAGTAACTTTCGACTTGGGTCTTGATGTCCTGCATCAATGTGTCGTCTGGGATATTGAACAGGACGGGGCGTCTCCCAAGTCGAGAGTATTTATCCATGCCAAGCCGATGGTAGGGGAGCAGATTGATTTGTTCAGGGGTGATATGGTGGTTTTGCAGCCATTCCATCGTGCGCTGGATGGTATGGCGATTGGTATTGACGCCGGGAACCATGATAAGCCGTAGAAAAATTCGTGCGTGCAAATCGTTGAGGGTTATCAGATTATTCAGTACGAGACGGTTCGAACCGCCGGTATATTTACGGTGTGCGTCATCGTCGATGAGTTTGAGGTCGTATAAGAAGAAATCAGCATGCTGTGCAATTGCTTTGATTCGCTCTGTAGAGACGACGCCGCAGGTGTCAATTCCAACACTGATTTCATTCTCGGTGAGTCGTTGTGCCAGCTCGCGGATGTACGCGGCATCCATCGCTAAAGCCTCGCCACCTGATAATGTGACCCCTCCACCGGATTGCTCATAGACGATGATGTCTTTCATGACATCTTCCATCAATTCGTCGATGGTGTATTGCTTGCCGACGATTGTTTCGCGCCCGTCCCGGTTCGTCATGGTTTCTGGCGTAAATCGCTGGCTTTCAGGATTATGGCACCACGCACAACGCAGGGGGCATCCTTTGAAGAAAATGGTGGTTCTCACTCCCGGCCCGTCATGAGTGGAGAAATGCTGGATGTTGAAGACATACGGCACGTGCATCGTAAGTGATCCTCCTTTCCAGCTGTATTGCATCCACTGTACGGGGGGAAGCATGAACGATATGTCATGGTCACGTAAACAGAAACCGCTCACCCCAGCATGAATCGGGCGCCGTTGAGCTCGATGGAGCCTGAGCGTGATGACGCTGCCGTCAAGCGTGTTGTCGAGCTCACGGGTTCCGGCGCCGATGCGGTGCTCGAATGCGTCGGATCCGCCCAATCGTTCAACACGGCGTTGCGCGTCGGACGTCCGGGCTCCGTCATCGGTCGCGTCGGCTTGCCGCACGGGGTGCGGATTCCGCTCGATGTATGTGATTTGTGGGGTGTGCGCGTTGTTCGGATTCGTCTTCTACCTGTGGCTGCTGATCGGCAGGTCACACGAGCGGTCGGGTCAATGAGCTGCAGGCGGCTTTGTCGCCTCGTCATCCCAGCTCTTTACGCGTACGCGCCCCGCACACGATCCCTGTCGTCAGCAAACATACGAGCGTCAACACGATGAATGCCTTGGCGCTGATCGGCGGTCTGAAAGACATGTCCGATGATGATATGACAATCAGGGAACACCAGATCACGGCATAGACCACAGTGCTGAGTATCGCCGCGGCAATGACGTCAATGACTCCTTCAAGCGCTGAAATGCCGACGATTCCTTGAGGCGTTGCACATATCGTTTTCAGCATCCTGTCTTGTTCGAGATGCTCTCGTGCCGCCGTATCGGCCGCCTGGACGAGGAACAGGACCGCGAGCAATGCGGCGCCGCCGATGAGCAGCAATGTTCCGGACCTGCCGTTATTACGGTATTCGATGAAATAGTCGATGAACCCTTGTTTGGTATATAGCTGGATGGTGTTGTCCGCGTGCGTTGCATTCCAAGTATCGACGACGTCGCGGCTGTGAGTTGCATTGATATAAGCCATCAACGGTTGTGCTTTCCCCTGCGAGTGCAAAGATCCCTTCAACGCAAGGTAGGAAGGCGACAATCCTGGGATGTCGTCGACAATCGCGACGATCGTCGCGGTGTGCGCGGTGTTGTCTATACCGCGGATGGTGATGGTGTCTCCGAGATGTTTCCCGTTCCCGACGGCCGCTACCTTGTTTTCGCCCAGATCCGCCAGATCACCTTCCAATGTTGTCATGCCACAAGCATTGGCTGTCAAGGATCGCCGATCCGTGAAAGCAATGGAATACAGAGTGGTGTCGTCATCGTCAATGGCGAACCCTTGTGTCGTGAACACTGTGGATGAGCTGATTGTCGATTCGTGTTGCAGGTACGTTGACAATGCCGGCTCATACGCTGAATCCCCGCGTGCAACGATGGACGATGGGATTGCGCTCATTTGGGTTGATACGCTTTCGGCGGTCGCGGTATCCATGAGGGTGAGGAATGGGCACACAACCAACATCAGAATCGTGACAGGGAGGGCGATGGAGGCTGTGCGGCTTGCGTTCCTGACGCTTCTTCGGCTCGCTACGACAACTGGGGCCGAGGAGGTGAACGCGGCGGTGATGCCTCGCACAATAGTGGGGAATATCCCCGGGGCTGCGATGGCGGAAGCGATGATGAACAGGAGTATTTCACAGAACACTCTTGCTTCGGGCTGGATTTGCGTCGGTGCGAATCCAATCGCCATGCCGCCGATGGCTGGTATCGTCGCCACGACCATGCGGCGGGTATGTGTTCCTGTTTTTTCGGTGACCACTTCTCGAATCGTCTCCAGAGGCGACACGTTCGTGATGCGCTTGGAGGCATAGAGGATGCCTATTGTGAGTGTGCAGATCATGATTGCCAACGAGCCGATTGCCGCGGATGGATGCACGATCACGGTGAACGATGGTGCTGCCCCGCCGGCGGACACGAGCAGCGTCGCAAGAGGGAAACATAGAGCGCAGCCGGCAAGGCAACCGATGACGGAACTTGCACTGCCGTATGCGCCGAGTGATCGAAGCAAAATGATGCGAATCTGTGTTGCGGTTGCGCCATTGAGATAGAGCAGAGCGTATTTTTTCCGCTGCTCTTCGACGACAAAACCGGTTGCAGAGACGATAAGCAGTAATGCTGTCAGTAGTGAGAACAGCAGCATGATTCCCGTTAGCGTCTGTGAACCTGAATAGTAGGCGTTGGTCTCTATGCGCTGGATGGTATTGCCTGCTGTGGCTCCATCTTGAAGCTGGGCGGATTTCCATACGAGCGCACATGCGGTGACCAATGCCGACGTGGCAAACGTGGAGATGCACAGCGTTCGGTATGAGGAGGCGTGGCGTTTACGGAATTGTTGGGAAACCACGCTGAGTTGCGATGACATGGCGCACCTTCTTACTGAGCGTCTTCGGTTGTTGACGGAGCTGAAGCGAAGTTGCCGGTACTGAAGGCCAACGCGATATCCGCAGCGGTCATGCCGCGGTGGATGCCGACAACCGAACCGTCAACAAGGAAAATGACCTGATCTGCGCATGCCGCGACATTGGGGTCGTGGGTGACCATGATCACGGTCTGTTTTCTGTCGGATGCCATGCGGAAGAGATCCATCACCTCGCGTGTCGTTTTGGAATCAAGCGCTCCTGTCGGCTCGTCGGCGAATAGGATATCCGGATGAAGCGCCAGTCCTCTCGCGATGGCGACGCGTTGCCGTTGCCCGCCGGAGAGGTCTTCCGGGTAGGAGTCCGCATACTGGTCCAAACCTACATCCGCGAGCGCACGGCGAGCGTCCTGCTCGGGTAGCGTGTGTGATCCAAACATGCTGGGAAGCAGGACGTTCTGGGTGGCGGTGAGTTCCGGGAGCAGATTGTAATTTTGGAATACGAATCCGAAATGTTCGCGGCGGAACGTTGTCAGGTCATTGCCTTTGAGTGTGGTGATATCGGTGGTGCCGCAGATAACATGCCCGTGTTGGGGGCATAGTAGCCCGCTGGCGCAATAGAGTAGTGTCGACTTGCCTGACCCGGAGGGGCCCATGATTGCGCTCCATGAACCGCTTGGAAAATCAAGTGAGATATCGCGAAGAATGTTCGTGTTGGTTGAATATGAAAACGTGATATCACTCAGTGACAGGACGATGCTCGGGCCAGTTGCTTGCGTCGGTGCAGGCGTGACGTCGTTGACGGTGTGTGTGTGGTGTCGACATGCTCATGGCTTCCTCGATGATGTGTCATCTGGTTTCCGTGTGAAGTGGCGCACTTCAGAAACCGTAATGCTCAGTATATCTCAGGGCGGCATGGGCGCTGCTTTTCGTATCGGTGTCTTCCGGTCAGGGCGGGGATGGCTTGTTGTGTGGCGGGGCGTTGGGCTCAGTGTTGAATGCCGGTTGAGACGCCGTGGGTGATTGGGAGCGTGATTCGGATTGGATTGTCTGGTGACGGTGTGCCGAACGGCGTGGGAGAATGTCCGGATGTCGTGATTTGGCGGATGGTATCCCGCGCTTCGTCTGGGAGTATTGCGCGATGCTGCGTCCCTGCGGATGATCTCCCAATGGTAACGTTGGAATTCCGCGATTCTTGAGTCCGCTCCTTGGCTCGATATCGGGAGATTATCGCTCGGATGGCGCATGCGCGATAATCTCCCGCGAGGCTCCGAGACGTTGTCTGTTGGTCAGGCATATCTGAGCTTCAGGTGTCGTTTGCCAATACTATTGCAACGTGATACTATTGGGAGATGCGTACCCGAAATCGTGAACTCAATGATTTTCTATATGGTGGCCCATTGCCGGCGGGATGCCCTACAGGAATCGAAAAGCAACTCGCAAGGCGCCTGCAGATGTTGAAAGCGGCAAACTCGCTGCTTGACCTGCGGGCGCCTCCCGGTAATCGGCTCGAGGCGTTGACCGGGAATCTCCGTGGGTACTGGAGCATTCGGGTGAACAAACAATACCGGCTGGTGTTCCGCTGGGATGAGATGACGCAGGAGGCGTATGATGTCTACTTCACTGACTACCACCGTGGATGAGACGAGTGCGGGAGCCCCTCATTCAAGGTTGAGCACGCCCGGGGAAATCCTGCAGGAGGAATTTCTCGAGCCGTTGGGCATCAGTCGATATCGGCTTGCCAAAGCGATGGGTGTGGAACAGACCGCGGTCGGGGAAATCGTCAACGGGCGCCGCGCCATCAGTGTCGCCATGGCATATCGTTTGGCGGGGGCGTTGGGGACTACACCTCAATTCTGGCTCGGCTTACAGCGCGACTATGACTTGATGACCTTTGATACTTCGCAGCTCGGTCCGATCGTCCCGCTGACTGCCGGCCGCCCGCTTACCCAAGCATGAATCGGGCGCCGTTGAGCTCGATGGAGCCGTCGCCTTGCACGTATCCGTCGATTTCCACCAGTCCGTGGATGCGGCGGGGTTCGCCGCTGAATGTCGGGCTGCTGGATGGCGGCGGGGAGAAACGCAGCGTGCCGGAAAGAGTCAAGCCGGGGACCACGCGCAGACGATTGCCACCGGATGGTGCAGGAGGGGTCGGGGAGGCCGCCGGTGTGGTCTGGTTGTCGGGAGTTGATGCGGCTGATTCGTCGTCGGCTGAATCGGCAGGTTCGATGGTGCTGGGTTCAACGGTGCTGGTGCCATCATCCGCGCCCGTTGTCGCGGCTTCCGCGGTCCTGTGGTAATCGGGCAAATCATCAGGCACACCTTCTGGCTCGGCCAGCTGCTCAGCCAGCGATTCGGCGCGTTTGCTGCCGGAAGAAGTCCGCGAATCCGGCTTGCGGTCGCTCGTACCGGGCACGCCGCCGGTGTCTTCGGCACGTCCCAAGTGGTATTCGGCGGCGGAGATCTTGCCTTCCATGAGCATATGCGCGTCCTCGGGCACGGTGGTGCCTTTGGCGTATTCGGAGGCGAGCAGCGACTGCCAGCCTTCGAGCGGCAGATACCCTGGTTTGACGCCGCTGCGGCAGTCGCCCGCGTACCCGTGGGCGAGATGGTCGACTTTCTCGTTGCCGGGATTGTTGTTGTGCCCTTTGACCCACACGAATTTCACTGGGCCGGGGCGCTGTGAGATCTCATGGTCAATTGCCTTGATGAGCTCGCGGTTTTTCACCGGCTGGCCTTTGGAGTTCTTCCACCCGTTTTTCTTCCATCCGCGTACCCAAGCCGTGGAGCAGTTGATGGCGTATTGCGAGTCGGATTCAATGGTGAGCGGTTCCGCTCCAGGGTGGGCGCGCAGTGCTTCGAGTACTGCGCACAGTTCGCCGATCTGGTTGGTGCCGTTGGATGCGCCACCTGCATCGCAATCGCCTTCGTGCTCATGCCCGGGAGTCCCGCCCGCATGCGGCGTGTGATCCGCCCATGCCCACCCCATCGGGCCATTCGGATTACCCAGTGCTGACCCATCCGTCGAAACCGTGATCGTCATGCCTCCACCTTACGGACAGGTGGGGATACGTTGCAGCGACCGCAGAAACGCTCAATCGACGCGGTTCGCCCCTGCACACAGGGGGATGCGGCTGTCTGACCATTCGGGCGTGTCGCCATTTGACTTGAAGTGAACTTGAACCTTTAGAGTGAAAGCATCACGACGCGGATACGGAATCGTTCCTGGCGACGCGTGTTTGCCGGGCAACGCTCGCGGCGGCAAACTGCGTGATCCGCGCCACAACACAAGGAGTGCAACCATCATGAAATCAACCATCTATTACGGTCCTCGTGATATCCGCGTCGAGGAACGACCCATCCCAACCGTCCAGGAGCCCGGCGACCTGATCATCCGTGTCGTCCGCACTTGCGTATGCGGGTCCGACCTATGGCCCTACCGCAGTCAGGACGTGAACTCCGCCGGCACCCCGATCGGGCATGAATCCATCGGCGTCGTCACCGAGGCCGGCGCTGACGTGACCGTCGTCAAACCCGGCGATTTCGTCATCGTGCCGTTCCCCATCAGCTGTGGCGAATGCGCGGCTTGCAAGGCCGGCTTCGAATCCAGTTGCTTGAACGGCGGCTACTTCGGCGGCGCCGAAGGTGAAGGCTGCCAGAGCGAATATCTGCATGTGCCGCACGCCAATGGCACGGTTGTCAACGTGTCCGGGGCGCTCGCCGCAGGCGATATCCCCGGCGCGCCGGCGAGTCCGAAGGATTGTTCTGATGAGATGCTCGCCGACCTGCTGACCCTGTCCGATGTGATGGGCACCGGCTACCATGCGGCCGTCAGCGCTGAAGTCAAGCTTGGTGATACCGCTGTCGTATTCGGCGATGGCGCGGTTGGCTTGTGCGGTGTGCTGTCCGCCAAGCTGCTGGGCGCTACCCGGATTATCTCCATGAGCCGCCATGAGGATCGCGCCGCAATCGCCCGCGAATTCGGTGCCACCGACATCGTGCCCGAGCGTGATGACGCGGCGGTCGCGCGCGTCATGGAACTCACCGGCTCCGGTGCCGATGCCGTGCTCGAATGCGTCGGATCCGCCCAGTCGTTCAACACTGCGCTGCGCGTCGGACGTCCGGGTTCCGTCATCGGCCGTGTCGGTTTGCCGCACGGGGTGCAGATTCCGGCAGAGGCGACGTTCTACCGCAATATCGGTATCAAAGGCGGTCCGGCGCCTGTGCGCACCTACGCTCGTCAGCGCCTGCTGCGCGAAGTCCTCGCCGGCAACATCCATCCAGGACGTGTGTTCACCAAGACGTACAGCTTGGATGACGTGCCGCAGGCGTACGCCGATATGGACGCGCGCCGCGTCATTAAGGCGTTGGTGAAGGTGTCCGAAGTCGAGGGCTGACGGTCGACAACGAGCGTGATGGGTGGCATGATGCGTGGGCTTGATGTATCAGTTCGCATCCGCATCGGAGCCACGCCGGAACCGCATCTGAGCCGACATTGACATTGCAGCCACGTCGGACTCCCGCATTGTCTCTGCCGCCTAGGACCACAATCTTGGGCGGCAGGTGCGCGCCGGTGTTCTGCAATAGTGTTGCGATGGTGCGATATTGGGTTGTGGGGTTGTACTGCGTCGGTAGGATGTCTTCAGAATGTCAGGATTTCAAGGATTTTCGAAGAGGCAATCGGGGACGGAAAGGAGTCGTTGATGGCGACATACACCATCGGCCAAATGGCAAGCAAGCTTGGAGTAGCCACTTCGACACTGCGGTATTACGACAGTGAGGGATTGCTGCCGTTCGTCGGGCGCACCAGCGGCGGGGCGCGCGTGTTCCGCGATGAAGACATGCCGATGATCAACATCATCGGATGCTTGAAGGCAGGCGGCATGCCGATCAAGAACATCAAACAGTATGTCGACTTATGCGACCAAGGTGATGTGACCATCGAGCAGCGGCTCGATATGATTCGCGACCAGCGTGACGCGGTTGTTGCCAAGATGCGTGAATTGCAGGACAATCTTGACGCGCTCGACTACAAGCTGTGGTACTACCAGACAGCCGACCGGCTGGGATCGTGCGAGCAAGTTGATGCGCTGCCTGATGAGGAGCTGAGCCCCAAGATGCGCGCGGTGCGGCATCGGTTGAATCACTGAACTCGCCGGGTGTCGCGCAGTGTGATGCGCGGCGTCCACTTGGTGCCGATCCTGGTCTGCGCATGACGGAGCGGCCACATTGGGGGCGCATCGCACGAGTAGAGCATCGTATCATCTCCCATGGTTTGTGGGAGATGATACGTAAATCCGCCATTCTGCAGAAAAGTCCCGGATGTTCGTGGGATTTTATCGCAGATGCACCGATTCGTCACTGTTCTCCCAAACCCTGTCTCGGAACCGATTTTCAAGAATCGCGGAATTCCAATGTTCTTGTTGGGAGATTATCCGCATGAACGTGATATTCGCACAAACTCCCGCACCTCGCGTGGGAGATCAACGTCCGATAGGCCGATTCGCGCTAAACTCCCATCCGGCAACGACGGTATTGATGGAAAACATTGGACTGCGATAACCACGAGACGTGGGAACCGCATCCGTTTGATCTCTGCTAGACGGTCGAGGAAAGACACGGAGCGATATTATGACCAATGCGAGTAAACAGCAATCGCTTACTGCGGAAGAGTTGGAAGAGCGATTCGATCATGGCGAGGAAGCACCCGGATACTTCGATGTGGACCATCCCATTGTTGAGCGGCATCCCATCGTCCAGAAGCGTATCACCTTGACCATGCCTGACTGGATTGTCGAAGGGCTGGATGAAGAAGCCGAAGAGCTTGCAATCAGTCGTAATGCAGTAGTGAATACATGGCTTGCTGAACGGATTCGCGCTTCGCATGCGCACGGCCAATCCGTGGTGCGGGCGTGACGGATTCCAATGCGAGCTGCACGGCTCTAGTCGAGAAGGGTCTTTACCGTCTGTAACAAGCCATTAAAATCAGCAGGCCAAGCCGTTACTCTAGCGTAACCGTACGCCTGTGATTCCACTCCACGTTTCTGCCACAATGCCGGTATCGGGCGCTCGAACAGCGTATCAGCTGATCTCTCCAGAAGAGACGGGCGTCATGGGCCGCATCCCAGACATGATGCGACCGGCGAACGTATCGCAGAAACGGAGGCATGGTCGAGATGGCACAGGCGATTGTCAGTTTGATGGATGCGCCGGCAAAAACGGCGAGTCTCAACGCGTTCAGTGCACTGAAAAAGGGCAGCCCAGCACCCTTCTGGCTTTTCCAAGGCGTGTGTGGGGCTTGGGGCATCGACCATTCGCGTGCCCGTCTCGATCTGATCACAGTATCGGAAAACGCGACATTCATACTCGATATTGATGGCAAGCATGAGGGCGTTGTGCGTGTCTCCCAACCTGGATATGTGGGTGGCCCCGAGGCAGTGGCGTCTGAAATCGCTTGGCTGAATGCACTGCATGAGATCGACGGTGTGCACCTTATCAACCCGGTTCCGACGACCCGTGGCACGTTCGTCACGCGCATTCATGATGCCAACGGTGTGGGTTGGACTGTCATCTCAACGAAATTCGTAGAAGGCACAGTTCTCGAGGATCTGGATAATCCTGCGCCATACTATGAGACGATTGGCGGCTGGGCAGCCCTGTTTCACGAGCAGTCCCGGCGGTGGGAACCGCCGTTCGGGTTCAAACGATTCAGCTGGGATTTATCGAATATGGTCGGTCCATCCCCGAGATGGGGGCGTTGGGAGAGCGCCGACCTGACTGATGCTGAACGCGCATTGTGCGACAAAGCGCTGTGGAAAGCCATGGATGTGGTCGTCAAAGTCCCGCGTACCAGGCAGACATGGGGGCTGATTCATGCGGATTTGCGGCCATCGAACATCATCAAAGGTACTGACGGGAAATTGACGGTCATCGATTTCGATGATGCGGGATACAGCTGGTATCTCTATGATTATGCCTCTTCACTGAGTTTTATCGAGCATGAGCCGTATGCGCCGCAACTGGCAAAGGCATGGGTCCGTGGCTACCAAAAAGTCGCCGGCGATTTCAACGAGGAACAGCTTGCCGTCATGTCCGCGCTGTCCATGATTCGACGTCTGCAAATGCTCGGATGGACCACCAACCATCGTGCCGACGCGTTACCTGACGGCATGGCCGAACAGGAAGCTCCTGGTTCGGTGATGTGCGCGAAACGATATCTCGACGACCCGATGTGGTTGCTTGAGTGACTTTAGCGGGAGCGGATGTCGGTTGCCGCTCCCAATCAGCATCAACAAGAAATGTGGAATCGAAGGAAAGGATAGGAATCATGACAGCAGTAGAAGCCGGTGAAAAACCAGGCGATCACAGAACCGGTATTGGCTCGGTAACCTACGTGAAGACCGAGAAAGATTACTTCGCGAAGCGTCAGCTGAAGCGTACCGCTGGTGCATTCGGCCTGTGGGCCATTGGCATCGCGGCAGTCGTTTCAGGTGATTTCTCTGGATGGAATGGCGGCATTGCTCAGGCGGGGTGGGGCGGCATGTTTATTGCCGCAATCATCGTGTACGTCATGTACCAATGTATGCTCAACTCCATTAGCGAAATGGCGTCTGCGATGCCCCATACTGGCGGAGCATATTCCTTCGCGCGTGCAGCCATGGGGCCTTGGGGAGGATTTTTCACCGGACTCGCAGAGACTGTTGAATATGTTATGACGGCTGCGACAATCGTCTACTTCTCATCTGCATATGCTGATGCGATTATGGAGAACCTGACTGGATTCTCCTTTGATAATCGCGGACTGCAATGGATATGGTGGCTGATTATCTATATTGCATTCGTCATCGTGAACTGGATGGGAGCGGAGACGTCATTCCGATTTGCTGAAGTAATGTCTATTGCAGCGCTTGCCATCGTGCTGATTTTCGGTGTCGGTGCTTTGGCCACTGGGAAAGCTGACTTCAGCTCGCTGCTGAACATCAAACCCACAGATGGGAATTCACTGTTCCTTCCATATGGCGCCGGAGCGATATTCTATGCGATGCCGTTTGCGATGTGGCTGTTCTTGGGTATTGAACAGTTGCCTTTGGCGGCAGAAGAAGTCCGCGACCCCGAACATAACATTCCGAAGGCATCGCGTTGGTGCATTTTCACTTTGGGACTTTCCGCGCTGATTATCGTGTTCCTCAATCCAGCTGTCGTAGGCTCTAAGGCGCTCGCTGGCTCGGATGAGCCGTTGCTTGACGGCTATCGCGCGATTCTGCCCGGCAATATTGCGGCGGTGTTGTCGGCATTTGCCCTGATTGGACTTCTCGCTTCAGTTCAAGGGATTATGTTCGCATACGGACGGAACCTCTATTCGTTGTCGCGAGCAGGATATTACCCTGCATTCCTCAGTCTTACCGGTAAGAAGAAGACTCCTTATTGGGGATTGATAGTGGGCGCGATCATCGGTTTCGCGGCATTGTTCATCATTGCGTATGGCGGCTCCGGAGCAGGCTCGGTTGTGCTGAATATCGCGGTGTGGGGAGCTGTTCTCGCGTATCTGCTGCAGATGGTGTCCTTTGTCTTGCTTCGCAAGAAGCTCCCTGACATTAAGCGCCCATTCGTCAGCCCATATGGTATTCCAGGCGCGGCCATCGCGGGACTCTTGGCATTCTCGATTTTTATCGCCGTATTGCTGAATCCGGATTACCGGCTTGCTGTGTACACCATGGTTGCGATTTATATCATTGCCACAGTGTTCTTCGCAGTATATGGGCGCAAGCATCTTGTGCTGTCGCCTGAAGAAGAGTTCGCAGCTTCGGGAGGCAAGGTGGTCTATCGTACTGACGACTGATGCGATTGTGAATTTGACTGAGTAATGAATCACGGGTTCCGCGTATGCATCGCGGAACCCTTAACATGACGAAAGAAGAACACCATGGCAACCCGTTCGACAATCATGGACACCAACAGCTTCCGCCCGGAGATGGCGGCTGCACTGGATCCGGAGACGCGCAAGCTCACCGAGGAACGCGAGGTATTGGGCCCCGCATACCGGCTCTTCTACCGCAATCCGGTACATCTGGTCAAGGGTCGCGGCTCCCATCTGTGGGATGCCGACGGTGTGGAGTATCTGGATGTCTACAACAACGTCGCTTCCGTGGGACACTGCCATCCGCGGGTCGTCGAAGCGATTACGCGCCAGGCATCCTTGCTGAACACGCACACCCGCTATTTGCATGAGAACATTCTCAATTATGCGCAGGATATCCTGTCCACCATGCCTGGCCCGATTGACCGGATTATGTTCCAATGCACCGGTTCGGAAGCGAACGATCTCGCTGTTCGCGTCGCCCAAGCGTATACCGGCGGAGAGGGCGTCATCGTCACGCATGAGGCGTATCACGGCAATTCGGCGTTGACGTCGAAGCTTTCCCCGGCGCTCGGTACGGCCCAGACGCTCGGATTGAAGATGCGAATGGTCCCCACCCCCGATACCTATCGCTTTGAGATTGACGGCAAACCAGCTGAATCGTGCAGCGCGGAAACCTTTGGCGCTTGGATGACCGCGGAAGTACGTAAGGCAGTGGCGGATATGGAACGCCATGGCGTGAAATTCGCTGCGTTCCTCGCTGATTCGATTTTCTCCTCCGATGGTGTCTACCCTGACCCGGTCGGGTATCTCCAGCCGGTGATCGACACGGTCCATGAACTCGGCGGCGTGTGGATTGCCGATGAGGTCCAGCCTGGTTTCACCAGGACCGGCGATGCGTTCTGGGGCTTCGAACGTCAAGGCATCGTGCCTGATCTGGTGACTTCCGGCAAGCCGATGGCCAACGGTCTGCCAACTTCGCTCATGGCGGCGCGCCATGAAGTGCTTGAGCCCTTCGCCGGCTCGATCCCATACTTCAACACCTTCGGCGGCAATCCGGTATGCATGGCCGCGGCACAGGCGACGCTTGATGTGATGCGCGACGAGGATACGATGGGTAACGCAAAACGGGTCGGCGCACTGTTCAAGGCGGCCGTCGCCTCGCTTCAGAATGTACACCCGTGCATCGGCGATGTGCGTGGAGCGGGTTTGTACATCGGCTGTGAAATCGTCAAGCCTGGCACAACAGACCCCGATCAGCAGGCAGCGCTGGACATCCTTGAAACCTTGCGCGACAACCACGTACTCACCTCGGTGTGCGGACGGTACGGCAACATCTTGAAGCTGCGTCCACCGCTGGTGTTCAGCGAGGACGACGTGGATTGGTTCATGGACGCGTTCACCAAGACTCTGACGACGCTCAAGCTGTAACAGGAAGGAAACCGTCGGATGCGTGTGGCACATCCTACGCATCCGAACGCGGGCGCTGGCGTGTCTTGCCCCGCGAAATCCAACAACGATGCCCGGACCCGCAACCACTCACAGGTCCGGGCATTGTCTGCATACAGGTTGCATGCAAGAAACGGGAAATGATCTTTTTACATTCGACTGGTAAGGAGGAAACCATGCGGACGGTATAAGAAGACGGGTGACAGAAATGACGGTGAGTAGACATATCAGCGATGACGAGGATTGGAAGACGGATGAGATACGGAGAATCCATGCGCTCATTCGCAATGGTGATTTCCAAGTAGGAGAGCGGCTCGGATCTGAACGTGAATTGGCTAAGCAGCTTGGAGTGTCACGCGCAACACTTCGAAATGCCTTGGCGGTGATGGAACAGCATCATGAAATCAAGCGGTTGATTGGCCGTAACGGAGGCGTCTACGTTTCCGATGGCAGGTTTGAACGGAACATCAACACCGAAGAGTCATTGCCCGCCATCGTCCGAAGGCAAGGCGGTATCCTGTCTTCCAGCGTAGTGTCTGCTGCGATTGCGCCGGCATCGCCGTCAGACATGAGAATGTTGAAATTGCCGCATGAATCTACAATATTCAATGTTGTCAGATTGCGCCGAGTTGACGAGAGACCGTTGTCATTGGAAATGAGTCATTTGCCGACAGCCTTGTTTCCGCAATTCTTATCTAAGGATTTGACGGAACCTTTCTATAGTATCTTTGACCGATATTATGAAGTGCGTCCAGGATCGGTCGAAGAAGTGCTTGAGCCAATACTGTCCGATGAGTTTGAGTCGGAGCTTCTTGAGATCAGTATTGGAACGCCACTGATGAAAATCAAGCGGATCGCAATATCAGAGCAGGGAATTCCGTTTGAGCGCGCGATAGATGTCTATATCGCATCACGAATGCGATTTACTATGCATCACTCCGGGTACGTGCGTCTTTCTGCTACTACTGCTGAGGGTTCAAAGGCGCGGTCTGTGTCTGTCGATTGATCTGTAGCATTGTTTGTTATGGGTATCGGGCATGTCAAGTCTTCTCAATATCTCGTTCGTGAGACCACCAATGACGAGATGTTGAGCCTGTTTCTGAATATCTCGTGCGGTGCAGCGATTTCGCGAGATTGTGAGAAACGCATCCGCATTGCTCTCCAATCTGTTATCCGCCGCCTGCAGCGGCTCCGTGCTTCGCACCTTGAATCCCCTGGTCCAACACAGCGCCTCGCGTCCCGCATTCCGCGTCAACGTCCCCCGCGCCAACGTCGCTCCATGCCGCAACGTCAAATGTGGCCTCACACCCCAACAGCCCCGCGGCGTCCCCGCCCACACACAACGAAAGACCCCGCCGCGGAGCACATTCCGCAACGGGGTCTTTCAGTCTTCCGGCTTTTCAGGCGGTCCGGACTGCCACGAGGACTGTCACGAGGACTGCCACGATTGGTGTGGCAGTCCTCGCCGCCATGTCAATCACTCAGCGAGCGCCTTGTCGACGACTTCGGTCGCTTCCTCGAGCACCTTGTCGAGGGTCTCGGGGGAGTCGAAGGACTCGGCGTACACCTTGTAGATGTTTTCGGTGCCGGACGGGCGGGCGGCGAACCAGTTGTTCTTGGTCGTCACCTTGAGACCGCCAATTGGCGCGTCGTTGCCCGGAGCCTTGGTGAGCTTCGCGGTGATTTCCTCGCCGCCGAGGGTGGTGGCGGTCACGTCGTCGCCGGTGAGCTTGGCGAACTTCTGCTTCTGCTCAAGGGTGGTCGGCGTGTCGATGCGCTTGTACCAGCTTTCGCCGAAGCGGGCGACCTGGTCCTTGTGCAGCTCTGCCGGGTTCTTGCCCATCTTGCCGGTGATTTCCGCAGCGAGCAGGTCGGGGATGAGACCGTCCTTGTCGGTGGTCCACACGCGGCCGTCCTTGCGCAGGAAGCTCATGCCGGAGCTTTCTTCGCCGCCGAATGCGACTTCGCCGGTGAACAGCGGGTCAACGAACCACTTGAAGCCGACCGGCACTTCGACGAGCTTGGCGCCGATGGAGGCTGCCACGCGGTCGATGAGCGAGGAAGACACGAGGGTCTTGCCGATGCCGGTGCCTTCTGGCCAATCCGGACGGTTCGGCTGGCCGTTCTTGTCTTTGCCGAACAGGTATTCGACAACCACGGCGATGTAGTGGTTCGGGTTCATGACGCCCCAGTTCGGGCAGACGATGCCGTGACGGTCGGCATCCGGATCGGTGCCGCCGACGAGATCGTACTTGTCCCAAGCGCCGTTGTTGAGGGAGTCCACGAGTCCCTTCATTGCGTACGGGGAGGACGGATCCATACGGATCTTGCCGTCGTGGTCGATGGTCATGAAACGCCAGGTCGGATCGACCTGCGGGCGCACGACTTCGATGGAGGTGCCGTACACTTCGTTGACCAGCGGCCAGTAGTTGACGGATGCGCCGCCGAGCGGATCGATGCCCAGGCGCACACCGGAGGACTTGATCACGTCGAAGTCGATGACGTTGCCCAGATCCTCAACGTAGTGCTTGCGGAAGTCGAAGCGTTCGACGAGATCGGACTTGACAGCCTGCTCGAACGGGATGCGCTTGACGTTCTTGAAGTCAGGCAGCAGTTCGTTGGCGCGCTTGGCGATGGCGTTGGTCGTCTCTGCCGGGGCCGGGCCGCCGGTCGGCGGATCGTACTTGAAGCCGCCGTCGGTGGGCGGGTTGTGCGACGGGGTGACGACAATGCCGTCGGCGAGATCGTCGCCGGAGAAGCGCTGCGTGCCGTCTGCTGCGCGGTTGTGCGTCAGAATCGCCTGGGACACGACCGGCGTCGGGGTGAAGTCGTCGCGGGAGTCGATGCGCACGCGCACGCCGTTGGCGACCAGCACCTCGATGGCGGTTTTCCATGCGGGCAGGGACAGGGCGTGGGTGTCGCGGCCGAGATACAGCGGGCCGGTGATGCCTGCTGCCTTGCGGTGCTCGGCGATGGCCTGCGTGATGGCGACGATGTGGGCCTCGTTGAACGAGGTCTTCAGGGAGGAACCGCGGTGGCCGGACGTGCCGAAGCTCACGCGCTGCTCGGGGACGTTGACGTCGGGGATGATGTCATAGTACTTGCCGATGACCTCGTCGACGTCAATCAAATCAGCTGGGGTGGCGGGAAGACCCGCGTTTTTTGCTACCATACCTTCAATTGTGCCACGTCGTTTGGATGTTCGTTCAACAGCATCCCGGCATATGGCAACGATCGCCGATTCTTGCCACAGATAAGACTGATGAAACGTTTGCATCGGCGGAATCATTGCTGTTCGCTGTTTTGCTATCGTTTGCAGACAATTGATGCAAACAATCGGCGATGGCGCCGGCATGGGCGGCAATCGGCAGACGCGTGCCGTATCGGTGTGCGCCATCGGTCTGGCGAGGCTCGGTTCGTGGCCGCTTTGGGCTGTGCCCACGGCGCGTGCGGCACGGCATCGGCTCTGGATACCCGCGGAATATCAAGGGCTCCATGTCATCGACCTCGATATGCTTGCAAGAAACGAGGTGGAGCGCTATAGTGTAAGCGATTCGTTTATTGCAGGGTTGCAAGTCAAACAAGACGCAAGACCTGAGACGTGGCGGCACGGCTATATGCTGTCATGGCTCGGGTCTTTTTTGTTGCTGACGCCTTGTGAACACGAAGTGGAAGAACAGTACAAGGAAGGAAAGACGATGGCTGAATCAACTGCCTCGCAGATCATCGACGCGGTCGGTGGTCCCGGCAATATCACAAGCCTGACGCACTGCGCCACCCGTCTGCGGTTCGAACTTGTCGACGCAGGCAAGGTGGACCAGAACCGCCTCGACCATATGAAGGGCGTGCTCGGAGCCGTCCCGCAAAGCGGCAACCGGTATCAGGTCGTCATCGGCGGCGGTGTCGCCTCCATGTACGACAGGATCATGCAGCTGCCTGAAATGGCCAATATCGGCGGCGGCGAAGTCAACAACGACGGCTCCAGGAAACTGTCGAACGCCGAAGTCAAGGCCCAGGAACGTTCCAAGGTCAAGGGCAAGCACGCGTGGGTCGACAACTTCTTCGAGTTCCTGTCCGACACGTTCCGCCCGATCATCAACGTGCTGCTCGGCGCGTCGCTGATCATCGCGATCCTCAACGTGCTGATCGCCTGCCATGTCATCACCAACGACACGGAAAGCCCGACCCTGCTGCTGTGCAAGGCCGCTTATGAAGGCGTGTTCTACTTCCTGCCGATTATGATCGCCTACAACGGCGCGAAGAAGCTGAAGGTCGACGGCTGGGTCGGCGCCACCATCATGGCGGCGTTGATGACCCCGCAGTTCATGGCCTTGTCCGCGCCTGACAAGTGGTCCGGCATCTTCGGCGACAAGAGCGGTCTGGCCGCGGCCAAGGGCGCCCTCCACTGCGTGACCAACGCCACGCTGGGTACGCAGTCGTGCACCACCAAGGTGTTCGGTCTGCCGTTGCAGCTCAACGATTACTCCGGCTCCGTCTTCGTGCCGCTGTTCATGGTCGCCGTGCTCGCGCTTGTTTACAAGGCGCTGGAGCGGGTCATCCCTGACAGCGTGCAGATGGTGTTCGTGCCGTTCCTGTCCATGGTCATCATGATCCCGATCACCGCGTTCCTGCTCGGCCCGCTGGGTGTGTGGGTCGGCAACGGCCTCGGTGTCGGCTTGGCTTGGCTCAACAACAACGCGCCGTTCATCTTCGCGATCCTCATTCCTATGCTTTATCCGTTCCTCGTGCCGCTCGGCCTGCACTGGCCGCTCAACGCCCTCATGCTGGTCAACATCAACACGCTGGGTTACGACTTCATCCAAGGCCCGATGGGCGTGTGGAACTTCGCCTGCTTCGGCGCGACCGCCGGTGTGCTGGTCATCGCGATGCGCGAGAAGAACGTCGATATGCGTCAGACCGCGTTTGGCGCCCTGATGGCCGGCCTGCTTGGCGGCGTGTCCGAGCCGAGCCTGTACGGCATCCACCTGCGTTACAAGCTGGTGTACAAGCGCATGCTGATCGGCTGCTTCGTCGGCGGCGTGGTCATCGCGATTCTCGGCTGGGTCTTCCCGTCCACCTTGGCTAACGGCCAGGTCGTGCATGGCGTGACCACCAATGCATTCGCCTTCACATCGCTGCTGACCATCCCGGTGTTCAGCCAGATGTGGGTTTATGCGATTGCTATCGCTGTCGCGTTCTTCCTGTCGATGTTCCTGATCATCACCCTCGACTATCGCACTCCTGAGCAGAAGGCCGCCGATCATGCGGTTGAAGCCCAGCAGGCGATGGATGAGACCCCCGCTGTGGCTGCTGATGCTCCGGCCGCCCAGTCCGACGCTGCTCCTGCGGCGCCTGCGACTGCTACGCTGACCGCCACCACGACGGTTGCCGCCCCGGTTGCCGGCCATGTCATCTCTCTTGATGACGCAGGCGATCCGGTGTTCGCATCCCGCGCGCTCGGTGAAGGCGTCGGTATCGAGCCTGTTGATTCCACCGTCTACGCTCCGGTGTCCGGCGTGCTGTCCACAGTCGCCGAAACCGGACACGCCTTCGGCATCAAGACCGATGATGGTGTCGAAGTGCTCGTGCACATCGGCATCGATACGGTCAAGATGAACGGTGAAGGTTTCGCTCCGGTCGTGGCCAAAGGTCAGCGCGTCACTGTCGGCGATAAGCTGGTGACCGTGGACTTTGGTAAAGTCAAGGCAGCAGGTTTCAACACCGTCACTGTGATGACGGTTCTGAACACCGCGGCGCTTGGCGGTGTGACCCCGAAGACGGGGGTCGATGTCAAGCCGGGAGACGCCGTCCTGGAGATCTCCCGCTGAATTGTGGGCTGATCGGAAGGAACGCCGTGGATATTCTCCGCGTTTTCAACAACAATGTCGTGCTCGCGCGCGACGGCGGTCAAGAGGTGATCCTCACTGGTCGTGGGCTTGGTTTCAAAGCCAAGCCCGGCCAGAGGGTCGATGACGCCAAAGTTGTGCGGAAATTCGTTCCTTCCGATGGCCGCGATCCGGATCATGTGGCCGAATTGCTTGCGGATATTCCTCCGGAGACGATTCGGCTGGTCACTGACGCCATGACGCGTGTGGGGCTCGGGCAGCAAGCCGAGGAGACGCCCACGCTCGTCATGGCGCTTGCTGACCATGTGGTCGGTGCTTTGCGTCGCGCCAAGCGCGGAGTGTCCATGGAATACCCGCTCGATGCGGAAGTCCGTTCCCTGTATGCCAGGGAGTATGTCCAGGGGGAGGCGCTGGTTTCGGCGCTCAACGACAGCCTGCATGGCGCATTGCCCCGCAGTGAGGCGGTGGCGTTCGCGTTGCATTTGGTCAACGCGGGCTTTTCGAATGGGGATTTGTCATATACGTACACCATGACGGGTGTGATTCAGCAGATGCTCGCCATTATCGAGAAGACCTATAATATTTCGCTCGGACGGCATAATGTCAGTGTCGGCCGGTTCATCACGCATCTGCGGTATCTGTTTGTGCGTATTTATCAAGGCCGTCAACTGGACAGCGAGCCTGAGCCGGTGATTGAAGCGATCAGGCAGTCCTATCCCGATCAGGTGCGGTGTGCACGGAAAATCGCCGATGTCGTTGCCATCCGATTGGGGGCAGAGTTGACGGCGGCGGAAATCGCCTATCTGGCATTGCATGTCGCCCGTGTGGTCTCTGATGTCGATGAGCAAGAACAGGCCGGCGTAGCGCCGTCGGGCCCGGAACGCAGCTAGTCGACACGTGGCACGGGGCGGTCGTCGCCCTCCGTCTGCGCCGATTCGTGGCATCGGGCGAAAGCTGGATGCCGGGAGCGCGCTCCGGCGTTTTCATGCGCCGACAGTGGCTTCGGCAAGAGACAGACTTGTTTGGGGTTGTGCTACGGACCGTTCTTGATATCGTGACGGGGAGGTTGTCGTTGACTTGTCGCGGAGTTGGGCGGATGCCGTCGCCGTTGCCGCACCCGGCGCGCTGGCTTTGGCGGGATCGCTTTCCGGTGCGCGCACGGTCAACGATTGCTTGTCGACGGTGATGAGAATATGCCGGGTACGGCCGAGCATATCACCATCCACCTCCGCGAGCGCCGGCTTTTCAAGCTTGATTTCGGCACTGACGCCCTGCATCTGTTCGATGGTCGAATTCGTGGACAGCGGACTTTGCTGCGGCTTCTTGGTGATGGTCTGATGAACCACATCATTGAACAGGTTCGCCCATCCGAGCAGTCCTCCGGATGTGTCGATGATTTCGAAGTCAAGCAGCCCGTCGTCATAGGAAGCGCTGGGCATCAGCGAAAATACCGGTATTTCGCCGCAATTGCCCGCCATCAACGTGCGGAATACCAGTCCTTCGACGGTGTGCGTGTTGCCCTGCGCATCCGTCACGGTCACATCGGCCTTGAATTTCGGTGTGAACAGGTTCTTCGCCCCGCTGACGAAGTAGGCCAGCCAGCTGATGTTCTTCTTGAGTTTCGGGTCGGTTTCCTCGATCATCTGCGCGTCGAAACCGACACCGCCGATGATCATGAACGCATGCGGATGATCTTCATTCGGATCATCCAACAGGGACAGGCGCCCGACATCGACTTTCCTGGAACCATGGGATGTGGCGATGGTCAGCGCCGCCTCGAAATCGTCCACGGGAATGTTGAGATTCCGAGCGAACAGATTACCTGTGCCGATCGGCAGGATGCCCATCGCATGTTCGCTGCCGGACATGGCGCTCGCCACCGTGCGAACCGTGCCGTCGCCGCCGACCGCGATGACGACATCCGCGCCGTGTCCAAGCGCTTCGAGCGCGCATGCGCGGCCGTCTTTGTCGAGCTGCGTGTCGATGAACTCGATTTGTTTGATGCCTTTGCTTTCGCAGAACGACTTGATTTGGCGTCTGCGCTGATCCGCCTGCGGCTTGGACGGATTGATGATGAACGCGTAATGGACTTGGTCGTCCTCACGCTGCTCAAGCACTTTGGCGACATGCCGGCGGCGCAGCCGGCGCACGAGGAAGAATACGGCGATACCGATCGCTACGACGGCGATGATGATTGCGATAACAACAACCGCTATGGGCATCTTGGACGACTGCATAATGCCTATTCTTATCGGTTTTACTGGGATGTCTATGGGCAAATCTCGAGAATTTGACGGTCCCTCCACGAAATGCGCGCGCACTGATAACGGTGTCGCATAGAGGGGTCTGTGATGTGTCTGCTTGCCGCATTAGTCTTGAACTATGCTTGATATTCAATTCATTCGCGAACACCCGGACATTGTGAAGGAATCCCAGCGCAAGCGCGGGGAGTCCGTCGAACTTGTCGACGAGGTGCTCCGCTCCGACGAGACCCGTCGCGAGTCGCTCAAGGCCTTCGAAGCCGCGCGTGCCGAACAGAAGGACATGGGCAAGAAGATCGCCACCGCAGCCCCCGAAGACAAGGCGAAGATCATCGCCCAGACCAAGGAACTGTCCAACAAGGTCGCCGAATACAAGGACACCGCTGACAAGGCGGCTGCCGACTATACGACCGCGATGTGGAAACTCAGCAACATCGTCGAATCCGAAGCCCCGGAGGGCGGCGAAGACGATTATGTGGTCGTCAAGAAGGTCGGCACCATTCGCGATTTCGCCGCGGAAGGTTTCGAACCGAAGAACCATCTCGAGCTCGGTGAGGGCGTCGCCGGCATCGATATGAAGCGTGGCGTCAAGGTTTCCGGCTCCCGCTTCTACTTCCTGCGTGGCGCGGTCGCCCGCCTGCAGATCGCCATGCTCACCATGGCTGTCGACCAGGCTGAGGAACACGGCTTCACACTCGCCATCACCCCGACGCTGGTGCGCCCCGAAGTCATGGCCGGAACCGGCTTCCTCAACTCCCATGCGGACGAGATCTACCGTCTGCGCGAGCCTGATGACCAGTATCTGGTCGGCACGTCCGAGGTCGCGCTCGCCGGCATGCATGAGAATGAGATTCTCAACCTCGACAACGGCCCGCTGCGCTACTGCGGTTGGTCCAGCTGCTACCGCCGTGAGGCTGGCGCCGCAGGCAAGGACACGATGGGTATCATCCGCGTCCACCAGTTCGACAAGGTCGAGATGTTCGTTTACTGCAAGCAGGAGAACTCCCGCGCCGAGCATCAGCACCTGTTGCAGATGGAGCAGGAGATGCTGGGCAAGGTCGAAGTGCCGTATCGCATTATCGACACTGCTGCCGGCGATCTGGGCGCTTCAGCCGCGCGCAAGTTCGATTGCGAAGCTTGGGTGCCGACGCAGAACCGCTACCGTGAGCTCACGTCCACGTCGAACTGCACCGAATACCAGGCTCGTCGTCTTAACATCCGCGAGCGCACTGAGGACGGTTCCACCCGTGCAGTGTCCACGCTCAACGGCACGCTCGCCACGACACGCTGGCTGGTCGCGATCCTCGAGAATCATCAGCAGGCTGACGGTTCCATCGAGATTCCGAAGGCCATGCGTCCGTACATGGGCGGCAAGGAAGTCATTGAACCGCGCAAGTGGGAGGCCTGAGTCTCGCATTCGTGTTCGCACGCTGATATCGATGAACAGGTGCGGGTTCTGCCAAATGCAGACCTCGTGGTAGACTTCAAGATTGTGCGTGCGAACGCATGGACAGGTGTCCGAGCGGTCTATGGAGACGGTCTTGAAAACCGTTGTGGTGCAAGCCACCGCGAGTTCGAATCTCGCCCTGTCCGCAATACCCCGTGGAGTCCACTCCACGGGGTTTCTTGTTATCAAGCCGAACCGGGGTTAAATGACAAAATGTGTGTTTTATTCCGGCGTGTCAAGGTAGCGTCATTGGCGCATCCTGCTCGGTGGGCCCTGGCGTCAAGCCCCCATCCGTGTGAATGTCGGTGTCATATCCCTTCTACCGGTTGCTATTTGGAGGGTGTCTGGGATGATGTCCTTTCGCCTGTCATCTGAAACCGCTGGATCAGGTTTTCCGGAAAAGTCAAGCAGGGACGCCGATAATGCCCCGGATCCAAAATCACTCCGCGACACGCCTTGCGGCAGTAGGGATAAGCGGCAGAATAAAACACACATTTTGTCATTTAACCCGAAAACCGCGCGGTTCCAGCGGTTTCACGGTGCTTCCCGCCGGCCGTCCTCACAAACTGTTGACGCTGGGCCGGGGTGTGGCGTAACCAGATTGTGTGGTACGCCGTCTGATGGGATGCCGAGCCGTTTGATGCCGCTGTCTGTCCTTACAAACTGTTGATGCTGGGCCGGGGTGTGGTGTAACCGGATTGTGTGGTACGCCGTCTGGCGGGGTGCCGAGCCGTTTGTTGCCGCCTGATGCAATGCTTCCGCAATGCTCGACTTGCATCCTGCCGCGCCGCCGGGCTGCACCGCTAAGCCGCCACGCCCGCTGTGACACAGGCCGTACCATTCGGCAGTCCTTCCGGCGACACGGTGGCTGATGCATCCGCGGTGAACCCCAACAGCGCATCTGAGGCATATAGGAACCAAAGTTATTGCTGATAATCCCCGCGGGCGTTGTGGCCGTAAGTGTGTCGGGGTGTCGGACTTGGTTCCTGTGTCTTCATGGAGTGATGAGGACACGATCGAACAGGGCCCCGGAGTGTGGATTGTGCGGGTCGAGGATGAAGAAGAACGGCCATGACCGGCTCGGGCGCCAACGCTGGATGTGTCCGGGTTGCAGGACGACGGGCGCGACACGCGGCCTTCCCAGACGACACCGTGTCCTCGCAGGCGAATGGGCATGCTACATGAAGAGCGCCAAGCCGGATCGCCATACCGGACGGCATCGATGCCCAATTCCGCAACCGACCACACCGTCCAAAATGAACGCCACGACTGTTCAGAAATAGTGACGAAACCGTCCACATCTAAGTGAACACAAACAACAGACGGAACCTTCGACGGAGACGCCCCGGAACCCGGCACCTCAATCGAATGACTGACCTGCACATGCCCGTCTTGAACACCTGAACGAGAAGTCTAAAGCAATGACTTTGGTTCCTATATGCCGCGAAGTCAACCACCATGCCCCGGCTCACAAACTGCCCAATAAAAATTGCCTTGCAAGAGCGATGTTTTCCTCAAGGGAGAGCTCATTCTGCAAGGCAATGTCAAAGATGTATGCAAGCTGAGCGTTCTTTCCACGCTCGGCTTTTTCCACGGCGTTCCATAGTGTTTGACGGTCTGCGTATTCGGGCGGTGCATGGGACGGCAGGAGAATGTCGGAACAGATCACGCCGCCCTTACGGGTGTAGTCGCTGTACTCGCCATAATACTTGCTATACAAACGCTCTCTGGCTCGATAAGCGGCAGAAGCAATAACGGACTGTCCTGCGCTTCGTTTGGTCTGTGTGACACTCATATGGAATAGTGGCATTGACGTTCATCTGCTTTTCTCTGTTGACTTTACTGATATGGGTAATCGCCATGTGTCGGACGGCTCGCTGAACTTCGGACAGAGAAAAAAAGATGTACTCCATCAGCTCTGTTATTCCGGTGTGTGTGAGATCTTTGACCTCCGGGGCAAGACTCTCAATCGTGCCGCCCGGATTTGCAAGGGCGGTGGGTGCGCTTTTGTCTCTCGCCTTTCTCCAGATACTTCTTTCGGTTTTCCGGACGCTCCAGCTTGTGCTGTTCCCGTGCAAGCCGCGTCTCGGCTCTCTCCTTATCGGCTCGTAGTTGTTCGAGGGTTTTCGGTTTTGCCATGTTGTTTGATCTCCTTTTTTGAAAATGGGGATAAAAAAAAGACCGTCAACTGTTCACAGATTGCGACCAGTAAACGGTCAGTTTTTTGGTATTCAGTTTTTCAAACTTGCTGGCGGCGAACGGTTTGTCAAAACCGTTCGCCGCCAGCAAGTCCACAAGGGATAGACGCACAAGCGTCGCATGGGAGTGTAGCTCCCTTGACGGAAGATCGTGACGAAACGTTCTTGGTCATGTAGTTTTCTTCTGCTGACGGAGAATGAAGCTCCGCAGGACACACTACTCCCGAAAGAAAGTATAGAAGTGCACCCTTTAGTTCCTAAGGGGATTGTATCAGCTCGACAAACTGGAAGTCATCTTTACGTTGTACTGCCTTTTTATACTTACACTAAGTATTTTTCAAGGCATACTAACTGCACATCAGGAATACCGTTAAATACACATTTTACAACACCAATTTCTTCATATCCCAACTTTCGATATAAATTTCTTGTCTTTGCGTTTCGCACATTTGTGTCCATGCGCAGTGCGATACAATTATGCCGCTTTGCATAATTTTCATAAAATGCTACGAATGCCTTACCGTACCCTTTACTCTTTTGGTATGGGTCAACTGCCAAACCATGCAGTACCATGATTTCATTGTCTTTTGCACTATGTTTCCATGTTGCATACTTGTATTCATCCGCCTGGATTTGATTGATGATAGCTACCGCTACAATTTTGCCTTCGTCCTCCATGACGAATAAATCTTTCGCTCCAAAGCATCTTCAGCTGTTTTTCTGGTCGGATGTATATTTCGAATCCAACCAATTGTAGTCAATTCCTTTTCTTCCTCATCGTGTATGTTTCCATATATTTTTCGATACTATCTATATCATTTGTTGTTGCTCCCTGTATTTCCATTATCATAATAACATCTCCTGCCACAAATTTGTTTATAACACTTTTTCAAGGAATAAATGCCCTTCATGTGCTATGATATTGCCTACTTTCATAGAAGCAGTTGAAACAACTTGAAAACCTAATTTCTTATATAGCGATACCGCAGGAATATTTTGATTTCCAGTGTCAAGCCTTAATGCTTTACAAGAATTATTCTTTGCCATTTCCATAGCGTACCTAACAAGAGAAGAGGCTATGCCTTTTCCTGTCATGCTGGGACGCACCATAAGCAAGTGAATTACCATAACTTCATTGTTTGTGCACGCCTGTTCCCATTTAATGTCTTCATACTCAATGGGCTGTACTTTGTCGACAATTATGCTTCCTGCAATATTGTCATCAACTTCATAAACATACAATGTTCCAGAAATTATAGCTTTTTCTGCGTCCCATTTAGTTGGATATACACCTTTTTTGAAAACTGTAAAAGCGCCATGTTCCATTTCATGTCTGAAATGCTCGTTATATGTATCTTCAATCAATTCAAGATCATTAAAGGTTGCTTGCCTAATCATACGGTATGTTTTCTCCTAAAACATGAATTTAATATTATTATTCTTTACATACTGAACAAAGGCAGATTTTCTTTATTGGTTATCGATTTACTATAAAATCCTAAAAAATCCTTTTTCTCCCAACCTCTATCTATCCAAAACTTCTTGCCTTGCTCATTTGTTTCCATCACATTTAAGCATACTCTGGTAATGCCTTCTTCTTGCAATGACTTCACGGCCATATCCACCAAATTGGTAGCAATGCCTTGTCTGCGATATTCCGGCAAAACAACCGTGTGATAAATATAACCTCGTCTACCATCGTGTCCGCTTAATATCGCTCCTATCAACTTGTTATCATCGTAAGCAACAAAGTTTGTATTAGGATTTCGCTTTAAAAAAAGGGAAATGCCTTCTTTTGAATCGTCTAAACTTCGTAAGCCCATGTTGGGTGTACTTTGCCACATTTCAAAAAGCTTTTCATAGTCATCTATTGTCATCTTTTTTATCATATTCAGTCACTCCAATAAATTCCGATTTCTTGTCTACTTACGCTTTCAAATTATGCCATAAACTTGTAACGATTCTATTGCAACTTTGGAATATATGAGAAAAGTCTGAACAGCTTTCTGCCCGGACTTCCTCTCTCAATAATAAATCAATTCCGCTTTCGCAACTTCCTCTGCCTGTGCCTTGCAAGCGTTCATTTGCCGTACCCATTCCATTTGGTTTTCGGCTTTCAGTTGTTCGGTCACGCCGTTTTGCTTTGCCAGCGACCGCATGATCAGCTCCATGCGGTTTTGTGCCGCTTCGTCAATCTCGGTGCAATGCTCAAAGAGCTTGTCGGATAGCACCAGCTCATTGAACAATATCGGGTGGTGCATTTCCAGATACTCTTTGCGAAGTATGCCGTAGTGTCCGATGGGCTTGGTCTTGCGGATAACGATGTTGGGGATTCGATAATCTCCATTCTGCGAGTAAGTGATGTTCATGGTGTTTGTCCTCCTTGCTGCGGCTCTCGTGTGGGTAGCTGGCTGACCGGAACGAACACGCCCTTTGCAATGTCCTCTGCACGAATGGCGGCTTTCTGGGCTTCAATTTCTGCCTTTTCTTCTCTTTGATTTTAGCCTCGTATCGCTTCTGTGCTCCGCTGGCTTTACGCTTCAAGTAGTTCTGATGAAGTCTTGTCCTTGCGTTCCTCACGCTTGGAGATTTCCTCTAATTCCTCTGGGGCCAGCTCCGCTTCGCCAAATACCGGGGGAACGAAACGACCCACGAAATTGAAGTACATCTCAACCTCCTGTGTGGTCTGAATGCTGCCCTTGCGGTCACGCTCATTCACAAGGATTTTCTCGATAAATTCATTGAGCATGGCAATCGTCAACTTGTCGAAGTTCTCATACTTGTCAATCAGAGCGATAAAACGGTCAGCGTCCTTTTCATGCTTCTCGTAGCTCTTGATTGCCTTTTCCAAAGCAGAGATTTCAGCGGTAAGCTCGGACTGTTCCTTTTCGTATTGAGCGTCCAGAGTGGCGTATCTGCTATCGGACAGCTTTCCCAAAATGTTGCCCTCATAGATTTTACAGAGCAGGACTTCCAGCTCGGACACTCTCTGCTGGGCGGTAGCAAGGCGTGTGCGCTGTTTCCTGACCTCTGCCGCCTACTGGCTGGGCTGCGCTTCCTGTACCACTCGGACAAATTCGGCACGGTCATGTTTTGCATACTCGTCAATGGCTTTGAGCATTTCGGAGACAAGAGAAAGTACCACATCTTCATTGATACGGTGCTGTGTCTTGCGGAGCGTTCCGACCAGGACTTTGGTGTACTGTGAACAGGTGTTGAGAAATGCACTTGCCGTTGTTGGCACCTCCGGCGACACGGTGAGCTGATGCATCCGCGGCGGTCGACATCAACATGCGCGACAATATGAATATGAGCGAGCACAATCACGACACCACCGGCAGCAGCGATCGCAACGACATTGTCAGCAGTAATCACGAGACATCATGGAACCCCGATGAGACCGTCATCGCCTCACAAGGCGGGCCGATCGCCGACGTGATATTCGATTATTGCGACGTCCTGCTTGACTGGCGCCCTTGGCGTGCGCTCGAAGGGCTGTATCCGCAGGGTGTGATCGACATGTTTTTCGACTCCGCAGACGAGTGGGGTTTTGATTTCATCGACCGTCTGCTCGATTCCGGCGTGCCGCCGCAGGACGTCCTAACTGAATACGCGCGGCATCATGGTCCTGCGGTCACGTGGGTGCTGCGCATGTGGCTCGAGCACGAGGAACGCGCAATTTTTGGTGTGCTCGACGGCATGGATCAGTTGGTTGATGATTTGCAATCCGACGGTGTGCGCGTATGGGGATTGACGAATTTCACAACCGAAGCGGTTGATATCGCGCATTCGCGATTCGGGGTGTTCAGCCGGCTGCTTGATACGGTCGTCTCGTCGCAGGAGCGTCTGCTGAAGCCCGATCCCGCCCTGTATTTGCGTGCGATTGACCGGTTCAAGGTCGATCCCCAGTCCACGGTGTTCTTGGATGACAATCCGCGTAACGTGCGTGGAGCGCGGGTCGCTGGCCTGCGGGGTGTGACATTCCGGTCCGCAGCGCAGGCGCGTTCGGTGCTCGGATTGTCCTGATCATGGTGCCGACATGGCTGACCGGGTGATGCAGTCGGCCTAGATGGCATCGGTATGGTTGCCATCGCCCGCGTATTCATACAATCCGCCGGTCTGCCGCCCAGCGCGTCAGCTCGGTCCGGTTGGACAGTTGGAGTTTGCGCAACACCGCGCTGACGTGGGTTTCCACGGTTTTGACCGAGATGAACAATTCGGCGGCGACTTCCTTGTACGTGTATCCGCGGGCGATCAGCCGCATGACTTCCTGCTCGCGGGCGGAGAGCCGGTCGAGCTCGTCATCGTGGATTTCGCCTTCCGGTGCGACGCCGCCGTTTTGGAAGGCGGACAGCACGAATCCGGCGAGTTTGGGCGAGAATACGGCGTATCCTTCGTGAACTTGCCGGATGGAACTGGCTAAGTCATCACCGGTTATCGTCTTGGTCACGTATCCGCGCGCTCCCGCTCGGATCACCGATCCGACGTCCTGGGGTGAATCCGAGACGCTCAGCGCGAGGAATACGGATGCGGGGGAGAGCGGGTGCGAGCGGGTGAGGATTTCCGTACCGCCGCCGCCTGCGCCGCCGGGTACATGCACGTCGAGCAGTACGACATCGGGCTTGGTCTCGGCAATCATCTCGATTGCCCCCTCGACATCACCCGCCTGCCCGACGATATCGAACGCCGGTTGCAATGTGGCGATGACACCCGCTCTGAACATCTCGTGGTCGTCGACGACGGCGACGCGGATGTCAGCGTCGTCTGCGGTATTGCCTTGTTCGCTGGTGCTCATTGCTCCTCGATTCCTGATGCCCTGTGCTGGTCTGCACTGAGCTGGTCTGCCCTGTGCTGGTCGTTGCCTGCGCTGTCCATCATATGCGTGTGTGCGTTGGCGGTATTCGACGTGCCGCCGATAGGCATGTGCATACGCACTTCGGTGCCCCAATGCGGTCGTGACACGATGTGCACGGTGCCTCCGCGGCGTTTGATGCGGCCGATGATGGACTCGCGGATGCCAAGCCGACCTTCGGGTATGGCATCCACATCGAATCCTTCACCATGGTCGCGCACATAGACGTCCACGGTTGTCGTTCCGGCCTCGCAATAGACGGAAATCGGTTCCCCGCCGTGCGTGACCGCGTTGATCAGCGCTTGACGGGTGGCGTTCAGCAGCGCGTCGGTCTGGGTGCATGGCTGTGCATCGCCGACTGTTACCACTTCAATCGCTTTGCCTGACTCGTCTTCGACTTCGGCGGCGATGTCTTTGATGCCCGTGCTGACGGATGTGTCTGGTGGCGTGCGCTCTTGATACAGCCAGTTGCGCAGTTCGCGCTCCTGCTGGCGGGCCAGGGCGAGCACGGTCTGCGGTTCGTCGCTGTGCAGTTGGATGAGTGCCAGCGTTTGCAAAACCCCGTCATGCAGGTGCGCGGTCATATCCGCGCGTTCTTCTTCGCGTTCTTTGAGCGCGCGTTCGGTGCTGAGGGAGCTCGTCAGCGACATGATCCATGGAATGACGGCGAGCGCGGCTGCCACGAGCAGAGCGACCCCGGCGAGCATGATGGTGCCGCGCGGGTTCGGGGCGTCGGGTTGCAGGAGGATTGCCAGGCAGTATGCGGCGACGAGGATGACGAGCCCCAAGATGGCGGTCGGCCATTGGCTGCCTTGCTCGTTGAATCTCAGCCATGCGATGAGCACGCCGCCGACGGTCATCATGGCGGGCAGAAGCATGGTGGTTTCTCCCGTGCGCAGCATGATGATACTGATGACGAGCATGATGATGCCGGCCAAGGCGATGATGGCGGGTTTGGGTGCACGCCGGATTGCGTCCATCAGGCTTTCGCCGGATGTTTCCGTGCCGGTGGTGGCGGCGTTATTGGTGTTGGCTGCGGTTGGCGAGCGAAGACTTGGCGATGCCGCTGCGCCTTGTGGTATCGCCGTGCTGGTGCTGGTGCTGGTGCTGGTGCTGGTGCCGCGTGCGGGCGTTGCCAGTTCAGCGATGCCGGCCTGTCCCGCTGCCCCACCGGCCCAGGGGACGGCGGCTTGTCTGTAGAATGCCGGTGGTGTCGCCGGCTGCGTAGGATAGGGGACATTGCCTCTCGCCAGGGGGACTTGATGGACAGGTCGCAGCCGTTGTGCTTCGAGTCTGGGATCGCCGACCGGTATGGTCAGCCACAGAAAAATATAGGCGATGATACCGGCGCCGAACACGAACGAGGTGAGGATGAACACGAGTCGTACCAGCCATACGGATACGCCCAAATGAAGGCTGATGCCACGGCAGACCCCGCACAGCATTCTGCCGTATGTCGGTCTGAGCAACGGCAGTTTCGCGGGGGCGAGCGGCGCGACACCACCATACGGTTGAGCACCATACAGTTGGGCGCCATATGGTTGGGCGCTTGTCGGCCGGGTTGCGGGCGGAACTTCCGGCTGTCGCGGCGCGTTCGATACAGATGTCATGGTTCCATTGTGCGCCCCCGAAGGCCAACGATAGGGGTTCATACCCTGTTTTCAGGGATAAATCGGGTGTTTCCCCGATACGTTCGGCGGTGAAGGATTGCTGTAATGGAAGCATGAACGATACACATGATCAAGCAGAACAGCCGATGCCGCAACGGCAGCCTGGCGATACGGCGGCGCAGCCGACGCAATCAACGCAGCCGGGGCAATCCGCGCAATCAACGTCATCGGCATGGCAATCGCAATCCGGCGAACCGCAAGGCCGTGGCAGCCAACAAAGCCGTGACGGCAATGCTCAACGCCAATACGCCAATTCCTCGGCGGCAGGTCAGTTCGACGCCCGGAACGGCAATTGGTATCCTTCCAGCCAGCCCGAACCGCACAAGAAACCTGCACGCGACTGGCGCGACGTGTTGTTCGGTTGGATCAGGCAAAGCAATCTGGTTCGTACCGATGACCGGTATATCGGTGGCGTGTGCGCCGGCATCGCCCACCGGCTGGGCTGGAATCCTGCGCTGGTTCGTGCCATCGTGATCATCCTCGCGTTCTGCGGCGGATTCGGTATCTATGCGTACGTGTTCGCGTGGCTGCTGATGCCGGACAGCGTTGATGGGCATATCATCGCCGAAGATGTGCTGCACGGCGGGGACGGCTGGCAGTGGGTGTTCGCCCCGATCGCCATGCTCGCCGTCACCAGTGTGGCGATGTCTTGGCTGATGAGCGTGCATTGGCGTTGGGATGTCACTGCCGCGGTGATGCTGGTTGCGCTCGCCTTGGTATTGGTGATGTTCAACGCGACATCGTATCGTGGCCGGCGGCAACGTCCGATGGCTGCCCCCATGCCGATGCAGGCCGCACCCATGCCGGGCAATCCCGCTGTCCGCCCGCAGCCGGCCGAAGTCCGCCCCGCGCAGCCGTCGCCATACCCGCAATACAACGGGTACAGCGGAATGCCTTCCTCCCGCCCGGTCGTGCCCGCCCAACCCCGTGTGATACGCACGAGACGCAAGCCTGCCGGTCCGCTGATCGTACTCGCCTCGTTCGGGCTGGTGCTGCTGTCCGCGGCGCTCATGGTGTTCTGGTATATGAACCAGCATCATGAGGAACCTCAGCTGGTCAGCATGGTTGCTTCGGCGACCGGCTGGATCGGATGCGTGTGCGTGGCACTTGGCGCGTTGCTGGTCATTCTCGGTATCCGCGGTCGCAGAACGGGTGGTTTGCATCCGCTGGTGTGGCTGTCCGCGTTCATCGCGATGGTCATGATGTTCACCGCGGGAGCGACCGGTTACTGCCTGGCTGATATCAACCGGCAAGCGGAACACTATGAGCGGGTTGATGTCAATGGCTCGATGACGTTGAGCGCGGACAAGGCGACGCTCAAACAGCTGACCGATGGCGTCTACTTTGTCGGCGACAGCTATTCTGGCGACAAGGTGACCATCGATTTGAGCGACTACGGCAAACGGTATGGCACACACAAGATGACTGATATTGAGCATCAGTACCTGTCGTACTGTCCGACCGGCACGTATCGGATCGTCGCGAGCAACGTGCAAGTGCAGGTGAAACTGCCCAAGTATTGCACGTACGCGTTTGAGACGATGGGAGGATTCCAGCGCTACAGCGTCGGCGGGGAATACCTGCTGTACGATTCGACGTTCGCCCAGGTGGGCGCCGATGCCGGCGTGTACTTCGGCTACGATGCGTCGCTGAATCAGGAAGGCCATGTCGCCAATCCGCCCGCAAAGACAAAGGATTCCGGCAAAGCGAAAGACAATAGCGCAGATGACGACGCGGACATGGATGACGATGACGATGACGAGGATTTCGACGATTTCGATGACTTTGATGATTCACCCACCGATATCGTGACCGGTCCGGAACTGCGCATCAAGGCGTCAACCATCCAGGCGAAAGTCAGTGCGACGTACGGCGGCAACGGCAAGGGCTACGTCCGCATCTACGATGACACCACCAAGAAAGAGGCCACGAAATGAGTGAAGTCAACAATTCGGATCAGGACAAGGTCGAAACCGTAGCCATGCAGCAGGTTGACGCGGCTGAGCGTCCGGCGGACACGGCGGTGATGCCGCAGGCGACGCTGCGGGAACCCGCCGAGGCGACTGCTGACACGATGGTGATGCCACGGAACGCGGATACGGAAGTCATCCCACAGGCCGCTTCACAACAGGATGCGCAAGCGCCGGGAGATACGACGGTGATGCCGCAGACGGCTTCGACGGCGGAACCAGATGTGGCTTCGTCGGACGCGCAGACTCCATCCGTCCATCCCGCCGCCCCGCGGACTGATATTCCGCTTGATGAACTCGCCCGCCAGCGGCAGACTGCCGGCGAGGAACCTCAACAATCGCATCCGCTCGGCGACAACACGGTCCCGATGTACACGGGGACTCCGGCCGGCCCTGTCACGGCGGCGTCTTCGACGGCAGCGGTGATTCGCACGCCGGCACCCAGCGGTGTCAACGCCGGTACCGTGGTACTTGGCGTGCTGCTGGTCGTGTTGGGAGTGGCGGCAATCGTCATGGCGGGAATGGTGCCGAACTGGCCGTTTGGCCAAGTCGACCCGTGGGTTGTCGCCGCGGTGAGTATCGGCGTTGCCGGTGTCGCATTGGTTGTCATCGCCATCGTCTGGGCGATCATCAACGCTACGGCCAGCGCCCGTCGCGATCGCGACAAGTCAGCGGACGCCGTTCACTGATTATCCGTCCCGCTTCCTGAGCGTAGACAGTCGGCCAATTCCCGTCTGCCTACGCTCCGTCATTGTCGCATCAATCCTCTGTTTCTGGCAGAGGGTTGCTCTGTTTCTGCCGACGCTGACATCCTGCTGAGCGTCGGTGGAAGGTTGGGGTTCTGTTGCTGCCGACGCTGACATGCCGCTCAGCGTCGGCAGCAACAGGGGATGGGTTATCTCAGACCCCAGAACATGAACACGATGATGGACAGCACCAGCGCGGCGATGGCGAGGACAGTGACGATGACATGTCCCATACCGGTTGCGATGGACGGTTCTTCGGGATTTCGGCGGATATGATGCATCACCATCGTGAACAGAACGAACAGCAGGAGCAGACAAGCAGCAGCGCCAATTTGCAGCATGGTCCAGCCTGGTCGAAGCACGTCGGCACGGTTGGACAACGACAATGCCGCCTTCCCGAGCGTGGCCAAGTACCAACCCAATCCGCCCGCAGTCAGCACGGGGAGCGTGACGCACGCGACGAGCATCGCGCCGATGCCGCGCCCGAATCGCGGTGTGTTGCCGGATGGCGTATGCTCCGCCAGCGCGTCGCCCGCCGATGATGCCAGCGTCGTCATCATCGCTGACGTTACCGTTGGCATCGACGCTCCTGCCGCGTGTGCGGAATTGCCGCGGGCGGGCACGCGTGTTCGTGCTCCACGCAGCCGTCCGCTAACCCACAACACGATTGCCCCGACAGCCGCGGCGATCACACACAGGATTTGCGCGGCCATCAGGGCAAGCGCTTGGGACACCGAACCGATCATCCCGCGCGGAGTGCTGGAAGGGGCCGTGAATCGTTGATGCGGTTGGCTTCCGGCAATCATCGGCGTGGACCAGTCCGCTGCGGTGGCGCCTGCAATGACGGCGTTGGTCCAATCTTCCAGGTCATGCGTGTAATGCCGTTCCAACGGCAGACCGGGCAACGACAGCGACGAACCGGTACGCATCTGATGATTCGTCGGATAGTATCGCACGGTCACATTCGTATTGCCGTTGGCCTTCGCCGCATCAATCAGCGTGCGCGCGCCCTGCTCGATCGGCATCGACGGGTCGACGGTTCCGTAATTGATGAGCAACGGCATCGTAAGGGCGGCATAATAATCTTGCGCAGGAAAATCCGCATATTGCAGCCCGACCAGCGAGAAATCAAGGCTGATCAGTGTCGGCAACTCGTCAACCACGCTTTGCGGCGCACCCGCGATGGTCGCATACGAAGTCGCCGCCATGGCCATTTGGTCGCGTCCCGGCACCACCGGCGGGGAGGTGAGGATCATGAACGCGATACGCGGCTGTTGCTTCGCCATCACACTCGCGATCCACGTGCCTTCGGATTCCGCGTATACGCCGACCTGCGACGGGTTGACGTTGTCTAATCCGGCAAGCAGCTTCCACGAGACGAGATAGTCCCTGGCCATGGCCTGATAGTCGCGGCTCGTCCACGAATAGTTGTCCAGCCGTTTGTCCGGAACCAGCGTGACGATGCCGGCAGACGCCATCGCCGGGGCGATATCGCCGTACACTTCGGACGCTTTGCCTGTGCCGGCGCCATGCACGAACACGCATGCCGGGCGTGTGCCGTGCGCTCCGATCGGTTCGCGCAAAATCGCGTTCACACTGACCGTGTCGGTGAGTTTGATGGTCAGTTTCGTCGTTTTGACTTTGTATGTGCCCTCTTGCGCGGTCGACAGGTTGCGTGCCGCGATCGCGGTGCTTGACGAGCCGACCGTGATGTGATCCGTATACGGTTCCACTCGCCAGCTTGCGCCGATTGCGGAACCGATGCCGGCAAGGATGACGAGTATCACCAGCGCCGCGCCTTCGACCATCATGAGCCGATGCCGTTTCCGTGCTGGTGCGGTGTGTGCCGTTGTGCCCTGTTCCGTATGGTCGTCGGTGGTGGTGTCCAAGGCGGTATCCCTGTCTGTGCTCTCGTTGTCGTTCTTCATGCCTGTATCGTCCCGGATTCGTCGCTTTGTGCAGCTTGTGCGGCCTGTGCTGCTTGTGCCGCTTGCGCTTCGTCGAGTCCCGCATACCCGTCCAAACGCACGGTGTTGCGCACGGTCTGCTCGGTCAGGTTGCCTCCCTGCGCTGCAATCGCGTCCACCAACCGTTCGTACTCGGTGAACGTGGCGTCCGAATATGTGCCTAATTCGCCACGCAGATACGTTTCGAACGAGGTCTGCTCCGGCGTGTCTTCCGCGGTGGTGAGGACACGCATCGCCCCGCCGAGCGCCGGCCAGCGTTGGGCGAATGCCCGCGCCCACGCGACCTGTCGGACGATAACCTGCTCCTGCCGGGCGATCCTATCCTCAGACAGGCGGGGAATATACGGTTCGATGCGCTCACGGTAGATATCCGGGGCCGTGGAAGCCATCATCCGCGCATACTTTTCAGTCACCAGGTTGCGTCCGATACGATCCGCCTGCCGCAAATCATGTTCATAACTGGCCAACAACGCCGGCGTCCACGTGAGGAACTGGCTTAATCGCATCTCATGGAACATCGGCCAATTACCTTGGCATGCCGCACGCCCGCCTTCATTATCCGTGCGCTGGAACTGGTCCCATTCCAGCCGGATCACCGTTTCAAGCAGCGGATCATCGGCACGAACCGGAATCATCGGCAACTCCTGGGACATGAAACCTTCTTTCCTGACGACACGGGACATCTGCCATGATATCCACGCCGGTCCTGCCGCTCGCAGGCTGATTCGCCGCCAGCGCTATCAGCTTGTGCAAACCTGTGCCGATGCGGCAATCCCGCTTGTCGGCTTCTGCATGCGCCGGTACGGTTTACAGACTATGCAAGCAGGCGGCATCGCTGACGATATGCGCTTCGACGTGGGGCCGCTGCCATTCCAGGAACCGCTCGTCACTGTCGGTCAGGCCTTCACGCTTGAGTTCAGCGACGATATTCGCGCATATGGCATCAATCAACGCATCCATGGCCGAAGCGGCATCCTGTGCGTGCCCGCTGTCGTCATAGCAAGCGACGCCAGCCAAGCGCAACACCTGCTCCACCTTGCCGCACACGCCGGCGAGCCGCGTCCCCATCCGAGCGCTCAAACGACGCAACGCGGCGAAACGCCACTTGTAATACGGCGCATACCCGGCAGACACCGGCGTATTGATTAAAAACACCAGTGATGACACGGCATCTGCGAACATGCTGACCGACATCCATGCCGAACTGCCGTCACCGCGACGCAACATCCGCGGCAGATTGTATTGTCCCGCTTGGCTGATCATGCCCAGCCGCCGTGAAATCAACGACAACCGCACGTCGTCAGGCATCAGCTTGAAGCCTTGCCGCGTCTTGGAAAACGCCCCTAACGGGTCGGCGAATACCTGGCCGTTGGTCGCGGCGGCAAGGGTCGCTTCGTCCAGCATCAACCATTCATGCGGCTGGTCGGCGGCAGGGGCGGTTCGGTACCCGGTCACAGACTCGAAGAAATCGCCGATCCGGAATACGCCGACACGCCTGCCATCACCCTGGGCGCGTGGCGTGGACTGGCGCGGCCCGAAGCCGAGGAACCGGTCCGGCAGCGCATCATAATCGGCTTGCAGGCGCTCGCCGATGTGCGCGTAATCCTCGTCTGTCAGCCACAGGCAGAAGTCGGGCCCGAAATCATGGTCGTGGGAGAGCTTGTCGTCGAACCCGTAGCATTCCGAACCATGCCCGACCAATCCGGCGGCAATGCGCCCCTGGTACTGCGGGTATCGTTCGGCAATCATAGGTTTGCCGTATTCAAGCCACATGCGTTTGGCCAGCGCCAGCCCGGTGATGTCGGGGCTCAAATCATCGCCGACGGCCGATGCGTCAGGGAACGCAGTGGTTGTTGTGGTATCCGTGATATCGCTCGACATGCCGGACTGCTTCGCCTGTTGCGCCATCGCGTCTTCGGCCGCTTGCAGGTTCTGACTGGTGGTCCGGTAATAATCCGTGTCGGTGCCGTAACATTCAGCGATCACGTCGAGGGCGTTGCGATACGACGTCACCGCCTCCGCGAACGCTCCTCGCGTGAACTGAACCTGTGCTGCTCCCGCCAACGCCGACGCGTAATGCGCACTATGCGTGAGCTTTCCTTGATGATAGATGTTGAGCGCTTGCCGGGCGTGCTCATCGGCATGGTCGAGCAGTTCGGACGTTGATTGTGTCCGCTCTGCGGCACTGCCGGCGGATTCATGATCGCGGGCATCATGCCACAATTGCAGTTCCACGAGCGCAAGATTGACATAGGTGGATGCGATATCGGGGTCGGTGTGCGGGTCGGCGCCCGAATCGTTGAGGATGGTCATGGCTTGCACAAGCTGGTCGTACGCCTTATCCGGGTGGCCGGTTTCGCTGTACAGCATGGACAGGTTATTGTGCAGCGCTGCCAGACGACGGTCATGTTTGCCATAGGTGGCGGCGGCGCTATCAAGCGCCTGCCGGTATAGGTCAGCCGCTTGGTCATAGTGATGCGCGGCCCGCATCGCGGTGGCGGCGTTGATCAGCGTCGTCGTCCACGCTTCGCTGCCGACAAGCCCCATGCGCAGGCCGAGTTCCAGCGCCCGCTGCACAATCCACTGGTTTTCCTCGTGCCGGCCTTGGGAACGGTAGAATCCCATCGTTTCGTTGAGTACGGTGAGCAGTCCGGCATCATCGCCGGCGTTTTCCGCATCGGCCATAGCCTGCTGCAGGTAGGCGTCCGCATCCTGACCGGCCCGATGCGCGCTGTAGATGGCATCCAGTCCGGAAAGGAACCTGTTCACGTCGAATGGGGCGACGGCGGCATGGCCATCCGTAGCATCTGTAGCGTCCTCTTCGGCGTCATCCGTGTCTTTGGCTGCCGTTGCAGCGGGGTCGCCACTGCCGAACAATGCCATCGGGTTGTTGGCCGCCATCAGCGCACCCATCAGGGCATCTTCGTCATGGTCGTGGCTGCTGTCATCGTCGGACATGTCGGGAATGTCGGCGGTGTCACGCCCTTGGATCGGATTGTTGTGATTCGTCATGATCCTGCCTCTCCAATTCCTGACTGCGCCACCGCAGGTATGCATTCACTGATCGTTGCAGCGCGTTGTCATCGGGCTTGGGGTCTGTCCCTCTTTTCGCTATCAGGGCGGATATCATTTCTTGCTCGGTGTTATACCGCTCGACTGTGATGCCGCGGCTGCGCATGGTGTCCACCAGCCTATCAGACATGGCGTTCAGGCTGTCGTCCCCCGTTTTCAAAGTGCAAGTGCAACACCTCGGCTAGGGTTGTGGGTTGAAAGAGAAATAACAATCCCTGGAAAGGTGTTGCACCGATGCCATCCTACAATCACCTGACGGCAAGCGAGCGGGTCCTG
>NZ_WBSO01000030.1 GCF_009299485.1 Bifidobacterium apri
TATCAGCGGTCGGGGGCGTCCCGCGTGCGGCGGCAACACTCCCCGGATCATGAACGACAGGGCGATTCGGCCATACCACACTCGGCGACCGGGCCCCGCGGCGCGGGACCCACTAACCAATGTAATGGGCGTGCATGCGCCTATCCAACCCGGCAATGCACGATTCACGACGACACACCGGGCCTGCTCTACCGCGTATTCGCCGCGTCCTGTGCCCCCGCAACTTTACAGTGACAGGAACAGTTCGTGCACGCGCGTATCGTCGGTGAGTTCCGGATGGAACGCGGTGGCGAGAATGTTGCCCTGCCGCAAACCGACCACATGCCCGTCCACTTCCGTCTCGACGGTGGCTTTCGGCCCTACCTGCGCGACGTACGGCCCGCGGATGAACACGAGCGGCAAATCATGGATGTCGCCGAACGAGCCGACCGTCTGGAAACTGCCCAGCTGCCGCCCGTACGCATTGCGATGCACAACCGCGTCAAGCTCGCCGAAGTAGACATTGTCATCGTTGTCGAGTTTGCTGGCGAGCAGAATCATGCCCGCGCATGTTCCGAGCACCGGCTTGCCTGCGTCGATATGCCGTTTGATCGGGTCAAACAATCCGGTCGAATGCAGCAGTTTGCCTTGCGTGGTGCTTTCTCCGCCGGGCAGGATTACGCGGCTGATGGACTCGTCGAAATCCTCCGCAGCCCTGAGCAGACGCCAAGATGCGCCCAGTTTGTCAAGGGTCGCCGCGTGTTCGGCGAATGCCCCCTGGACGGCGAGAATGCCGGTGACGTCATGCGTCTGGTCGCCGCCTTGCTCCTTCTCGATGTATTGAACCGCTACAACCATAGGATCCTCCTCTCTTTTGTGCCCTAGTCTGTGTCTCTGAGCGCGCATCCTGTCACGCCGCTGTTGCGCCCCGCCCATGTCTCACCTGGTTTGCGGGCGGGGCGGACATGCGAAGCGCTCGGCGTCGGACTGCGCTACGCCCGGATCACTCTCCGCGAGCAGCCATGATGGTCTTGATTTCGTCCTCGTTGATGCCGACCATGGCCTCGCCCAGGTTTTCGCTCAGGCGGGCGAGCAGGTCCGCGTCCTGCCAGTTGGCGGTCGCCTGCACGATGGCGGCGGCGCGCTTGGCCGGGTCGCCGGACTTGAAGATGCCGGAGCCGACGAACACGCCTTCAGCACCCAGCTCCATCATGAGCGCTGCATCGGCCGGGGTCGCCACGCCGCCGGCGGCGAAGTTCACGACGGGCAGACGGCCGTTATCGTGCACGTACTTGGCAAGATCGTAAGGGACTTCGAGCTTCTTGGCGGCTTCGAAGATTTCGTCGTCGCGCAGTGCCTGCAGTTCATGGATTTGGCGATTCATCGTGCGCATGTGACGCACGGCCTGGATGACGTCGCCGGTGCCGGGCTCGCCTTTGGTGCGGATCATCGCGGCGCCTTCGGCGATGCGGCGCAGCGCCTCGCCCAGGTTCTTCGCACCGCATACGAACGGCACTTTGAACTGGGTTTTGTCGATGTGGTACACGTCATCGGCGGGGGAGAGCACCTCGGACTCGTCGATGTAGTCGATATCGATGGCTTGCAGGATGCGCGCCTCGGCGATATGCCCGATGCGCACCTTCGCCATCACCGGGATGGTGACGGCCTCCTGAATGCCTTTGATCATGGCCGGGTCGCTCATGCGGGAGACGCCGCCTGCCGCGCGGATGTCTGCGGGGATGCGTTCGAGTGCCATAACCGCGCACGCGCCGGCATCCTGGGCGATTTTCGCCTGTTCCGGGGTGGTGACGTCCATGATGACGCCGCCTTTGAGCATCTGGGCGAGGTTCCTGTTGAGTTCCGCGCGATTTTCTTCGGCCATGTCAATCCTTTCCGATTCGGACGAGCGGGTGGGATGTTTGCCGCGTGCGTGTTCGCGTTGCGAATCCGCGATTTTCTGCGGTTTTCTCGCCCGTCATGAGTGATTACGCATCATTATGGCGGGCTGATTGTTTGAAATCCATTACGGAATCGATCCAATCCGCGATTTTCTGACCCAGCCAATCCGCGGTTGGATTGGTTGGGTGTGCGGCGAGGGGCTGGTTGTGACCGGCGTTGGCAAGAGCGCGGTTGATTCGGATGGACACGATACGAGGAGCCAGGTCTGTCCCCCGTTGTGTGAGGATTGACTCACAAATCAGGTGGTTGGATGCCCAGAATCAGCAGGCTGGCAGGTGCGGATGACGCGGTGTGTGAGGATTGGCTCACAAAGTGCGTGGTTGGGGGAGTTGGAATCTGCTGTTTTGCCGGCTTGTGTGCCCGGTTTGTGAGGATTCGCTCACAAAGTGGGTGGTTTGGGATGCCGGAATCCACTGTGTTGGCCGCCCTGGTGCTGGGTTTGTGAGGATTGGCTCACAAACCGGGTGGTTGGGAAGCGGAGATCTGCTGTTTTTGTGGTGCGTGTACCCGTTGTGTGAGGATTCGCTCACACAGTGGGTGGTATAGCTGTTTTGGGACGTTGATTTGGGTGGTCTGGTAGCTGTTGTGTGAGGATTGGCTCACAAAGTGAGTAGTTGTGCGGTCGTAGGGGGCTTATACCGCGCCGGGATGCTGTGTTGTGTGATGATGTCCCTTGGGTTGGTGTATGAAGGGGTCGCCTTTTGTGTTTGCCGTGGCGTTGTCGTCGCGGCCCCTGTTGGCCGGTATCCTACTCCTGTTCCTGGCGTGTGGTGGTGTCGAGCGCGTCGA
>NZ_WBSO01000031.1 GCF_009299485.1 Bifidobacterium apri
ATACCGACCATCACCTCACAGTCGGCAGAGACTTCCACCGACATTCAAGCCCAACCTCAGCGTCGGCAAAGACCTCTACCGACACTGAGAACCACACCAGCATCGGCAGAGGGTTCTACCGACACTCACAACCCGCTCAGCGTCGGCAGAAGGTCACACCACTGACTCCACCGACGCTCACGCACTGCTCACCGTCGGCAGAGGGTTCTGTCGATGCTCACTATCACCTCACCGTCGGCAGAGGCCGGTTAGCGGCGGTACTGGGAGTAGACGGGCTGGGCTGTCTGCCGGTAAAGCACTTGCGGCGTCTCATTCGGCATAGCAGCGGCGACACCGTGCATCTCATGAGCCATTTGCATAAGCCGGCTGATACGGTCGGAAGTCGGCGGGTGCGTAGAGAAGAGTTTTTGGAAGCCTTCCTCGCTGAACGGGCTTTCAATCATCATGGCGGCAGTGCTTTGATTACCGGCAGTCGCCTGCATCGGGCATTCCTTCACGCCATACGAAATCTTATACAATGCGGACGCGAGCGCTTCCGGGTCGCCAGTCAGCTTGCTGCCGTCCTCATCAGCGTCGTATTCACGCGTCCGGGAAATCGCAAGCTGAATGAGCGACGCTCCAATCGGGGCGAGAATCGTGCACAGAATGATGCCTAGGAAGCCAAGCGGCCCGGAATCACGGTCATCATCATCGCCACCGCCGAAATACATCAGCGCGTACCCGAGGTACGTGATCACCGTGGCCATGGCGGATGCGATCGCTGACGTGAGAATGTCGTGGTTGTACACGTGCATCAGCTCGTGACCGAGCACGCCGCGCAGTTCACGCTCATTGAGGATCTGCAAGATACCCTGCGTGCAACATACGGCAGCATGATGCTCGTTACGACCGGTTGCGAACGCGTTGGGGCTCATGGTCGGCGCAATATAGATGCGAGGCATGGGCTTGCCTGCCTTGGCTGACAGTTCGCGCACAATCCGATACAATTCAGGCGCTTCCTGTTCGGACACGTGCCGTGCGCCCATCGAGGCGATGGCGATACGGTCCGAGAACCAGTACGAGACGAATGTACTAGCCACGCCGATGACAAGATACACTCCCAGCGTGTCTTCGCTTGCACCGGTCAACCACCAAATCAGCATGATGATAGCCCACATCAGTCCGAACAGAAAGACTGTTTTCAAGCCGTTAAAGTGGCCATGCACCTTCATGTTGCCGTTCATGGTGTTCACACTAAGAGCCACTGCTGAGTTTTTTCTGAATATGCGCTTGACATATGGCACGTTGTGTGGCAGATGCCATGACGGCGGCGCCACAACATACGAATAACGTTGCGACACCGCCGTTTGCAGGCGCCTTCAGTTGAGGCTCGCAGTACTACGCCTTCAGCTCAGCGTGTCTCGGTTCCGATCAATCTGGGATGCCAGGGCGTCAACGAGTCAGTGCGTCAGCGTGCCAACGCGCAATGCCGACCCGCCGAACTCGCCAGCATGCCAGACTGGAGACCCACCAGCATGTCAGCTCGCCGAATCAGTCCACCAGCGTGCCAGACCGCCAACTGGCCAGACCACCGTCCGCATCACTCCGCCAGCATCACTCCGCGTGAGCGAGCGCGCGCATCTGCTCAGGCTCAATGACCTTCTTGTGTTCGCGGCCTTCCTTCGCACCCTCGGAACGTTCGAACGCGTCGATACGCTTCCATCCGACGAAATCAATCGGCTTGACACCGCGTTCGGCAAGCAGTCGGTCGATGGATTCGGGATCGCGATCCGGGGCGATGCGACCGCCCTCAGCAGCCTTCGACAGATCCTCGAGCATATTGGTGACGATCATCAGAGCGTCAGACTTCGTGGAGCCGATCAAGCCCACCGGCCCGCGCTTCGCCCATCCGGTCGCATACAGGCGGTCACGCACCTCGCCACCTTCAGCCTCGGTGGTGATACGGCCGTCGCCGCCCGCGTTCGCCAGATGCGCGTGCCGCTCATCGTAGGCGATTCCAGGCGCCGTCGCAGGCTTGTATCCGATGGCATGGTAGACCGCCTGCACCGGGTAGTCGGTGAATTCGCCGGTGCGGTGCATCACGCCATCGGCTCCGGTTTCAGTACGTTCCACGCGGATCGCCTTGACTTTGCCATCCTCGCCGAGCACTTCGGTCGGAGCGGCATTGAAATGCACGTAATATTTGCGGTCCGCGGGGTTGCCTTCGAAATCGACGTCGCCGTCATCTTCCATATCTTCGGCCATTTCTCGGATCGCAAACAGCTCGTCGACCATCTGGCGGGTCAGTTTGTTCTTGCCAGCTTCCTCGATGGTGTCGTCGTCGAGCTCAAAATCATCCTCGTTGATAATCAGCTGGACTCCGGGAAGTTTCTCCATTTCGCGCAGTTCCTGCACGGAGAATTTCGCTTGGGCGACGCCACGGCGGATGAACAGGTGCAGTTCGCGCGCCTTGTTGTTCTTGATGCCTTCGTACACGTTGTCGGGGATGTCGGTGCGGGCCTTGAGATCGTCGGCGTTGCGCATGAGCTCGCGGGCGACGTCCATGGCCACATTGCCGCCGCCGATGACGGCGACCTGCTGTGCGCCCAGCGGCC
>NZ_WBSO01000032.1 GCF_009299485.1 Bifidobacterium apri
CGTCAGCTTCAACCACACCAACCTGACCCTGAACGGCCCACCCGGCTACCTCAATGGCCAGCCATGGCCGGGAACACGCATCACATGGCAGTTCCCCTGCCTTGACAAGGCGAGTGGTGCGACCACGCCCACACCTGTACTCACCAGCATGGCAGGCGATGGCAAAGTCGCGCATTACGCGCGACTCATCGTCTGCACGCAGGAAGACTACGAGAAACTCCAAACCACTGGACTCAACTATTTCGACTATTCGACACAACCAGAATAAGGAGGATTATATGAAGTGGAAAAGCCCGCCCCGAGCGGGATTGGTCGCCACCATCATCACACTGGTGGTGGGGTTGACGGCGGCCCCGAGCGCGATGGCCGCATTGAACGGCATCGACGTCGCCAGTTGGCAGTCGGACACGGTGACCTGCACCGTGCAGGATTATGATTTCGCGGTCGTGAAATCGTCTGAGGGCACGTGGTATGCGAACCCGAAGATGGCCGCCCAGCTCTCCTGCGCCCAGCGGCGAGGCAAGAAAATCGGAGTCTACCATTACGCGGACGGCGCGGATGCGACAGTTGAAGCCGACCACTTCGTCAGCTCGATAGGCGGGTGGCGCGGCAAGGCGCTGCTCGCCTTGGACTTCGAGATGGGCGGCAACAAGGTCTACTACAGTGCGAGTGCCGGGGATTGGATCAGGACGTTCGTGAACCGCGTCCACGCGGTGACGGGCGTGTGGCCGGTCATCTACATCCCCGAAAGCGGCGTGGGTAAGATTCCTGCTGACGTGCGCGCGAACTGCGCCATCTGGCCCGCCGCTTACGCGACGATGAATCCGACCGGCTGGCAGTCCAACCCGTGGCACGGCGGGCGCTTCAATGAGGCGATGCGCCAGTACACGAGCGAGGGTGTGCTCGCCGGGTATGCGGGACGCCTCGACTTGGATATCTTCTACGGTGACGGGGTAGCTTGGGATGCTTACGCGCGCGGCGGCAACGGCTCTCAGGCGACCGTGAAGCCCGCGCCGAAACCGAGCACCCCCGCCCCCGCGGCGCGGACTATCCGCCCCGTGTTGGACACGGACGGGAAAATCGGCTACAAGACCATCTGTCAATGGCAGCGTGTCATGGGCACACCCGTGGACGGTGAGATCAGCGGCCAGTACGTCGTCTGGTACCGTCCGAGGCTTTACGCCGTAACCCACCGCAACCATCGTGGCTCGACGCTCGTCCGCGCGGTACAGCGTAAATTCGGTTTGCGGCAGACCGGTCTGCTTGACCGTACCACCATCCGCGCGATTCAGCGGTATGTGGGCGCGAACCCGGACGGTATTCTCGGCTATGACACTGCGCGCAAAATCCAAATCCGCCTCAACACGGGACGATTCTAGAGATAGGAGGAATCATGGAGTATCTGCTGCCTGGTAAGGCATACCAAGCGTTGAAGTGGGTCGGGCTTATCGTCCTGCCCGCGTTAGCCACATTGCTTGGTGCTGTGGGTACGGCGTGGGGTTGGCCGCATTTGACGGCCATCGTCACCACGGTCACCGCTATCGGTACGTTCGTCGGCGCGCTCGTCGGCGCGAGCAATGCCAGCGCCACTCCGACCGGCGGCGCTAAGGCCGAGTAGTCTGCTTGCATGACACGAGAGGTGCTGCTATGGTTGGCGGTATCACGTAGACACGCCTACGGTTCGGCCGGGGCGTTTCGACGCCACCGGTCCTGCCGGTGCGAGTTAAAATACAAGTGAACATGTAAGCATGACCGGTGTTGCCGGTAACGGTATCATCGTCATGGTCGCAGCCGTTCGCGGTTGCGCGGATTACACAAGGAAAGCCCCGGAGCATGGTGAATGTTCCGGGGCTTTTTCTGTATCCGCATGAAGCCCATTGCCGTTCTGGTTCCCGGTGATGGTTTTGTGTGTGTTCCCGTGGCATGTGTGGTTTGTACGGGAATGGGCGAGAATCGGAGCTGGCGAACCTGACGTGCATGTCCGCGTATCGGTTGCGGCAGTAAGGATTACACGATTCCAGTGTATGCAGCACACGCCCCGGTCATGGAATACAACAAAGACTACTCCGGCGAAAAGTCCCGTGATATCGCCCAGGCGTTCGCCATTGCGGCCGGGATGACCGGCGATTTGCAGACCGTGCGCGAGGAGGCGGTCCAGGCGG
>NZ_WBSO01000033.1 GCF_009299485.1 Bifidobacterium apri
TTCATACGCTGGCTTATCCCGAGGATTTGAGGATACAAGAGGCACACTCTTCTTTGAATTTGCTCGAGCCATCAAGGAAATTCAACCAAAAGTCATAATGATGGAAAATGTGCGAGGCCTTCTCACCCATGATCACACTAGAACCATTATGACCATGCTGAAGACTCTAGATGATATTGGCTATAATGTTGCAGTAAAAGTCCTGCGGGCTCAATTCCTTGATGTTGCCCAAAAGCGAGAACGTCTTGTCCTCATCGGAGTAAGGAAAGATTTAGAAATGCCTATTCTTTATCCCAAAGAGGACTCTGAAGTACTCACATTATGGGACGCTATCGGCGACTGTCCAGAATCCGAGGGCGCTCTATACCCACCGGCAAAGCAACACGTCCTTGAAATGGTTCCTCAAGGCGGATATTGGCGCGACTTGCCACCCGACATCCAACGTTCATATCTAGGCGGAAGTTTCCATCTCCCTGGTGGGAAAACAGGTATGGCGCGAAGACTTGCATGGAATGAACCGTCCTTGACATTAACTTGTTCTCCGGCTCAAAAGCAAACCGAGCGTTGTCATCCTACTGAAACAAGGCCATTAACTGTACGCGAATATGCGCGTATTCAAAGCTTCCCGGACAGCTGGAATTTTACGGGCAGCATCGCTGCTCGCTATAGGCAGATCGGGAATGCGGTGCCAGTGAACTTGGCTTACCACGTCGGGCGGGGGATTATCGCGATGCTCAGCGGAGAAGATCAACAAGAATTTCGAGTTGTCGCACCGGTCGACATCGAGCATGCCACCGCATCACAAGTGAAAGCAGACGCACTCTCAATGCTGTGACTGGAAGGTTCGTAACCTTTACTCCAGCAAGGGTTACGAACCTTCTTGCAATTTGGACTACCGCGTAGTTGAATTCGATATATGAATATGTCAGAGGAAAACAAGCAGCAAATCCTCAATTCCGCAATCAGCTTCTTTCAACAACGAATCATCGCAAATCATATAAAGAATGTTCAGAAGTGCGCAAGGCTCGACACCTTTAACATCAACCCTTTCATTACCGCTTATCTAGCTAAATTCGCATTTAGCGACGTAAACGCAGAAACACTGGCAAAAGCACTGATATATCCGCGCGTGTTAGGCACTTCAATTACGACGTCTTTCGGCAACCAATTACAAAAGTTCAGCACCGAAGTACTGTCCGCGTACGCATCCACAACCGCCGGAATGGATATTGAATACGTGGACTCTCGCACGAACCGACATGTTTATTGCCAACTCAAAGCCGGCCCTCAGACCATCAACAAGGACGACGTAGAAACGATTTGCAATCACTTCAAAGGAATTCGCAATTTATTACGCGTCAACGGCTCAAATGATTTCAATCCTTCTACAGACTGCATCGTTGGAATCTTTTACGGTAATCGGGCTTCACTCTCTACCAATTACAAAAATATTGAGAAAGAAGGATACACCGTACTTATTGGTGATGAGTTTTGGACTTCTTTGACAGGAGACCCTACATTCTATGAAGAACTCATCGGCGCAATGGTAAATGGAGGCGCAGACGCTTCAAATGAAGTTCTACAGCAAACAATAAGAGAACTTTCTAACGATATCCGCGAACACCCTGATGTAGTTCCAATTTGTAAGTAGCAGCTACCATGTTGCGCATTTCGAACGATGTAGCTAAGGCAAATAAGTAGACGCTGATTTTATTGTTGCGTCGGCATCTTTTATTTTCGGATACTGACGCAACAATAAATAGTTACTCTACCGTATGCATCCGGCTAAGCAGACACCATATCGCAACAATTTACATTGCTTTGCCACATCATGGCATCTACAACACTAATTAATAGAGCTGCAAATAAAATATTTGCAGCATTTTTCATCATAAAAATCCTGCAAAATAACCAAAACTTTATTATCATAAGCCTTTGATTGCAAGTCATCTATGTTGCAATAATACACTAATGATTTCTGATCAACAATCATCAACAACTCAAGTTCTGCATTTTCTGCGTCTTGTGCTCCATGCTCCGGTCCCATCCTCAATCGATCTCGTCGGTCATGAGTTTCGTCAATCGCTGATATCGACTATTATCGCGCGTTTTCGCGACGGCTTGTGTACTACAGTGAGGGGAAAGACAGGAGC
>NZ_WBSO01000034.1 GCF_009299485.1 Bifidobacterium apri
TCCTTGCGGTTTGGTCCACGCCTCGGGTCCCATCGGAACGGGGCCCCGGCAAGCATTCTCCAGTTACTTGTCGGGGTGCATGAACTTGATGTCAGTGGCGGGCGTCAGCGAGGCGAAGGGCATGGCAATAACCATGGGAAGAAATCCCGCACGACGAAGCATGTGCGTGGGTCCGGTGACGGGACTGGCGGCCACTCCCGACATAAGCACAGAAGGGAAGGTAACAGTGTCGGGTTCGAGCGGTATGAGGTGTTCGGGTAGGGTCATGCTTGGCACGCGGATTGCACGCCATACCGCCCATGCGATGGCGATGACGTACCCGATGATTACGAGCACCAACCCGACCATCAGTCCTCACGCTCCTTCAGGGTGTTGCGCGTGTGGATGGCGAGCATGCGTGTGAGGATGTTCAACTGGCGGTTGAGCGCGTTAAGCTGGCAGACCATACCGTATTCGTCGTTGCTCCACGCGGTGTGGAAGTCGTGGTCGGCGCTGTCGAGGATGTTGTTGGAATCACGCTCAAGCAAGTCGATTTGCTGGCTGAGAATCTGTGCCGCATCCTGTGCCGCGGCTTCGGTCTCGTCGCCGTCGTCATGATCGTCGGCTCCCTCCGGTTCACTGGCGGGTTCACCGCCGAAGTACTGGCGTACCGCGTCTTCCGAGACACCGCATTCCTCCGCGAACTTTGGCACAATCAGCCAACCGAAGTCGTAAGCGAGACTGTGCATCAGCTTGCACGCTTCGTAGTTGCGGTTGGTCACTTGCGCACGTTCATGAAGGAACGCGTCGATAGCGTCGAGTTCAGGGTCGTTCATTCCTTGTCCTCCTTGGTTTCCTGTTCATCTTCTTCTTCGCTGGCGATTGCATGTGTCGGGCCTCCGGGAAAGACGACATCCTTGTCCGTGTCGCCGAACGTGGTGCGGAGCTGGATGCTTATCTCCCCGAGGGTCTGGAACACTTGCGTGAGTATCTGCGTGTTCAACCTGAGCATGTTGAACACGCTGGTGACGCTCACATCCTTCGGGGCGTCGCACGCGTCAAAGTCTTCGACGGCGGTTTTGTTGATGTCGTCGATTTCATCGAAATCGTCCCCGGTGAGCTTGTCGTACATGGTTTTCATCCTGGCGACGTTCGGGAATAGCAGATTCAGGCCGTCATCGTTGGTCTGCTTGTTGTCACTCATTGGTGTCCTCCTTCCCCGGCATTACGCTATCGACGGTTTCCTGTTCATCGTGTCGGTTTTCGATTTCTTCGAGGGCTGTGATGGCTTGCGCGTTGAGGGCGAGGAGGCGCACGTGCTCGGCGCAGGCGGCGACCCTGGCAAGATTGACGTTCAATTCGTCCAACGCATCATTGATCCGCTGAGTGACCACGTAAGAGTCGAACGGCTTACGGCAAGGGGTGAAATAGGTGATGAGGTCAGCAGCGTCTTCGGCAATACCTTCGGCCTTCTCTGCGAGTTCCGCGTATTGCGAGCTTGACGTTTTGCGCACGTTCATTCCTCAGCCTCCTCGTCTTCCGTATCGTCTTCCTGCTGGTCTAGCTTGTATGTAACGTAGAGTTCCGAGTCTGCGATGGCTTGTATGTGGAGTTCCATGGCTTTGCTCGCGGTTTTCTTCATGAGATCGAGCAGTTCTAACGCCGGGCGCGTGTCAACTGACGCGGTAGCCGCCGCGTGCAATACATTGCCCAAGATGTCGGCGTTGCTTTCGACGTCATCGATGATGCACTCAGTGGTGCTCTTCATGTGTTCGGCTGAATTGATCTGCCGGTCAAGCATTGTCTCCATGGTCACGCCGCCTTCTCGTTGAGTTGTGGGTCTGCTGCGGCTGTGCGGACGATGTCGTTCACGAGCCCGTCAAGCTTGTCACGCTTCATCTGTGTCTCCTTCCGGCTCACGCCGTCCGCTCCATTTCTCCGATTGCTTTGATTTGGCTGACTTCGCCGGGTTGGAAACCGAAGGCTTTGTAGAGGCCGACGAGCATGAGTGGCGTGCATTCGTTGGTTTTTTTGGCTCGGGCCAGTACGCTTTCGCTGACTCCGATTGCTCCGGCGAAGGCTTCGTCGGTTTTGAGTCCGCTCATTCTTTTGGCTCGGTCTAGGAAGCCGTCTCGGAAGAC
>NZ_WBSO01000035.1 GCF_009299485.1 Bifidobacterium apri
ATCCGACCGATGTGTGCACATCACTCGTGTTGACACCCGTTCTCGTGTGGTGCGTGTATCGGTTGTGCGATCCCGCGCGGTGAGCAGTACGAGCGTGTCGGCCGTGGTCGGCCGCGTTGGATGCACACGAACCGCATCGGTGGTCACCGGTATGATGACAAGCGCCAATCAGCGTACAAATGCGCTAACGTAAGCGAGCCGCAAACGTAACCGCAAGAAAGCCAGACAGGAGATCTCATGCAACGTGACATCGTGAAAGACCGGACGTTCCTCGCCCGTAAATCAGCGCCCGCGACGGCGGATGATGCGGCGGTGATCGCGGATTTGCGCGACACGCTCGCCGCGCATCATGACGATTGCGTGGGCATGGCCGGCAACATGATCGGCAGTCTGACGCGCATCATCATCGTCACGATGGGGGAGAAAGACGTCGTCATGGTCAATCCTGTCATCATCAAACGTGACGGCATGTACTTGACGAAAGAGGGATGCCTGTCGTTGGAAGGCGTGACGCGGGTCAAGCGGTACGAGAACATTACTGTCGCATGGCAGGATGACGGCTTCCACAGGCATGTGACCAGCTATTCCGGGTGGGTTGCGCAGATCATTCAACATGAGGTTGACCATCTCGACGGCATTCTGGTGTGAGTTGGCTGCGGCGGGTGCTGTTCGTCGCGTGTGAGAGATTCCCGCACGATGGTGTGCGGCGGGTGGCATGCGGCGAGCGGCGGGCTGGTGGTACTGGGTGGTTCCGGCTGGTTCCGAGTGGTTCCGGATGTCGCGTTTTGTGAGGCAATCCTCACACGGTGGGGTGTGGAGGTGCTGGTTCTGTCGGTTTCGGTGTTCGTGTTACCCGGCTTGTGAGCGAATCCTCACATGGAGGTGTGTGGCGGGTGACTAGCCGACTGGTTTCGGCGTTCGTACTACCTGGTTTGTGAGTCAATCCTCACACAACGGTGTGCGGAGACGTCGGATTCGCTGGTTTCGGGTGTTGTGATACCCGGTGTGTGAGTGAATCCTCACAAAGTGAGTACTGCGGAATCGGTACCGCGGAATCGGTACCGCGGAATCGGTACCGCGGAATCAGTGCCGCAGAATCGGTACTGCAGAATGACGATTGAAGTGGATTGGGGTTGGTTGATGTGGATCGATATGGGCGAGACGGATTGATGCGAATCATCGCAGGTCTCCGGTGCAGGTCATCATCGCAGGTCGATAGATTCCTGGCTCATTCCTGGCTCACTCCCGGCTCATCAATTGGCCGCCCCGTTCGCGTCTGGCATGTGCGCCGCGCCCGATGTCCGTTCCTGTCATGCCCGCGCACGCGCCCGCCGCGAAAACCACACGTTGAGCAGCGATCCGGACACCACCAGCACCACGCCAATCCAGAACGGCAATCCAAGCGCAACCCCCAGCAGCAACGTGCTGGATGCCGTCGAGAACACCGGTGTCGCATACGACCCGATGGCGAGCGTCTCCATATTGCCGTGTAGCATGCCGTACCCCCAGCATGCGTATCCGCCGGCTATCGACACGGCACACGCAATCAGCGCAACATATCCGCCGATTCCAGGGGCTTGCGCAGGCAGCCCGTCACCGGAAGTGAAGTGGATGATCCACAGCGCGACGGCAACACAGCAGAAGAATATGGTCGTCCCGTCGTAACCGCCGGACATTGTCGGCGAGA
>NZ_WBSO01000036.1 GCF_009299485.1 Bifidobacterium apri
CATTACATTGGTTAGTGGGTCCCGCGCCGCGGGGCCCGGTCGCCGAGTGTGGTATGGCCGAATCGCCCTGTCGTTCATGATCCGGGGAGTGTTGCCGCCGCACGCGGGACGCCCCCGACCGCTGATAGGGACACGACCCATCCGAAGGAAAACGGCAACGGGACGCGGATGAGGCCTCCTTGTAATGTGGATGCCGGCGCCGGGCGTCATGACCGTCCCCCGACAGGGACGCGGCGGCCGGAACGAACCGACAGACGGGAGACCAACATGCAACCCGGAGACATCGACGTCTGGCTCGGCCTCGACGTAGGCAAGAGCTCGCATCACGCATGCGCCCTCGACCACGACGGCGACACCATCCTCGACACGCCGGTCGACCAGGACGAAAAGCAGCTGCGCAGGACCATCGCCAAACTGCAACGCAGGGGCACGGTCCTCGTGATCGTGGACCAGCCCAACACGATAGGCTCGCTCCCGCTGACCGTCGCCAGGGACATGGGCGCCCGCACGGCATACCTGCCCGGGGGCGCGATGCGCAAGGCCGCCCAGCTGCTGCCGGGCGGCTCGAAGACCGACCGCAGAGACGCCCGCGTCATCGCGTCCACCGCCCTGCGCATGCCCGAAACGCTCCGGGACTGCGAACCCGACGATGAGACCATCGCCGCGCTCCGCCTGCTATCCGGCTGGGACGAGGACACCGCGCACGAACTCACCCGGACGGTCAACCGGCTGCGCGGCCTGCTCCTGCACCTGCACCCCGCGCTCGAACGCGCACTGGCCGGCGACCGCATCAAAAGCGACACCGCCCTGGGACTGCTCGAACACTACAAAGGCCCCGACGGGCTGCGCCGGGCGGGCGCGGCGCGTATCCGCGAATACGCGCGAAGGCACGGACTCAAGGGCACGGCGATCACCGACGCGGTCGCCGACGCCATCGCCGAGCAGACCGTCACCGTGCCCGGCACGCGGGCGGCGGAATCCCTCATCCCCCAACTCGCCTCCGACATCAGAAGACTGCGCGACAGGCGCACGGACATCTCCCGGCAGGTCGAGGAACTGCTCGCCGACGCCCCTCTTCTCACGGTCCTGACCAGCATGCCGGGGATAGCGGCCAGGACCGCAAGCCAGATACTCCTCGCCATCGGCGGCGACATCAGCCGGTTCAAAGACGCCGCCCACCTCGCCGCATACGCGGGCATCGCGCCCGTCACCCGCCAGTCCGGCACATCCATCCACGGCGAACGCCCGGCAAGGGGCGGGAACAAACGCCTGAAGAACGCGCTGTTCCAGACCGCGTTCGTCGCCATCCGGCTGGACCCCGAATCACGCGCCTACTACGACCGCAAACGAGCCGAAGGCAAACGCCACAACGCGGCGGTCATGTGCCTGGCACGCAGACGATGCAACGTCATCTACAGCATGCTGCGCAACGGCACGCTCTACCAACCCGGCGGAACCCACACCACCACAACGACACCACCACGAACCGAAACAACCCCCGCACACGCCCCCAGACCACGACAAGACACGACACACCCCCGCATCAGACGCACTTGACAAATTACATAGGGACACTCCCC
>NZ_WBSO01000037.1 GCF_009299485.1 Bifidobacterium apri
TCGTATGACTATGTAATCATAGTGCCTATATATAGGAAAAAACCTAAACTATCCATAGTATCCATAGCTAACATTCTTTCAATACCTGGAACCACTCAAAAAAGAGTCACTTCCCAGCCACCCACCAAACGCAAGAAAAAAGAAAACGCCGACACCAATACATCACTCACCGCCATCCGCAGGGGGAAGCAGGCGACGCAAACCCAAACCATCCTCCAACCGGTTCATCGCCGCGCTACGCTCACCCAAACCAGCATGACGATAATGCTCCGACATCGCCGCGCTGGAATGCCCCACGATCTCCTGCACCAAACCCGAATCCACACCCAACGCGAACAACAGGGTCACCACGCTATGCCTAGTCTCGTGTACAACCCTATGCTCGGCATCAGCGACACCCGCCTCACGGCACAACTCGCGAAACAGTCGTTCCACCGTCGTTGGCGACAACGGGTGCCCGTCAGGACGATGGAACACCAGCCCCTCAAGCCCACCGGCAGGGTCAATCATCTTCACGCGGCGCAACACCTCCACCAGTTCGGGCACCAACGGCACCACACGCCCCGTATGCGACTTCGGGCGCGTCAGACAATACACACTATCCAACTCACGGCAATCGAAGCCGGAAGGAACCAGCAAACGACTCCTAGGGCACTTCGACGCGAGCTTGTACCCGCACGGATACACGCCACCGGAATCAGGCTCCCCGCACCCATGCTCGCGCGCCACATGCTCCAACTTCCAATCAACCCGCAGGAAACCACCGTCAAGATCGACACAATCCCACGTCAACCCCAACATCTCACCCAAACGCATACCAGTCAACAGCAACACCCACCAGACCGCGCCGTCAGGCACACCCAGCCGTGATGACATGCCCAGTAAGCGTTCCAACTCCGGCACCGTGAACGCGGTACGCACACGCTCCACATCCCGGTCCGCATCACGCGCACGCGGCACCGGCACGCCAAGCATCGGGTTGAACGCGACGACACGCTCAGCAACAGCCTGCTTGAACACCTGCCCCAACACGCCATACACCCTACGCTTCCCGCCGAACCCCAACGGCCTGCCGGAATCATTCCCGAACCTGTCATGCGCCGTCAACCCCCCGAGGATACGCCGCACCGCCTGCGGGCTGATACGAGACAACCGCAGATTACCGTATGGAGCCAAATGCGTACGCACCACAACCTTATACATTTTGAACGTGCCAGGGTCCACCGTGTCCCGCTTCCCCTCAAGCCACGTATCCAAGTACGCGCCGAACCGGATATTAGGATCGCCCGCCACACCAAGCTCACTCCGTTCGGCGAGCAGACCACGTATCTTCTCATCGCACTGACGGTACGTGCGCGCCGATACGCGCCGCCCGTCGACCTTCGCCTCCCACGATACGTATTCACGCACCGTGCCGTCCTTCAGCTTCTTCGACCGCACCACCTTGTAAGGGTGGATGATCCCGCTCCTGGCTTTCCTAGGCATTGCTTCCTCCTATGCTCCAATCAACATGCGGGGACGGTTCTCGCCCCGTTCTCGCCCATTCCAATACACCGCCCGCGT
>NZ_WBSO01000038.1 GCF_009299485.1 Bifidobacterium apri
CCTTATGGGTTTTCTATTTGCTAGGTGGTTGTAGGTCTATGTTGGTTGCTTGTTGTTAGCATCCACTTTTAGCATCCTTTAGTGGGGTGTTTTTGTAGTGGTAGGTATGTTAACAAAAAAAATAAATCCATGTGAAAATGCGTCGCATTGAGACGCACACGCGCCCCGCAAATTTTGACCAACCATGCTAACACATATTGCTTACGAACGGTAATAATGGTGCGAGTGGTAGGGCTGATGCCGCTGCGTTCTTGGAACCATAATAATGCGAACATAATTGTAAACAGATTTATCTGTTTATTATTTGTTTGTGTTATTCTATGTTAGTGAGTTGATTATGTTGTTTTGTGTGGTTGTTCTTGTTCTTTGTTTTTGCTCCTTTTTCGGCGTTTATGGTCGTTTTTTAGACTTTTTAGATGTCAACCCCCTATGATATATGCGAATTGACATGTAAATTGATATGTAAAAGCATAAAAAAAAATAACCCGTTGTGGGTTATTTATTATTTTTTTTAATCGTGCAGCCCGTAATTACCACCTGTTAGAATGTCGGATAATTCTCTATCTGGGTCATCTGAACCACTGATTCTTACAGCCCATTCTGACACTTTTGATTTAGGATAAAATTGAAATAGTGCTATGCATGGTTGTATGTCTTGTATGTTGCATGTTTGTTGTAGTTCATATGCTTTTTTCTTCTGTGTTGGTGTTATCTGATTCATTTGGTTCCTATCCTTTCGCGCCCCTTGTTTGTTGTTTTATGTGGGGCGCTTTGTTGTTGGTGCCTATCTGTTGCGCCCCTTGGTATCTATCTGTTAGTTTATTTGTTTGACTGTTGTTCCTACGCTGTTGACTAGTTTGCTGTCCTGTCCAAACATTGTTGGTGCTATGTATATGATTACTGCGACCATGATTCCTATTCCAAGAAATGATATGAATTGCGACCATTGTCTGTTTAGTAAAAACTTCAGACTTAGTGCCCCCATGATTATGAACACTAGTGGTCCTATCCATTGAGTTGAAATGCTAGTCCACACATCTTGTAGTGTTGCTATATCTGTTATTATATTCATGTTGGTTCCCCCTGTTGATTTATCTGTTTTGTTTTATATTTGTAAACCATTGTTTTTATGGTTCCTACCTGCTGTGCTCATGATTATCATCAATGCGATTGTGATGATGATGATTGGTAGCATGGTTGTGATTTCTTTTTTACCTGTGAGTGCAAATGACTTGATTCTGTTTCGTTGGTATCTGATTGCATCTATGTGTCCTGATACATCGCTCCAATCAAACGGGCTGGTTCCACTCCATTCGTATGGTGGGTTGCTTGCTGATATGCGCCCGCTGCTGGTCATGTTTGCTGTGAATTGCTTAAAGTTGTTGCCTTGGTATGATTTCACATTGCTTGGTGCTTTGACTTCAGTGAATGATTCATCGTGCCAATCAAATTG
>NZ_WBSO01000039.1 GCF_009299485.1 Bifidobacterium apri
GTCATATGGTAAGGTTATTGTGTAAGTCGAAAAAAGGAATGCCCCCGGCGCTGGCAAGAGCAACCGGGGGCAGTGGAAAACCTAGAGGATTCTCCATGACCAGTGTAACTCTAGCCGTGGAGGGAAAGCGATGGAATTCGTGGGATACCGGAACGCGAGACTTGTAGACGGCCTAGCAGGCACTGGGCGAATCATGACGAGACATGGCGAGGGAAGGACATTCGACCCTCTCCAATACGCGGTGCTCATGAAGATGGCAATTGGCACATATGACTGGCCTCTTGATGAACAGGCACAGAAGAAAAACGCGTTGCCACGCACGTACACTTTCGGGTGGCTCGCCCTTGCACAGGACCTAGGAATGACATTGCCTGATTCCGCGGACGATATAATTGTCGTATCCGGTGAGCCGCGTGTCCCGAAGAAGGAGACGCTGGCGATACAACGCATATGCAAGGCGGCGAAACGCTTGGAAGAAGCCGGACTGATTAAGTGCATCCGCAAAGGCAACGTACAAAGAAAAAATAATGCGGCGTGGTTGTTGACCATCGGCGATCCGGAAGAGAACCGTGAGGTTGAACGCTACGTGAGAGCGCACATGTACCTGTAACCCATAGCCCCGCTTCGGCGGGGCTATTTCTTGTATGTGTGCCGGTTTTTCGTGGGGAGAATGTCACGAGACAGGTTTCACGGATACCGTTGCACCAAGGCGGGGATGTGAACGGGTCAAAGGTGCATGTGCAGTCTTACGTAGGCTTCGACCTCGGCGTTTTCCTCCGGTGTGCCGATGGTGAGCAGCCAGACGGCATTGTTCTTGCGCTGCACGTTGCCCTTGCGCAGGCATTTGATGAGTCCTGCGGCTTCGAGCTTCTTGGCGATTTTGCTGATGCGGTTGTAGGCCAGCTGCTCGCGCTTCGGATTGCGCGGCTCATTGCCGATCGCCACGAGCTCGTCCATTGACTGTGGGAGCGTCATGCCCCAATCGATGGCGATTTTGAGCCAGCCGGAAGCGTAGGTGCGCGGCATCATGTGTTTCTCCTTGGCTGTCTTGTCCAGCGGCCAGTCAGCGGTGAGCCATGCCATGCGGCTGAGCAGGGCGTATTGCGCGAAGTCGAAGCTGCGTGCGCCCTTGTGGGTGACGGTGAGTTCACCTTGGCTTGCGAGTTCTTCGACTGCCAGCATGTTGCGGTATCCCATTTCACGGTCCATTTCCGACCTCCATGCCATGCGTTACAATGGTTTTGGAAGTCTTTGAGTGAGGCTTCATGTTTTACCTCCGCGGTGCCGTTAACACTGCGGAGGTTTTTTGTTCTGAAACACATTATACGCTAACTTGTAAACATTTGTGTATGGTGTGTTGTAGGCAGGGGTGCATATTAACCTT
>NZ_WBSO01000004.1 GCF_009299485.1 Bifidobacterium apri
GAACCCACACCACCACAACGACACCACCACGAACCGAAACAACCCCCGCACACGCCCCCAGACCACGACAAGACACGACACACCCCCGCATCAGACGCACTTGACAAATTACATAGGGACACTCCCCAATCCCACCGTTCTCCCGGGAGATTATGCGCCTGACGGACGATTTGCCGCAATCTCCCACAGCCGCGACCGCATCTGGCTCATCCGCGCTCGTCCGCATCCGGTCGCATCCATCCGGAAACCGCTGGCGATGAATCCGCCGAGTCTGCCCCGTCCCACCCCATCAAAGTCAAACGTTTGACCCGTTGAAATTACAGACTTCCCGACATGTCCACATAGTGGACATCGTCTCCTTGCGACGGACGAACCCTCCTATGGTTACAAACCAGTTGGGAACACATCCCAAGGAGAACCGAAAGGAGGACGCCACGATGAACGGTCTGCTGTTGCTGCGAGTTTCCGCACGAATTATTAGCCCGTCTTCGTTGGCGGTCTGATTCGGTACATGCTGAGCCCCGCTGACGAATGCGGGGCCGGACAAATCATTCGCCCTGCATGCATCGCGGGGCTTTTTTGTTGCGCTGCACATCCCACAAGGACTACCACAGATCCGCAACTAGCATCCAGCTCAGAAAAATAACAGATGGAACCGTGTCGCACGCGAACAACGTCGGCACATCCAGGAGCAATCCAGGAGCAATCATGACAGCAGTCGAACAGACGACTGGCCTTCAACAGGCCGCCGGCAAAGTGGAACAGATGACGCGCGATTCGGTGCGTACCGTCATTGCCGCTTCCATGGTCGGCACAGCCATCGAGTTCTATGACTTCTACGCATACGGCACCGCCGCTGCGAACTATTTCCCGAAGGTGTTCTTCAGCGACACGACCAATCCGACGGTCGCGCTGCTGATGTCGCTGCTCACCTTCTCCATCGCCTTCATCGCTCGCCCGGTCGGCTCCCTGATTTTCGGCCATTTCGGCGATCGCATGGGTCGCAAGACCACGCTGGTTGTGTCACTGCTGACGATGGGTATCGCCACTTTCCTGATTGGCTGCCTGCCGACTTATGACATGTGGGGCATCGCCGCGGTCGCGCTGCTGTGCCTGTGCCGCTTCGTCCAGGGCATCGGCCTGGGCGGCGAATGGTCCGGCGCCGCGCTGGTGGCGACTGAGAATGCGCCTGAAGGTAAGCGCGCCCTGTATGGCTCCTTCCCGGAGTTGGGCGCCCCGATCGGCTTCTTCCTGTCGAACGGTACGTACTTCCTGCTCGAAAGCTTCAACGATAACGCTGCGATGGTCTCTTGGGGCTGGCGCGTGCCGTTCCTGCTGTCGAGCGTGCTGGTGATCGTCGGTCTTGTCGTGCGCGTTCAGATGGAGGAGACCCCGGTCTTCCGTCTCGCCCAGCAGCAGCATAAGGTGGTCAAGTCCCCGCTTACTGAGGTGTTCCGCAAGAGCTGGCGTCAGGTGATCCAGGCGACCTTCATCGTCGCTGTGACTTACACGCTGTTCTACACGCTCGCCACGTGGTCGCTTGCTTGGGGCACGAAGACTGTCGCCCAGGGTGGCGGCGGCCTCGGCTTCACGAACCGCGAGTATCTGCTTATGCTGATGATCGCCATCTGCGTGTTCGCGCTGTTCATCGTGCTGTCCTGCGTGTATGCGGATCGTATCGGTCGTCGTCGCGTGCTCGTGTTCTCCTCGGTCGCGCTGGTGGTGTTCGCGCTGGTCTTCCCGTATCTGCTCATGGGCCATCGCAACTTCTTCCAGGTTGAGCTGTTCTTGTGCGTCGGCTTTGCTCTGATGGGTATCGCGTTCGGCCCGATCGGCGCGTTCCTGCCTGAGCTGTTCGATGCGAATGTGCGGTATTCGGGTTCTGGCATCGGTTACAATCTCGCTGCAATCGTTGGCGCTGCGTTTGTTCCGACGATCGCCACGTGGCTGTCCCATCATTGGGGCGTGCGTTCGGTCGGCCTGTATCTCGGCGTGATGGCTGTGTGCTGCCTGGTTGCGGTGATCAGCTGCCGTGAGACGAAGGACACCGATTTCACGAAGTGATGTTCGCGAAGTGATGTCGGTTATGCGGAGTCGGCTGTCGCGGCCTTGGCTTTCGGCTGGCGGTCAGCGGATTGCCGGCTCCCTGTCATGGATGTCGCTGCGAATCGCAGGTTTTTCCATGCAATTCGATATCGATACCTGAGATATCTGAAGACACATATCTGACTACACATAACTACATAACTGAAGATTGATAACTGAAGACGAATAATGAAAGACCAATAATTGAATATCGATTTCGCTTTGGATTTTGGCGCGGTTCCGAGGCGTGGCGGTTGGATGTCCGCCCGCCGCGTCCCGGTTCCGCACTACGGTCCGGAGACCAACTACCCATCTGCTGATGGCTTGCAAAAAGTTTCCTCGAGATGTTCAACTAGTGGAACGCGTTCGATTCAGGACGGCAGTTCTAGTATGATGGGCATCAATCAAGGACAAAATCCTTTTTGCAAGAGTTACACAGCAAAACGCCGGCACAAGTCGGCAAGGGATTTTCCCAAAACAAGGAGTGCTACATATGGCAGCAACTATCTGGTATGAGAAGGATGCGGATCTCTCCGTGCTCAATGGCAAGAAGGTCGCCATTCTCGGTTATGGCTCCCAGGGCCACGCTCACGCGCTGAACCTGCGTGATTCCGGCGTTGACGTCGTCGTCGGCCTGCGTCCGACCTCCAAGTCCGTGGACTATGCCAAGGAGCAGGGCCTCGAAGTCAAGTCCGTGCCGGAAGCGGTCGCCGAGGCTGACATCGTCATGATCCTGCTGCCTGATCAGTACCAGGCTCAGGTTTACAAGGAGCAGGTTGAGCCGAACCTGAAGCCGGGCGCTGCACTGGCCTTCGCTCACGGCTTCAACATCCACTACGGCTACATCAAGCCGACCGAGGATCACCCGGTGTTCATGGTTGCCCCGAAGGGACCGGGCCACATTGTGCGTCGTGAGTACGCCAACGGCCGTGGCGTCCCGGTGGTTGTGGCTGTCGAGCAGGATCCTCGCGGCGACGGCTGGGACATCACCCTGGCTTACGCGAAGGCTCTCGGCGCTCTGCGCGCTGGTGCCATCAAGACCACCTTCAAGGAAGAGACCGAGACCGATCTCTTCGGCGAGCAGGATGTCCTCATGGGCGGCATCAACCACCTGTGCGACATGGGCTTCGACGTGCTGACCGAGGCTGGCTACCAGCCGGAGATCGCGTACTTCGAGGTGTTCCACGAGCTGAAGATGCTTGTTGACCTCGCGAACGAGGGTGGCCTGAACAAGGCTCGTTGGTCCTGCTCTGACACCGCTCAGTACGGCGACTACACCTCCACCGTCATCAACGAAGAAACCAAGAAGCGCATGGAGTATCAGCTCAAGCGCATTCAGGATGGCTCCTTCGCCAAGGAGTTCATGGACGACCAGGCTGCTGGCGCCCCGAAGTTCAAGGAGCTGCAGGAAGAGTACTCTCACCCGCACCTCGAGACTGTCGGCCCGAAGCTTCGCGCTATGTTCTCCTGGAACAACCAGAAGGATGCTGACGCCGATATGACTGAGTCCTTCAACGGCAAGATCGCTCGTACCCAGGTGCAGTGATTGCGGGCGGCGCTTCGGCGGCTTCATCGGCTAGTCGAGGTTCCGCATAGCGTTTGAATGAGACCGTCGTCCGGTTTGTCCGGGCGGCGGCCTTTTTGTATCTCTCTCCCAAACGAGTGACTTTGTATCTCTCTTTCCCAAACTGGTGACGCTGGGGAGGTTGTCAGCGTAGCCAGTTTGTGGTGAGCGGGCGGGTTGCTTGTGTCTCTCTTTCCCAAACTAGTGACGCTGGGGAGGTTGTCCGCGTAGCCGGTTTGTGATGGGTGGGCGGGGCTACAAACGCATGCACGCGTGCGCGTTTCAACCTTCTGCCGACGCTGAGCGAGGTCTGGGCGTCGGCAGAAACAGGGCGGTGACCTTCTACCGACGCTGACGGGCGTCTCAGCTTGTATCTCTCTCTCAAACTAGTGACGCTGGGGAGGTCGCCAGCGTAGCCAGTTTGTGATGTGAACTGGCCGACCCGATAACCAACGTGAATCCGCGGACCGCTATCCTACGTAAATCCGCGAACCAACAGCCAACGCGGATCCGCGGACCAGCTGACCACTCCGGTCAGCGCGTGAGATTAAGCAGTTGCCGAACCATTTCCGGGCCCCACCAGTCGCGGTATCCGGCTCGGGTCGGGTGCACCGGATCGTGCATGTACAGTGCGCGGCGGTCATCGGGAATCGCGTTCCACGCGGCATCATTCCACAAATCGATGATGCCGAAGCCATGAATCCGCTGCATTTCGAACAGCAGCTCCACCATCGCCTGATACCGCGGGCTGTCAAAATACGCGCCGGTGAAGAACATCAGCGGGCAATTCCAGCGTTCGCGCACAGTCGCGGCGATATGATTCAGCGCGCCTGCCACCGTATGTGTATCGGTATCGCCGGCATTCCCAAGCGGCACACCATGTGATGCGTCGTTCGTAGACAGTTGGCAGATGAACAAATCGACTGGCAGGTTTGCCGGAAGACGAGTGTCCAGCCGATGCACGTAAGAGCTGTCATCGAGGTCGGCAAGTGTGGTGCCGCTCACCGCTTCCTTGGCCAGACGCATATCCAGCCGCCGCGCGATGTATTCCCCTGGCCCGTCAGCGAGCGAACATGCCCCATACGCGACGGAGGATCCCAAGATCGCTAATGTCTTGCCTTGCCACGGATTGCCATCAATCGGCGTGATACTGCTGAAATCGTAGGTGACTGCGTTACCGGGCTGTCCGTCGGTTCCTGGATGCAGTTCGGCGGGGTAGGTGATGGTCGCTTGTGCTGTTTGTACTGCTCGCATTGGTGTGGTCATGATGTGCTCTTTGCGTTGATTTGTGTTTTATCCTACGCTGTAGTCGCTCCGGTGTTTCGTCGGTTTACGCCTGACGGGCGGACGCTGATGAGCTCAATCTGCCGCAAACGGAGAGAACAACGAAGATGACGCGCCCGGGGGACAAGGGGGAACAACCTCCGGGCGCGCCAAGTCTAGTGTCGTCGCCTCGAGTCGTAATCGAGAATCGCGGCGGCGAGGTGCCGCTTAGAGTCGCGACACGCTGGCGCGGAAGGGAATGGCCGGCAATCCGGCAGCGTTGCGCACGGGCGCAGGCCCCCAGCTTTTCCACGCGTACCGGATGGCGGCAGGTTGCGGTACATCCGGGCTATAGACGCGGATGGCGGTACTGTCGTCAATCGGCGTGTGGCTGATTGGCGTGTCGCTGACCGTCGCGTGGTTGAGCGGAGTGCCGTCGTCTGCCCTGCCGACGCTGTTTTCCCTGCCGAAGATGCCAGCAGTACCGCCGATTTTTATGCCAGCAGGCACGATTTGTGCAGTGGCGTCATGGAAAATGCCATCCGCGCCGGCGAGTTCGAATCCGGATTGTCCTGCCGCGCGGGACACCGCATCCAGTGTGTCGGTGTTCCCCGTGCCGGGCACAGTCCCGTTGAATCGGAGCCCGGTGGCGTGACGGTACCGGATCAGTACGCCGCCGCCATCATCGGTGTTGCCGTATGACTGTATTTCCAGCGGTTCCGGCCCCCACGCGGCGATCTGGCGGTATCCGTACATGGTGCGTAACACTATGGCGGCGGCGCGTTCGCCGACGGTGCGCTTGTCGTAGGGGTGAATGTTGTCGTATTCGCCGCAGTCGATGGTGCATACGGTGGTGACGCCTGGAATATCGCGGCTTGCTGACCATTGCGTGTCGCGGATGACCGGCCAGTCGAGCGGGTCGGCGTGCGCTTCATCGGTCGCGCGGTCGATCCATTGCGGCAGTTGGATGATGATGAACGGCAGCTCGGCCGTGTACGCGGTATACGCTGTGTGTTCGGTGCATGCGTCGGAACTGTGCTGATCCGCGTCCGCCCCGATGTCAATCCGCCACACGCGCCGCCACAAGGCGATCATCTGCCGCAGCAGCACCGCGTAGGAGGCGCTGTATGGCGCGTCTTCCTCACCTTGATACCACAAGACCCCGCGTACCGCGTATGGAGCGATGCGCGCGACCATCGCGGTGAAGGCGCCGGTCGGACGGTATTGCGAGTGCGGGGTGACGGGCGGCGGCCAAGGACATTCGCCGTAAGCTGCGTTGAGTTCGTCCCAGCTGACGTTCGGGTTCGCGGTTCGTGCCGATTCGATTTGCGCGTTCCAATGGTCGAATTTGGTTTTCCACGCGAGCGTCATGTCGTGGAAATCCTGCTCGGTATGCCCGGCAAGAGCCTGCTGGTAGCGCTGCCAGTAAGGCCGCCCCGCGTCGCTGGATTCGATGGTTGCCTGATCCATCCAGCAGGTGATGGAGGTGCCGCCGATATAGCAGTCGATGATGCCGATCGGCATGGCGGTGCCGAATTGCCGGCGCAGGCGGGCGGCGAAATAGTAGGCGACCGCGCTCATGGTGCCGGTGGTGTCTGGCGAGCACGCCTGCCATGAGGATTCGCGCTCCGCTTCGAACAGCGCGTCACTGATATCGCCGCTTTTTGGGGTGTTGTAGAAGCGCAGCATTGGGTCGGCGGATTGGGCGATGGCTTGGGCGGCTTCGCGGGTGCTGTGCAGTTCGAATTCCATGTTGCTTTGCCCGCTGGCGATCCATACTTCGCCGATCATGACGTCGTGAAACACCAGTTGTGTACCGGTTAAGTCCCTGATTTCGAGCTGGTAGGGACCGCCTGCTTCCTGTGATGGCAGCAGGATGCGCCACGACCCGTCTGGCAGGATTTGGCCGGCTGCCTCGGCAATCAGGGCTGCGGCGCCGCTGTCGGCGGCCGGTGCGGTGTCGAGCAGCCGCACGCGGAGCTGCATGCCCGGCTTGCCATGCCCGAATACGGGGATGGGGCGGTGCCGTTGCAATACCATATGGTGGGAGAACACCGCTGCCACGCTGAAATCGGCGGTGCCTTGCGGTTTGTTGGCGCGCGCAACTGTTGCGTTTGCGCCGCCGGCGTCCGACCCGGGCGCGGGCCCGGTCACTGGCTGTGTCGTCGTCGCGGTGGTTGTCGTGGATGTGGTTCCCGGTGCAGGGCCGGTCACAATACGTGCGTTCATGTTAATCGCTCCAGATGTCGTCCCCGTAACTGCGGATGAGATTGGTCAATTCCTCGGCCATCTCTTCATGCTCTTGTACGCGCGGGTGACCGGGAGTCGCAGATCCGTTGCGTGAGTAAAGGAAATGGATGATGTGTGGGTCATCGACCGTGGCGACGGCTTCGCCGATGGCGCTGTCCCAGCTTGGGTCGTGTTGCAGCACGGTCGTTGTGCAGATGATCAGTGCCCACGGGTAGTGCTTGCGCAGGGCGTGAAGGAAGTCAACGTACCTGGCTCTCCAGTGGCGTGCTTGCTCGCCGTTGTAGTCGTGCGCCATGAAGTCCTCGGGGTGGGAGTCGTTCTGCCCGATCGCCACGATGACCACGTGCGGCGTGTACGCGGAGAAATCCCATGGTTTGCTTGGCCCGAGTTCGGGATTGTATTCGATGCGGTCCCAGATGCTTTCCATGCCGATGTAGTCGGGCTCGCAGAACCATCCGATACCGTCGAGCAGGGAGGCTCCGCCTTGCGCGATGTCGTGGAGTTGGGCGCCGAGCTTGCGCGCGGTGATCGCCCCGTAGGACAGCCACGAGTTGCTGTACGGGCTCAAATCGACATCGGGGTCGGGCTTGCCGGCATACAGGATCGCCTCGTTGCGTTCGCCTGCCGATACGGAATCGCCGTAAATCTCAATACGCCGTGTGGGCGTGGGGGAGGCAGGTGGAAGCAGTTCGGCGTTGTCATCGATGCTGAGTTGCAGGATTTCCAGATAATGCTGGCCGTCTTGGCGTTTGTAGATGATCGCCTCATGCTCGATGTCGGGCAGTTGACTGGCGAGGGTGACGGTGACCGGACGCTCGTTGGCGGGGATGGGGATCGAAGCCGGCATGCCGTCAATGATGACGCCGATTCGGCTGTTTCCGTAATGGTGGTGGTTGATGACGGTCATGCTCAGTGTGGTGCCTGAGAATCTGAACGCCATTTGCGTGTATGGGAACACCCAGATCGGCCGGTCCGGGTTGCTGGTGTCGATTCGCCCCATCGTGCGCAGCGCTGGATCGCGTGGGGAAATGATTCGAGACATCTGTGGTCCTTCCGTCGTGCCGTTCGGCTGGCATCGCTGTCTAGCCGATTGGACAACACCAAAGAGTGCTGTATTATTGTACTTAACCGATTCAGAATCGTAGCGCGTCATCGCCGCTGGTGCAACCGACGCTCCAGTATCGGCGCGTGTCGCCATCAAGAGAAAGGCCTCTTATGCACGTTTCGCAGCGTTTCATGTTCGGCACGGCAACCGCCGCCTACCAAATCGAAGGTTCCCCGACCGCCGAAGGCAGGACGCCGTCCATCTGGGATGCCTACAGCCATACCCCGGGCAAAACCGTCAACGGCGATACAGGAGATGTCGCCTGCGATTCCTACCGGCGCTGGGAAGATGACCTCGACTTGCTGTCCGACCTCGGCGTTGACGCATACCGTCTGTCGATTTCGGTTCCGCGCATCATTCCGACCCCGGACGGCGCGCCGAATCAGGCGGGACTCGACCACTATGAGCGGATCGTCAACGCGCTGCGCGACCGGGGCATCCGCCCGGTTGTCACGCTCTACCATTGGGATCTGCCGCAATACATGGGCGAACAAGGAGGCTGGCTGAACCGCGACACCGCCTACCGCATGGCGGATTATGCGCGGATAGTCGCGCGGCGGCTCGGCGATTGCGTAGACACGTACACCACGCTCAACGAACCGTGGTGCTCGTCATACCTGAGCTATGGCGCCACCGAACATGCGCCTGGACTGGGCTTGGGCGACAAGTGTTTCCCGACGGTGCACCATCTCAATCTCGCCCACGGATTGATGGCTGAAGCGGTTCGGGCCGAAGTCGGCACCGGCAGCAAGGTCTCGGTCACCTTGAATCTGCAATTCAACCGCGGCGATGCGGATGCAGTACACCGCACCGATCTGATTGGCAACCGCGTGTGGCTCGATCCAATGCTGCGCGGGTACTATCCTGCCGAACTGTTTGACGTGACACGCAAGGTCTGCGACTGGAGTTTTGTGCGCGACGGTGATCTGAGACTCATCAACCAGCCGATTGACGTGCTGGGCGTGAACTATTACAGCTCCAATCTAGTGGCGCTCGCCAAGACCCCGCATGATGACGGTGGCGCGACCGCATGGCCGTGCTGCGAAAACGTGGACTGGCTGCCGACCCCTGGCGAGCATACGGCGATGGGGTGGAATATCGACCCGCAAGGGCTGACCGACCTGCTGGTGCGGGTGCATAACGATTACCCTTCCGTCTCGCTGGTTGTCACGGAAAACGGCATGGCGTGCGATGATGTCGAAGTCAAGGAGCCGGATGGTACGTTCGCGGTGCATGATGATCGGCGCATCGAGTACTTGAAGCGGCATTTGGCGGCGGTCGGGCGTGCAATTCGCGCGGGTGTGCCGGTCGAAGGCTACTTCTTGTGGTCGTTGATGGATAACTTCGAGTGGGCGTTCGGCTATACGAAGCGCTTCGGCATTGTGCGCGTCGATTACGAGGATGATTGCCGCCGTGTGCCCAAGGACAGTTTCGCATGGTATCGCCAGGTGATCGCCGACCGCGAACTGCCTGAGGCCTAGCCTCCGGCTTCCGGCTTCCGGTTTCAGGTTTGATTTTTCACAAACTGGCTGCGCTGGCAGATTGCTGAGCGTAGCCAGTTTGTGTATGGCGGGTGGTCGGAGACTGTCCTATGCGGCTTCCGGTTTCAGGTGTTGGTCCTTGGATTTTCAATTTTCCACAAACTGGCTACGCTGGCGGATTGCTGAGCGTAGCCAGTTTGTGTTGTGTGGGGTGGTGTGGTCGGTTGCGTATGTTGTGGCATGCGTGGTTCGTGGGTTGTGGTTGGATTCTGTGGTTTGGGTGGTGGTTTCTGGGTTTGTGTATGTCTGGGGATGCGTGGTGTGTTGGATCCGTTGGGATTCTGCGGTTTGGGGCAGTGGTTTCTGAATTTGCGCATGCCAAGGCATACGCACCCCGGCGGATGTGCTTGATTTTCGCCGGCGGAATGAGATTCCGGATTCGTTGAGGATGTGTCGGATCACCCCGTGCGGCGAAGCGAGCGGCATCGCAACAGTGTCAGCTTTCCTCTATACACCAAAACTTCCCGTCATCAAACCTCCCCGTCGCCGATACCTTCCGTCATCCGCGCCCCCGTCATCAATATCTTCTGTCACTAACTTCTGTCACCAAATCTCCCCGGCTCTAAATCTCCCCGTCACTAACCTCTGTCGCCAATCTCTGTCGCCAAACCTCCCCATCACCAATACTCCCCATCATCAATACCTTCTGTCATCAAACCTCCCCGCGCCAACCCCCGTCACCAACCTCTGTCACCAGTGCCCTCATGCCAGCAATAGCCCCATATCGCTTAATCGCTTCATCTTTATCTGTGACTTTGACTCGTCACGATCCGTGCCGCTTACATACTATCTGAGTCTTCGCTCGATGACCTAAAACCCTTGATATATCAGCTTTTTTCAAGGCGCAACCCATCTGCTTGCCACCGTCGCCGCGGCGTTGCGCTGTCGCCTATATCCCGTTTTACGGCGTGTTGTGAACTTAACCGGTTGACAAAACGCAATCGTTTCATTATGCTGGGCATTGTCAATACGAAGACACCAGCAACGGAGCCTTCCGACACGCCTGGTGCAACGGATCAGTGATGATCATTGCACAAGACACGGCATCGGAACATACAGTCCCAATGCCAACACCATCAATGAGGAGACCAGAATGAAAGCCATCACCAAGATTGCAGCGGCTGCCGTAGCAGCGGTCTGCGCGGTCAGCCTTGCGGCATGCGGCGGCAGTGGATCGGGCAAGGCGACTAACGTCACCTATCCGCAGATCAAGCTCGGCACCACCGGCAAGAACATCAAGACCACCATCAAACTCTTCAGCCACCGCACCGATCTCGCGCAGGATTCCTACAACGGGACCACGTGGAAGGAGTACATCGCCGAATTCAACAAGATGTACCCGAACATCACCGTCAAGGTGACCACCAACTCCAACTACGCCGACAGCGCCCTCACCCGCCTGCAGGGCGGCGACTGGGGCGACATCATGATGATCCCGGCAGTCGATAAGTCCGAACTCGGCAACTACTTCCTGTCCTACGGCAAGACCTCCGATATGGACAAGCAAATCAAGTACGTGCACGCATGGGAATACAAGGGCGACGTCTACGGTGTGCCCGCGAACGGCAACGCGGTCGGCATCGTCTACAACAAGAAGGTCTTCAAGGAAGCGGGCGTTGACAAGCTGCCGAACACTCCGGATGAGTTCATCAAGGACCTCAAAGCCATCAAGGAAAAGACCAAGGCCACCCCGCTGTACACCAACTACGCAGCCGGCTGGACCATGGGCGCCTGGGATTCCTACATCGGCGGCACCGCGACCGGCGACGCCAAGTACATGAACCAGGAACTCCTGCACACCAAGGACCCGTTCTCCAATCCGAAGGACGGCACCCACGCGTACAACGTCTACAAGATCCTCTATGACGCGGTCAAGGACAAGCTCACTGAGGACGACTACTCTACCACTGACTGGGAAGGCTCCAAGTCCAAGATGAACAACGGCGAGATCGCCACCATGGTGCTCGGCTCCTGGGCGGTTTCCCAGATCAAGCAGGCCGGCAGCAACGCCGACGACATCGGCTACATGCCGTTCCCGATTTCGATCAAGGGCAAGCAGTACGCCACTTCCGCCGCTGACTACTCCTACGGCATCAACAAGGACAGCTCCGCCGACAATCAGGAAGCGTCGATGATCTTCGTCAAGTGGATGACCGAGAAGTCCGGCTATGCTTACAACGAAGGCGGCATCGGCGTCGCCAAGAACGACACCAAGCTGCCCGACACCTATGCCGAGTTCAACAACGTGAAGTTCCTTGAGGACGAGCCTGCGGTCTCCGGCGAGGAGGACCTGTTCAATGACCTCAATTCGGATTCCGAGCTCGCCATCAACGCCGGCGGTGACAAGCGCGTCCAGGCGATTGTCGAGCACGCCGCCAATGGTGACGAATCCTATGACGACATCGTCAAGGATTGGAACTCCAAGTGGAACGAAGCGCTCAAGACCGAAGATGTGAGCGTGAAGTACACCACGGTCGCCAAGTAAATCGCCACGTAAACCAAACATCATTCCCGAACGGCCGGCCCGCCCATAGTGCAGACAGGTTGCGGGCCGGCCGTTCGTATACCGCCATCCGATGTCAGACATCGCACGGCAATCAACAACAACCCGATGAACAAGGGGGATACCTTGACTGCAACAACAGCAGGCGCAACGGTTGATGAGACCCGGACCGATGTGCCGTTCAATACACAGCCTCGGGATTGGCGCAGGGGCGTGATCATCGTCCTGTTCTGCCTGATTCCTGTGACGCTTCTGGTGGTCTTCACCTATGTGCCGTTCGCCAACATGGTCGGCTACAGCTTCTACAAGATGAAGTACATCGGAACGCCGCGTTGGGTGGGATTCAACAATTACATCCAGGTATTCACCCGTCCCGACACGTTGTCATCGCTCAAACTCAGCCTTTACTACATGGTGGGCGCTCTGATCCAGGTCGCGCTCGCGTTGTACCTGTCGACGATCCTGACCTTCAAGGTGCGTGCGGGGAACTTCTTCAAAGCGGTGTATTTCTTCCCCTACCTGATCAACGGCATCGCCATCGGCTTCATTTTCAAGTTCTTCTTCACCCGCGGTTTCGTGTTCGATTCTGTACTGCAATGGTGCGGCTTCGATCTGCAACATCTGCCGTACTGGCTCAAGGACCAGCGCATCAACAACTGGTCTCTGGTGGGCACTTCGATTTGGCGCTATCTGGGCCAGAATGTGATTCTGTTCATCGGTTCGATGATGTCCATCGATTCCTCGCTGTGTGAGGCGGCTGAGATTGACGGTGCGAACAAGTTCCAGCAGTTCCGCCACATCATTCTCCCCGGTATCAAAACGATTCTCGTGCTGAATGTGATTCTGTCCATCACGGGTTCGCTGTCCGCCTTCGAAGCCCCGTTCGTGATCACGACCGGCGCCAACGGCACGGCGACTTACTTCGTCCTGATGGATCATCTGGCTCACACCAACCAGAAGGTCGGTCTGGCTTCGGCTATGGCGATCGTCCTGCTGATCATCATCTTGATCTGCGCGCTGCTGCAGAAGATCCTGTTCGCCTACGTGTTCAGGGATGCTGATGACGGAACCGAGAAAGCCAAGAAGAAGGCCAAGAAGATCGAGCGTCAGCGCCGCAAGATGCAGCGCAAGAACGCTCCCCTGTTCCGTGACGGTGCTTCGGGCAGCAAGACAGAAAAGGCGGTGGCATGATGACTGACGTAGTTGCACAGGCCAAGCAGAAGCAAGTGGATCGGGGCACGACGCCCTGGTACAAGTTCAAAGTTGGCTTCTTCGTCTTCCTGAAGTATTTCAGCCTCGTGTTCGTGGCGTTTTGGGCGTTGCTGCCAGTGGTCAGCTGCTTCATCACGGCCGCAAAGACCGACAAGGAATACCAGTCGACCACGGTGATGCAGATGCCGAAGAACTGGCTGAATTTCGGCAACTATGTCGAAGCGTTCAAGGCGTCGAATATGGGTGTGGCGTTCCGCAACTCCTTTATCGTGCTGATTGTCGTCCTGGTGGTCACCACTATCATTGGTACCCAGCTCGCCTATGTGCTTAGCCGCTTCAGTTTCCCGGGCAATGCGCTTATCCGCGGCATGTTCGCGCTTGCTGCGCTGCTGCCTGGCATCGCGATGCAGGTTTCCCTGTACAAGATGATGGTCGGGATGCACGCGGTGAACACCTTGTGGGGCTACATCATCATGATGTGCGGCACGGATGTGATTTCCATTTACGTGTTCATCCAGTATTTCGAGAACATCCCGGTGTCGCTTGATGAATCGGCCATTGTGGACGGCGCCAGCTACTTCACGGTGTATTCGCGGATCCTGTTGCCGCTGCTCAAGCCTGCTATCGTCACATGCATGATTTTGAAGGGCGTGGGCGTGTACAACGAGTACTACGCTTCGAACCTTTACTTGCAGGACAGCAGTTTGAAGACGGTCGCCATCGCCCTGTATTCGTTCACTGGCCCGATGGGCAGCCGATACAATCTGATTTGCGCTGGCGTGATTATCACGCTGCTGCCGATGCTGATTCTGTTCCTGCTCTTCCAGAAGCAGATTTACAACGGCATCGCGGCGGGCGCGGTCAAGGGCTGACCGGCATTCGCTCATTGTCCACTGGAATCGCGGGCTGTACTGCTTGACCTACGTACCTTACTTAACCGGTACAGCCCGTGGATATGCGAAGGAATATCATGACTTACACTCCTCAAACGTTCGCAGCGCTCACTGACGGTTGGAACGTCCGCGCGCTCAACCCGCAACTTGCACCGGAAAACGTGCGCGACCGCATCGCGGCGGGTATTCCCGCCAACGTGCCGGGCGAAGTGACGCTCGACCTGGTAGCCGCCGGATTGATCGACGAGCCGTTCGACGGCGACAACGAACAACATCAGCAGTGGATCGGCGATATCGACTGGCAATACCGGCTGGTGTTCGATTGGCATGATGACGGCAAAACGCGCCACGACCTGGTCGCCTATGGGCTTGATACCGTTGCTACGATAACGCTGAACGGCCAACTGGTCGGCACCGCGCAAAACTACCATCGCACCTACCGTTGGGATATCCGCGGCCAGCTGCGCGAAGGCGAGAATCTGCTGGTCGTGACTTTCGCTTCGTCTGTACGCGAATCCGACCGCCGTGAGCAGGAGCTCGGCTACTACCCGCACACGGAGCATCATGCGTTCAATCAGTTGCGCAAGCCCTCATACCAGTTCGGCTGGGATTGGGGTATCGATGTCTCCGCCGCTGGCATCTGGCAGCAGATCGGCATCGATTCGTGGTCAGGTGAACGGTTGAAGGCGGTCCGTCCGCTTGTCGATGTGCTCGCCGACGGCACCGGTGTGCTGAATTGCACCGTGGAAATCGAGCGTGCGGGCGCCGGCCGAGTGATGAACCCGATGGATGCCCATGCTGGTCAGACCCCGGTTCCGTTCAGCGTGCGGCTCGACGGCCATGGCACGAACGTAACCGTTTCAGGTACGGTCGAAGCCGGTCGCGACAGCGCAACCGTGAGCGTTGCCGTTCCGGACGCCAAATTGTGGTGGCCAGTGGGATACGGTGACCAACCGCTGTACGACATCCGAGTCGCGACCGATGACGGCGAGGCAGCTTGGTCCGGACGCGTAGGCTTCCGCACGATCCGCGTGGACACGCGCGCCGATGAGGTCGGCCGCCCGTTCCAGATCTACGTCAACAACGTGCCGGTGCACGCCCGCGGTTATAACTGGGTGCCCATCGACGCATTCATGTCACGGGCAGACCGGGCGTTCTACGCCAAGCGCTTCCGCGATCTGGTCGAATCCAACTCCAATATGGTGCGTGCCTGGGGCGGCAGCATCTACGAGTCCGACGACTTCTACGATCTCGCCGACGAGCTCGGCATTATGGTCTGGCAGGACTTCATGCTCGCCTGCGCCGCCTACCCTGAAGATGCGGCCACGCGCGCCGAAATCGAGTCGGAAGCCCGCGAGCAGATCACCCGCCTGTGCCCGCACCCGAGCCTCGTCGTGTGGAACGGGTCCAATGAGAACTACGTCGCCTACGCGCAGTGGGGCGGCTACAAGCAGGCTTTGCGCGACGACGACAAACCCGCCAACGCCTACGGTTACGGTGAGAAGGGCTGGGGCAACTACTATTACGCGCAGCTGTTCCCGCAACTGCTTGCCGAACTCGACCCGACGCACGTTTACCTGCCCAGTTCCCCGATGAGCTTCACCGAGTTCACCGACGCGAACCTCGACACCGACGGCACCATGCACATCTGGGATGTGTGGAACCGCGTGGATTACCGAAAGTATGCGGATTACACGCCGCGCTTCGCCGACGAATTCGGCTATCAGGCGCCTCCGGCATGGAGCACGCTGACGCGCGTCGTCCATGATGAACCGCTTGATCCGTTCGGCAAGCAGATGCTTGTGCACCAGAAGGCTATGGGCGGCAACTACAAGCTGGCGCGCGGCATGCGCTCGCACCTGACCCCAGGCGATATCGACGACGTGAGCTTCAACGCTGACGGCACCCGCAACTGGCTGATCCCCACCGACCGGTGGGATGATATCGAGGATTGGCATTGGGCGTGCCAGCTTCAGCAGGCGCAGGCGATCCGTTTCGGTGTCGAGCATATGCGCTCGCTGGAACCGGTCAACGCGGGCGCGCTGATTTGGCAGCTCAACGACGATTGGCCTGTCGTTTCTTGGGCAGCGGTCGATTATGACGGCCACCGCAAGCCCATGTGGTATGCGTCCCGCGATTTCTTCGCGCCGCGCCTGGCGACCATCCAGCCGCGTATCTCCGACAAGCAGTGGGATGACCGCAGCTGGGAAGGCAAACGCCCCGCTGCCGACAAGCTGGCGCTCGTCGTGCTCAACGACACGCGTGAACCGTGGACGGGTACATGGACGGTTGAACGCCGCACGCTGGAAGGCGACGTGCTCGCCAGTCAGCAGGTCAACGTTTCGCTCGACGCCATCAGCCACACCACCGTCTATCTTGACGCCGATATCGCTGAGTTCCGCGACGCATCTGACGAAATCATCGTTGCGACCGCCGATCAGCCAGGCTTCGCGCGCGTCATCTACAACGCCGCCGAAGTCGTAGACCAGAAGCTCCAAGCTGATCCGCTTGATGTGCAGGTCGCGAAGGCGGAGCACGGGTATACGATGACGCTGACCGCGCGCGCCTACGCACGTGACGTGTTCTGCATGGTTGACAAGGTCGATGCGGAAGCGTCCATCGACGGCGGCATGGTGACCTTGCTGCCGGGAGAATCGGTGACGTGGTCGATCGACTGTGACGCCGATGTTGAACCGCAGCGGTTCGCCGCCGCGAATGTGCTACGCAGCGCCAATGATCTGAAGCGGTAGCGGAAGCCAGCTCGTCGTGCCGGTACTCTTACGTTGTGCGGGAGTGCCGGCACGATGCCGTATATGCGGCCTGTCGTCATCATGACGATGGTTGCGATGCCATCTGCCGTATCCCATGTTGTGGGCGTCGGGGAATGTTGGGGTCAAGCCGCTGTAATATGAAGGGGTTAACCCGTACATATCTACGTTACTGAAGGACCAATCCATGGGCAGTGGAAAGTCGAAGGTGACCATCACCGATGTGGCAAAAGCCGCAGGGGTTTCCAACAGCGCAGTATCCTACGCTTTGAATGGCAAGCCCGGCGTCTCCGAGAAAACACGTAAGAAAGTGCTGGAAGTCGCCGATGCCATGGGGTGGAAGCCCAACAGCGCAGCCAAAGCGTTGTCGGTGGCGCGCACGCACACTATCGGCGTGGTCCTGAATGCAAGCAGCACCTTGCTCGGCGTGGAACCCTACTTCATGGAACTGTTCGCCAGCGTCGGTGTTGAGCTTGAAAAAGAGGACTACTCCCTGTTGCTTCGCTTCGCCCGTGATGATGACGAGGCGCTTCGCGTGCACCGCAACTGGATCGCGGCCGGAAGCGTTGATGCGGTGATGATTTTCAACGTCGAAATCGGGGATCGACGTGTCGAGCTGTATCGGCAGCATCCGGAAGTGCCGGCACTGGTGTTTTCCGATTCATCCGTATCCGGCGGTCTGACGACCATCAGCAGCAACGATGCCGACGGGACCAGGGCGATCGTCAAATACCTTCATGACTTGGGACACACTCATATCGCGCGTGTAGCAGGTCCTGAACGGTTCGGCCACACCTATCTGCGCGACCGCGTCTTCAGTGAGGAAACCTCGAAATACCGAATGCGGTATGACTGCCTGCACGCCGACTATTCGCCGAAGGAAGGCCGCGATTGCACAGAGCGCCTGCTGACCCTGTCGCAAACGCCTACGGCAATCGTGTACGACAATGACGTGATGACCGTGGAAGGCTTGCATGTGGCGGCGGCTAAAGGAATCAGCGTGCCCGATGATCTGTCGTTGATTTCGTGGGATGATTCCTACCTGTGCACGGTTGCTGAACCGAAACTGACTGCGCTCGCCCGCAATATCCCTTCTCTCGGCAAGTTGGTTGTCCCGATGCTCTATGCGCTGATCGAAGGTAAGTCTGTCGCCAATCGGTTCGAACCCGGATATCGTCTCATCGCCCGCGATTCGACTGCCGCGCCCAGCGCCGAGTGAGGCGGAGTAGCCTGGCCTTTCTCCCACAAACTGGTTACGCTGGGCGGTCCGTTTGCGTAGCTGGTTTGTGTGGTGTTCTCACAAACTGTCTACGCTGGGTGGGTCGTTTGCGTAGACAGTTCGTGTGGTGCTTTCACAAACTGGTTACGCTGGGCGGGTCGTTTGCGTAGACAGTTTGCGTGGCTGGTTTGTGTGGTGCTTTCGCAAACTGGTTGCGCTGGGTGGGCCGTTTGCGTGGCTGGTTTGTGTGGTGTTCTTTCAAACTGTCTACGCTGGGCGGGCTGTTTGCGTAGCTGGTTTGCGTGGTGCTCTTACAAACCGGTTACGCTGGGCGGGTGGTTTGCGTGGTGTTCTTTCAAACTGGTTGCGCTGGGGAGGCTGTTTGCTTAGCTAGTTTGTGGGGTGCTCTTACAAACTGGTTACGCTGGGGGTGCGGTTTGCGTAGCTAGTTTGTGGAGGGGCGGGAGGTTGGTGACGGCGCGCTGAGAGGGTTGTGCGCCTCATCTGCGGTGACAAGCGGGTCGTCGAATACGCGCTGACGCCGCATAACCACGACACCCAGCCAGCTGCTGCATCCGGTGAGCAGCAGCCCCCAGAAGAAGCCGACGAAGAACAATCCTCCAGGAACCCATACGGCGATCGCAACGGGTATCGCCGCCAAAGCGACGACGACCAGGGCGGGGATGGGGTGTGCGGCGACCAGAGCCGCCGAACAGCGGAATTGCTGACTGACCGGTCGTGAGCTGCGCGAGGCCAGCGGCACCACGTATGCCGTGCAGATCGCGCCGATGATACCGATTGCGGCACATACGCCATAGTTGATCGCATTCATGTCGCCGTTCGCGGACTGGCTTGATGTGTACCACATGTCGAAACCGATGAGGGCGTAGAACGCGAGGAGTATGACGCCGATCGCCAGATTCGTGCCGAATCGTCGGGTGAACGCGGTCCAGAAGCGTTTGAGTACATGGTTGTCTTCGCCGTTGTCGATTGCGCGTGCGACCTCATACAGGGCTTGCGTAGACGCGCCGATGGTCACTACCGGCAGACTGCACACTGTCCAGGCGACATTCGCCAGTGCCATGTCGCCGACGTGAGACATGAATTCGTTGAATGAGTTGCCTTGTTGGAAGATGGACATGGGCTTGTGCTCCTTCGCTGAGGTCGATTGGTCGCCGGGCTGCGGTGTCCGGGCGTATTCTGCGCGTCGCCGTCTGCTGCCGGTTGTGCAGAATGCGTCTCACCATATCGTATTAATCGGTTCAGACCTTGGCTCCGCGCAGATAATCGATGAATTTCACAGCGATGTTGGTGTTGCGCGAATCCTGTGCGAAAGCGATGACCGCATCACGCGTGGCGCTATGCTGCGACTGCCAGTTGCGGAAATCGGTCATGGACAGGCCGAACGGCTGACGGGCGCCTTTGCCGCTGCCGTTGTACTCCATATCATCGTCATGCCCGTCGTCGAATCCGTTCGCCGATACGTATGCTGCAGCGAGCTGACGTTGCCTGGTCTTGCTCAGTACGCGGTTGAGCGGCTTGCAGTATCCGTAGCCGGCAATGCGTTGGAAATCTTTGGGTTTGGCGATGATGACATCGATATCCCCAGCGCGGAGCATGGTTTGCAGCTTGGTCAGACCATCCGCGTCGAGGTTGAAGTAGGTGTCGATGCTCACGCCGCCCGCACGGCCGTCAGGGAGATTCAAGGCTTTGGCGGTGGCGGCTTGCAGCGCCGACCCGTCCTGTGATCCCAAGGCGCCGTTGATGACGGCGACATAAAGTTTCGGCGTTGGCGTGGGGGTCAGCAAGTGAATAATCAGCAGGACGGCGATAAGAACGCCGGCAACAATGGCAGCGATGGGGGCGAGGAGGTTCTGGCGGAAGTACTCCCATTGCTTGTCGCTCGGCAAGGAGCGCAATATCGCAATGCGTGACATGCGTTGATACGGATTGTGCTGGGACAGCTGGCGGACGGCTTCGCGTTCCCGGTCGTCGAGCGGCAGTCGCGTGTGCGGTTCGGCGGTGTGGGCTTGATTCGGCTGTGTCTCTTGTGTGGTGTCTGCGGTGTGTGTGGTGTCGGCAGTGCGTGTGGTGTCCGTGGTGTCTTGGAGGGTGTTTGCGGTGTCCCGGAGTGCATCTGCAGTGTGTGCGGTGTCCTGGAGTGCGTCCGTTCGCCGGTCGGATGTCATGCTGGCTCCTTTCGCGGGGTGTCGGCGTCATTGGCATGGTGGACGGCGGCCGCGCATGTCGTCGGTTGTCGTACTGTGGCATATTGCGGCTGCGGCATTGCGCTTGTCTCGTGTGTCGCCGTGGACGTGGACAAGTATACGCCAGGATCCGCGATGCTGTGAACCGATTAACCTTTGTTTGCCCAAAGCTTGAGCGCCTCCGCTTTTTGAACCATCACATCCACCTTCTGCCGACGCTGACTGGTCTCTCAGTGTCAGCAGAAACAGGGCGGAGCCCCGGAAAGCACAAACTGGTTACGCTAAGGGGGTCCTTAGCGTAACCAGTTTTGGAAAGGGGTACGGCGGCCTGAGGGGATCAGACAGCGCGGACTCACGTTTGCGCCCCACTCGCGGCCCGCTTCGTTGTGTTCGCGGTGTCGCTGCGGGCAATCTTTTGCAAACTGGCTACGCTGGGACCATTGTCAGCGTAACCAGTTTGTATGGTGTTGTCCGGGGTGTCGCGCCGCGATGCCGTTTCCGATGTGCGCCTTCCAACCTTCTGCCGACGCTGACTGGGTCGTAGGCGTCGGTAGAAGCAGAGCCATGACCTTCTGCCGACGCTGAGGTGGTCGTGAGCGTCGGTGGAGGCTGGATGGCGACCTTCTACCGACGGTGAGTGGGTCGTGAGCGTCGGCAGAAGCAGGATGCGGGGGAGGGGCTCAAGGAGTGCCGCATGACTTCCTCCTGACTGGTGATTGAGACCGCCGTTTGCGCAATACCTAGACACAGTGCCGGGTTGCCAATCATCCTTGCATCCTCGTGATAGCCTGAATTTATGAGACTAGACAATGCGGGACATTCTGTCCATTTCCCCGGCGCAGAACCCCCTGTTCCCGGCGCTGCCCCGTCTGAAATGATGCAGCCTGGCGCGCCGACGTCGTCCATGCTCGCGGCTCAGCCCGTGCCCCTCACGCAGCCCGTACCCATCGCGCAGCCTACGCAGCCTGTGCAACTCATGCCGCCTAACCCCGCGGCCGCCGTCTCTATTCGTGGCCTGCTGAAACATTTCGGGGATAAAGTCGCCGTCAACGGTCTGTCGCTTGACATCCCCGTCGGATCCTTCTACGGCCTCGTCGGCCCCAACGGCGCGGGGAAAACCACCACGCTCAACATGGTCACCGGCCTGCTGCGCCCGGATGGCGGCATCGTGACGATACTCGGGCGTGACGTGTGGAGCGACGTAAACGCCATCAAACGCACGATTGGTGTCATGCCGCAGCCCGATGAGATTTTCAACCGCTTGACCGGCATGCAGCTGCTGGTCTACTGCGGTATGTTGCGCGGGATGAAACGGTCGCAAGCGTTGCAGCGCGCCGGTGATTTGCTCGACGCGTTCGACCTGTCGCATGCCGCCAACATCATGGTCGCTGACTATTCAGCAGGCATGACCAAGAAAATCTGCCTCGCATGCGCGATGATCCACAGTCCACGCATTCTGGTGCTCGACGAGCCGTTTGAATCGGTTGATCCCGTCTCCAGCGCCAATCTCAAGGACATTCTCATCGAATACGTGGCAACGGGCGGCACGGTGATCATCTCCTCACACGTGATGGCGCTCGTTGAAAAAATGTGCACGCATGTCGCGATCATCAATCAAGGCGTGGTCTGTGCGGCGGGGACGATCAGCCAAGTGGCCGACGGTGGGGATCTTGAAGAACGATTCCTGCAGCTGGTCGGTGGTCGGCACGGTGCAGCGCATATCGCTTGGCTGGACGGGGGCGCGCAATGACCGCACCCGAACGTGTTCCCGACATCGGCACGCCATCTGGCGTCACGGCAGGAACAGCGAAAGCCGGCCGGATCGACAAAACCGGCCGGATGGGCAAGACAGACGAAAACGGCGAAAACGGCGAAAACGGCGGGATCCCGGGCGCATCCAATACGACCGTCACGCTGATCCGCCTGCGTTGGATGCTGACATTCGCCTCGCTCAAGCACGCCCCGCAGCGCGTGATCGCGACCGTGGCGTCGTTGATATTCGCTGTGTGCCTGGTCGCCGCGGCCACCATCACCGCGATGCGATTCGGCGGCAATGCCATGCCTGCGGGCACCCATGCCGGCGATTTGCTCAACACAAGCGTGGTGCTGGGCGGCGCCGTCGCCATGCTGGGCGTCCTGCTGTTCCAACTGATGTACGTCGGTCAGGCAAGCGCCATGGACCCGCAGAAATTCAAATTATTCGGCATTGATGACGGCGCGTTGACGCGTGGCTTGTTCATTGCGGGCATGTGCGGGTCGCCTGCGATATGCGGTATGCTCGCCCTTTTCGCGTTCGCGCCGATATACCGGGGGACGAGCGCGGCGATGACAGTGGTGGCGGCCGTATCGGCCCCGGTGACGGTTGCTGTGCTCTTGGCTATGTCAAAAGCACTGATTTCACTGTTCACTCTCCTCGCGGATTCTCGGCGAGCCCGCGGTTGGCTGTACATCGTGAGTATGCCGTTGTGCTTCTTTGTGCTGCAATTGCCGAATATGCTGATAAGTTCCGGTGTCAAGGAAGTCACGTACGCGAAATATGCGGCGGTCGCCGCCTGGACGCCGTTCGGCGCGGTCTTCCAGCTGCCGTTCGACGCGGGGCAGGGAAGATGGGGGCTGCTTGTCGCGCGTCTGGCGATGATCGCCGTCACCTGTCTGTTATGCTACCGTGCCTGCCTGTGGTGTCTGCGGAGGGAACGCAGGGTCGGCGGCAGGGCCGGAGCTGCGCAGATGCGCCGTGGCATCGGTATCTTCGCCCGCGTGCCCGACAGCGTATCCGGCGCCATTTCCGCGCGTTTGGCGACATATCTGCGCAGGGATCCCAGACAATTGGTCATGTATGCGGCGCCTTTGCTGGTGTTGGTGGCGATGCTGTTGCAGCCGGAAGGCGTGCGTAACGTGGTCTGGTGCGCTCCCTTGATGGGCGGGCTGATGCTCGCGGCGATCGAAGGCAACGGCGTCGCCTATGACGGGTTGGGGTTCACGCTTGAAGTGCTCAGCGGAGTGCGGGGTATCGATGACCGCCGTGGCCGTGTGCGTGTGCATGTGGTGATTATGCTCGCGTATCTGACGCTGCTTTCGGCGGTGTGCATGGTGATGACTGGCACGTGGAGGCATGAGACGAGCCTGGGGATGTCGGTGATGGTCTGGGCGTTGAGTGTGGGGCTTGGGCTATGTGCCATCGGTGTGGCTGAGGTGATTTCGCCGGTGTTCATGTATCCGATTGCTCCTGCCGACAGGCCGTTTTCCACGCCTCAGGGTCATGCGGCGAGTCAGGTGCTGATTCCGCTGATTCATGTTTTTGTTTCCATGATGGCGTTGTTGCCGACGGTGTTGATTGCGATTGCGATTGTGGTGACTGGCGTCGAGGGCTTCGGCTTGTTGTTGGGGGTTGTGCTTGCCGCGCTGCTCAATGGTGTCGGCGTGCTTGTGTTGGGGATGTGGCTGGGCGGCATTGTGCTGGGCGAACGACAGCTGACGGTGCTCGTCCATTTGCGGGATTTCGCGTCACTCCAGTAGGCGCTGTCTCCCCTCTGCCGATGCTGAGTGTGCTGTGAGCGTCGGCAGAAGCAGGGCAGAGCCCGGAAAAACACAAACTGGTTACGCTAGGATCGTTGTCAGCGTAGCTGGTTTGTATGGTGATGGGGTTGTCCGGGGTGTCGTGCCGCGTGATGCGTTGATGCGCCCCTTCCAACCTTCTGCCGACGTTGACAAGGCCGTAAGCGTCGGTAGAAGCAGGGTGGAGCCCCGGAAAACACAAACTGGTTACGCTGGGGCCGTTGTCAGTGTAGCTGGTTTGTATGGGGTTGTTGTTCGCGGTGTCGTTGCGGCCAATTTTCTACAAACTGGTTACGCTGGGGCCGTTGTCAGTGTAGCTAGTTTGTATGGTGTTGTCCGGGGTGTCGTGCCGCGATGTTGTGTTCGGGGTGTTGCTGCGGCCAATTTTCTACAAACTGGTTATGTTAGGCCCGTTGTCAGCGTAGCTAGTTTGTAGAAGATTGTCCGGGGTGTCGTGCCGCGATGTTGTTCCCGATGTGCGCCTCCGTGACCTTCTGCCGACGCTGAGCGCCCTCTCACCGTCGGCAGAAGCAGGGCGGAGCCCCGGGAAACACAAACTGGTTACGCTTGGACCGTTGTCAGTGTAGCTAGTTTGTATGGTGTTGTCCGGGGTGCCGCGTGATGTCCCGGATTGCGGGATTGGAAGAAACGCCGAATTTCTCTTGTTGCGTAACCGGTTAAGTTGACGTATGCTTAGCTTAAGCGGTTCAGCTGGTGATGATGCCAGTCTCGAAGGAAAGGACCTGACATGAACGGCATAGTACTTCCCCATCCGAGGGCCTCATGGTTTGCGCTGCCCGCAGGGTCGCTGCTGGTTGGCTTGGCATTGTTGTTCGCGGCATCGCACGTTACTGCGTCGATTGCGGCAATCATTTCAGTGTGTGGCATGACCTTAATCGTTGCAGCTGTCGGACACGCAGCCTGCATCCTCGCAGCCTCGATGCTTGTGGAACTGCGCAACGCACCCCGCAAGAACGCCAATCGTCAATAACACCATCAGCAAGAGTGAAAGGAACGCAAGATATGACAGAGCAGACATCGTTCGAAGCAAAATATCAACTCGGAACGCCTGAAAACAAGCAATTCCTCGACCAACAGCGGGACAGCCTCATGGCATTCGGCCATCGATTCCCGTCCCCGGGCGGCAGCTCATACTGGCTCGGCGATGACGGAACCCCGTGGACCGATCGCAACCGCGAAACCTGGATCACTTGCCGCATGACCCATGTGTACTCGCTGGGTGTGTTGGTCGGCCACCCGGGATCCGAAGAGCTTGTTGATGCCGGACTGAAGGGCTTGCGCGGCGAGCTGCACGATGACGAGAACGGTGGCTGGTATCCGGCGGTCACTCCTGACGGTGGTCATGTGGCCGACAAGCAGGCGTATGCGCACGCGTTCGTGCTGCTCGCGGCATCGTCGGCGACCTTGATAGGCCGACCGGGCGCCCGCGAACTGCTGGACAATGCGCAGGAGGTCTTCCTGAAGCGTTTCTGGGATTCTCGCGAGGGCCTTTCGGTGGACACGTGGAACACTGAGTTCACGAAACTCGACCCCTATCGCGGTTTGAACGCGAACATGCATTCGGTTGAGGCGTTCCTTGCGGTCGCTGATGTGACCGGCGACGAAGGCTGGCGCGACCGTGCGGGGCGTATCATCGCGCATGTGACCAAGTGGGCGTCGCAGAACGAGTGGCGCATCCCAGAGCACTTCACCTCTGACTGGGAGCCGGCGCTTGAATTCAACCGTGACAAGCCTGACGATCAGTTCAAGCCATATGGCGCGACTCCGGGCCATGGCATCGAATGGGTGCGCCTGATTACGCAATATGCGTTAAGCGCGAAGATCGACGAGGCCGAGAAGCAACGGCTGATTGACATTGCCGAGCACCTGTTCTCGCGGGCTGTCGCCGACGGCTGGAATGCGGATGGCGCACCCGGCATCGTGTATACCACCGATTGGCAGGGCAAGCCGGTGGTTCACGACCGGATGCACTGGACGCTCGCTGAAGCGATTAACACCTCGTCTACGCTCGCCCGCGTCACCGGCAAGGACGTGTATCGCACTTGGTGCGCGACCTTCCTGAAGTATCTTGACGCCGACGTGATCGACCACAAGAACGGTTCATGGTTCCATCAGCTTGATCGTGAGAACAAGCTGATGACGACCGTGTGGCCGGGCAAGTCCGATCTGTATCATGCCACGCAGTCGATGATGATTCCGCTGCGCGACCCGAGTCTGTCCATATCCGTTGCGACGAAAGAAGGCTGAAATAAGACCAGTGCTACATCACCATCTTCTTTGATTCCTTCTTCCACAAAGTGGGCCGCTTCCTCCAATCGGGATGCGGCCCACTTTGTTGTGTTCGCGGTGTCGTTGTGGCCAATTTTCTGCAAACTGGTTACGCTGGGGCCGTTGTCAGCGTAACTGGTTTGTATGGTGTTGTTGTTCGCGGTGTCGTTGTGGCCAATTTTCTACAAACTGGTTATGCTGGGGCCGTTGTCGGCGTAGCTAGTTTGTAGAAGATTGTCCGGGGTGTCGTGCCTCGATGTTGTTCCCGATGTGCGCCTTCCAACCTTCTACCGACGTTGACAAGGCCGTAAGCGTCGGCAGAAGCTGGGCGGCGATCCTCTGCCGACGCTGAGCGCCCTCTCACCGTCGGCAGAAGCAGGGCGGAGCCCCGGAAAACACAAACTGGTTACGCTAAGGGGGTCCTTAGCGTAACCAGTTTGGGAAGGGGGTACGGCGGCCTGGGAGCCAGACAGCGCGGGCTCAGGCTTGCGCCGCGCTCACATTCGCGTCTGCGTCGCCAGCATCGCCCTTGCGGGAAGCGGTCAACTGATAGGCGATCAGCAGCACGGCGAGCCAGATCGGCCCAATCACCACGGCCACACGGTAGCTGGGGGAGAAGCACATGAGCACAACCACGAGCGCCATGAACGCGAGCACCAGCCACGGCGTGACCTTGGCGAGCGGCAGCTTGAAGTGAATCGCGTCAAGCGCGTCCTGCCCACTGCGTCCGGCGAGCTCGTTCGGCCCGTCACCCGCGGCGACGGCCTTGCGGAAGTGCATTTCGGTGAGCATGATCATTGACCAGTTGATCACCGCGGCGATCGTCGCGATGCTCATCAGGTAGTTGAACGCGAATTGCGGCCACAGGAACACCACAACCACAGCGATCACCGTGATCGCTGCCGAGGTCAGCACTGCCGCAGCCGGCACACCGCGCTTGTTCAGTCGGCCGAGATACGCGGGCGCGTTGCCCTGCTTCGCAAGCGAATACAGCATGCGCGAGTTCGAATACAAGCCAGAATTGTAGACGCTCATCACCGCGGTCAGACACACGAAGTTGAGGATGCCGGCGGCCGCGTGCACGCCCACGGAATCAAAAATCTGCACGAACGGGCTTGACTTGCCGTCGATTGTGTTCCACGGCACCACCGCCATGATCACGCCGAGCGCGGCGACATAGAAGACCAGGATGCGCCAGATAACGCCGTTCGTCGCCTTCGGAATGGTGGTGCGCGGATCCTCCGCCTCGCCCGCGGTCACGCCGATGAGCTCGGTGCCGCCGAAGCTGAACATGACCACGCACAGCGCCATCAGCAGGCCGGTCCACTGACCGTCAGACCCGCGGGACAGCAGGCCGTGAGGCATGAATCCGCCACCGATCGTGAACCAGTTCGCGAAGGACGCCCGCACGCCGGACACTCCCGGAATCCCCATGATGATCACCGCAATGCCTCCGACAATCATCGCCAGAACCGCAGCGATTTTGATAATCGCGAACCAGAACTCAAATTCACCGAACTTCGAGACGCCCATCAGGTTCATCGCGGTGATCAGCACTAGGAAGAACGCCGCGGACACCCATTGCGGAATCGCCGGGAACCAGTAGTTCACGAACGAGCCGACCACCGCAAGCTCGACCATCGACACGAGAATGTAGTTGAACCAGTAATTCCAGCCGGATACGAAACCAGCGCGCTTCGACCAGTAGCGGGTTGCGTAATAGCTGAACGCGCCGGCTTTCGGCTCCTCGACGCTCATTTCAGACATCGCGCGCACAATCAGGAAAATCGCGAGACCGCCGATCACATACGCAAGCAGAATACTCGGCCCCGCAAGGCTGATCGATTCGCTCGACCCGTAAAACAGGCCTGTGCCTATGGCTCCGCCCAGCGCAATGAGCTGGATATGGCGGTTTTTCAATGATTTGTGCAGACTTGGCTGGTTGTCGGTTGCTGCGGTTGCGTCGGTTGCTGCGGCGGTTGAGGCAGTTGCCTGCTGCTGTGCCGACGCCTCGTCATGCGTTTCCGCCTGCACTGGCTCAGTGTTCTTGATGCTCATGCTTTCCTCTCTGATCGCTCAGGTCGTGCGCCGGCACATCGGTGCGGCGCTGCGACGGTGACATTGTAGCGCGCAGACACGAGGTATCCCGCCGTCATCTCACGCGACGGTTGCGTTCGCGCCCGACCTGGTGCGCAAAATCGCAGAAGCCATAGTCCTGCCGCCATATCGCACGTGGCGTCATCTCGCGTGACGGTCGCGTTCACGCGGCGAAGCCTCTCCATGTGGTTCCGCCGAACTCTGCGCCATGGCGTGCAACACCGGCGGCAACGACTGCGTGTAAATCACGTGCGCAATCGCTTCAGGTGTGGCGGAAAACCCGTCATCCACCCACGACTGCACAAGCCCGAGCCCGCCGGTGATGCAGAACAGCAGTCGCATATTGGCAAGAGTGGGGTCTGCCCCGTCGGACTGCGCGCGGGACTGCCAATTGCTGTAATCGAGAATGATGGAGATGAGCCTGCGCTGGAATTGCGGATCGGTTTTCAGGCTCAGCAGAATCCGGACGCGATCCTTGTTGTCCGCTGCGTATTGGCAAATACTGGTGATGACCGGCTCCAGATCGGCCCGCAGCGTGGTCTTGAACGCCGTGGCGATTGCGTGGTCCAGCCATGTGAGCGTCTCGTTTTCAATATCCGCGACCAGATCCTGGATGTTGTCGTAATAGCTGTAAAACGTTGAGCGGTTAATCCCGGCCCGCTGACAAACCTCTTTCACGCTGATTGACTGCAACGGCTGGGTTTGCAACAGTTTGATGACGGTATCCTGCAGAACGTGACGAGTGAATCTTGTCCGAGCATTGTCTGTGCGTTCGCGTGGCATTGTGACCACCCCCCAAAAGCATTGTATCGGTCACGCGTGTACTTTCTGAGCTACCACCATCAGCGCCGATGTGCAATCGGAAGCACGATACATGGCCCATCTCGCCTCAAGGCGCAAATCGGCGGTTTTCCGCCATCGCGACGATAATGGCGGTATGACCGTCGATCTTGTCTCGCTTACTATCATCATGCTCGTGGCGGTGCTGTGCCCAGTCATCGTGCAGCTCATTCCCGGCAAACCCGTGCCGCAGACCGTGCTGTTGCTGCTCGCCGGGGCGTTGCTGGGGCCGCATATGTTCGGGGTGATTCAGGTCAGTGAATCGGTGCAGTTGCTCAGCGAGCTCGGTCTCGCGTTTCTGTTTCTGCTGGCCGGGTACGAGATTGACCCCAAGCAGTTGGGCGGGCATCAGGGCCGCGTGGGGTTGGCGACGTGGGTGGCGACATTTGTGCTTGCGTTCGCGGTGATTACCTTCGTGCCGTACTTCAAACGGCATGACATGACTGGAATGGCCGCGGTGATCACGCTCACCACGACCGCGCTCGGCACGCTAATGCCGATTCTCAAGGAACGCGGACTCGAAGGCACGCCGGTTGGCAACGCGGTGGTCGCCTACGGCACGTGGGGTGAGCTGTGCCCGGTGCTGATGATGGCGGTGTTGCTGTCCACGCGCTCGCAATGGCAGACTTTCCTCACCCTCGCCGTATTCGCCGTGATTTGCGCGGTCGCAGCGCTTGTGCCAGCGAAGGCACGCAAGGCGGGCAACCGGTTCTACAGGCTCGTGACCAAGCATTCGAACATTTCCGAGCAGGTGCTCATGCGTCTGACTGTGCTGCTGCTCATCACACTGGTGACGGTGTCAGCGATTTTCGACCTCGATGTGGTGCTGGGCGCGTTTGCCGCGGGATTCATTCTGCGATACGTGATTCCGGAAGGCTCGCAGACCTTGGAAACGCGGCTTGACGGGATTTCGTACGGCTTCTTCATCCCGATTTTCTTCGTCGTTTCTGGCGCGGCGATTGATTTGAAGGCCGTCGGCGGCAATCCGGGATTGCTGATTGTGTTCATCGTCGTGCTGATGCTGATTCGTGCGGTGCCTGTGTATATCGCCATGTCCTTGGACCGCAAGGCGAACCCGATGTCGTCGCATCACCGTGTGACCGTCGCTGTGTATTGTGCGACTGCGCTGCCGTTGATTGTTGCGGTGACGACAGTCGCGGTTAAGGCGGGTACGATGCAGCAGATGACCGCGTCCACGCTGGTCGCCGCCGGTGCGGTGACGGTGTTCTTGATGCCGTTGCTCGCCGGGCTGACCTACCGCGTGGCGGATGTGCACCCGGTGACCGCGATCGGCGAGATTGCGCACGACCCGCACGATTACCGGCAGATTCTGCACGAACATATCGAGATGGCGCATCTGCTACGGCATGCGGAACGGATGGACGTGTTCGTCGCGCGCATGGATACGTTGCCGCCGGCTGCGAGTGCCGCGGATGCGAAACTGCGGGCGGAATTGGTGCAGCGCGCCGAGCGGGAGCGCGACCGGTGCTTGCGTGAGCTGGGCATCGATCCGGCGACCGCGCAGGAGTACCGGGAGGACACGGTGAAGCGCTGGCGGCAGGCGGCGAGTAAGCGGGCTGGTGGTGCTGCGGGTGCGGGTGGTACTGGTGGCAGTGCGTCCGGGGCTGGTGCTTCCGGGGGTGCCGCCTGATCTGGCACTTTGTGAGTGGATCCTCACACAACGTCCCCTGACAATGCCCGGAACCTTGGTCTGGGCCGTCTGATCCGCCACCGTGTGAGTCAATCCTCACAAAGTCCAGTTGCCGCGTTTTCCACCCGTCCGTTGGGCGATTGCCGCGTCTACCGCACCCCGCGTCCGCAACCCCGGCCGCACCTACCGCCCGTTCGGCGCGCGGCCGGTGGTTTCGCGCAGCACCAAGGTCGCCGGCACGAGCTCATGGGTCCGCTCCGGTGCCTCGCCTCGCAACAGCGCCAGGACCTTGCGCGCTGCCGCATTGCCGAGTTCGACCGGATTCTGGTGCAACGTCGTCAGGTCAAGGGTGCGCGAGACTGGCGCGTCGTCGAAGCCCATGATGGAAAAGTCGCGTGGCGCCGCCAGATGCTGCCGTCGCAGCTCCTTGTACACCGCGGCCGTGAACTCGTCGGTCTCGCCCATGATGCCGGTCGGGTGCTGCTCACATGACAGCAGCCTCGCCACAATCCCAGCGGCGGTCACATCCAACATGGCAGGGGTCGTGTCGTGGTGGTCGGCCCCGATCATCACGATGTCGTCATCGCCGTACCCGGCTTGGGCGGCGGCAGTCCGGAACGCGGCCACGCGCGTCGAAGTGCCGTAGACCATGTCGTGGGGGATGTAGTCGTGCACGAAGGCGATGCGCCGATGGCCGAGCGACCGCAGCAGCTGCACGCCCGAGGTGATGGCGGCGGCGTTGTCGATGCCGATGGATGCGTCGAATCCGGCGGTTGACGGCGAATTCAGCCCGACGACGGGCATGCCGAGCGCGGAAAGCTGGTCGTGCAGCGCGGTGTCGAATTCGAAGGATGTGATGATGATCGCGTCGGCGTTGCGGTCACGTGGCAGGTCGCGGAAGAAGCGGTCGAGCTGCTCGCGGTTGGTCACGAAAGCCGGGATGGTGTCGTAGCCTTCCGGAGCGAGGACATCGTAGACACCTTGCAGCACTGATGCGTTGAACCAGGTGTTCAACGGCCCGGAGACGAGCAGCAGCACGCGCATGGTTCGGCCGGATGCGAGGGTTGACGCGCTTTTCGACAGGGTGAAGTTCAAGGATTCCGCTGCCTGCTCGACTTTTGCCCGTGTCGCGGGGCTTACGTTCGCGCTGCCCCTGAGCGCGCGGGATACGGTGGCTTGCGATACGCCTGCCGCCGCCGCTACATCGCTGATTGTCGCCCTTGCCATGGTACTCCTTGCTTGTTGACCGCTTCCATCGTATCGAAACCGTTGGAAAACATGGCAACACGCGGCGGAAATTAAGACATTTGTGCGGTTGTAATGAAAGCGCTATCATTATGTTGCAATACAACGACTTGTCACGGGTGACGGCGGCTCTCCAACTTCCCGACACCACCCACGGCAAGACGCAAGAATCACGAGAAACGTACGTTTCCGGCCAGTGAGGCCGGCGAAGGATGTAACCGCTGTCATCGTGGTGGCGCAGTCGAGTCACGCGCCCATCACCATGACCTAGCGTAGAAAGGAAAGCGCATGGCAGAACGCAAGTCCCCCCAGTCCGCGCAAGAATCCACGGCATCGGATCGCGCCGCAGCGGCCTGGTGGCATCAAGCGGTGGTCTATCAGGTCTATCCGCGTTCGTTCAAGGACACCACCGGTTCCGGCCTCGGCGACATCGCCGGTGTTACCAGCCGCATCGGCTACCTCAAGCAGCTGGGCGTCGACGCGATTTGGCTCAGCCCCTTCTATCCGAGCCAACTCGCCGATGGCGGGTACGATGTCGATGATTACCGCAACGTCGACCCGAAACTCGGTACGATGGACGATTTCGACAAACTCGCCAAAACCGCGCACGAGGCCGGTATCAAGATTGTCGTCGATATCGTTCCCAACCATTCTTCCAACCTGCACCCCTGGTTCAAGGCCGCGCTTGCAGCTGGTCCGGGCTCGCCGGAACGTGACCGCTACATCTTCCGTGACGGCCGCGGCGAGCATGGCGAACTGCCGCCCACCGACTGGGTGTCCCATTTCGGCGGCCCCGCGTGGACGCGCGTGCCTGACGGCCAGTGGTATCTGCACCTGTTCACCGTGGAGCAGCCCGACTGGAACTGGAAGAACCCGGATGTGCAGGCGGACTTCATCAAAACCCTGCGTTTTTGGCTTGATCACGGCGCTGACGGCTTCCGTGTCGATGTTGCGCACGGCCTGTGCAAGGACCTCGACCGCGACAATCTCGACCAGTGGAGCGTCACCCCGCCAAGCCTGCCCGCCGACGGCAGCCATCCGCTGTACGACCGCGACGACGTGCATCAGATTTATCGCGAGTGGCGCAAGGTGTTCAACGAATATGATCCGCCGGCATTCGCCGTGGCCGAGGCGTGGGTTAATCCCGCGCGGCAGTATCTGTATGCGTCCGACGATGAGCTCGGTCAGGTGTTCAACTTCGAGTTCGCGAAGAAGAACTGGGTGCGTGACGACATGCATCAGGCGATCGAGGAAGGTCTCGAGGCGGCGCGTCGTTCTGGCTCTACCGCCACGTGGGTGATGAGTAATCACGATGTTCCGCGTCACGCCAGCCGTTACGCACTGCCGCAAGTGCCGAGCACGCGGCATCATCAGTTGGCGCATGACTGGCTGCTGCGTGACGGCACCAGCTATCACGAGGATCGCGAAGCCGGTACGCGCCGCGCCCGGGCCGCGATTTTGATGGAGCTTGCGTTGCCCGGTTCGGCGTACCTGTACCAGGGCGAAGAGCTTGGTCTGTTCGAGGTCGCTGATATTCCGTGGGACAAGCTCGAGGATCCGACCGCGCGCAATAGCGAACGTGCGGCCAAGGACAAGGGGCGCGACGGGTGCCGCGTCCCCCTGCCGTGGGTCGCCGCCGACGGGGTCGAGGGGTCGTTCGGCTTCTCGCCTCGTGTGAAATCCGTGGGCGCTGGCGTTTCCGCCGATCAGGCCGGGCAGCCGTCGGAGCCTGCACACCTGCCGCAACCCGCATGGTTCGCTGATTTCGCCGCCGACCGTGAGAGCGCGCAGCCGGAGTCGATGTTGAATCTGTACCGCAGGGCGTTGGCGTTGCGCCATGAGCTGATGCCGGCCGACACAACGCTGACTTGGCTGGATGAAGACCGCCCGTCTGATGCGCCGGATGGTGCTGACGGCCAGCATGGCGGCGTGATCGCCTACCGCCGGTCCAACGGCTGGGCGAGCGTCACCAATTTCGGCGCGGAACCGGTCGCATTGCCGGCAGGGGAGGTGCTGCTCGTTTCTGGCGAGCTGTGCGCCGATGGCCGGCTGCCGCAGGATACCACCGTTTGGCTGCGGTTGAACCAGGACTGATAGCGCTTTCATCGCTGGCTGGGGGTTGATGCCCATATCAGGGCATTCCTCCGGCCGGCAGCCCCCGTTGCGCCCCTGCTGTCGTATTATCGGCGCTTCGGCCGCAATTGATATCCATCGCCAACATTTGTCACTCTTCCTGTCCGCAACGGCAACGATGCCGGGCGAATCTGCCGTTATTACGTTATCCGTCCACCACAAGTGCGGCCATCAACCGCAGTTCATCAGCAACAAAGGAGTCATCATGAACACCACATTGACGAAGCTCACAGCAGCCGTGGCGGTATTCGCCATGAGTGTCGGCCTCGCTGCATGCGGAGAGTCATCGGCCGATAAAGGCCATGTGCGCTACATGAACAACAAGCCGGAAATCGTCAACCAATTGAAAACGCTTGCAGCCAGCTATACCAAGCAAACTGGCGTGCAAGTGGACATTCAGACCGCGGCATCCGGCACGTACGACACCACGATGGCATCCGAGATGTCGAAATCTGACGCCCCCACTATGTTCAATATCTCCGGATACGACCAGTTCGCGAAGTACCAGCGTTATGCGGAACCGCTGCAGACGTCCAAGGCGTACAGCCTGCTCAGCAAGGACGGCCGTGCTTACGCATACAAGGACGGGTCCAACGTGTACACGCTTCCATATGCTGCCGAGTGATATGGGATCATCTACAACAAGAAGATCATCAAGGACTACTGCACCAAGGATTACGCGGTTATCAAGTCCGCTGACGACATCACCAGTTATGCCGTGTTCAAGAAAGTGGTCGAAAGCATCCAGCAGCACAAGAGCGATCTCGGGCTCGACGGCGCAATTGCCACGCCGGGTCTCGACCCCTCGGACACCTACCGCTTCACCGCACATATGGCGCGACTGCCGTTGTTCTACGAGTATCGCGATCGCGACACCACATTCTCCGCAACGCTGAAGGGAACGTATCTGAACAATTACAAGAACCTGTTCGACCTTGAACTGAAGAACAGCCCGACGCAACCCAGCTTGGTCAGTTCCAAGACCTATGATGACTGCACGTCGGAGTTCGCGCTCGGCAAAGTCGCGTTCTATCCCAATGGCGTGTGGGCGTACTCGCAGATCAAGGGCAACAAGGTCGCCGACGACGACTTGGGCATGCTTCCCTACTACATGGGTATCAAGGGCGAAGGCGATTACGGCCCCGCAGGTGTTTATGACGCGAGCTGGGCGGTCAACAAGAACGCGAGCGAACAGGACAAGAAGGCCACGCTTGACTTTATCGCGTGGCTGGTGACCGACAAGACAGCCAAGAAGACTTTCGCGAAGGATATGGGATTCTCGGTGCCGTTCACCACCTTCGGTGACAGCGATCAGCCGGACAATCCGCTCACCGCGGCGGCGCGTGCCTACAGCGAGCAGGGAAAGAAGGAGGTTCGCAGCTTCACGATCCCTGATCAGCAGTGGCAGGATGACATTTTCAACGCGCTGGTTGAGTATGCGCAGGGGACGGGCGATTGGAATAAGGTGTCCAACGCCTTTGTCAACGGATGGTCAACCGAATGGGCGAACAACAAGGCCGAATTGGGAATGCTGCCGAAAGCTACGGCATTATCCGAGTGACTTGCCATGCAGGTGCGTCGGCCGGCTCCGCATTCTTTCCGAAGTGGAGGGCTGGCCGACTGAACCTGCCGCTTGTTGGACCTTTTCTCTCCTCCCGTTCCCGTACTGTCGTCAAGATGGCTGCGGGGGCGGGATTCCGCGTATTATGTGGCGGTTATCTCGTCGCGGTGTGACTTGGCGGTTGCATGGCGGCCTGGTGTGGCTGGGTGGATTGCTGGTTCTGCTGATACCTGCCGGCCATGCCACTGCCTAGTCGCACGACGGGCGAGTATACCCGGAGCGATTAGTTGCCGCCGCCCTCTAGCGGGAATCACGACAAATCACGACAGACCGTAATGCTCATCGAGCCACATGCGCATGTCGGCTTTCCTCGGCATCTCAATCAGCAATGACAGTATCGCCACGGTGCGTAAGCCATTGTTGCGCTGCTCTTCTGGCATGTTGCGCCACCAGTAGTCGGTGGGATCGCTCAGTACTTGGTGAAGTGTTCGGACATTTTTTCTGTCGCTGTCGCTTGCATTGTTGAGTCTGAGCAGCTCCTGTTCCGGCGCGTCAATCAGCGAGGCAAGCGTTGCAGCGTCGACAAGGTGACGGTCGATATTGCCCTGCGGGGCTTCCCGCCATGATGCGATTTTCATCAATAACGCCCCGAGGAGATCGGGAACTTCGATGATGGCGCTTTCATTGTTGAATGCCAGCGCCACTTGCATATGCCGTTGGAGTGCTTTGCGTGATCCGGGCATTCCAAGCATTCGGCTGGTCCCTAGAAAAGCCCGTCGTTGTTGGCGCGGTGATAAATGATTATCAACTAGCAGGTCGACTGTCTGGTTGCCTCTGACCATTCTGGTTGTGTATTGGCTGAGGCTGCCTTGTCGGATGGCAAACCCCAAGGTGATGAGGTCATTGCGCACGCGCATCACCGAGTGCTCGTATGAGAGCACGTTGATGAGGAAATCGGCGTCTGTGGTCGGGCGGATGTCGACGTGATGCATCAGCGCGTGCAATTGCGTCATCAGGCCGCCGGTCAGCATCCACGTATGCGGGTCATCGGTGAGCTGCGCAAGGTGGAACACGGTTTCCCACGGTGTGGAATGTGGGATATCAACTACTGGTAATGGCATGATGATCCTTTCTGCTGAAATCGAGCAACATCGAGTCGAGCATGTCGAGTCCAGCGTTGCTTTCTCTTGGATCCGGCGACTGTGCCAAATCGGCAGCGCAGACGCTCAAAGGCATCTCGTCGCCATGCGGGGGAAGAAAGTTTGCAGTGTGTATGATCAAGGTCGTCGGGGAAGCGTTCTCGCGAATGAAGGTGCGCTTCATCAGGGAGGCGCTGATTGCCGCCGAAAGATAGCCTTCCAAAATGGAGGGGGATTCCAGCTGGAATGTTTGGGCGGTCTGGCCGGTGCATCCAGATGGAACGATGTACCGTCGGATTGTCTGGATGTCTGAGTGATGTGCCCAGAAGCAGGTTCGAGTGGCACGCATTCGCACGGTTTCAGACAAGTGACGCGCGTCCGTTGACTTCAGCATGGTGCGGATTCGATACCGTTCTTGCGGGGTGATCCACGTTGTGGGCAGCCCCGCAATAAGGTACAGTGCGGCGAAGGCCATGCGTGGGGATAGCGGCCGGCCTGCCGAACGGGGGCGCGCTCTGTATGCAAGCACTGATTCATTGCTGATAAGCAGACTGTGTTGTTCGATGTCGGCGACACTGAGTGTGCCTTGTTCTGCCAGAGCGCGGACGCGTCTGGGGCTGATACCAAGGCGTGAGGCTGCTTGGGCGACGGTGACGAATGTTCCGTCCGTTCGTATCTGCTTCATAACCATAGTATATACATAATCATACCGATTACGGAAGAATATATAATATTCGTGCCTCAAGATTTCTGGATTAGGCGGGTGGTAGTCAAAACTATTCGCGAATACGTATATTTTTGACCATCGTTGCCCCGGAGTCCATCGCCTGCGATGGATATGATGGTGGATAATTACCCGCAGAACCCACAGAAAGGCGATTATGGACACGCTCACGGTCGAGAAGGTCCGCAACCAGGTTTTCAAGCTCACTTTCTTCAACGAGGGGTACAGAATCGATGACGTCGATTCCCTGCTTGACAAAATCGCCGAGTCGCTTGCGGCGTGGGAGACGCATCACCCTGAGAGCGTGACGGTGACCTCCGACATGCTCGTTCCGTCCCAGCTGCCGGTCGCGCGCTTCCGGGAGACGTACAAGAAGGACGGTGTCGACGCGTTCATCGAGGAAGCTAGAGAAACGTTGGAGTTTTACGAAACCTACAGGTGCCACTGAGGTGACGGGCTGTGTGAGGTCGTCTGCAGAACCGCTTCGGCGCTGTAAGCCATCGCAGATGTCCATCGCATACAGCCATTACATAATGGCCTACGCTCGCGGTAGCCAGCCGTCACGAATTGGTGCTGCCGCCGTTGCCGTCGGACAGGAGTAGGGTTGAGAACATTATGACTTCTTCTGAACATTCCTCTTCTGAGAGCAACGCGAACGTCGGCGGCGCGAAGGCGGACGCTGCACAGGCCGGCGGCGTGAAAACCGCTCATACGCAACCTAGCAGCACGCATACCGCCAGTGCAAAGTCCGCCAGCGCGTCCAGTCGCCCGGCGGGTATCGAATCCGAGCCCCGCGACAACGCCCGCATCGCCTCCGTCGAAAGCCTGGACAAGGGCAACGAGATGGAGCGCGGCCTGACCAACCGCCACGTGCAATTCATCGCCATCGGCGGCACAATCGGCACCGGCCTGTTCCTTGGCTCCGGCAAATCCATCGCGCTCACCGGCCCGAGCATCATCCTCGTGTATATCGCGGTCGGCGCGATCATGTTCCTGCTGATGCGCGCGATCGGCGAAATGATGTACCGCGATCCCAGCCAGCATACCTTCATCAACTTCATCGACCGCTATCTCGGCCGTGGCTGGGGCAAATTCGCCGGCTGGTCGTATTGGATCGTCCTCGTGCTCATCGGCATGACCGAAATCACAGCGGTCAGCACGTATTTCGTCACGTTCTTCCGCACCTTCGGCATTGAATTGGGCGCGTGGAAATGGCTGATTGAGCTGTGTTTCCTCGCCGCGCTTACCACCATCAACCTGATTGCCGTCAAAGCGTTCGGCGAAGCGGAATTCTGGTTCTCGATGATCAAGATCACGTTGATCGTTGCGATGATTGTCACAGCCATCGTCATGGTGATTATCAGCTACCATTACCCTGCCGTCCATATTGCCGGGTCTGATGGTGTCAGTCCCGCCGGTCACGCCGGCTTCGACAACCTGTGGAACGGCTTCTCCTTCGCCCCCAACGGCTGGATGGCTTTCCTCATGAGCTTCCAGATGGTGTTCTTCGCATACGAAATGATCGAATTCGTCGGCGTCACCGTCTCGGAAACCCAGAACCCTCGCAAAGTCCTGCCGAAGGCGATCAACGAGATCATCATGCGCGTGCTTATCTTCTATGTGGGCGCCCTGGTGGCGATCATGGTCATTGTGCCGTGGCGCAGCTTCAAACCCAACGCCGACGGCTCCTTCGCCTCGCCGTTCATCATGGTGTTCCGCTACGCGGGCCTCGACTGGGCTGCCGCACTGGTGTTCTTCGTCGTCATCACCGCCGCGTCCAGCGCGCTCAACTCGCTGCTCTACTCGGCGGGACGCCACCTGTACCAGCTCGCCGTGGATTCGCCGTCCCCGCAGCTCAACAAGCTCGGCGTCGTGTCAAGCCGCCGTGTGCCCGCCCGCGCGATTCTCGTTTCGGCGGCGCTGATTCTCTTGTCGCCGATCATCAACGCGTTCCCGAAGATGTCCAGCGCGTTCGTGCTGTTCGCCAGTGCCTCCAGCGCGGTGATTATTTTCATCTACATTTTGACGATGATTGCGCATGAACGCTATCGCCGCTCACCCGACTTCATTGCGGATGGCTTCCTCATGCCCGCCTACCGGTTCACCGATGCGCTTGCGATTGCATTCTTTGTGTTCGTGTATGTGACGTTGTTCCTGGCTGCCGATACGCGCGGCCCGGCGGTTGCCGGATTGGTGTGGCTGCTGGTGTTCGGCGGGTACTGCCTGCTGCACGAACGCTACCAGAACCGCGACCTTGAGGAGGCGCTGCGGTAGGCGTTGCGGTGCGGCTTGCGGGTGCACCGGTAAACCGCGGGATGGTGGGGCGTCCGAATCGTCTGGGACGTCCCACCGCCCGAATTGTCGTGTCGGTACTGTTCCCCGCGATTCCTTTATTGCGCAAGCGTGCCCAAATCGCTGAAGGACAATACTTTCCCATGTTTCGTGGGAAATGATTCTTCGCCGGCATACACTAGGAACCGGTGCTGTTCGTCGACTCCCATAAGCGGGGCGATGTCTTCGAGATTCTCGAATGCCCGCGGACGGTATGTCGATGAGGATTTCACCTCGATCGCGTATTGCGGGCGTCCGCCGCGTTCGGTGATGAAATCAACCTCTTTTTGATTGCTGTCGCGCCAGAAGAACAGCCTTGGTTCTTGTCCGAGCGCCTGCGCGTGTTTGATGATTTCCAGGACGGCCGCGTTTTCGAAAAGACTGCCGCGGTATTGGCTTTCGATGAGCTGATCGACAGATTCGATGCCGAGGAGATTCGCTGCGAGACCGGTGTCATAGAAATACAGCTTTGGGGCCTTGATCAGGCGTTTGCCGTAATTCTTGTGATAAGGATGCAAACGGAACGCGATGAAGCTGGATTCGAGTACGGAGAGCCAGCTGCGCGCGGTGTCAACACTGATGTCGCAATCGTTGGCAAGGCTTTCGAGGTTCAGGACTTCCCCTATGCGAGTAGCGCAGAGTGACACGAATGTGTTGAATTCTGCGATTTTCCGCACGCCGAGTTCGAGGCGCACGTCACGGTCGATATACGTGCTGATGTAATTGGGGAAGAAATCACTTGGTGCGATGTGCCTGACATGCAGCCTCGGATAGCCGCCGTTGAACAGGAAGTCATTGATGCTCGCAGGGCGGTGTTCGGTTTCTTCCAGCTCGCTGTAGGAGAGGGGTAGAAGGTGCAGTATGGCAACCCTGCCTGCCAATGATTGCGAGATGCTTTTCAGCAGCAGGAAATTCTGTGAGCCGGAGAGAATATACTGCCCGGGCGCATCCATACGGTCGATGACGCCCTGCATATATGAGAAGAGTTCGGGGACCCGCTGGACTTCATCGAAGATGACATGGTTGTCGAACCGTTCGAGGAACATCCGTGGGTCGTCGTGGGCGATGCCCCGCATGTCCTCATCTTCGAGCGAGACGTAACGGTAGCCGGGGAACGCGTGTTGCACAAGCGTTGATTTCCCGCTTTGCCTTGGCCCGGTGACGGTGACGACCGGGAATTGGGCGGCCAATGAGAGGAGTTTTGCCTCGAGCATCCTATTGATCATGACAGCCCTCCTGCCTTGGTATTATTGCTGTTTGCCGATGTCGTCCCCATTCTAACCCATGATTTGCATAAACTCTAACCCACGATTTGCATAAGTACTAACCTATGATTTGCATAAGTACTAACCCATGATTTGCATAAACCCTAATCCGCGATTTGCATACGATGCGCCCGCAGTTGGCAGGTGTCCGCGGTTGGCAGGTGTTCGCGTGTGTATCTCGTCTATCTGTAGTACCGGAAGCGTGTATCTCGTCTATCTGTAGTACTTCCCGAGTTGTATCTGCGTTATCTGTGTTCGTGAATGCCCGATATCGCATGTATGGACCGCGGAATTCCAACGGCGCTACTCGGGGTATCGGGTACCGACGAACACAGATAAGCGAGATAGCCTCAGCGAGGTACTACACATAACGCAGATAGACGCAAATCGGGGTGCAATGCCTTGACGTGTGCTGTGCCGGGCAGGTGTGCTGCAGGGCTTGTCCCGCTGTGCCGGGCAGGTGTGCTGCCGGCTTGTCCCCGCTGTGCTTCTGCTGCCTTGGCCCAGTGTGCCCTCTGATACGCATGTTGTGTTGTGCAATGGCCCGCCGGAAACTCGGCTCCAACCCGGATGTGAGCAGGGGCAGTATCCGGTGTGCGATGCCACTGTGAACACAACTCCAACCCGGAAGAGGACGGCATAGAGCATGCAGCGGTGGCGGGCAATCGACGCTGAGTGACTGCCACCGCCACATGTCTGAGCGGCGCGCTCAGTGCAGGTAATCCGCCGCGTTCGTCGGGCTCGACGGCACGGCATGGCCTTCGGTCACGGTGCCCAGCCCGGACAGATACGCTTCGCGCCCCGCCTCAATCGCGTGTTTGAACGCCCGCGCCATCAGCGGAATATTGCCGGCACTTGCGATCGCCGTGTACGCCATCACCGCGTCGGCGCCCATTTCCATGGCTTCCGCCGCTTGGCTCGGCCGCCCGATTCCGGCGTCGATGATGACCGGCACATGTGCATTGGCGATGATCACCTCGATGAAATCGCGCATGCGCAGCCCCTTATTCGAGCCGATCAGCGAGCCGAGCGGCATAACGCACGCGGCGCCAGCCTCTTCGAGCTGCCGTGCGGCAATCGGGTCGGGGAACATGTACGGCATGACGACGAAACCTTCGTTCGCCAGGATTTCCGTGGCTTTGATGGTTTCGCGATTGTCGGGCAGCAGGTATTTGGTCTCGTGCTCGATTTCGATTTTCACGAAATCCGTCTGACATACTTCGCGGGCGAGCCGTGCGATGCGGACTGCGTCTTTCGCGTTGCGCGCGCCGGATGTATTCGGCAGCATGGTGATGCCTTTGGGAATGTAGTCGAGCAGATTGTTGTCGGTGGTGCGGCAGCGGCGCAACGCCATGGTGACGATTTGCGTTCCCGCGTTTTCGATGGTCGCTTTGATGAGGTTCAGATCGTAGCGGCCGGAGCCGAGGATGAACCGGCTGGTGAACTTGTGGCCGCCGAGGATCAGCGGGTCGGATTCGCCGGTGGCGATCGCGTCGTAGGCGTGCGCATCCGGTTCCGGCAGGATTGCGGTGTTGGTCGCGGTGCCGATCAGCTCGTCGAGACTTGGTTCGTGGCCGGTGTCTGTAGTGCTCATGAGTGTGCTCCTGTGTGTGATGTGGTATTGGTGTGATGCCGGGTGTGTACCGTGCGCGATGCCGGATGCGTGCCGTCGGCGGCGAACCGGCTGACGCACACCCGGCTTGCATATCAGGCGTCTTCTTCGCCGAGAATCAGCCGCGTGATCATATTGGCTTCATGGCAGGCGACCACGCCGACGCGCGGGGCCATCAGTCCGGCTCCCGGCTTGGGCGCGGTCTCCCCGTCGCCGCAGAAGTAGAAGTTTTTGGACACCCGCTTGGTGTGCACGAGGTTCGAGCTGCGGTAGCCCGCCATGCCGCTGGCGGATACGAGTTTTTTGTCCGGCAGGTTCTCGAGCACCGAGTTGACGAGCAGGGTCTTGTTTTCCGGCACGTCGAACGCCTCGCAGATGATGTCTTCGTGCTCGAACAGGGTCGGCACGTTCTCATCGGTGACTTTCACGGTGTCGATGGTGATGTCAGTGAACGGGTTGATTTGTTTGAGGTTCGCCCGCAGCGCTTCGGTTTTGTACTGGCCGAGATCCTTGAGGAAGTATTGCTGACGGTTGAGGTTGGTCATGTCTACGCGGTCGAAATCGATGAGATGCAGGTGCCCGACGCCGATGCGCGTCAGTGCGACGGCGATGGTCGAGCCGAGTCCGCCGAGCCCGCAAATCGCCACGTGCGCGGCATCGAGCTTGTCTTGTGTGGCGGCGGTATGGCGGTCGAGCAGCGCCGCGCGGATTTCTTCGCGGCTGACGAGTGTGGTCGGGTCGGGCAGGCTGTCGAAGGCTTGTTGGCGCGCGGCGGTCTGTTCTGGGGTTGCTGATGGTGTGAATGTCATGGTGTGCTCTGGTGGTTGTGGATTAGTTGAGAGTTGGTTGGGGCCGATTGTGGCCGGTCGCGATGGTTGTGGATTGGTGCAGCCGCGGGCGGTGAACGCTTATGGCACTGGCGGTGCGGCGGACGATTGCGGTCAGCCGCCCTGCACGAACGTGACGATTTCGACGGTGTCACCGTCATGCAGCATGACTTCGCCGCGCTTGTTGCGAGGCACGATATCGCCGTTGAGCTCGACGGCCACGCGCTCGGGGCGAAGCCCGCGCTGTTCAATGAGTTGCGTGACGCTGATCGGCGTGTCGAGCGTTTCCTGCTGTCCGTTGACGATCATGATGATCCCTCCCGTTGGTGTTGCTCATCCGTGGCAGCTCGCCGACCGGGTCGCAAGCGCGTCCGCAAGCCGGTGTCATGGCATGGAAGGCAACAAAAAACGGGTCAGTGAAGAAATCGTACCTATTGGGCGGTGCGCTCCTTCATGACCCGGTCATGCTTGTTCTGTTATGGAGTTGTTGTCACGAACAGGATCCGTCTGACCCGTAGTCGGCGCGGTGATGTTGGCGCCGCCCTCGCGACGGGAGAGGAGACGCATGCGCGTCGCCCGGCCATCGGTCGGATCATCGGGGATTGCGCAAATACCAAGGGGAATCACGGAACTGAACAATCGCATACTTACGGCGGCATTACCCGCATCAAGTTGACGGTCGAAGTCGTGACTTCCTCTCAGCCCTTGCGGGCTCCCGTTCGGTTGTGAGGTCATCCTAGGCAGCGCCCGTGGACAAGCTTGGAATAACCTCAGCTATTTCGGGCTGACGATTGTGCCCGCTTGCGGATGGCATGTGTTTGAGAGACGAAGGCGTGCTGTGAAAGCGGGTTCCGTGGCGGACGATTCTGCCGGGCGTTGTGGCCATTTGCTGGGGCTGCAGCTGGTGGTGTTTCGATGCGATGTGCATATTCTGGTCGGTTCGGCGCAGTATATGGCGATTGCCGTTGTGTCGTCGCTTGCGTTGTCGCGGCTGTATTCCGCCATGATCGGCAGGCCGGTGCGACGGCCGCTGCGAACTGTCCCAATGCGCGGCGTTAGGGCGATGGCCGGACTTGTCCGGCGCGGTGGGAACAGTGGTGGTATGGCTTTCGAAGATGATCAGGGGAAGCGCAACCGGCGCGAGCGCAATCGTGCGGTGGTGGACAAGTACTTGCATTCCGGTCATGGCGACGCGCTGCTGCACCGGCATGAACTGTTCTGCGAGGACGGGATTTCCGGATTGTGGACATCGGATTCCGGCGAGCCGGTTTTCGCTCAGGGGCGTGAGAATATCGCGAAATATGATGTGTGGTCATCGCAGCATTTCCCCGACTGGACATGGAGCAATATCACTATTTGGACAACCGACGATCCTGACCGCGTGTGGGCGGAGTGTGATGGCGAGGGCAATATCAACCTTCCTGGTCACGATCCGGTGTTCTACCGCAACCATTTCATCTACTCGTTCGAAATGCGAGACGGCCTGATTTACCGTGAGCGCGAGTTCATGAACCCGATTGTTGAAATGCGTGCGCTGGGTATGCGGACCCCGACGATTGAACTCGGCGATTTTCCGAGTGCTTGAGCGGGGCGTCGCCGGGTATGTTGGCGGCGGCCGCTTGGAAGACGGGGAGATGAGGAGAGGCAAGGCACATGAGTGATCAGCAGAAGACGGGCGAGGCCCGCGGCGGACGGCTTGCAGGATACGAGATTCCGCGCATCGGTATGGGGACGATGGCGCTCGCCATTGAGGGTCGTCCGGATCGTGAGACCGCGATTGAGACGATTCATGCGGCGCTTGACGAAGGTGTCCGATATCTGGACACTGCGTGGTCGTATTACCTGCCCAGCCGCCCGGGAACCGGCGAGCCCGAAGACCTTGGCTATGGCGAGCAGCTGGTCCGTGACGCGCTCGCTTCGTGGGATGGTCCGCGTGAGCACGTTCTGGTCGCCACCAAAACCGGGTATCGGCGCACGTGCGAAGCGGTCCCAGGGCAGGCCGATGACGGCGGCACTGATGTTTCACATGAAACACCCTCGACCGGCGGTGCATCGGGGCGCCAACATCTTCAGGCCGCGGGCAGCCGCTACGGTTGGATGGCAGATTCACGGCCGGAAACCATGATCCGCGATGCGAAGGAATCGGCGCGGCATCTTGGCGTGGATGCGCTTGACCTGCTGTACTCGCACGGCCCGGATCCGGCGGTGCCCTATGCCGATCAGGTCGGCGCGCTGCGCGATCTGCTGGATGCGGGAGTCATCAGGTATGCCGGTATTTCGCGGGTGAACCGCGGACAGATCGATATCGCGCGGGGAATACTCGGCGACAAGCTGATCGTCGTGCAGAACCAGTTCTCGCCGTCGCACCCCGACCCGGAGCATACGTTGGAATACTGCGAGCAGTTGGGATTGGCGTTCGTGTGCTGGAGTCCGCTCGGCGGATTCCTCGATCCGGTCGACCAACATGCCTACGACCCGTTCCGCGAGGTCGCCGCAAACCTCGGCGTATCGCACCAGCGGGTGACACTCGCTTGGGAGCTGGCGCAATATCCGCGCCTGTTCACCATCCCCAGCGCGCGCAACCCGCAGGAAATCCACGATTCCTTCGCGGCAGCGCGACTTGACCTCGCCCCGGATGACCTCGCCCGTCTTAACGCCTCGGTCGCCGTCCGGCGGCAGACGATGGCCGCCGCGCTGTAGCGCTTGTCATGGGAGTTAACCGTTGCGGGACGTTGCGGGACGTTGCAGGAGTGCATCGCCAAGGCGATGGATGATCCGCAGCATCCCGCGGTGATTGCCGCATAGGTCACCGCTCGGGCTGCCGCTTCCCGTCATATGTCTGTCCTGATGCTGGAGATGCGCGGAGAATGAACTCGCCCATGTCGGGCACGGTGAAGGCGACTTTCCCGCGGGCTGGCGAATAGATGAGTCCCAGCTCGATGAGCGATTGCCGGATGGATGAAGCCTGTTGCGTGTTTTTCCCGAGGCTGCGGGCTACCTCGGATGTAGAGCTCGGCTCGTCTCCACTGATTGCCGCCATAGCTGCCAGGTATTCCCTGCCGGCAACGGTTGCACGTTGCCATCGGGAGGCATGGAGTCCCTCGTCAAGTTCGGCTCGTGCATCGGCTTCGCTTTCCTTGACGGCGCGCAATGCGATAGGTGATGAGTCTGACGCGTTCCAAGCGGCTTTGCCGTATGCCTGGATGAAGTAGGGGTATCCTTGGCTCACTTTAACCAGTTCTTCAAGCGCATCGTCTTGGAACGGCCGTCCTTCGCGTGCCGCAGGTTTCTGGAAGCCTTCGGCGGTGTCTTCTGCGCTGAGTTGCCCGATAATGCGGTATTCGAAGAGCCGCTCCGCATAGGATTTCGACCTGCTGAGTACACCTGGAAGATTCGGCAGACCTGCTCCGATGATGTAGAACGGCAGACTGTCTTGCCCCATGCGATGTTGCAGGGATATGAGCGTGCCGAGTGGCTCGCTTGCCATCTCTTGGAATTCATCGATGAAAAGGAACAATCCCGAGTCTTTCTTCTGCAATTGTTGCGCTATTGACTCGATGAGCAGTTCAAGGCGCATGGAATTGGTCCCTGGGCGGTCTTGTGTATTGGTATTGAGGCTTGCTCCGATACCATGAAAATTCAACGAAATCGATTCAATATTGGCGAGTTTGTTCTGGATGGAGCTGAACAGTGATCCGTGCCCCGACATGATCATGGCTCTGCTGAGTGCGCCGAACATCGCGTCATAATCGGTGTCGGCATCGCCTGTCGCTTCGATTCGTGCGGTGGTCATGCCCTGGCGTTCGACAAGCTCTTGGCAAGCTACGAGCAGCACGGTTTTTCCTACGCCTCGCAAGCCGCTGAAGATGATGCCCCGGTCCATAGCGTGCAGCTTCACGCGGGCAATCATGCGGTCGATAATTTCAAGGTCTTTTTCGCGTCCGACGAGTTCCGGCGGGCGCATTCCGGCTCCGGGCATGAATGGATTGAGCGCCTGAAGCATTGACTGGCTCTGTTCCTTCGTCATCGTGCATATTCTCCTTGAGGCGTCCGTCTGTGCCGATGCGGACGTTGAATATAGAAAATTATAGCAATGTATAACGAAGTATAGTGCTGTATAGCGGTGTATAGCGAAGTATAGTGCTGTATAGTGCTGTATAGTGCTGTATAGTGGTGTATAGCGGTGTATAAGCCCGTATAAATCAGTCTTGTAGTGTAGATCTGCCTGTGAAAAGTCGGGTGGTGGAGTGGGGTCTGTTTGGCTGCCGACGCCGGAGCTAGGCATTAGGGCCCCTCTCCGAACTGTTTACGTTGGTGGGTTTGTTGGTGTGGCTGGTTTGTGTGGTTTCTCGAACTGTTTACGTTGGTGGGTTTGTTGGTGTGGCTGGTTTGTGTGGTTTCTCGAACTGTTTACGTTGGTGGGTTTGTTGGTGTGGCTGGTTTGTGTGGTTTCTCGAACTGTTTACGTTGGTGGGTTTCTTGGCGTAGCTAGTTTGTATTCTCCTCGAGCTGTTTTGTGTCAAGCTGTCGTACTCTGCACGGTTCGCGCCATAACGCAACCCTCGCTCGCAATCGAACATCATCGCTCGGCCAAAGCGCGCAGCACCGCACAATCAGCCCGAAAATCATCACGAAAACGAACATTTCCATTGTTCGTATGTGACGCCACTCACATTCCTGCGCCCGCGGAAAAAGCCTGATATGGTCGTGCACGCAGGGATGCGAAGGTGTTAACCGAACATCTCCGCCATCGCTGCGGAGAGGAATACATGGCAACCAACACCCAGCCGATTTCACCGTCATCCACCCGCCCAGCAGGCAGCACTGCCGTAGCGTCGAACCCGGCGTCGAACCCGGCGGCCCATACGCCGAGCCGCCTCGACAACCGTTGGATGCGCGCGGTCGTCCCCGCGCTGCTCATCCACATCTCCATCGGCACCGTCTACTGCTGGAGCGTGTTCAAACAGCTGATCGCCGACCAGATGCATGTTGCGCCAAGCACCATCGAATGGGGCTTCTCGCTCGCCATCTTCTTCCTCGGCATGTCCGCCGCGTTCCTCGGCCCGGTCGTGGAAAAGGACATCCGCCGTTCCGCATTGATCAGTCTGGTCTGCTTTGTCGCCGGATTCGCCGGCACGGGCGCAAGCATCGCCGCCGGCTGGCTTCCGGGCGTGTTCATCTGCTATGGCGCGATTATGGGCGTCGGTCTTGGTGTCGGATATCTCACGCCGGTGAAAAACCTGATGCTCTGGTTCGCTGACAACAAAGGCCTGGCCACGGGCATCGCGGTCGCGGGCTTCGGCCTCGCCAAGGCGATTGCCAGCCCGGTGATGACCTGGCTCATCGCCTCTGTTGGTCTTGTGAACATGTTCTACGTGCTCGCCGTGGTGTATGCGGTCATGATGTTCGCCGGGTTCCTGCTGATCCGCCGTCCCGCGGGCTATGTGTATTCCGCCGCCGCGCGCGTCAGGCGTCGCACGGTGATGCGCCGTCCCGTGTTCTGGGCGATCTGGCTCGCCTTCTACCTCAATATCACGTGTGGTCTTGCGCTGATTTCGCAGGAGAAGGACATTCTGCATGATGCGCTCGCGGTGATGCCGCGCTTCGCCGGGCTTGATGCCACGACTTTCGCAGCTGCGACGGCAGGTGTGATCAGCACGGTCCTCGCGGTTGACGCGGTGTTCAACGCGGTCGGCCGACTGGGATTCTCCACGCTGTCCGACCACTGCCGTCGCCGTGAAACCAGCTATGTGGTGATTTTCGTGATGTCGGTCGCTGTTTGCCTGCTGCAGGTCGTGTTCCATTCGATTGACAACGGCACATTGTGGATGATTCTTATGATGCTGTTCTTGGTCAATGCGGGCTACGGCGGTGGTTTCTCCACGCTGCCGGTGCTGTTGGAGCAGCATTTCGGCATGTCTTCCGTCTCGACTGTGCACGGACTTGCGTTGAGCGCCTGGGCTTTTGCTGGCTTGTCGGGCAACCAGTTGGCGTCGTTTGTGGTGACGCATGCCGCTGACCAGTCGCACCGGTATGCGGGATTGATTCCGGTGCTTGCCGTGTTGTATGTGGTTGCGTTGGTGGCGATTGTGCTGGTGATGCGTGATCGCAAGTCCGCGGATGGCGGCGATTCGGTGAACGTCGCGGCGTGAATGGCGTGAATGTCCGAACGGGGGTATTAGTCAACCTGTGTGTCCGGAATCGGGTGTGAGGGGTTGCGTCGTCGGGCGTGTCAAGGTATTGGATCCCTGCCGTCACGTTCGAGTCCGGAAGGAATGCGTGCTCGGAGCCCGCGCGAGCTCGTCGCGGCGCAAGGCGTGCTGGCGGTTCGAATATGCCGGGCCGCGCATGTCACGGCACGCGTCACACATCAGATGCAGGTTGCTCTGCCCTGTCTGGGAACCGTTATGTCGGGTTGCGTATGCCGCAGCATACGTTTCCTGCCGGATGGGAGGTGACGCGCACTGTCCGGAGACCAAAATGCCGGGTTGTGTATGTCCGGTCATGCGCCGCACGCCGGATGGAGGGTTTCTGCCCCTGTCTGGAGACCTGTATGTCGGGTTGTGTATGTCTGGTCATGCGCAACCCGCAGAGCACGGCCCGGCGCTACCGTATTCCGTCGATATCTGTTCGGCTTCGCATGCCGCGGCATACAGGACGTGCACGCGCAGGCCGGAACGATGATCAAGACTCTCGCACGTCCTGCACCAGACACACAAGTCGACTCATGACCCCGAACCGGTGTCGGTGGCCGCTTGCGGTCGTCGGCGCTCGCCCGGCAATAACAGACAGGCCGTCTGCACCCCGTACTTTGCGGGATGCAGACGGTCTGTCGAATATGTGACGCGATTTCCGTGCGCTGTCTGGGCTGCGAAAACCGCAAGTGGTGTCAGCGGTACACTGCGAAACCGGCGGTGAAGCTGATTTTCTTCTGCACGGCGAGAGCCAACTGCAGGAATCCGAAGGCTTCGAGTTCGCGTGCGCGCTTCAGAGAGCCGGCGTCGATGGCGTCGAGGCCGCCAGCCTTCACCAGGTCGATGAATGCGGCCTTAGCGGCATGGTCATCGCCGGCGACAAGCACGGTGGACTGGGCGTCGCCGGTCTTCTTGGAGGCGATATTCGCGGCGAACACGGTGTTGAACGCCTTGAGCACGTGCGACTTGGGGAGTTTCGCTTGCAACTCGGCGGCTGCGGAGCTGTCTGCCGGCACGACGAGTGAATCGAAGGTGGAGAAGTCCAGCGGATTGGTGATGTCGACGACGGTCTTGCCTTCAAGCTGGTCGCCGTACTGTTCGGCGATGGAGGCGAGGGCGGGGTATGGGACGGCGAGCACCACAATGTCGCCTTCGATGGTCGGGTTTTCGGAGTGGGAGTCGAGCGACTGGACGGTTGCGCCGGCGTCTTCGAAGACGCTCTTGATTGCGGTGCCCATGTTGCCGGTGCCGAAGATCGTGATGGTTGCCATGGTGGGTCCTTTCGTGGGGGTGGGGTTCTGCCGCCCGCCCGGTTGTCGGTTGTCTGCTGGGTCTGCCGTGCCCGTGTGTGCGGTATCGCGGCTTGCTAACAATTTGTTAGCGCTAAGACGATGCTATCGCTTACTTTTTGTTAGCGCTTCCGGCGTGTCGCCGGTACAATAGTTGGCATGACTTCATCTGAGAACCTGAAGAACCCGCATCATTTCAACGTTTTCGCTTCGGCGTGCCCGTCACGCAAGCTGTTGAATGACGTGACGCGGCGTTGGAGCATTCTTGTGCTCGCCGCGCTGCTTGACGGTTCTTTGAGGTTCGGGCAGATCCGTGAGAAGGTCGACGGCATCAGCGATCGCATGCTGTCTGCAACGCTTTCCGCGCTTGCGGAGGACCGGCTGATTGTCAAAGATGATGCCGCGGGGACGTACTCGCTGACCGAGCCTGGGCGTCAAATCGCCCGGCAAAGCCTCGACTTGTTCGACAGCCTCTATCGGGCGCTCGACGAAATCGTTGACAGGCGGCCGATGGGGATGATGCCGTGTCGTCGGATGATGGGGTGATGTCGGATGGTGCTGTGCCATCGGAGAACAAAGCCGCATAAGTCTTCCTTGTTTGGTGCTGTTGGGTTGCGTGCTGTGTGGTTGTCGTCTGCGATTCGACGCTGCCTTCTGAGTTTCCCGGCGCTCTTTGATGTGCGTTGTGTGAGTGAATCCTCGCACAACACGCCATCCACACCCGTCGGTCTGCCGGTTCCAGACACTCAACCACCCACTTTGTGAGTCAATCCTCACACAGCGGTACCCGGACCGCCGCGAATCGCCGCCTTGGGGCAGCTGCACCACCCGCTTTGTGAGCGAATCCTCACACGACTCGTCATCTGCCCCCGTCAGCTTGCTGGTTCCAGGCGCCCGACCACCCGCTTTGTGAGCCGATCCTCACACAGCGGTACCTGGGCCACCGCGAACCGCCGCCTTGGGGTAGCTGCACCACTCACTTTGTGAGTGAATCCTCACACGACACGCTATCCGCACCTGTCAGACTGTCGGTTCCGGTCGCCCGACCACTCACTTTGTGAGCCAATCCTCGCAAAACGGGGTGTAGGGGTGCGTGGTGGGTTTGGTTTTCGGTCGCCGGGCATGGTTGTGTGAGTGAATCCTCACAAAGTGGGTGTTGGCGTGTCGGTTTTGGGTCCGTCCGGTGGTCGTGGGTGCGCGTTGTGTGAGTGAATCCTCGCATACAGAGCCGCTTGAGCTCGTTCGTTCCGCCCTGCCTTGCCTGTCGTGTATGTCGTGACATGCGGAATCTGCCGGATAGCGCTGATTGTGGGTGTTCCCGCGGGGTGTTTGGCGCGTTGTGTATGTCGTGGCATGCGGGTTTTGACGGTTCGGCGTATGGGGATGGTGGGGCGCGTCGCGTCCCGCTTGTGTCTCGGCCAAATCGCGCGACTGGCTTCTCGCAAGGCATATTTTCTATCGTCAATATTTGACACCGTAAAATATGAAGAGTATAAACAATCACGATTGATAGCGTGGTGGTCATACCTACATGACCATCACGTCGGAAACCAAATAACCAAAACCAAATAATCGGAAGCCAGGCAACTGATGATTGGACAACTGGGGATCAGGCAACCGAAAGTCGGGTAGCCGGGTGACCGGTAATCAGACCACTAGAAACCGGCAGTCGGGAATCGGACAGCCGGGTGACCGGGGGTCGGGCAGACGAAAGTCGGCCAGTCGATCAGCTCTGGGTCAGGCAATTGGGAACCGGGCGACCGGAAGTCAGGCAGTCGGAGATCAGTCAGTCGGCAGCCAGATGACCGGGAATCAAGTAGCCGGAAACCAAGTAGTCGGCAGCTGGGACCCAACCAACCGGAAACCGCAAGCAACTGGGCCCACCAATCGCAACCGCAACCAACCGGTACCCGCAAGCAACCGAGACCCAACCAACCGCAACCGAAAGGAGTGTCGCTGTGGCGTTTGAAGACGAAGCGTTCGAACGCATGCACAAAATCATGTCCGACGGCCGCTCGTCGATGATGGAGAAGATGAATCGCGTCCACCGCGGCGAACCCGCAGTCATGCGTGAGCTCAACCATCACGGTGAACTCACGCCCGGCCAGCTGGTGGAGGCGACGGGAAACAGTCCCGGCCGCATCTCCGCGATTCTGTCGGCGTTGGAGAAGAAGGGCATGATTACGCGGCGCGTCGATCCGCAGAATCGCCGTCGTGTGATTGTGACCATCACTCCTGAAGGCCGCCGCATGGTCGAACTGCATAAACGTGAGCGGGATAAACGCATGCGTTGGGTGTTCGGACAGATGGGCGAGCGCAATACCGAAGAGTTTCTTGATTTGCTGGCTCGATTTGTGACATATCTGAGCTTGTGCACTCCGGGCACTCCGATTCCCGATGATGCGACTATCGCCAAGACCTTTGAGAAGAACGGCATTCCGTATGAACCTGCCGCGGATCGTGTGAATGTCGAGTTGGCGGATGTTTTGCAAGGCGCTGGCCGGTGCGCTTCGCATGATGACACGGAAGATGATACGGGAGGTGATGCAGGGGATGATGCAGGAGACAATGCGGCAGGCACCTTTCGCAGCGGGCGTGCCGACGGGCAGTCAGAACACGTCTGCGAGTGAGTGACGCGCGTGGGCTGTCGCCGCAGGTGACTGGACTGGTATGGCTTCCAGTTACGTTAGCCGCGTCTGCGAGTGGTCTGCTGGGGCTGTCGCCGCGGCCGTGATCCGGTTCGCCGCTGGCAGTCGATTCGCCGTTGGTGGCTGGTTCGCCGTTTGCAGTCGGTCCACAGCTTACAGTCGATCCGCAGCTTACGGTCGGTTCGCCACTTACAGTCGGTTCGCCGCCGGATTGCCGTTGCCTCGCCGCTATCTGCTGCTGATTCGCCGCGTCTTGTCCCGCGTCTTGCCGTTGCGCCGCTCGGCTACCGCGTTTCTCGCCCGCCGTTCCATCGCCGGCGCGCACCCCACCTCATCTCTGGCGTTGCGCTCCGTCGCGTCCCCGTTCGCGTCCCCGTCCTCGCAACCATCCGCGCAACTCGCGCAACCCCGGCCGCAACTCCGTCCCCGTCCCAGTAACCGACCGCAACCACCATCCCACACCCGCCCAGAGCGGGCACAGACCCGCACATCTGAAAGGATCATCGTGATACGAATCTGCAAATACCTCTCGAAATTCGAGTGGTTCCAACTCTTCGTCGGCCTCCTGTTCATCGTGGCCGGCGTGTTCCTCGAGCTCAAGCTCCCGGACTATATGGCCGATATCACCAGGCTCGTGGAAACCCCGGGCAGCAAAATGCACGACATCTGGGTGGCTGGCGGCAAAATGCTCGCCGTGTCACTGGGCGCGGTGCTATGCACAGTGGCGGTCGGCTTCATCGCCGCCCGCGTGTCCGCGTCCTTCACACAACGCTTGCGCTCGCTGGAATTCCGCCGCGTGGAATCCTTCGGCCTTGAGGAATTGAACAAGTTCTCCACGGCGAGCCTGATTACACGGTCCACGAACGATGTCACGCAAATCCAGATGTTCATCACCATGGGTCTGATCATGCTGGTCAAATCGCCGATTATGGCCGTGTGGGCGGTGTGCAAGATCGCCGGCAAGGGGGCGGATTGGACGCTCGCCACGGGTGTCGCCGTCGTGATTGTCATGTCGGCGGTCGCGCTGATCATGTCGCTGGTCATGCCGAAATTCCGCAGCATGCAGGCCCTGACGGACAATATCAACCGTGTCGCCCGCGAGAATCTGACCGGTTTGCGTGTGGTTCGCGCCTATAACGCCGAGGATTATCAGCAGGGCAAATTCGACAAGGCAAACCGCGACCTGACGGAAACCCAGTTGTTCACGAACCGCGCGATGTCCATCATGATGCCGTTGATGAACACGGTGATGAACGGCTTGATGCTTGCCGTCTACTGGATCGGCGCCTACCTGATCAGCGATGCCGGCCTGATGGACAAGCTCACCCTGTTCTCGAACATGGTGGTGTTCTCCAGCTACGCGGTCCAGGTCATTATGAGCTTCCTGATGATGAGCATGGTGTTCGTGCTGTGGCCGCGAGCGGACGTGTCCGCCAAGCGTATTCTCGAAGTGCTTGACACCAAGCCGCGCGTCACCGACGGCGAGCGTATGGAAGGTGTGAAGAACGCTGACGGTACGCCGATGCGCGGCAGCGTCGAGTTCCGTGATGTGAGCTTCTCCTACCCGGATTCGCGCGAACCGATGCTCGAGCATGTCAGCTTCACCGCGCAGCAAGGGCAGACGGTCGCGTTCATCGGGTCCACCGGCTCTGGAAAGACCACGCTTGTGAACCTGGTGCCGCGCTTCTATGATGCGACCGACGGACAGGTGCTGATCGACGGCGTGGACGTGCGTGACTACAATCTGCAAGCCTTGCGCGACAAGATCGGCTACGTGCCCCAGCAGTCCGTGATGTTCAAGGGCACGGTCGCGTCCAATATCGCGTTCGGTGATAAAAGCCAGGGCGGCAAAACCGTGGCGGGCGAGCGTGTCGGCGATGTCGGGCTCATCGACATGTCCACGCCGCAAGGCCGCGCGCATGAGCGTGAACTGCGTCAAGCTGATGCCGAGGGCAATACCATCAGCCGTCTGACCGACGCGCAGATGGAGGATGTGCGCAAGTCATCCGCCGTGGCGAAGGCCGACGAGTTCGTCACCCGCATGGAGGGCACGTATGAGGCGCCGATCGCGCAAGGCGGCTCGAATGTGTCCGGCGGGCAGAAGCAGCGCCTGTCGATTGCGCGTGCAGTGTGGCGTCACCCTGAGATTCTCGTGTTCGATGATTCGTTCTCGGCGCTTGATTTCCGTACCGATCATGATGTGCGTGAGGCGCTCGCCCGTGAGGCTGGGGATGCGACGAAACTCATTGTCGCCCAGCGGATCGGCACGATTATGGACGCCGACCGGATCATCGTGCTTGATCAGGGGCGTGTCGTGGGTCAGGGCACGCATAAGGAGTTGCTGCGCGACTGCGAGGTGTATCAGCAGATCGCTGAAAGCCAGCTGAGCGAAGCCGAGCTCGCCTCCTGACGCCGATCGGCTCGAATCGCTGATTCGCCGTAATCACCGAAGTCACCGCATTCGCCACGTTTTCAATACTTTCGAAAGGACACACACATGCCAGGACCAATGGGTCACGGGCCGGGAGCCCGAGGCGCGGTTGAAAAACCGCAGGATTTCAACGCCATCATGGGCAAACTCGCCAACTACTGCAAACGGTACCTGCCTGCGATGATCATCGCGCTTGTTCTAGGCGCAGCCGGTACGATCTGCCAGATCGTCGGACCGGACAAAATCAAGGACATCACCAACGAAATCGCCAAAGGCATGCCGGCCATCGTGCACGGCAAGCCCGTCGTCGGCAGCATCGACCTTGCGGCAGTGAACCGCATCGCCTTCACGTTGGTTGCGCTGTATGTCGGCTACGCGCTGTTGAACTACGTGCAAAGCTGGATCATGGCGACCATCAGCCAGCGGACCGCGCAAAGCCTGCGCGATGACATCTCCAAGAAAATCAACTGCCTGCCGTTGCGCTACTTCGACAACACCAGTTACGGCGACGTGCTCAGCCGCATCACGAACGATGTGGACGCGATCGGGCAGACGCTCGGGCAGAGCCTCGGCGCGCTGATCACTTCAATCACGCTGTTTTTCGGCGCGCTCGTCATGATGTTCGCCAACAACGTGACTATGACGCTCACCGCGGTGGGTATCAGCGTTATCGGCTTGATCATCATGATGGTGATCATGAAGGTCTCGCAGCGGTTCTTCGCGCAGCAGCAGCTTGCGCTCGGCCAGACCAACGGGCATGTGGAGGAGATGTATGCCGGCCACGTGATCGTCAAAGCTTACTCTGGCGAAGCGGATTCGATCCGTCAGTTCGAACGCTATAACGACAGCCTGTACGAGTCCGGTTGGAAGTCGCAGTTCTTGTCTGGCCTGATGATGCCGCTGATGAATTTCGTCGGCAATCTCGGCTACGTGGCCGTATGCGTGGTGGGCGCCGCGCTTGCGATGGACGGGCGCATCGAATTCGGTGTGATTGTGGCGTTCATCATGTACATTCGCCTGTTCACGCAGCCGCTCGCCCAGTTCGCGCAGGCCTTCCAGAACCTGCAGCGTTGCGCCGCCGCGTCCGAGCGTGTGTTTGGCTTCCTCGAGGAGCCGGAGATGGGTGTTGACGCGACTGGGAGTTTCGCCGAGCATCGTGCCCAGATTGAGGCGGCGCAAGGCCGTGTGCATGCCAGCGACGCTCTGGGTGACCGGGCTCGCGGCGATGTTGATTTCGACCATGTGCGCTTCGGCTACAAGCCGGGCAAGCCTGTCATCCATGATTTCAGCGCGAGCGTGAAAGCGGGACAGAAGGTTGCGATTGTGGGGCCGACGGGCGCCGGCAAAACCACGATGGTCAATCTGCTGATGCGGTTCTACGAGCTGGACGGCGGCGAAATCCGCATCGACGGCGTGCCGACGGCATCGATTCCGCGTTCCGAGGTGCACCGCCAGTTCTCCATGGTGTTGCAGGACACGTGGGTGTTCCAGGGCACGGTGCGCGAGAACATCGTGTACGACAAGCAGGGCGTCACCGACGAGCAGGTCCGTGCCGCGGCGAAGGCTGTGGGGCTTGACCGTTTCATCGAGTCGCTGCCGCAGGGGTATGACACGGTGCTTGATGACAAGGCCGCGCTGTCCGCGGGGCAGAAGCAGTTGCTTACGATTGCGCGCGCGATGGTGCAGGATGCGCCGATCCTCATTTTGGATGAGGCGACATCATCGGTCGATACGCGTACCGAGGAGCTGATTCAGAAAGCGATGGACCAGCTGGCTGTAGGCCGCACGAGCTTTGTGATCGCGCACCGCCTGAGCACGATTCGCAATGCGGACATGATTCTTGTCATGAACCACGGCGACATCATCGAACGCGGCACGCACCAGGAGCTGCTTGACAAGGGTGGTTTCTACGCCGATTTGTACAACAGCCAGTTCGCTTCGCTCGTCGCGTGAGGCGGGGGGCTGGCCGGCGCCTGAGTTGAGTGGTTTGCGTGAAGCCGGCGCGGCTGGTCGGCGCTCGCCGTGTGAGGATTTGCTCACAAAGTGGGTGGAGCAATCGACTCAACACGGCGGTTCGGCTCGTCCAAGTGCCGGTGTGTGAGGTTTGGCTCACAAACCGGGTGGTTGAGTGCCTGGAACCGGCAGACCGACGAGTGCGGACGACGAGTCGTGTGAGGATTCGCTCACACAACGCGCACCTGGCGACTGAAAACCAGCCCGTCACACATCCCCCACACCGCACTTTGTGAGGATCCGCTCACACAACGGCACCCGGCAACTGGTGGGCAGACCCACAATCCGTCCGCCAGCACCCACTTTGTGAGGATTGGCTCACATACCGGGTGGTCGGGCGCCCGGAATCGGCGGTCTGGCGGGTGCGGATGACGTGTTGTGTGAGGATTGGCTCGCAAACCGGGTGGTGCAATCGACCCAACGCGGCGGTTCGGCTCGTCCAGGTGTCGGTGTGTGAGGATTTGCTCACAAACCGGGTGGTTGGGTGTTCGGAATCGGCGGACCGACAGTCGCGGATGACGTGTTACCCGGCATCTCGCTTTTGGCGTTTCGTCCGGCGTCTCGCGTTTGACGTCGTTCCCATTGTCCCTTATTATCACTTAGCAGCTAAGTGATAATAAGGGACAATGTTATTATCAGTTATGGGATAAGTGATAATAAGCGCGAATCGGATGTCGCTGAAATGGCGCTACCGATAGCGTGAACACAGTTAGCGTGAACACAGGCGAGAGGAATGCGATGACTGTCACCAATGCAAGCCGCCCCGCCGGCGACGAATCGCACCGCGCGACGACAAGCACCGTGAAAAAGCCGGGCATCAAAGCCCAAAACGCCAAAGCTCAAAGCATCTTGTCTTTTGGTGTGTCTTTTGGCGATGCGGATAGCGCCGGGACGTCTGCGGATGCCGTGCTGACGGCGAACATCGCGCAGACTATGCCGCCGATGGACGCTGCGCAACCTGTCCCTCCGGAACCGTGCCGCGTGCCCCCGGTGGAGCTCGAAGAGCACTACTGGACCCCATCGGATGACGGATACTATTCGCGCACCGCGCGTCTCAAAGCGTCGGGGACCTACTATTCCACCCGTCCGGCGCGCATCGCGGCAATCGGCTTGACGATTCCCTCCGATCTTGCTGCCGACCTCGACGAAGCGACGCAGCAGCTCGTGGCATTCGACAGTCGCGCCGCCGAACGGTTCAGCGCTGGCGGGCGTACTTTGGGCCCGCTGTCTGCGGTGCTGCTGCGAACCGAGTCCACATCATCGTCGCGTATAGAAAACCTCACCGTGGGTGCGCGACGCCTTGCGCGAGAATCGCTTGACGGATCCCAGGGAGGCAACGCCGCGCTGGTGGTGGGCAATGTGCGGGCCATGGAAACCGCGCTTGAATTCGCCCGGAATCTGAATGAAGCGAATATTCTTGCGATGCATTCCGCGTTGTTGGGCGGTAGTGACGAGTGGAAAGATCGCGCGGGCCGGTACCGCGACCAGCTGGTGTGGGTGGGTGTCAGTTCCGCCGGTCCGCGCGGTGCCTCGCATGTGGCCCCGCAGCCTGACCAGGTGCCGGATTGTATGGCCGATCTGGTCGCCTTCATCGACCGCGACGACCTGCCTATTCTCGCGCAATGCGCCATCGCACATGCGCAGTTCGAGACCATTCATCCGTTCATCGATGGCAACGGGCGTGTGGGTAGGGCGCTGATTCACGCCATGCTACGCGGCAAGGGGTTGACGCCGACCATGACACCGCCGGTGTCTGCCGGGATTTTGCACGATACTGAGCGGTATTTCGATGCGCTCACTGCGTATCGGGAGGGCGACTCGCGGCCGATTCTGGAGTGTTTCGCGTCTGCCGCGCGATACGCTGCGCACACGGGAACGGAACTCATCGACACCTTGAGCGCCATTCTCGATGATGATGCCGACCGGCTGCATGGCCTGCCGTTGCGACGCAACGCGCTCGGCTGGAAGCTGTTGCCGCTGGTGGTGGAGCAGCCGGTGGTCAATGTGCCGTATGTCGCGCGGGTTTTGGGCGTGCCGGCAGCTTCGGCGACGCGTGCGGTGGACCAGCTTCAGCGCGCCGGGGTGCTGGTGGAAGTGTCTGGCGGCAAACGCGGGCGGGTCTGGGAGGAGCGTCGCGTTCTGGATGCTCTGGACGAATACGCCGAGATGATCCGTCGGCAGTAAGTGCGTATCGGCCGGTTTCAGCCGAGGATCTCTGTGCATAGGGGCGATGCAAGCGATTAAGTATGTCCTGACATGCGTGAGCCGACGGATGTTGCCAGATCCCGTCGTCTCCCGTGGTGTTGTTCCCGATTGCGTATGTCCTGACACGCGCGATGTGCCGGATTGCGTCTGATATCGCGGCCGATGGCGGGGTCTGTCGGATGGCGCATGCCCCCGCATACGTGACCCAGCCGATTCGCCCGCCATTAGTTGTGCCGGGTCGTTGTGTGAGGATTCGCTCGCACCCGTCTTGTCTCGTTGGGCCTTGCCTCGCGCCCGTGCCCGCCGCCTGCGCCTGTGTCACCGTCAATCGCGCGTTACGCCCCGCCAATACGCCGGCAACATGATGATTTCCTGAACATGTCCCTGTCCGAATCATCTGCCCCGCCTGAATGCAACCGAGCAAAGGCGCACAATTCCGCCGATTCCGCTCGAGGTGTCCGCATAGTGGACATAAATTGTCTCAAGATGAGGTTATCCAAAAGTTCAATATAAGGACAAGCCATTTACATATCCGCAATCCTCGCGTATAAAAGAGAACCAGCACTAGATGAGAAGAGGTTTATTTAAGTAAGGCCAAAAGCCCGAAGAACCTTTGCTGGGCGGCGATTAGCGGATTCACCCGATTGCGCTGTCGCACACGCCCGAGGCATTCACCTTCAGAATTGCCATGTGGTGCCGTGCTGGTGTCATGTGACGCTATGCAGATGATGCCATCGCGACGGTTCCGCGCAGATGATGTCATCCAGATGATTCCCAGACGGTCCCAGATGGCTCCATCGTGGTTCGTATTCTCGATCCTTGGCCGTTGGCACTATCCGATGGCACCATCTGATGGCATTGCCCGGCGGCACTGTCTGACGACACCATCCCACGGCATTGCCCGATGGCTGTCTGATGGCACTGCCCGTTGGCACTGCCCGTTGGCGCCATCTGATGGCACCATCCCACGGCACTGCCCGTCGGCACCGTCTGACGGCGCTGTCCGATGGCATTGCCCGACGGCTGTCTGATGGCACTGTCCGTCGGCACCATCCGTCGGCACTGCCCGATGGCACCATCCGACGGCAACATTCCGGTGAATTCTCGCGATTATTCCCTGAATCTTTTGTAGAGAGGAAGATTCTGATGAACGCACAGTTCTTCGGCAAGGCGACCGCCATCGCGGCAGCCGCTGCCATGATGATGTCCATGGCGGCCTGCTCCGGCGGCAGCATGGACGATACCAGCAGCTCCGCAGGCGCGGCAAGCGGCAACACCATCACGCTCGGCAGCATCACCACCAACTCCGGCACCGCTGCAGCGTACGGCGAGGCTGAGCTCAAGGGCTTCAAGCTGGCCATCAGCGAGATCAACGCCAAGGGCGGCCTGAACGGCAAGAAGATCAAGCTGGAAAGCATGGACGACAAGGGCGACGCCACTGAAGCGTCGAACGCCTTCAACAAGCTCGCCGGCGACAACAACGTGCTCGCTGTGCTCGGCCCGACGATCTCCTCCACCACGGCGGCGGTCGCGCCTCTGGCCGACCAGTCGAAGCTCCCGGCCATCGCACCGGCAGCAACCTCCGATTCCATCGCCACCGGCGGCTACCTGTTCCGCACCTGCTTCAAGGATTCCTACCAGGGCGAGATCGCGGCCAAGTTCGCCGCCGAGACTCTGAAGGTCAAGAAGGTCGCCGTGCTCTACGGCACCGGCGATCCGTACTCCTCCGGCGTGGGCAAGGCCTTCGCCGCGGCGGCCAAGAAGGCCGGCCTCGACGTGGTCGACGAGGAGAACTCCTCCAGCGCCGACGACACCGAGTACTCCTCGCAGCTGCAGAAGATTCAGGCATCCGGCGCCGAGTTCCTGTATGCGCCGTACTACTATTCGGTCGCTGGCCCGTACATCATCCCGCAGGCTCGTTCGCTCGGCTACAAGGGCTACGTCATGGGCCCCGATGGCTACGACGGCCTGAAGCTCACCGGCGACAAGTCCCAGTACGACAAGGTGCTGTACACCACGCACTATTCGCCTGACGACACCTCGAACAGCAAGGTGCAGGACTTCATCAAGTCCTACAAGAAGGCCAACAACAATCAGGAGCCGAACACCTTCACCGCACTCGCGTACGATTCCGTGTACATGTTCAAGCAGGCTTACGAGAAGGCCGGCAAGAACCCGACCCGCGAGCAGATTCGCAACGCGATTTCCGGCATGTCCTTCAGCGGCGTGACCGGCAAGTTCACGCTCGACAAGAAGGGTTCGCCGAACAAGTCCGTGATCGTTCTTGAGCTCAAGAACGGCAAGCCGACGTACCGCACCACCATCCAGCCGTCCACCAAGTGAGGCTGACCGCAGTCCGCGGCGGGCATCCGACGCGGTGAGGCAACCAATCCCGTAGGAGAGGGTCGTTTTCGGCCCTCTCCATTCGCGTACTAGTCGCCTTTTTCAGGCGACATCACGCTTACATGCATATTGCTTTATGCTTGCGTTCGCTGATTCGCTGATTGATTGATTCGCTGATTGACTGAGTCAACGATTGACGCACATTTCGTACGCATTCACACACATTCACACACATTCACACACACGAAAGGAGGAATGATGAGCGGTTTCGTCATGTTCATCAGCCAGATTTTCAACGGCTTGAAGATCGGCAGCGTGTACGCGCTCGTGGCGCTCGGCTACACGATGGTCTACGGCATCATCCGACTGCTGAACTTCGCCCACGGCGACTTCATCATGATCGGCGCATATACGCTGATGCTCAGCATTCCAGCACTCGCCGTCATGGGCTTGCCCGCCTGGACGGCTGTCATTCCCGCAACCTTGGTCTGCGCGCTGGTCGGCGTGCTTGTCGAACGCCTGGCATACAAGCCGGTGCGCGAGAAGGGCAACAGCATGACCGCCCTGATCACCGCCATTGCCATGAGCTTGCTGCTTGAAAACGGCTCGCAGGCGATTTTCGGCGCTGATTTCAAAACGGTACCGACCATTATTTCCATTCCGACGCTGACCATCGGCCAGCTGAAAATCGACGGCGCGACCATCGTGTCCATCGTGCTCGGCGTCATCATGATGGCCGCCATGCAGCTGTACGTGAAGCGCACGAAGCAGGGCAAGGCCATGCGCGCGGTGTCCGAAGACAAGGAAGCGTCCTTGCTGATGGGCATCAATGTGAATGGCACCATCACCCTGACGTTCGCCATCGGTTCTGGTCTCGCCGCCATCGCCGCGCTCATGTATTGCGTGTCCTACCCGCAGGTGTCTCCGACCATGGGCATGATGCTCGGTCTGAAAGCCTTCGTGGCGGCCGTGCTCGGCGGTATCGGTTCGATTCCGGGCGCTATGGTCGGCGGTTTGGCGATCGGCCTGGTCGAGAGCTTGACGAAAGCCTATATCGGTACGATTACCGGCGGCGTGATCACCTCCGCGTTCTCTGACGCGATCGTGTTCGCGATTCTTATCATCGTGCTGCTGGTGCGCCCGTCCGGCTTGATGGGCGAGCCTGAGACGGAGAAGGTGTGACGATGAAGAAATCCGCGCTTTCCATGAAACAGTCCTATATCGTGTGCGCTGTGGGTATCGCCGTGCTGTTCGGCCTGCTGATGGCGGTATGCGAATCCGGGGCCGCGAACACGTATATCAAGGGCATCCTGATGACCTGCTGCATCGCGGTTATCATGACGACATCCCTGAACCTGACGGTCGGCGTGCTCGGCCAGCTGACACTCGGCTGCTGCGGTTTCGAGATGATCGGCGCCTACTCTGCGGCCCTGCTCAGCAAAATGATTGTCGCCAAGGGCATCGCGATGGACCCGACCGCTCGCTTCCTGCTCACGATTTTCGTGGGCGCTGTAATCGCTTGCATTTTCGGCATTCTGGTCGGTATTCCGGCGCTGCGTCTGCATGGCGATTATCTGGCGATTATCACCCTCGGTTTCGGTGAGATCATCCGCGTTGTGCTCCAGAATATTCCGGCTGCCGGCGGTGTCGGCCTTGACAAGGGCCAGGCCGGCCAGGCGCTTATCGGCATCGACCGTATCGCCAACCTGTATGTGGTGTTCTGGATCACGGTGATCACGGTTGTGCTGCTGTTCATGTTCGCCCGTTCCCGTTATGGCCGCGCGGTCAAGGCGATTCGTGACGACGAGATTGCGGCGAGTGCATCCGGCTTGAATATCACGTACCTGAAGGTGTTGGTGTTCGCGATTTCCGCGTTCTTTGCGGGGCTTGCCGGCGGTATTTACGCGCAGTATATGGGTTCGCTTACCCCGGCGTATGCGGGCTGGCTGCAATCCACGAATTACGTGATTATGGTTGTGTTCGGCGGTATGGGTTCGCTTACTGGCTCGATTCTGTCGGCTATCGTGCTCACGATTCTGCCGGAGGCGCTGCGCGCGTTCTCCGACTATCGCATGCTCGCCTACTCGGTGGTGCTGGTCGTGTTCATGATCTTCCGCCCGCAAGGCATCTTCGGTTCGTGGGAGTTCTCGCTGCCGAAGCTCATCAACCGCATCATCTACCGCAACGGTCGTGGCGGTGCGGCGAAGGCGGCCATCGCGGCAGAAATCGCGGAATTTGGCGACGTGACTGCAACAGCGGCCGCAGCGGAAACCGCGGAACCCGCCGGAAAGGAGGCGTGAGATGGCTGAACAACCGATTCTGCGCGCCGAACATCTCGGTATCACCTTCGGTGGTCTGCGCGCTGTCGACGATTTCAACATGACCATCAATAAGGGTGAGCTTGTCGGCCTGATCGGCCCGAACGGCGCCGGCAAGACGACCGTGTTCAACCTGCTGACCGGCGTGTATAAGCCTACTGATGGCGAATTCTGGCTGGACGGCGAGAAAATGAACGGCAAGAAGACCTATCAGGTTGTGCGTGCCGGCATTGCTCGAACCTTCCAGAACATCCGCCTGTTCAAGCAGATGACGGTCGAGGAGAATGTGCTTGTCGCGTTCAACGAGTCCTTCAGCTACCACATGGGTGGCGCGATTTTCCGCACGCCGCGTTTTTGGCGTGAAGAGCGGGAGATGCATCAGAAGGCCATTGACCTGCTGCGGATTTTCAAGCTTGAGGGTCTTGCTCAGACGCAGGCGGCGAACCTGCCGTACGGCGCCCAGCGCAAGCTCGAAATCGCACGTGCGCTCGCGACCGGCATGAAGCTGCTGCTGCTTGACGAGCCGGCTGCCGGCATGAACCCGACTGAGACCGAGGATCTGCTCGAATGCATCAACACGATCCGCGACCGGTTTGGCATTGCGATTCTGCTGATCGAGCATGATATGAGTCTCGTGATGAACGTGTGCCAGCGCATTCAGGTGCTTGATTACGGGCGCACGATTGCGTCCGGTTCGCCGGATGAGATTGCGCATAATCCGAAGGTGATTTCCGCATACCTCGGTAACGATGAGGATGATGCCGACACTGACGCTGAAGCTGATACGGCTGATACGGCAGACGCGACTGCAGACGCTGATGGCAAGGAGGAGCACGATGCTTGATATCAAGAACCTGAGCGTATCCTACGGTGCCATCGACGCGGTCAAGGGCATCAGCCTGCATGTGGATGACGGCGAGATCGTGTCGCTGATCGGTGCGAACGGCGCCGGCAAGACCACGACCTTGCACACCATCACCGGGCTGGTTCCGGCGAAGTCCGGCAGTATCGTGTTCAACGGCCAGGACCTGCTGAAAACCAAGGCGAACAAGATTGTGACCCTCGGCATGGCGCACGTGCCCGAAGGCCGCCACGTGTTCACCCGCATGAGCGTGCAGGAGAACCTCGAAATGGGCGCGTACAGCCTCAAGGACACCTCGCATGTCAGTGAGGATCTGGATAAGGTGTACACGTATTTCCCGCGGCTGAAGGAGCGTCGCCGTCAGTTGGCGGGCACCTTGTCGGGCGGTGAGCAGCAGATGGTCGCGATGGGCAGGGCGATGATGAGCCGGCCGAACACCATTTTGATGGATGAACCGTCGATGGGTTTGTCGCCGAAGCTGGTCAAGGAGATTTTCCGCATCATCGAAAAGCTGCACGAGGAGGGTATCACCGTGCTGCTGGTCGAGCAGAATGCGAAGATGGCTCTGTCGATTGCCGACCGTGCGTATGTGCTGGAAACCGGGCGTATCACCATGGAAGGCAAGGCCAGCGATCTGCTTCATGACGAGAAGGTGCGCAAGGCGTATCTCGGTGCGTGAGTTCGGCTCACACTGATGCTCAATGCATCCGCATAGGGGGAGAGAACAGGAGTTCCTGTTTTCTCCCCTTTTCTTTGTTGTTCTTGGATGTTGGATGTTCTTCTTGGTTTGGGGTTGAGTTTGAATGTTCCTGTGTGCGGGCTGACTGATTCTGCCTGTCGTGTGACTATCCCGTCGCATAGCAGACAGATAGTGTCACGATACCCGCACTGACGGGCACGGTACCCATCTACAGTGCGACTGAATCATCACATAACTGTCCGGTAGCGAATGAACGGTACCGAATGAAGAAGTCACCCGTTGAAGCGCAGCCGGTCATTTCCTGAGCTCGAACACAGGAATTGACCATGGTGTCGAGCCGCCGACCCCGCAGTCCGCCCGACACCGTGCAACGCCGATGCCCGGCACCGGTGTCGTCTGACGGGCAGGCCGCCGCAACACGGTAATCGTAGCGTTCGTCGTGCAAACCATCCGCGCTGTCCGGTTATGCCGTAAGGAAACGGCCGGGGAATCCGCTGTCCATCATCGCGCGACGGTCAGGGGTCAGCAGCGCGCAGGAGAACGTGAAGTATTGCGCGAGACGGTCCGGCTCGGTGACGAACAGGGCGGTCGCCAATCCGTCGGCGGCGGCGGTCGGGAACGCCGTGAATGTTGCGTCCGCCGCAGTGTCGGTAGGAGTGCCAGTTGAGACGCCCGGACGGTTCGCAAGCGCGGCGGTTCGCGCGACTTCAGGTGTGCTGCCCGGTGCTGTGTCGCCCGGTGCTGTATTGGGTGCTGTGCCCGGTCGCGCGCCCGTGGCTGGGCTCCCGTCGGTTTCGTCAGACGTACTCACGGCAACCCATGTTGCGGCCACGCCACGTGCGGGCAGTCCGTCGATGGCGTTGAGCAAGTGGTGCAGCTCGTATGCGGCTCCCCAATGCCGTCGGCTCGGTGCGGACGCGCAGAACGACCCGTGTGACATATGCGCAATGCCGATCGCGTTTGACGTATCGTCAGGGTCTTCCATCCCGATTGATACCGGTTGCGCGGCATCGGAACCGTTGATGGCCATATCGCCGCCGGCGTCAATCAGCCATTCGTTTCCGGTGCTCCCGATGCCCTCGATACTCCCGGTACCCCCGATGTTCTCGCGTAATCGCCGGGCGAGCAGATCGACCAAATAACCTTTCCCGCACGCGCCGAAATCAAGGTGCACCGCACGCTGTGTGACCAGCGTGGTGCCGTGCCGTTCCACGTCGTTACGCCATGTCGGGCGGCCGTGAATGCTGCCGGTATACTCGCGCGCATCCGGCTCGACGGTGAAGGTCATGTCGGCGCCGTAGCCGAGGCGGGTCAGATCCTCGCCCACGCACGGGTCGATCGCCCCGCGGCTTGCGGTATGCAGCGCATCATACAGATGGAACAGTGGCAGCGCCCAGTCGGGGAATTCGTAGGTGCCGCCACAGTTTGCTGCCGCCATGCGCCCGACCAGGGAATCCGAACGGAACCGGGACAACGTGGCGTCGTATTCGTTGATGAATGTTTGCAGGTCTTGCTTCATGCTGGGGCTGATTGGCTGTGCGCTCCGTATGATGATGCCGGTTCCCAGCGCGTCTGGGAACGCTGTGGTGTATGGCATCCGCTGCTGCAATTGGCTCATGCCGACCATGGTACAAGTCGCGCGGGGCGATGGGTGCGAATGCCTTGCGATGGTGCGGAATGCTCAGTAGATGCGATCGTTTGCACGCTGCTGTTGTATGCCGTTGGCAGGCAGGTTGTGTCCCGCCGTGTTGAATGGCGTGTTGGGCGTAAACACGCCGGTAAGGGACGATAAATTGTGAAGATTTTCATTTCGTCAAACGTTTGACATGCGATTTTCGGCGTTGTCGTCGTTGCAATCGTTTACAATGAAGATATTCCAATCCCCCGATGGTGGGGGAATGGAGAAACGAAGAACCTTAGTGCTAAGGAGAGAATTATGAAGAGTGTTCAGAATGCGCTGAACCGTCGTAAGAAGGGCGAGAAGGGCTTCACGCTGGTGGAGCTGCTGGTCGTCGTCATCATCATCGGCATCCTTGCCGCTGTGGCCGTTCCGATTTACCTGAACCAGCGTAAGTCCGCGTGGCGTTCCTCGGTCGAGTCCGATGTGAAGAACGCGTCGCTCGCGCTGGAGACCCTTTCCACCGAGAACAACGGAGCGTTGGACTCTACCTGGGCCAAGACTGACTGCACGAATCCGAACTGCACGGTAGGCTCAGAGACGATTACAGTCTCCAAGGGCAACCATCTCGCGATTACTATTGATGCGACTAATAACACGTACACCATTACTGGTTATAACGAGAATTTGAACAGCGATGGTTCAGGCACCGCAAAGACCACGTACAGTTCTGCCACGGGTTCGCTGTCCAGCCATAACTGAGTAGTCTTATGCTGGGCGGAACGTGTACATTTCGCCGCAAAAGTAAACACCCTTATTGAGAGTTGGTTTTTTGCGAGAGATTCATCGCAGAATCCAATTTCTCATTCAAGGTAATCAATAACCGAAAATATGACTTGGCCTGTGCGCCACATAGCGAGCAGGCCAAGTCATATCATGCAGCACGAGTGCCGAGCGGTAGCGTCGGCATCCGATTCGCTGCCGTTCATAGGCTTTCACGGCTGTAGAAGACACTGCCTCTGCCGTATCGAGGGGCTTCGTCAACAAAATGCCATTGGCAATTCAGCGGGTTTCTAGCTCGTATCGAGCTGGCAATGGGAGTATATTAAGTTATATCTTGAGCTATCCTATGGCGGATTGCCCAAGACAAGAAGAGAAATTGTTCTAAGGAGAGCAAAATGAAGAGTGTTCAGAACGCGCTGAACCGTCGTAAGAAGGGCGAGAAGGGCTTCACCCTGGTGGAGCTGCTCGTCGTGGTCATCATCATCGGCATCCTCGCTGCTGTGGCCGTCCCGATCTACCTGAACCAGCGCAAGTCCGCGTGGCGTTCCTCGGTGCAGTCCGATGTGAAGAACGCATCGCTGGCTATTGAAACTGCTTCAACGAATGCGAATGGGCAGATCAAGAACTTCGCAGACATTACGGATGCTACGACGAAGACGCAAATTATGAATGGCACTACTGCCACCGGCGAAGAATTCACGGTGAGCAAGGACAACCATATCAGCGTTGATTTCAAGAGCGATAACACCTATGAAATCAAGGGTTGGAACACCAACCTTGGCGGAACGGCTAGTAAGCCCGATGTGACTTACAACTCCGCGACCGGTTCTTTGTCCTGACTTTGATACCGCTGGTCCGGCAGCCATGTGAGATACATGTGTGTCGCTGACTAGCACTCCTTATTCCGAGGTTTGGCCCAGCACGTAATATGACGTGCTGGGCCAAACGCCGTTTTGAACGCTGTCGGCGACGATTCATGTATGATGGTAAATAATTCATCGGCTCACCGGTGAGCCGATGAACAGAACCATCAAGCTTTTCGCGTCGCGTGAAGGAGTGAGTCATGAGAAGCGTTCAGACTGCGTTGAACCGTCGTAAGAAGGGCGAGAAAGGCTTCACCCTGGTGGAGCTGCTCGTTGTGGTCATCATCATCGGCATCCTCGCCGCTGTGGCCGTGCCGATCTACCTGAACCAGCGTAAGTCCGCGTGGCGTTCTTCGGTCGAGTCCGATGTGAAGAACGCGTCGCTCGCACTGGAAACCATCGCCGAGGACAGCAACGGAAAGATTGTCATACCTGGCAAAAATGGGTTTACATGCACCCCATCTGGCCACACAATGTGCTATTTCAGCGTGAACACAACCAACGGCAGAGGCACCCTGAATGACTACCCTGATGATAGGGATAATGGTCAAAAAATCGTAGTATCCGAGGGCAACACGTTAAAAATCACGCAAGACGGCACAAACGAATACAAGATTATCGGGTGGAACTCGAACCTCGGCGGAAGTGCCGGTAAGCCGAATGTGACATACAAGTCCTCAGACGGCTCATTGACTACGAACTGAGCCGCGCGGCACATCATCCACATTCAACCGGCAGTAAGCCCCCAGATTTCGGATCACAAGTGGGTCCGCACACCGAACGTGGCGTGCGGACCCACTCGCGTATATCGGGTAGGCGGTATGCGGGTTCCCGTGCACACGGCCTACCCTGCCACGGCTGAGGCTTCTCACCTGCCCATATGCCCATGCCGTCAGCAGCGCACGCGAATGCGCGGTAGACTGCTAGAAGGCCGGCAATGGAGTCCGGCAGAGACACGGAGGCGTTCTCATGGATGAGACACAACGCGCAAGCATGCGCACCACCGCTGAATCAGCGGCACCAGACGTATCAGACGCTACCGTCATGGCGGCGGCAAGCACGCACCAGGCCGCACAACAACAACCCCCGGCAGACACGACTGCACCCGGACCGCAATCCCTACCCGGCTCCAAAATCCGCGCATTCGCCATCGGCCAATTCGGCTGGGCGTTGCTGTCCGGCATCATCTCCAACTGGCTCGTCTACTTCTACCAGCCGGACGCCGAAACCATCCGCCAAGGCCAAACCGTCTTCGTGCCGCAAGGCCTCGCCATTCTCGGCATCGTAACCGTGGTCGGCGGCATCACCGCCTTCGCACGGTTCTTCGACGCGTTCGTCGACCCGGCAGTCGCCAGCCTGTCCGACCGCTGCCGGTCACCGCGCGGCCGCCGCATGCCGTTCCTCCGCTGGGCGGCACTACCGCTCGCCATCATCACCGTGCTCGTATTCTGGAGCCCGATTAACGGCACCAGCTGGCTGAACGCGGCCTTCCTGTTCATCGCCGTCATCGCCTATTACGTGGCGCTCACCTTCTACTGCACGCCATACAACGCGCTCATCGCCGAACTGGGGCATAATTCCAAGCAGCAACTCGCCATCTCCACAGCAATCTCATTCACATGGGTAGCGGGAACCGCACTCGCATACGTGGCGCCGGTCATTTGGGGCGCGTTCGTGCCCGCAATGGGTCGCGTGCCCGCCATACGACTCACCTTCACGCTGATGGCGATCGTCGCGTTCATCTGCATGCTCGTGCCGCCGCTCGCCATCGACGAGAAACGCTACGTGCGTTCGCAGCCGACCAGCGAATCGACCATCGAATCGTTGAAGCAGACCTTCGGTGACGTGCAATTCCGCCGTTTTGTCGGTTCCGACGTGATCTACTGGGTGGCGATTACCACATTCCAGACCGGATTGCCGTTCTTCGTGACCAGCCTGCTGAAACTGCCCGAATCCGTGACCACCGTGTACTTCGTGCTGATGACCGCGGTATCCGTACTGTTCTACATGCCGGTGAACGTGCTCGCCAACCGCGTAGGCAAGAAGCGGCTGCTGTTGGTCGCATTCGTGATATTCACGGTTGCGTTCGCCTTCGCGGGGATGCTCGGTTCCGGCGTCATCAGCGCGATTCCGCCGATGGCGCAGGGCGTGCTGCTGTCGGTGGTCGGCGCGGTGCCGATGGCGGCGTTCGGCATTCTGCCGCAAGCGATCGTCGCGAACATTGCCGATGCCAGTGCCAAAACCACCGGGCAGGACCGTCAAGGCATGTTCTATGCTGCCCGCACCTTCGCCATGAAAATGGGGCAGAGTGTGGCGATGCTGCTGTTCACCGGCGTAAGCACCATCGGTGCGGCTGCCGGGACCGGGTATCGCGTCGCGGCGATCTGCGCGGCGGTGCTGTGCGCGATCGGCGGTGTCATCTTCGCGTTCTACGACGAGCACAAGGTGTTGTCCGTGCTGGAATCGTGAGCGAGGCGTGATGCTGTGATGGTGTGATGGCTGACCGCCCGATCCGCCCGTCGTGCGACTGTGGTGTCGCACGGCGGGCGGTTTCGTAATGGGATTCCGTTGTGGTGGTCGGTATCTGTTCGCCGTGTGACTGGTCGGTCGCATGGCGGGCGGATTGCCTCGGCCGGTTTCCGCCAGCATCCCCGTCAACCACCCACTTTGTGAGCGAATCCTCACACACTGGTACCTGGACGGGCCAAATCGTCGTGTTGGGGTGGTTGTGCTACCCGGTTTGTGAGTGAATCCTCACACGGTGCGTCATCCGTACAGGTCAATCTGTGGGTTCGGGGTATCCGACTACCCGGTTTGTGAGCCGATCCTCACACGATGCGTCATTCGCACCTGTCGGCCTGTGGGTTCCGTGTCTCCGACTACCCGCTTTGTGAGTCAATCCTCACACGGCGGTACTTGGGCCGCCTTGAATGGTCGTGTTGGGTCGGTTGTGCTACCCACTTTGTGAGCCAATCCTCACACACTGGTGCCTGGGCGGGCAGAATCGTCGTGTTGGGGGTGGTTGTACTACCCACTTTGTGAGCCGATCCTCACATGGTGCGTCTTCCGCACGGGTCAATCTGTGGGTTCGGGGTGTTCGACTACCCACTTTGTGAGCCGATCCTCACACACTGGTGCCTGGACGGGCCGAATCGTCGTGTTGGGGTGGTTGTGCTACCCGGTTTGTGAGCCGATTCTCACATGGTGCGTCTTCCGCACGGGTCAATCTGTGGGTTTGGGGTCTCCGACTACCCGGTTTGTGAGCCGATCCTCACACACTGGTACCTGGGCGGGCTGAATCGTCGTGTTGGGGTGGTTGTGCTACCCGGTTTGTGAGTGAATCCTCACACGGTGCGTCCTCCGCGCGGGTCAATCTGTGGTTTCGGGTGTTCGACCACCCACTTTGTGAGTCGATTCTCACACGGTGCGATTTCCTCGGCCATCGCGTCCATATTGTGGACTTCCCGACGCTGAGCGGTCATCGTCAACGCTTGCGACACGCCGATAATCGAGCCTCCTACAGAGCGCAACGAGGCGCTTTCATACCTCAAATCTTTCAAAAAAACAAGACTGTTGACTGAGAATTTTTTCTCTTATACTCATGATTGCTCGTGGCCACAAGCCACGGGATTCATTTCAACACAACCCTTGAAAACACTGGGATAAGTGTATCTTCTGGCGGGTCGCCGACCACGGTGTCCTGTCACGGCCGAACAGCAACCGAGGTGCGGACGAATGCGGATAAACGCAATGACAACGAGCGGCGGCTCAATCAGCGAGTCTTGGCGGCATCACATCGCCGTTGACCCTGCTGATTCCGGGAATGCCCTTGGTGTCAGCAGTACCAGCAGTGCCAGCGGTTCCGCCGTCTCCGGCATCTCCGCCGCTGCCCACGGTGTTGCACCCGCGTCTGTAGCCCGCCGAATCGTCGCACATATCGGCGCGATGCTCGCCATCGTAGCGGTATGCGCCATGATGCTCGCAGCGGCTTTCGCCCCGGCAATCATGCCATCCCGCGCCCATGCCGCCGAAGTCACCTACACCACATGGCAGCAGGTCGCCGACGCCATGGCCGCCCAGCTCAATCAAGGCAAGCAAGCATACGCAGATGGCAATACGGCGGGCGCCTCGTCGGACTTCATGGCTGCCTACAACACCATCTACGTCGGCTCAAACTTCACCACGGTCGTCCATGACACGCTGGGCGCCGACAAGCAGACCAGCCATCAGCAGCAGTTCCAATCCATCGTCGATTTGTCATACACCGCGGGCAATGAATCACAGATCAGCCAGCAGGTGGCGGCGCTCGAATCCGATTTGAACGCATCCGCCGCCACGCTGGACGCGACGACCAGCCTTGACAAGCCGAACGTCTATGCCCAAAAGCTCGCCGCGCAAATCAAAGCCGACCGCAAGAAACTGGACGCCGCAAAGAAAAAGAACAACGGCAAAGGCACGCGCACGTGGAGCGAAGTCGCCAAGGAAATGGGCGATGTGCTCGACAAGGCCGTTGCCGCATACAAGAACGGTGACGGTGCCAAAGGCGCGAGTTACGTGAACGACGCCTACTACCAGTATTACGAGAAGCTTGGCTTCGAGAAGAACGTGATGAACGCGATCAGCGGCAGCCGTGTCTCACAGGTTGAATACCAGTTCAAGGAAAGCCGCCAGGCGATGAACAACGGCGAGTCGTTCAAGCAGACGCAACAGTATGTCACTGACCTCAAAGCCATGCTGGTCGAAGATGCCGCCACGCTGGACGGCGGTGCCGCCGGTAACATTAACCCGTTCACCAAATTCGTCACCAGCGCATTCGGCCAGGCGTTCATCATCCTGCTGCGCGAAGGCTTGGAAGCGATTCTCGTGGTCGCCGCGATCATCGCTTATCTCATCAAATCCGGCAACAAGCCGATGACCCGCTACATTTATATCGGCCTGGTGGCGGGGCTTGCGGCCAGTGGTGTGCTGGCGGCTGTGTTCACCGCCTTGTTCGGCGGGTCCGGTCCGCAGCAGGAAATCACGGAAGGCGTGGTCGCGCTGATTGCCATGCTGATGCTCCTGTACACCAGCAACTGGATGCTGTCGCGCTCCTCGACGCAGGCGTGGAACGAGTACATCAAGACCAAGACGGTCGCCGCGGTGTCCAAGGGCAGCCTGGTATCGCTGGCGATGTTGAGCTTCCTTGCGGTGTTCCGTGAGGGTGCCGAGACGGTGATTTTCTATCAGGCGATTTTCTCGATGGTTTCCGGCGACACGTCCAGCATCTGGTGGGGCGCTGCCTGCGCTGCTGTCGTGCTGGTGATTGTGTTCCTGCTGATTCGCTTCACCTCGGTGAATATGCCGATCAGGCCGTTCTTCCTCGTCACGAGCGTGCTGATGGCCATCTTGGTGGTGATTTTCGCCGGCGGCGGTGTGCACGCGCTGATTGAAGGCGACGCGATCAACGGAACCTACTTGCAGGGCGTGCCGACGAGCGACTGGCTCGGGTTGTACCCGTATGCCGAAACCATTGGCGCGCAGGTGGTTGCCGCGATTGTGGTGGTGGCGCTGATGGTGGTGGCGCTCGTCAAGGATGCGAAGACGCGCCGCCGGCTGGCAGGGGAGTCTGACTTGGCCGGGGCGTCTGCCGCGTCTGGGGAGACTGCTGCGAGCGGAAAGACTGACTTGGCCGAGGAAACAGCGGCATCCGGGGAGGCAGTCCTGCTTGGGGAGCCTGCCGCGAGCCTGCTCGGCAAGACTGACCTGTCCGGCAAACCCGACGCGCCCGGTCAGGCCGCTGATTGAACGTGACGGGGACGCGCAGACCGACCCGCGCACACCCATCCGATTGACTTTCATCCATTCACAACAAGGAATCAGGAGAAACATATGAAGAAGAACAAAGCAATCGCGCTCGTGGCGCTCATGCTGTCCGGAGTCCTCGCGCTCGCCGGGTGCGGCAGTTCGTCCGCGTCCAGCTCATCAAGCGCGAAATCCTCCTCCAGCTCGTCCGCGTCCAGCTCGAGCTCCAGCTCTTCGGACAGCGCGGGTTTTGAAGAAGTCCCGGTCGGCCCGGATCAGGATCAGGAAGTCGGCCCGCTGATGGTCGGCGCCGTCTACTTCCAGCCGGTCGACATGGAACCTTCCGGTATGGGCCTCAAGGCCGCGGATGCGAGCTTCCATCTTGAGGCGGACATTCACGCGAACAAGAAGGGCACCACACTCGGCTACGGCAAGGGCGATTTCATCCCCGATCTGACCGTCAACTACAGCATCATCGACAAGTCCACCAATAAATCCGTGCAATCCGGCACGTTCATGCAGATGAACGCGTCCGACGGCCCCCACTATGGCGCCAATATCAAGCTTGACCAGGCGGGATCGTACAAGCTCAAGCTGTCGATTGAATCCCCGGCGAAGAAGGGCTGGATGCTCCACGTGGACAAGGAGACCGGTGTCACCGGCAGGTTCTGGACGGAACCGATCGAAGTGACGTTCGACAACTGGGATTACACGCCACGCCAGTGGTGACCCGCCGCGCGCTCCGGTTTCCGGCACCGCACGGAACCGGGACGCCACGGTGCACGCCATCCCGGGCAGATTCGGGGTGCGGGCGAACCTGAGTCCTTCCCGCCGTCTCATGGATTACATCCAACCGTGAGACGGCGAGGAAGGTTTTCTCGCGTTCTGGCGCCGCCGCGACACAAGCGGCAAACCGCAGCCAACACAGACACACATACACACATACACACAGAAACACAGAAACACAGACAATCAGAAGCACAGAGAGGCACAGATGCTCAAACAATTCGTAACCGTAATGCCCGGAACACTGCCCGTGGCATTGCTGGTGATGAGCCTGGGCGTGATGCTCGACGTCGGCGAAGGGCGGGACCGACCCGTCAGCGCCACATGGCGACGCTGGGGACTTGCTATCGGCATGGTCGCCGCCGTGATATTCGGCGTCCTGCGCGCGACATCGGTCATCAACCAGCGTTCGGCGGTGAACTTCCCTGTGTTGGTCGTCGCCATCATCGCAGACATCGCAGCCATAGTCGCCGTGACGAACGCTCGGCGGCTCACCGCGAACTGGAAACGCCACCCGGCGCTGCTCAACGCGGCAAACGCCGTAGCCGCCTTGTGCATCGCGCTCAGCGTGTTCTACGCCGTCCCCGACGTGATTCTCCAGCTGACCGTGTTCGTCGAGCCCGGCGAATCGCCGTTCACCTCGGAAATGCTGTTGCGCGCGCTCGGCTTCCTGCTCGGTGTAGGCATGTCGATCATCGTGGCGGCGATCTGCCGGACCATGCGTACCACCGCATTCCGGTCCGCCTTCACCATCGCCGCGACCGCCGTGGTCATCCTCGTCACCATTCAACATCTGACAGCGATTCTGCAAATCGCACAAGGCGGCATGATCATGCTGCACGGCGTGGCGTTCCGAATCCTGGTCTGGCTGATCAACCATGCGTCATGGCTCGTCCAGGCGCAGGCATGGGTGTTCGCCGTGCCGGCATTCGCTTCCATCATCGCCGGCGTGCGTATGCCATTGCAGGGCGCGGATGCAGCGGAAAGCCGCAAACACCGCGCGTTCCGGCGCAAAGCGATCAGCGCCGCCGCGTGGAGCCTGATCGCCATGATCGGCGTGAGCCTCACTCTGACCGTCGGCGTGAACGCAACCACACAAACCGTCACGCTGTCCCCGCCGGAAAACTACTCCCTGAAGCACGGCGTGGCGACGATCACATTCGCGCAAGTGTCCGACGGGCATCTCCACCGCTTCCAGTACAAGGCGAAAGACGGCACGGTGATGCGCTTCATCATCATCAAGAAGAATGGCGGCGCCTACGGCATAGGCCTTGACGCGTGCGACAACTGCGGTGATGCCGGATACTACGAGAAAGACGGCAAAATCATCTGCAAGAAATGCGATGTCGCCATCAATCTCGCCACCATCGGGTTCAAAGGCGGCTGCAACCCGGTGCCATTGCCGTACAAGGCAGGCAACGGGAAAATCACCATCCAGACCGCGGATCTTGACGCGCTCAGCGCCCACTTCCAGTAAGACCGTCCAGTAAGACAGCTCAGTAAGTTCACCCAGTAAGCACAGGAGATTCCATGTTCTTTCTGACAATGGTGTACCGCTCCTTCAGCCGACAGCTACGCAAACGGCTGCTCATCGCGCTGACCGTAGGCCTATCCGCCGCGGTATCCGTCGCCATGCTCGGCGTCGTCTTCGACGTCGGCGACAAACTCACCGCCGAACTGACCACCTACGGTTCGAACATCATCGTGCAACCCAAATCCAACGCCGTCGTCTCCGATCTGTACAGCACCGGAACCGGCTCCGACAGCGGCAACAGCGGAGCGGCAACCAGCCAGGATCCGACCGCGTTCCTCAAAGAATCCGATGCGAAAAACATCAAAACGATTTTCTGGGCATACAACATCACCAATTTCGCGCCGGAACTGACCATCCACGCCAGTGTGGACGGCACTGATATTCCGCTCGTAGGCACCTGGTTCAACAAAACCCTGCATCTGGCCTCAGGCGAGACGACAGTCGTCGGTGTTGAAGGAGGCATGCGGTCATGGTGGAAAACCAGCGGCAGATGGCCCAAAGACGGCGCTTCAGAAGGCATGATCGGGGCGAGCGCCGCCAAAACACTCGGCGTACACACCGGTGACCGCATCACACTGAGCAAAGCTGGACGTACGCAGACCATCACCATCGTCGGACAATACACGTCAGGCGACGGTGACGACAACGCCATCTACACGCCGACGGCCGTGACCCAGATGCTCGCCGGGCTGACCGACAGCATCAACAAAATCGAAGTGAAAGCGCTCACCACGCCAGACAACGATCTGGCACGTAAAGCCGCGAAAAACCCCGCGGCGCTCAGCCAAGACGAATGGGAGACCTGGTATTGCACCGCATACCCGAGCTCCATCGCCTACCAGATAGAGGAAGTGCTGCCTGGCGCGGTCGCCAAGCAAGTGCGGCAGGTCGCCGCGCTGCAAGGCAACGTGCTCAACAAGACGCAAGCGGTGATGATGCTGATGACCGCACTCACCTTGGTCGCCGCCGCCGTGGCGGTCGCGAATCTGATGGCCGCCTCGATGGCCGAACGGTCCAGCGAATTGGCGCTGCTGAAAGCCATCGGCGCAACTGACGGCAGAGTGTCACGGCTCATGCTGGCGGAAACGGCGTCCGTATCACTGGTGGGCGCGCTCGCCGGCGGCATCGTCGGCTCAGGGCTCGCGCAAGTCATCGGGCACGTGGTGTTCGGCTCAGGCATCACCATGCGGCCGATGGTGTATCTGCTGGTGTTCGTGCTGCTGGCGGTCGTGGTGTGCGTCGCCTCGCTGTCATCCATCCGATCCATCCTGAGCGTCCACCCCGCGGAGGTGCTGCATGGCCGGTAAACCAAACGATCCGGGTAACCGTAAGCAGGGGAACCGTAAGCGACAGAAAGAATCAGTGGTGTCGAACAAACCAAGCACAATGACCAATACGAAAATGTTCCTCGTGATGCTGTGGGGCGCGATATTCCGCCGCCGCGGCAGAGCCGTCATGGCGGTCGTGGCGTCCCTGGTCGGGGCGGCGACGTTGTTCTGCCTGGCGGCGACATGCATCGCCGTACCGCAGCAGATGAACGAGGAAATGCGCTCATACGGCGCGAACCTGATTGTAACGCCAATCGAAAGCGGTGACGGGAAAACCGGAATCAGCACGGCGATGGTCAACCATACGACCGATATGGTGCGAGCCAAAGGGGAGGCGACCTACGCGACGTATCGCTATGAAAACGTTCGCGTGAATGCTGCGCCTTACGTGCTGGCGGGCGTGCACACTGCCCAAGTGCGGGCTTTGAACCATCATTGGAATGTGGATGGAGCTTGGCCGAGCGCCGGTAACGTGATGGTCGGGCGTGATGTCGCCGATGCGATGGGGCTGACTGTCGGTTCGCGCATCACCATTGGGTATCGCGCGTCGGACAATACCGGGACGACGGCAGCCGGGGCGGATTCGACCAGTGGAACGGATTCCGATTCCGCTTCCGGGGCGGATTCAACCGGCGGTTCCGGGGATTCCGGCGCCTCAGCGGGCGGCTCTGGGGACATCCTCGACACCAGCGGCACCGAATTCCGCGTCTGCGGCATCGTCGATACGGGCGGCTCCGAAGATGAGATCATCTATGCGCTCGCCTCGGATGTCGACAAACTCGCCGGAGGCACGCGCGGCGTTGACGTCATCGAATACTCGTCGGGGGCAGCGGATGTGTCGCAGGTCGTGCAAAGCATCAACGATATGACCTCGATGCATGTGCAAGCGCAGCAAGTCACCAAAATCACGTCATCCGACACGCGTATCATCACCATGCTGCGCACCCTGTTCTGGATGGTGTCGGTCGTCGTGCTCGCCTTGACACTGGTCGGCGTGTCCACGACCATTTCATCCATCGTTGCCCAGCGGCGCAACGAAATCGGCCTGCGCAAGGCTCTCGGCGCATCCTCGGGGAGCATTGGTGTCGAATTTTATGTGGAATCGGGCTTATACGGCCTGGTCGGCGGATTGCTGGGCACGGCGGTCGGCTATCTGCTCGCGCGACTGCTGACATCCACCGTGTTCGGCAGAACGCTTGGATTTGATTGGCCGCTGGCGGTCGGGTCGGTGCTGTTAAGCGTGATAGTGGCGGTGTTGGCATCCGTGCCGCCGGTGCGTCGCGCCTCGCGGATTGATCCGGCAGTCGTGCTGAGAGAGGAATGACATGACCGGAATGAACGCTGAAGCGGACGAAAAAGCGAACCCGAGAGCGTACCCAAGAGCGAACGAAGGCGCAGCAATGAAATCAAAAGGACATGACACAGATCGGGAAGTGACTATGAATACCACACCAACGGGATCAACGGAATCGGCGGGACTGGCGGGCTCGGCGGGTATCGCGCAACCAGCTGGACCGCGTGACGCGATTGCGGCGGCAGACCGGCATGAGCTTCGTGAGCCTCGCGGCAATGACGGCGGCATGCTGCTGGAACTTGACCACATTTCCAAGATTTACGGGGACTTGCATGCCGTGGACGATTTGAGCCTCACCGTGCCGCAAGGCGAGTGGCTGGCGATTGTCGGCTCGTCGGGGTCGGGCAAAACCACGCTGATGAACATTATCGGCTGCATGGACACGCCGACCAAGGGGTCGGTCAAGCTTGAGGGGAGGCGGCTTGATGATCTCAACGCGAGCCAGCTCGCCGATGTGCGCAAGAACGTGATTGGGCTTGTCTTCCAGAAGTTTTACCTCGTGCCGCATTTGACCGCGGTAGAGAACGTGATGGTCGCGCAATACTACCATTCCGTGGTCGATGAGCGGCAGGCGCTCGAAGCGCTCGACAAAGTCGGTCTCAAAGACCGCGCTCACCATCTGCCCGGTCAACTGTCAGGCGGCGAACAGCAGCGCGTGTGCATCGCGAGGGCGCTTATCAACTGCCCGAAGCTGATTCTCGCGGACGAACCGACCGGCAATCTTGACGAGAAGAACGAACACATCGTACTGGATTTGTTCCGAGAACTGCACGAGCAGGGCACCACGATCATTGTGGTGACGCATGACGCGCTGGTCGCTTCCTGCGCACAGCGCGAAATCATGCTAAACCACGGCGTGCTGGTCGGAGAGAAATGGAACAGCGAGGGCGCTCGCGCACAATATGAGGCGATGGGCGGGCGCCCCGCGTCCACCGGAGCTGAAGTGGAAGGCGCGCAGCATGGCGACCTGCCGGTTGATTTCGACGACCCGACCAAGGCGGCCAAAACCGGAGGTGATGAACGATGACCGAAGAATCCCAGGCGCCGGGCTGGGCTGGCGGCGAATGCGAAGCAGGTGCCGGCGCGCATGATACCGACCGTGGTGGCGGGCGTGACAACCCCTGCCGGAGTGCGGCTGGGCTGTGTGCTGCCGGGCTGTGCGCCGACCATGCGGACGATGCGGACCATACCGACCATGCAGACGGGACGGACGCAGGCCGAAGCAGGCGGGACGCTGCTGGCAGCGCTGCAGTGAACGTGACTCGAGGTGGTCGTCGCACACTGGCGATTGCCGCGGTCGGACTGGTCGCGGCGACAACCCTGCTCGGCGGCTGCGGCAGCTCGGAAGCGATTCCGATGAATGACGAATACGCGGGCAACTCCGGCGAATCGAGCGCGGCGCCAGACAGCTCCAGTTCCGCGGATGCTTCGGGGTCTTCGGATGGCTCATCGGCTTCGGCGGATGCCTCCGGTTCATCCGGATGGTCGTCGTTATCCGCCGGTTCGGCTTCCCCATCGGCGTCCTCGTCGTCGGCGGCCACAGACAGCAAGGATTCCGGCGACTATCGTAATGGCACGTACAGTGTCAACAGCAAGTACGGGCCGGTCAACGAGGATTCGATCGACGTGAAGGTCACCGTCAAAGACCAGAAAATCACGGATGTCGAGGTCACCGGACACCCGTTCACGTCGATTTCCCAAAAGCATCAGGATGCCTTCGCCAAGGCGATTCCCGGTGTCGTGGTCGGCAAGAAGCTCAAGGGGCTGGATGTGGATACGGTCGCCGGGGCAAGCTGGACGACCGAAGCCTTCAACAAAGCGCTCGAAACCGCCCGGGAGCAAGCCTCGCAGTGACAGACGGGTGTTGCGGGCGGGCCACGGGGTCATTGGCCGGGCTGCCTGCTGCGGGAACAAACCTGGTAGCGGCTGACGGGTGTTGCGGGTGGGTCCGTGGCTGGCGGCGCTGGAGCTTGCGGGGCTGGTGGCTGGTAGCCGGGGCTGAGGTTAGTCAGGAGCGGTCGGCGACGCGCCGGTTGTGGCAGGCGTTGACAAGAGCGCGGTTGCGTGTATTCGGATGGGCAAGATGTGAGGAACCGGTCTGTCCCCCGTCGTGTGAGGATTGGCTCACAAACCGGGTGGTTGTGCGGCGAAAATCTGCTGTTTTTGTGGTGCGTGTACCCGGTTTGTGAGGATTCGCTCACACAGTGGGTGTCGGATGCCCGGAATCAGCAGGGCTGGCAGGTGCGGATGCTGTGTTGTGTGAGGATTGGCTCACACAGTGACGGATTGATGGTCGGAATCGGCTGGTTTGGAGGTGCCGAGGTGTCATCGTGTGAGGATTCGCTCACACGGTCACGGTCTGGTGGTCGGAATCGGCCCGCTTGTTGGTCCGAAGGCGTCATTGTGTAAGGATTCGCTCGCACGGAGACGGTCGGTGTTGCCCGTGAACCGAACGGCTGGGATCTGAGTGGGAGTCAGCGGGACGCGCCCTGGGTGCTGGCGCCTATCGGCATCGGTATCTCGCTTATCTGTAGTACATCCCGAGACGCATCTGCGCTATCTGTGTTCGTCGTCGCCCGATACCGCGAGTACGATCCGCGGAATATCGACGGTCGTACTCCTGGTATCGGTCCGCGGCGAACACAAATAAGCGAGATACCTTCTGGCAGGTACTACAGATAACGCAGATACCAACAATCCCAAGCGCGGTCTTCGCTGTCCGCATCGGCGCCCATCGTGATGCCGTCCGCGTTGCCCGTCATCCGCTTCGCAGTGCTGAGTCCGTCGTCATCGCGGCAACAATAAGTCTCCAGAAAACCGCGGAATTTCGGACGACACGCCGGAGTGTCTCTGATGCTGTCGGATTGTCCCGTAGATATCTGTGGCGGCGCTAACAACCAGCTGATTGCTTGGCGTCGCCGTGGCAAACCTGAGCGTTTGCGCCGGTTGTGGTGGTCTGTTGTCGTGTTCCGGGTTGGGAGCTATGCGACTTCGGGTTGTCTGGCCGGGTATCCGATTGCTGTGTGACTGACGGGTTGCACCGCAACCGGATACCCGGTTTCGCGCTCGCGATATGTCGCCTATCTGCCTGTTGTGGGAGCGGATTGTCGCACGATGGTGGGATTGGCGGCGGATGCAGCTGTTTTCTGTGTGGTATCGGCTTGTTGTGCGACTGCGCTGTCGCGTTCTAGGCGGATAGCCTGACCGCAGCCGCCCGTATTCTCACGTCGTCGCCGGCCCTGTCTGACCAGTCCCCTCCGCGCCGCTGCTTACGCCGCCGCCTATGCCGCAATCATCGGCCACAGCAGATCGGTCATCTTCCCCGCCCACGACGTGGCCGTCTCATCGGTCAACGCCTGGCTCGCCATCATCGATCCGACAATCGTGGCGAAAATAAAGCTCAAATCGAGACCATTGCGGAACACGCCCGCCTGTTGGCCGCGGTCGAAGAATTCGGTGAACCGCTGCTTGATCGGCCGGATCACTTGCTGGACAATCTGCTCGAAGTACCCGTTATTCGCTGACAGCACCACGCCGACAGCCTTCAGACCGATTTCCTCGTCAAATCGGGTGGTTGCCGCTTCAAGCAGTTGTTGCAGGTTCTTCCGACTCGGCGCAAGGTTGACGGGATTCGCATCAGAATCGGTGTCGGTCCATTCCATGGCGTGCAAGCGGCGCAGCATGTCATTCGTGTTCCGATAGCGGCGGTAAATCGTGGTTTTCGCGACGCCACTGCGCCTGGCGACCTCTTCGATGGTCACCGCCCCGACACCCTGTGTCGCCGCAATCTGCAGAATCGCCTGCTGGATTTTCCGGTCGGTTTCCTCACGTCGCCGGTTATCGCGTCGCGCGCGCGATTGCGCTGACAACGGCAACGCGAGCGTGGCATGTTCCAGACCCGACAGGGTGCTGCTGTCCCTGTCGTCATGCTTGTCTTCGATAACCATAAGGAACCTTCTTGTCTCTCTTCTCTCTTGTAGCTCTTGGTAGTCATTGCGGCTGTGGCTTCTTCTCTCGTGAAGCCGAACCCGCTCTCGTAGCCTGTTGCGCCTGCAGCGTCTGCTGCGCCCGCCGCGTCACTGGATCACATTCGTCGCCTCAAGCGTGTGCGCATACCAGCGGTTGAAGCGCATCACCGGTTTGCGGATCACCAATCCCACAAGCAGCGCCGGAATGATGAACAACGCCAACTTGCCCATCGCAATCCAATAGTCGTTGTTGTAGATGCCGGCGATTGCCGCTCGCATCGCCATAATCGAATGCGTCGCGGGAAGGAACGGGCTGATCCACGTGATGAAATCAGGCAGTACTTGCAACGGATAGCCTCCGCCTGATCCTGAGATTTGCATTGCCAGCATGATCACGCCAATTGCCTTGCCGACGTTGTAGAAGCTCACCACCATCGCATACATGAAGAACGAGTAGACCAATGAACTGAGCCACCCGCTGAACATGAACAGCAGCGGATGCTCAGCGTGCACGCGCAGAAACAGCAGCGTACCGCCACATGAGAACGTGCTTTGCAAGAACGCAAGCACAGCGAACACCCCGTAATGCCCGAAGAACAGGACCCGAGGTTTCGGATCGCCCAGCTCCTTGCGGATCCGCGCCGACACCTGCGTTTTCAGAGTCACCGCCATGAGCAGTGCGCCAACCCACAGGGGCAGGAAGGTATAGAACGGCGTGAGGCCGGTGCCGAAGGTCTCCACGGGGAACAGCGCTTTGCGGCTGAGCTTCACCGGCGCCGCAAGCGATGTGGCGAGCGTTTCCGGGTTGTTGCCGAGCACACTGCGGACTTCGCTCATATCGCCGCTATTGAGCGCCTGCGCCAGCTTGCTGTTCAGCTCGTTCAGCTTGGTGCTGTTCTTGTTGAGAAGCTGCGCGGTGGATGTCAGCACGCTGCGCATGTTGGATAGCGCCTTGCTTGCTGTTTTTGACGTGGAATCAAGATCACCGAGCGTGGTATCCAAGGTGTCGGACCCGCTGGCGAGCGTGGACGTCACACTGGAGATCGAATCGCTGATTGCTGTGATTTGCGGCTTGATTTCCTTGTCGTAACTGGTTTTCAAGCCGCTGATGGATTGCTTCGCCTGCTTGGCTAGCGAACTGATTTCGTTGCGCTGCTGCTCGGCATCGGCTTTGCCGGTATCGATGGCGGTGGCCGCGGCGTTGATGGCATCACGGACCCGGGTTTGCGCGCTGATTGCCGCATCCAGCTGTTTGACGATGTTGTCTCGTGCCGTGACGAGTCGATCATGTACTGCGGTGTCGGATGTGTCGGGCACGGTGATGCCGGCGATGCTGTCTTTGAGCGCTCGGAAGTCCGTGATCTGCTGATCGACAATGCCCGCCTGCCGTTTCAGACTGGATGATGCGTCCGATGCTCCCGTCCCCGCGTTATCGAGTGTGGAGCCAATGGAATCGGCGACGGCTTGATAGCTTGAACTTGAGTTGGTGAACGCCGTGGTCATGGCTTTCGACGCGGTGGTCAGCGCGCTGGTGATATCGGTGGCGCCCTGTTTGGTGTCTTTGAGCGAGCTGCTTGCGCTGTTCGCGCTCGCTGACACGCTGTCCACCAGTTGGTCCGAGCTGGAAATCAGGGATTGGGCGGTGTCGGTGAGCCCGGCGAAGGTGTTGAGCATGGATGCCGCGTCGCCCAGCTGTGTTGCCATGTCTCCCACGTTCGCGTTGAATGCGTCGAGCAGTTTCGACGCCTGGTCGGTGCTGAGCTCATTGGACAGGTCGCCGGCGATGCTCAACGCGACTGTGGCGATGGTCTGCGCGAACGTCTGGTTGACTTGCGCGGCTACCTGGTCGGCGCCCTGCCCGGTGATTTTCGGTGCTACGGCGTTGATTTTCTCGTTCGTGTAGTAGGTGAGTTTCGCATGCTGCACGTCGTCGGAGAAGAACGTCATCATGTCTTTGCTGAAGCTGGCGGGAATGACGACGGCGGCATAGTATTTCCCGGATTTTGCCCCGTCGATCGCGTCTTCCTTGTCGGTGATGGTCCAGTCGAGCTGATCGTTGGCGCGCAACGCGTTGACGACGCTGTCGCCGACGGTGACTTTCACTGGAATCAGGCTGCTTTTGTAGCCCTTGTCGGTGTTCGCGACGGCGATTTTCAACTGATTGAGGTTGCCGAACGGATCCCATGCTGCGGCGACGTTGAACCAGGTGAACAGGCCGGGGATGACGACAAGCCCGATTACGATGATGACCGAGACGACATTGCTGAACATACGCCGCATGTCGCCGGTAAACAGTTTCCATGCCGTTTTCACTGTTGTCATGCGGAATGCCTTCCTAGACGGCTCGGACGGTTGTCTTGTTCGTCGAGCAGAATCTGCTGGATCGCGCTTTCGTCAAGGTTGCCGAGGCGTGTCTGCCGCTCGATGTTGTCTTTGATGAGCTCGATGGCCATAAGGAACCCCATGATGAGCAGAATCCAAATCAGCCAGATAACCATGGCGTTGACTTTGCTACTCGGCGTGAGAATGGACAGTACGACGGCGAGAATCACTGGCACGACTATGCCCATGATGAGTGCTGCGCGTTTGAGCTTCGGGTAGAGCAGGGTGAAGCGGGCCGCCCGGCGTTCGATGCGCTCGCGGTACTCGTCCCGGCCGGAAAGCGCTCGGATGACTTGCGTCAAGCCGTATGTGCGGCCGGGCATTTCCATCTTCTCGCTGACGACCATGTCGCCTTCCTCGAGTTCACGAGTGAACAGACGGTTCAAGTTGGCGGTTTTCGGACGCAGCCAGAGGCCGAGGATGAAGAACGCGACGGCGAAGATCATGAGTTTGCCGATGTCGTCAAGCCATTGGCCGTCATAGAAGCCGGCGATGCATTCGCGCAGCGCGCCGATTGCATAGGTGAACGGGAACAGTTGGTACACCTTGCGGAAGAAGCTCGGCATCATTTCGATGGGGTACAGGCCGGTTCCGCCCGGAATCTGCACCATCACCAAAGCGATGGCTATGCCTTTGCCGATGTGGAGGAACGTGGTGGCCAGCGCGTAGATGATGCTGTGGTAGACGAGCGCGACGATGATACCGGTGCCTACGAAGGCGAACGGATTGACCGCCTGCACGCCGAGCAGCATTTCGCCGACTGTTGTGCTGATGCCCTGCCCGGCCGCGATAATCGCGAGAAGCAGCCATCGACCCCAGTAACGTTCGCCTGGCGTCACGTTGTCGATGCCGTCGTCGTCGGCCTCGGTGCGCAGGATGACGGTGAGCGCGAAAGCTCCCACCCACAGTGCCAGAGCGGTGAACAGGGGCGCCATGGCTGAGCCGTATGAATTCACCGGGTAGAGGGTTTTCGTGGAGAGCACGGTGGGGGAGAGCATGAACTCGGAGATTTTCTTGGCGTCGAGTTTCCCGTTTTCCCCGAGGATGTTGCTCAGCGCGTTTGATGTGCTCAATGCGGTCAGATCCGTGGCGAGGGTGTCTACTTTGCTTTGCACGCGGTCGAGACTGTTGCCGGCGCTGCTGATGGCGCTGCGTGTGCTGGCCGCGGACTGATCCAGCTGGTCGAGCACGGTGTTGACTTGTGTGATCAGTGAGTCCTGCCCGGTGACCAAGGCGCTGAGCGTCGCGCTGGTCGAGGCGAGGCTGCTCAGCCCGCTGTTGAGTTGCGGCATAGCCTTGGTGTTGATGGTGTTGCGAGCCTCATCGGTTGATTTGAGTGTGTTTTGCGTGGCGGTGTTCAACGATTGCGATGCGGCAGTGCCCGCGGTTACGGTGTTGTTGATATCACGGTTCAAGGCGTTCAGATCATTGATGGAGCCTTGCAGATTGTCGTTCTGCTGTTGGAGGCGTTTGAGCGCCGCAGTGCTGGCGTCGGTGGCGACACCGGCGTTGCTCAGATCGGTGTTCAGCTCGGTGAGTTCAGTGATGATGGTGGCGTTCGTATCGCTGACGTTTTGGGTGGCGTCGAGCGCGGTTTGGACTGAACCGTTGGCTTTGGCCAGTGCCGTGCCGAGCGCGGCGACGGTGAGGCTGGTCTCCGAGCTGGCTTGTGAGAGCAGGCTGGAGCCGGTGTCGAGTGCGGTTGAGGATTCCGCGGCGAAGGCGTTGATGCCGGTTTGAGCGGTTTTCAGTAGTTGCGAGGTGCCGGCCAGCCCGTTGCCCGCCTGTGTTGCCAGTTGGGTGGCGGTGTTCAAGGATGCGCGTGATGCCGCCGTTTTTGCGGGCACTTGCGCGAGTGTTGTGTCAAGGTCGGTCATGATCTGGCGGATGGTCGCCAGATTGGTGGACGTGGTTCTGAGGTCTTTGGCTGCGCTGCCACCCGCGGCGGATGCTTGGTCGTCGATAGTGTCGGCGGTTTTGTTGACGATGTTGACAATCGCTTTGCTTGCTGTGGACACGAAATTGCTGTTGATCTGCTGATCAAGCGTGTTGGCGCCGGTATCGGTGACTTTGGTGGCCACGGAGTTGGCTTTTTCGTTGACGTAGTAGCTGAGTTCGGGCCGGTCGCCGCTGCCGGTGACTACGTTGACGAGGGAATCGCTGAAATCGGAGGGGATGATGATCGCCGCATAGCAGCGTTCGGATTCGACGCTTTTCAAGGCGTCGCTTTCGCTCATGAAGGTCCAGCCGATTTGCTTGTTCTTCTTCAGCTCGGCCACGACCTGTTTGCCTGCGTTCAGGTTACCGGTAAGCGTGCTGGTGGTGCCTTTGTCTTTGTTGGCGACGGCGACTTTGATACCGTTGGTGTTGTTGTACGGGTTCCAGAAGCCGCGCACGTTGAACCACGCGTACATCGGCGGAATGAGGCACAGGCCGAATGCAATCACCCAAGCGGTGGGGGCCTTGATCCAGCGCAGAAGATCGCGGTGCAGGATTTTCAACGCATTCCTCATATGGCGGCCCCTTACTCGTTTGACGTGCATATCTCAATGGTAAAAGCGATACGCGACACGTAGCGCTACGAGATAAGTAGCGTAACGGCGGGTGTGGAAGAGTTCGCTGCCGGATTGACGCTTCTGCGCGTGTCGTCTCGGTGTGTCTAGATATGCTGCGTCCGGTTCCGTCAGGGACGGTTCGCCTCGGGGTGGCTTTGATGTGCGTGGATATGTTGTGGGTCGTTGGTTGGGATTGCGTGTTTCAGCCGGTTTTCTGCTCTGGTGTTGGCCACTGGTCTCTGATGTTTTCTATTGGTTCATTGGTGTTGTCGGTTTTGGTGTTGTTGGTTCTTTGACTCTATTGCCCATCGGTTCTACTGCCTCTGCTGGTTTCTTGTTGCGTGGACTGATTCGCAGATCGGGCCTCGAGATCGGTTCGGTCCACCGGCGGCGGGTGCGGGCCGCGTATGAGTCGTAATACCGTCAGAGTCGGCGGCTGCAGGGTATACCGCAGTCGCCGACTCTGACGGTATTACGGCTGCATTTCGCCAGCGGTTCACATGCTGCCGGTGTCGTTGAAGATGCCGTTCGTGCCGAGACCGAGGCCGCTTTCATCGCTTGACGAGCTTGAGCTGTCGTTTCCGGATCCATTGCCTGAGCTTGATCCCGACCCGTTTGAGCTGCCCGGCATCATGCGGCCGTATCCGTATGGTTGCACGGTCTGCTGCTGGCGGCTGGGCGTGGTCGCACGCACAATGAATCCGCCCGCGACGCCGCCGAGGAGCCCGCAAATCAGTGCCGCCGCAGCGGCGAACACGATGGTACCGGTGTTGAGGCTGGCGAAGAACGCGCGAATTTTCGACGGTTTCTTCGGTTTCTTCTGATTGCCCACAGGTACTGGTACCGGTGCCGGGTATGCTCCGGGAGCCCCATACGGTGACTGGTATTGCGGCTGTTGCGGGTAAGGCTGTTGCGGGTAAGCTTGGGGCGCATACCCGTACGGTGACGCTTGCGGTGGAATCTGCGCCGCGCCCGCGCCGGTTGCTCGACCTGTGTCGTTTGCCGGGGCCGTACCGGCTGGACCTGCCTGTCCGGGTTCCTGCGCTGTGGTTTCAGCGCCTGCTTGCTGCGTTTCGCCGCGATGCGTGGCGGCCCAGTTCCAAGAAACGCCGTCGATGTTCGGCGCTTCCACGGTGTCGCCGTTCGCTGCGGTGCCACTGCTCGCTGTGGCGTCGTCGCCGGTCGCCTTGCCGCCGACTGCCTCGCCTACGGGTGTATTCGCGATGGATGCCTTGTTGGCAGTGGCTTTTCCGTCCGTCGCGGGTGTCTTGGCGTCGGCATTTTGCTGCGTCTGCAGTGTGTCCTGAATCTGCTGCGTCGCCTGCGCATCTTGGCTCCGCTTGCTTTGCGGGTTCTGCGCCTGTTGATCTGCACTCATAGTTGCTCCCTTCAATATCGATTCGCTGTCCTCGCTGTGCCGCGGTATGTGCGGCTTATCGTGGACCGCCGAGCCATGTCGCCCGGTTTTCTTATTGATTTCAGCTAACCTCATCAACCCTTGGGCTCACTGCCAATCCGCATATGGGCATCCAAAAAGTCATGTATGGCGGTCTGTCAAAATCATGGAGGAAACCTGAAAGCGCGGGATTGCCAGTGCTGGCGGCTCACTGGGCGAAACCGGTTGTCGCACCGACGCAAACTGTCTACTCTGGGGGCGTTGCCAGCGAAACCGGTTTGTGGGGTGATGCAATATTTCGAGAGATGTTAGGAACAAAGTCTGAAAATCTCGCGGTGATGTCTGTTTCGGCAAGATATTGAGAATTCCACGTTTGTCCGGCAGGGCGCGCATGTGCCGCATGGTGCGGGCCGGGCTGATGTTACGTTAGAACCAGATATGTTGACAACAATGCATCGTGGCGACGCACGGGTCCTTGCGGATTTCGGTTGGGCGATTGGTTGGACAGGAGAAGCGCATGACAGGAACTGATAATGCCGGTCTTCAATCGGCGGGCGTGGGCGAGCCGGCACCGGCGCGTGATGCGAGCAACACCACACACGCAGGTGATACCGCCGGGAAGGGCGATAACTCCGGCGAAGCGCGCACTTCCACCGCAGCTGATGCTTCCGTCGCGAGCATCTCGACTGCGGCCAGCACCCCCGCAGTTCACACACCCAGCACCCCCTCCGGCCTGTCCGCAGTATCCGGCGCGATTGCGGCGCTGACGGTTACCGCTGCCGAGCGTGAAGCGACAGCAACCCAATTGAACGCCGACGAGGAATCATCGCAGCTGCTCGACAACGGCAAACACACCCTGCCGTTCATCACCCGCTTGTACGGCGGCCTGGTCATGGTGCTCGGCGTGTGCACCATCCCGCTGATCATCTACGAACTCACCTACAGCATCCGCCAGATTCTCGACGGCAAGGTCACCATCGATGCGCTTGCGCTGCCGTTCATCCTTTCCTGCGTCGAAGTGGTTGTGCTGATCGCCGACGCCGCATGCATGGCGGTGTTCGGCATCCAATTGCTGCGCAGCCGCCGGCATCATGCCGCCCGCTGGGCTTACGCGCTGATGCCGCTCACCTTGGCGCATGGCATGTTGTCGCTTGCGTTGGAAGGGTTTGGCACCAACCTGCTCGGTCCGTTCATCCAGATGACTATCCTGGTCGCCCTGTCGGTGACGCTGGACCCGGCGCTGTTGCAGGAACGCCAGCTGCAATGGCATCTCAAACGTATGGACGACCGCGAGGCGTATGACAAGGCCGTCCAAGAGGATATGCTCGGCCGCGACCAGAGTGGCAAAGGCTATATTTCCCTTGACTATTTCAATATTTTCTGGCTGTTTGTCGTCGGTTGCGTGGTGGGGCTGATTATCGAGACCATCTACCATTTTGTGCTTGTGCACGAATATCAGGATCGCGCGGGTCTGCTTTGGGGGCCGTTCTCTCCGATTTATGGTTGCGGTGCGGTGATTCTGACCGTGTGCTTGAACCGGTTGTGGCGTAAGAACGCGGTGCTGATTTTCTTCGCGAGTGCGGTGATCGGCGGTGCGTTCGAGTTCTTCGTCAGTTGGTTCATGGAGGCGGCGTTCGGCATCACTGCGTGGGATTACACCGGTCAATGGTTGTCTATCGGCGGGCGCACGTCGGGCAAATATATGGTGTTTTGGGGGTTGCTCGGGTTGGCGTGGATTAAGTTCGTGCTGCCGTACCTGTTGCGTCTGATCAACAGGATTCCGTGGAAGATCAGGTATTCGTTGACTGCGGTGTGCACGGTGTTGATGCTGGTTGACATCGTGATGACGCTGATGGCGCTGGACTGCTGGTACAGCCGCGTTTCTGGCGTGCCGCAGAACGCCCCGGTCACGCAGTTCTTCGCCCAGCATTTCGATGATGCGTATATGCAGCACCGGTTCCAGACCATGACCATCGACCCGTCGAAGTCCGGGCGTATTGCCTGACTTCGACGGATCTGTGGCTGCGGATTCCGCGAGTTGCGCGGTGGCCGCTCGTGCGTGCCTGGAGCATGTCCGAAGACAGCCGATGGCGCGCCGGGAGTCGGTTAGCCGTCGTTGGCGTGGCCAGCACTGTTCACGACAGCCGCGATTGGCGGTCAGTTGCCGTACAGATGGTAATACAGCTCAAGATCGCAGTAGGTGATTCCTGTCTCCTTCTCGGTGGTGGTGCCGCCTCCGGAGCCGCCTCTGCCCGGATTCTTGCCTTTGTTCTTTCCGGGATTCCACGGCAGCCAGCCGCCCCAGTCCCGGTCTCCGCCCCAGCCGAAGGGACTTCCCCACAGCGTCGGGTGGGGCAGCATGATCGTTCCGACAGTTCCGTAGCGCCACCGGCCGTTGTGTCCGTTCGTCTTCGTGGTTGTTTTGGACGTTGAGCCCTCGGTGTCTTGGGATGACGCCGGTATATGGTCCGGGTTCTGTTCCTTGGACAGTTGCCCGGTCGCGGAATCGTAGACATAATACACGTCGAGATTGTTGCTGTTCGTGGCGTAGATGCGGTAGTTCTGGCCGTTGTAGACGCCGTAATCGCCAGTCTGCTTATCGGGCGTGTATGGGATGGTGTTGCCGTCCTTGTCTACGAAAGCGGTTCCTGGCGTGTAGCACAGCGAGATGTTGGGCGACATGGTGAGCTGGATATCCGAGGTGGTATTGGTGCCGGCTTCCTGATCGAATGTTTTCAACGTGTAGATGCGGCCATTGGGGCTTGCTTTGCGTTCAAAGCTCGGGGGCAGTTTTCCGCCGAGCTCCGAGCTGTAGGTTTCGATGACGCTTGACGCGTTTTTCACATCAGACAGGGTCGCGGCGTTCCACGCTGCTTTGCGGGAGCCCGTGTAGACCGGTACTGCGATGGCGGCGAGGATGCCGATGATAATGACGACGGTCAGAAGCTCGACTAGGGTGTACCCCAGTTGCGAGTGGGTGCTGCGATAGGTTCTGGGCGTGCCCGAACCTCGACGAATGACGGTGATACTGCTCATACCGCGCTATTCTCTTTCTTCTGTTATCAGCTTCCGCCTGCGGAGGCTGTCTCTCTTCATCTGCCGGGATACTTCGATATATCTTTCGGCGAGTTGTGACATCTTCCAGTCGGATGCGTTGACCGGAAGATATCAATATTGAAATAATTATATGCTTGCTTGCGCGTTCTATATTCGCAGGTCGCAGCGTGAGCGCCATCACATATGTTCCCGGCGTGTCGAGGGTTCCTGAAGGGTGCACCCGGAGAACACCGATGGCGCATCCAGGAACACGATTGTTCTGGATGCGCCATCGGTTGAGGGTTGACGAGACGGATTCCGACGTTCGGAATCCGACTTTTTGATTCCGACCTAGAAATCCCAATCGTCGTCGTCGGTTTCCTCGGCCTTGCCCATCACGTAGGACGAGCCTGAACCGGAGAAGAAATCGTGGTTTTCGTTCGCCGAAGGTGACAGCGCAGCCAGGATTTCCGGGCTCACCTGGGTTTCCTCGGCGGTGAAGCGTGTGGGGTAGCCGAGGTTCATGAGTGCCTTGTTCGCGTTATATCGCACGAACGCAAGCACATCGGGCAGGAAGTCGAAGCCCGCGTACACGTCCTTGGAATACTCGATTTCCAGCTCGTAGAGGCGGTCGAGCAGGTCCATCGTGAAGTCGTGCAGCATCTGCTGGTCTTCGGCGCTGCGGGTCTCAAGTCCGCGCTGGAACTTGTAGCCTGAATAATACCCGTGGATCGCCTTGTCTCGAAGAATGAGACGAATCATATCAGCGGTGTTCATCATGGTGCCGCGGGCTGCGAAATACAGCGGCAGATAGAAACCCGCGTACAACAGCAACGACGACAGCAGCGTGGCGGCGACCTTGCGTTTGAGCGGGTCGTCGCTTTCATACTGTTCGAGCACGGTATCGACGCGCTCCTGCAGGATGTCGTTGCCCACGGCCCAACGGTACGCTTCATCAATCTGCTCGCTGGAGCACAAGGTGGAGAAAATTGACGAGTACGAACGTGCGTGAATGGACTGCATGAACGCGATATTCGTGTACACCGCCTGCTCGTGTTCGGTGCGCGCGTGCTCAATCTGGCAGATCTCGCCGATGGTGGCCTGCGTGGTATCAAGCAGCGTGAGACCGGTGAACACGCGCACGGTAGTGGTGCGCTCGCGTTCACTCAGCGCGCGCCAGTTGGGCACGTCGTTGGAGAGCGGCACCTTCTCCGGCAGCCAGAAGTTGGCGACGAGTCGATTCCATACTTCGAGATCCTTGTCATCGATGATGCGGTTCCAGTTGATGGGCCGCACGCGCGAACCGTGATGGTACCGGTATTGCGCCGGGGTGATGGACGCGTCCATCATCGCGTCATCGGCGATGCGGACAGTGCGGTGCGCTGTCGGTACGGTTGCGTCTGGCGTTGCGGCGCTCGGCACGGTTGCGCGGATTGTTGTGGTGTTGATCATGATGGTCCTTCGGTTCGCAGTGACGTTCGGTGACTTGGATTTCGGTGACGGGAATTGTCGATGGCAGGGACTTGGCGATTGCGCGTTTCACAGCGTGCAGCTGACGCATCCCTCCACATCCGTTCCTTCAAGCGCCTGCTGGCGGATGCGGATGTAATACAGCGTCTTGATGCCTTTGCGCCACGCGTAGATCTGCGCTTTGTTGAGGTCGCGTGTTGTGGCGGTGTCGGGGAAGAACAGTGTGAGCGACAGCCCCTGGTCCACGTGCTTCGTGGCTTCGGCATACGTGTCGATGATCGCCTTCCAGCCGATGGTGTACGCATCCTCAAACAAGCCGAGGTTCTCGTTGGTCATGTATGGCGCGGGATAGTACACGCGGCCGGTTTTGCCTTCCTTGCGGATTTCGATGCGCGCGGCGATCGGGTGGATCGAGCTCGTGGAATGGTTGATGTACGAAATCGACCCGGTTGGCGGCACAGCCTGCAAGTAGGCGTTGTAGATGCCGTCGCGCAGCACGTCGGTTTGCAAGGCACGCCAATCATCGGACGAAGGAATCGCTACGCCGAATCGGGCGAACAGCTTGCGCACGGTATCGGTCCGCGGTTCGGTGCGATAGGTGCCGTCGATGTACTTGTCGAAATAATTGCCGTCGCCGGCAGGTTTGGCGTACGCGCTGTCGGCGAACCCTGCGAATCGTGTGCCGCGTTCGACGGCGATCTCGTGCGAAGTGTGGTAGGCGTGGTAGGCGACGGTCAGGAAATACATATCCGTGAAATCGAGCGCCTCATCACTGCCGTAACGCAGGCCCTCGCGGCCGAGGAAACCATGCAGGTTCATCTGTCCTAAGCCGATCGCGTGGCTTTCCTCGTTGCCGCGCCGGATGGATGGCACGCAATCAAGCCGTGTGTGGTCGCTGACTGAGGTGAGCGCTCGCACGGCGGTTTCAACGCTCGCGGCGAGGCCACCGTCCATCGCCTTGGCGATATTGAGTGAGCCCAGATTGCAGGAGATATCGCGGCCCACATGCTCATACCCCAGATCTTCGCGGTAGGTGCTCGGCTCTTGCACCTGCAGGATTTCGGAGCACAGGTTGCTCATGGTCACCCGTCCGTCGATGGGGTTCGCGCGGTTGACGGTGTCTTCGAACAGCATGTACGGGTAGCCGGATTCGAATTGCAATTCGGCGAGTGTCATAAAGAATTCGCGCGCGTCAATATAGGTTTTACGAATGCGGTCATCGGCCACCATCTCGTCATAGCGTTCCGTCACCGAAATATCGGCGAAGGGCACGCCATAGACGCGTTCCACATCGTAAGGGCTGAACAGGGCCATACGCTCGCGACGTTTGGCCAGTTCGAAGGTGATGTCCGGAATCACCACGCCGAGGGCCAGCGATTTGATGCGGATTTTCTCGTCTGCGTTCTCGCGCTTGGTGTCGAGGAAGCGCATGATATCAGGGTGATGCGCGTTGAGATACACCGCGCCGGCGCCCTGGCGTGCCCCCAGCTGGTTCGCGTAGCTGAACGAATCCTCGAGCAGTTTCATAACCGGCACCACGCCGCTTGACTGGTGTTCGATGCGCTTGATCGGGGCGCCCGCCTCGCGCAGGTTCGTCAGCAGGAGCGCTACGCCGCCGCCGCGCTTGGACAGTTGCAGAGCCGCGTTGATACCGCGCGAAATCGACTCCATATTGTCTTCGATACGCAGCAGGAAGCAGCTCACCGCCTCACCGCGCTGCGCTTTGCCAAGATTCAGGAAGGTCGGCGTGGCGGGCTGGTAGCGGCCGGAAATGATGGCGTCTGCGTACTCGATCGCACGCTGCTCGTCACCGTCCGCAAGCTCCAGAGCGACAGCGGCACAACGCTGTGGGAAATCCTCCAGATACTGCGAGCCGTCGAAGGTTTTAAGCGCGTAGGACGCGTAGAACTTGAACGCGCCTAGGAAGGTCTCGAATATGAAGCCTTGATGTTCCACATGGTCATAGAAGCTGTCCAGAAAATCGTCCGAATACTGGTCAAAGACGTGACGGTCATAATAGCCGTTCGTCAGCAGGTAGTCGAGACGCTCGCGAGTGGAGGCGAACCGCATGGTACGTGGCTCAACTTGGTCGCGCATATACGCCTCAACCGCCTGATGGTCGGCGTCGAACCGGATGCGACCGTGGTCATCGACCAGGTTGAGCATTGCATTGAGGGCGTGATAATCGGGGGTTGCCGGCACAATGGCGAGTTGGGGCTGTGGTGCTGTTGTGGTCATCTTGGACTTTCTGATGTTGATTGATGTCTGATGGGGCTGTGGATGGGCTGTGGATGGTGGGTGAATGGATGGGAGTCAGTCGGCTCCTGCCGGTTTCGATGACGCGAGCTGCGAGAAGAAGCCGTGCAGGCCTTCGCGGACCTTGCGCATATCCTCCGGCGTGCCCGTCAGTTCGAAGGAGTACAGGAACGGCACGTGGCATTTGGCGGCGATCACGTCACCAGCGGCGCAGAACGCGTCGCCGAAATTCGTGTTGCCGGACGCGATGACCCCGCGCAGCTGACTGCGGTTGCCGCGGTCGTTGAGAAAGCGGCGAACCTGCGGCGGCAAGGCTTTCGAGATGTCGCCGCCGCCGTATGTTGGCACAACGATCACGAATGGTTCGTTGACAACCAGCGGGGCGTCTTTCGGGCGCAACGGGATGCGGTAGACGTTGATTCCGACTTCGGGCAGACGGCAGTGTGCGATGAACCGGGCGGTGTTCTCCGATGCCGAGGAGAAGTACACGACCGCGCCGATATGCGTGCCGATGGCGTTGGATTCCGGGGCGCTCGCGGATTGAGCCGGCTGCGCCTGTTCGTGTTGCGCTTGTTCTGCCGGTGTTAGTGCCGGTTCCGGCGTGCGCGGCGAGGCGATACGCGACTGTGGCGTAATCGCAGTGCTGCCGGGTATCGTGCCCGATATCGCTGGTGTTGCGGTCATGCCTGGTTCCCGTCGGTCGCGAGAGCGGGCTGAACGTTTGTATCGGCGGTTGTGAGCGTTCCAGCCAGCGCGTCGATAAGATCCGGCCTGTAGCCCGACCAGGCGGCATCCGGCGTGATCACGACGGGCGCCTGCCGGTATCCGGCGTGTATCAACTGGGTGAGCGTTTCCGGGTTCTCGCTCAAGTCAACGGTTTCGAATGCGATGCCCCGGTCGTGCAGACGACGTTTGGTCGCCTCGCATTGTTGGCATTGCGGTTTGGTGAACACGGTGATGGTCAACTGTCCTCCTTGGTCGAAAGCGTCGCCCGGCAGCGCGTCCGAGGCTGTCGTCCGAGGCTGTCGCGGTGGTGTCGGAACTGCTACGCTACACGACCACGCTGGAACGAAAAACCACCATCGCTAGTGGCGTGTCGAGCGTGTCGCCACTATATGTAGTGATTGCCGGAAGTCATCCATCACAGTCAAGAGAACGATTCCAGGGCGTGCGCGGGCGGGATGGCGACGGTATCGATCGGCATCCAAAATGTGAGGTATCCGACAAATACCCGATCCGGACTTGACAAGCCCGCACGCACGCGATGCTCTAGCCGCCAACTGCCATCCGCCAAGCGCCATCCGCAGTGCCGCTCTGGGCGTATTCGTGGAACGCGACAGGCGCTCCGCCCAAGCCTCGCGATAGACTGGCAGCTGACGTAGGCGGCGCAATCGCCGCTCCTGTGTATGAACGTGTCATCGGACCGTGTCATTGGATTTGGGAAAGGTAACGTAATGGCCGTAGAAGCTACAGCAAATATCGGCGTCGTCGGACTGGCGGCAATGGGCTCCAACCTCGCCCGCAACCTGGCGCATCACGGGAACACCGTCGCCGTGTACAACCGGCATTACGAGCGCACGGAAAAGCTCATCAACGAGCACGGCAACGAAGGCAAGTTCGTGCCGTCAAAGACCATCGAAGAGTTCGTCGCCTCGCTCAAGCGTCCGCGCACCGCAATCATCATGGTCAAGGCGGGCGGCCCGACCGACGCGGTGATCAACGAACTCGCTGACGCCATGGAGCCGGGTGACATCATCGTCGACGGCGGCAACTCCTACTTCGAAGACACCATCCGCCGCGAGAAGGAGATTCGCGCTCGCGGTCTTCACTTCGTCGGCTGCGGTGTGTCCGGCGGCGAGGAAGGCGCGCTCAACGGCCCGTCCCTTATGCCCGGCGGCACCGAGGAATCTTGGAAGACCCTCGGACCGATCCTCAAGTCCATCGCGGCTGTCGCTGAAGGTGAGCCGTGCGTTACGCATATCGGCGAGAACGGTGCCGGCCACTTCGTCAAGATGGTCCACAACGGCATCGAATACGCGGACATGCAGCTTATCGCGGAAAGCTACGATCTGATGCACCGCGGGCTCGGCATGGACGCCGCTGAGATTGGTGACGTGTTCGAGGAGTGGAACAAGACCGAACTGAACTCGTATCTGATTGAAATCACCGCTGAAGTGCTGCATCAGGTGGACGCGAAGACCGGCAAGGCGCTGGTGGACGTGATTGTTGACCGTGCAGGCATGAAGGGCACCGGCACATGGACCGTGCAGACCGCGCTGTCGCTTGCGATTCCGGTGACGGGCATCGCCGAAGCGGTGTTCGCGCGTGGCCTGTCCGGCATGTCCGAGCAGCGTGCCGAAGCGCAGAAGCAGCATCTCGCGGGCCCCGTGCAGAAGCTTGATGTCGCGCCGGCGGAGCGTGCCGCGTTCATTGAGGATATTCGCCACGCGTTGTATGCGTCGAAGATCGTCGCTTATGCGCAGGGCTTCGACGAGATTCAGGCCGGCGCCAAGGAGTACGGCTGGAATATTGATTTGGCTGCGGTGGCGCGGATTTGGCGTGGCGGCTGCATTATTCGCGCACAGTTCCTCAACCGCGTGTCTGAGGCGTTCGAATCCGGCGAGGCTGATATCTCGCTGCTGTTCGCCCCGTACTTCAAGGATGCGATCGCCAAGGCGCAGGATTCGTGGCGTCGCGTGGTCGCCAAGGCTGCGCTGAACGGCATGCCGACCCCGGCGTTCGCCAGCTCGCTGTCCTACTATGACGGCCTGCGTTCCGACCGTCTGCCTGCCGCCCTGATTCAGGGCCAGCGCGACTACTTCGGCGCGCACACTTACGGCCGCATCGACGAGCCGGGCGCCTTCCACACGTTGTGGGCCGAACCCGGCCGTCCCGAAATCACTGCGTGATTTCAGGACGGTAGGCACGGCCCGGTGGGCCGTGTCGAGGGTTCGGCTGCGGGGCGCGATAGTGCGCGCCGCAGTAAATATTGAGCCCGGCCGTAGGTCGGTCAATAATTGCAGGGCCGGAGGCGAGCCGGGCCGCGCCCTTGCAAATCAGATGCCTCCAAACTGGTTACGCTGACGACTCTCTCAGCGTAACCAGTTTGTGTAATTGGGTCGCCGTGGGCACCGGCAGCTGTTTGTCTTGATGTCGTTTTGCCTGCTGAACGTTGGCTGGCCCGGGAGTTTATGCTGATAGTCCTTGTCGTGCCCTAATCTCCCAGATTCTGCGGGAGTTTATGCTGATTTAGGTAATTCCTCGCTAAACTCCCGTGCCGGACGCGGGAGTTTACGAGAATCCGGCATTCTCATGCATGATTTCCCAACAAGAACGTTGGAATTCCGCGATTCTCAAAAATCGGCCTCAAAGCCGTTTTGGGGAGAACTCCGCCAGATTCATGCTTTCGCCCTAAACTCCCGCGAATATCCGGGGGTTCGGCGTCTTGTGGTGATTCGTGACGGGCTCCAGCAGCTGTGAGACGCGCCTGCAATCGGCACGCCCGCGTCCGCAATACACACCGACATCGGAACGGCATCCAAACGATATCCGATATCCAAAGAGCGCTGGCAGCGTTCCTTCTCGCCCAATCAATCTCAGTGTCTTTCGATTCAACCCGTCGCGAGATCGCTGGAACAGTCAACATCTCGCGACCGAACGCCATCTGATGGACTCTTCGAGATTCAGCGCCCAGGCTGCCTATCGTGCGTCTCGAAATCGTTGGGATTCTAAGGCTCTTACGGAACCGGTCGCGCAGGCGGCTATGCCGATTGCGCAAGCGCTCGAGGAATCAACCTCTTCCGTCGGGTTTGCGGACCGACATCTGAAGAATCGCGATGTGAGCTTTCGCGATGTGAGCCTTTTGGGTCGGGATGTTCGGATTCTCACCAACTGGTTGCGCTTATTGGTCTCTCGGCGTAGCTAGTTTGTGGGGATCAGATGTGAGCCTTTTGGGTCGGGATGTTCGGATTCTCACCAACTGGTTGCGCTTATTGGTCTCTCAGTGTAGCCAGTTTGTGAGAAACGGACGTGAGCGATTCGCAAACGATTCGCAAACGATTCGCAAGCGCCTTACAGTTGCGCAGCCGCGTCGGGCGTGGTGAACCAGACGAGTTCGCCGGTGGCGTCCGCGAAGGATGATGGCCAAGCGGGGTCATTGCGTGTAGCGAACACGTGGGCGAGCGCGTCGGCTTTTCCGGCGCCGGCGGTCAGGAACCACATGCGGCGCGTCTGGGCGAGCAGCGGGGCGGTCATGCTCAGGCGCAGCGGCGGCATCTTGGGGGAGTGGTTCACGCCGACGACCAGTCGGTCTGCGATGGACACCTCGGCATGCCCCGGGAACAGCGATGCATAATGACCGTCCGGCCCCATGCCCATCACGGCGATATCCATCACCGGTACGGCACCCAGCTCACGGGTCAGCTCGCGTTCGTATGCGCGCGCCGCCTTGTCGAGCAGTGTGTCGGTCGTCGCGTCGTCTGCCGCTGCGATATCCGCAGCATTTCGCGTATCTGCGGCCATCTCGTGGATGTTGGACTCGGGCAGCCGCCCATCGGCGACAAGCCGGTCGAGCAGCATGCGGCGCGCCTGCAGTGCGTTGCGATCATTGTCGTCGGCGGCAACGAACCGCTCATCCGCCCACCACAAGTGCACGCGCGTCCAGTCGATGGTGTCGGTCAGCGGGTTGGATGCCATGTATTCCAACGCTTTGATGGTGTCTGAGCCGCCGGTGAGCGCCACGTCGACACGGTTGCGGGTTTTGCCGCCGTCGAGCCGTTCGCCGAGCATGTCGGCGATGGCGAGCAGCAGCCGTTGTGCTCCCGCTTGGGCGACTGCATCTTTGGTCGGGTATACCACGAGTGTGCGTTTGGCCATGATTCCTCCTGATTCGGCAATTCGGCGTGCCGGCATTCGTTTGGCGGGCGTGTTGTTGGATCTTCTTGCCAGCATAGTCGCCGCGCGGGAATCGGCGGCGCTGCATTGTGCCCGGTGGGTTTTCCGGCGTCCTGCCGTGCGTCCTGTTGTGCCATCGTTGGTGGTATTAATTCCTGATTTCGGCCTGTCGCAATAACTTAAGCGGTTATGCTTGGGAATGCGGACGGATACAAATGCGCAGGGATACGAAGCTGTGCGCGTCGGCCCGGCGATGCGAATGCACATCCGCTAGCGCTCGGCCTACGTGCTCGGGTTCAACTGGATGCACCCGGATATGTGCTTGGATGCACCCGGATGCGCGCTTGGAAGTACTGGGATTTGCCCGGCACACACTCAAGCGCCCGACGTGCCGTGTCGCCAGTCGCCCCTCGCGCCGAGCCCGCCCGACACAGCCCGCCCGCACAAGCGCCAGCACATCAAAGGAGAATCGTATGCTGCCCAAACAAATCCACGGCATCACCTTCGCCCCGTTCGCCCGCCGCGGCGAACTGTCCACTGCCCAGGCTTGCGAAAGCCTACGCATTATGAAGGAACGCACAGGCGCCAATATGGTGGTATTCGTACCGCTCGGCGCACAGGAACACCCGCAAAGCCAGCGCATCGACTACACCACGGACGCCACAATGTCCGACGCCGAACTCATCGACATGATGCACCTCGCCCGCAGCCTCGGCATGGCGGTCGGCCTCAAACCCACGGTCAACTGCACCGACGGTACGTGGCGCGCCTACATCAGCTTCTTTGACGAGGACGTAGTGTGCGAACCGAAGTGGAGCGTCTGGTTCGCTCAATATGAAGCGTTTCAGCGGCATTATGCTCGGCTCGCGCAGCAGGAGGGCGTAGACCTGTTCATCCCTGGCTGCGAAATGGTGATGAGTGAGCATCGCGAACAGCAGTGGCGGCAGATCATCGCCGCCGTGCGTGACTGTTATGACGGCCCGATCAGCTACAACACCGACAAATATCAGGAGCACAACGTGCGCTGGTGGGACGCATGCGACATGATTTCGGCGAGCGGCTACTACCCGATTGAGGATTGGCCTCGGCAGCTCGACCGCATCGAACAGGTCGTGAAGCGTTTCAGCAAGCCGTTCTTCTTCGCGGAAGCCGGCTGCATGTCCACCGCCGGATCGCAGCACATCCCCAACAGCTGGACGCTCGAAGGACCGGTCGATCTGCAAGCGCAGGCAGACTGGTATCGCAGCCTGTTCGACGCGATGGCCTCGCGCGACTGGATCCGCGGCTGCGTGCTGTGGAGCTGGCCGCCGGTCCTGTACAGCGCCGACGCTGCAGCCTCCGACCGCTACTACGAGTTCTACAACAAACCCGCCGAATCCGTAATCCGCGAGGCCTTCGCCCGCTGATTGGCGATGGGAGAGCGGATTGATTATGCCGCTACATACCAAGAACGCCCGGTCATACAACACTTGCCCATCAGTGCTATACGACCGGGCGTTCCTGAGCCAGCATGCCTTACGCGGCAGAAATCCGCCTGGCTCAGTGCGAAATCAGATCCCAGCCCTTGTTGATGACGTCCGCGTAGACCTCGTCGGGGTCCATTCGGCGCAGCTCCTCGGTCAGGCAGTCTTCGAGCGTACGCACCGGCACGCTGATCGGCTGCGGGGTCTGCCCGGGAACGCTGATGATCGACTGGTCCTCGTGCGGGCGTTCCAGCGACAGCACGCCGCCGTCCTCGCGGGTCAGATACACGCCGGTGACGGCCTCAGCGTTCTCGTCGGCCTCGAAATCAACCGGCACGTTGAGCTTGAGCTGCAACCATGCGCGCAAGAGGTCCGCTGGCAGAAAATCGCTTGGCGCGATGACGCGAGCGTGCACAATCGGGATGTGCGGCGGCTGATCGACCATGGAGGCGAGCATGGCACGCCACACGGTCAGGCGTGTCCACGACAGGTCCACATCCTGGGCGGACCAGTTGCGGCGGAGCCGTTCGATGGTGGCTTCCGGGTTGCTGGAACGCATCGCGTCTGTGATGCGGCTGGACGCCATGGCGCCCAGAGAATCCTTCGACGGGTTGGACGGCGGGTTCGTCGGCCACCAGGCCACGACCGGCGCGTCCGGCACGAGCAACGGGATGACCAGCGTGTCGAGGTGATTGATCAGGCCGTTGCGCGGGCGAAGCACAATCACTTCGCCGGCGCCGGCGTCCGCGCCGAATCGTACTTGCGCGTCGAGATTGGATTCATCAGCCGCGTCGGCGTCGGAAGCTTGGGCGGTCGTCTCGTCGGCAGGTGCTCCGGAGGCGGCATTCACCTGCGTGTTCGGCACAATCGCAATCACGCGGCAAGGATGCTCGCGGCTTGCCGCATTCGCGACTTCCAGCGAGTTCTCAAGCTCGGCGTCGTCGGTACGGATCAGCAGCGTGAGTACGCGCCCGGTCGCTGACTCGCCGCGTTCCTCATGCAGCTCGTCGATTTTCGCGGAGATTTCGCGGGTTCGAGTATTAGGCAGGTCGATAATCATGGCATCCTCCAATGGCGGCCGTCACGGGCCAGCATCTCATCGGCTTCCGTCGGGCCCCACGTGCCGGCGCGGTACGGCTGCGGCTGGCCGAGCGTCGACCAGAACTGTTCAATCGGATCGAGGATCTTCCAGCTCAAATCCACTTCCTCAGTGGTCGGGAATAGCGGCGGATCGCCCAACAGCACGTCAAGAATCAGACGTTCATAAGCTTCCGGGGAGCTTTCAGTGAAGGAACGGCCATAGCTGAAGTCCATGGATACGTCACGCACTTCCATCGCGGAGCCGCCGGGGACTTTCGCGCCGAATCGCATGGTCACGCCCTCATCCGGCTGCACGCGGATCACGACCGCATTGCTGCCCAGCTCGCGGACCGCGGTCTGTTCGAACGGCAGGTGCGGGGCGCGCTTGAACACGACGGCGATTTCGGTGACGCGCTTGCCCAGACGCTTGCCGGTACGCAGGTAGAACGGGACGCCGGCCCAACGGCGGGTGTCCACATCGAGACGGATCGCAGCATACGTTTCCGTGGTGCTTGACTTGTCGATGCCTTTCTCGTCCAGATAGCCGACCACCTCGTGCGAACCCTGCCAGCCGCGAGCGTACTGGCCGCGGGCCGTATTGGCGCGCAGATCCTTGGGCAGGCGGACGGCGGAGAGCACTTTGGTTTTCTCGGCTGTCAGATCCTGCGCAGAGAAGCTGACCGGCTCCTCCATCGCGGTGAGCGCCATAAGCTGCAGCAGATGATTCTGGATGACGTCGCGTGCAGCGCCGATGCCGTCATAGTAACCGGCGCGGCCGCCGATGCCGATATCCTCGGCCATCGTGATCTGCACGTGATCCACATAGTTGGAGTTCCAGATCGGCTCGTACATTTCGTTCGCGAAGCGCAGCGCGAGAATGTTCTGTACGGTTTCCTTGCCGAGATAATGGTCGATGCGGAACACCGAGCTCGGGTCGAAGACTTCAGAAACCACGCGGTCCAGTTCCTTGGCGCTCTGCAGGTCGTGGCCGAACGGCTTTTCGATGATGACGCGCCGCCATGCGCCTTCGCTGGAGCGTGACAGGCCGGATGCGGCGAGTTGCTTGGATACGAGCGGGAATGCGCGCGGCGGTACTGACATGTAGAAGGCGTGGTTGCCTTGCGTGCCGCGGTCGCGGTCAAGCTCCTGCACGGTGTTGCTCAGCCGTTCGAATGCGGCGGGATCGTCGAAAGTGCCTTGTACGAAGCGGATGCCCTTGGCGAGGTTCTCCCACGTGGATTCCTTGAACGGGGTGCGGCAGCGGGCTTTGACTGCTGTTTTGACGAATTCGATGAAATGCTCGTTGGTCCAGTCGCGTCGGGCGAAGCCGGTCAGTCCGAAGCTCGGCGGCAGCAGGCCGCGGTTTGCCAGGTCGTATACGGCTGGCAGGAGCTTCTTCTGAGCCAGATCACCGGTCACGCCGAAAATCACCAGGCTGCATGGGCCGGCGATGCGCGGAAGACGCAGGTCGCGCGGGTCGCGCAGCGGGTTGGTCCAGGTTGGTGTGTTGCTCATGCCTCCATCGTACTTGCCGGGGGTCACGAGCCAAGCGATTGTCCGCGGTATGATGCGGATTTCACGACTGGCGTATCGATTGCGGCGGACAGGTGGGTGTGATGGTGGCGGTGACGGTGGGAGCGGTGACGGTGGGTTTTCCCGTTGGCAGTGAGCGGCAGTGACGGTGGTGGTGCGGGTTGATGGACGCGGGGCGGCAGTATGGTTCGATCGATGTTCGACGATGTTCGATGAGATACCGCCCTGCTGTGTGACGGTTTGGTCGCATGGCTGACGGATACCTGCGGATTCCAGTCGTGTCATAGGGCAATCGCTCTGCTGTGTGACTGACGAGTCGCACAGTGTGGAGATATAGCAGGAATCCGGTTCTGTTTGGTGGCTAACTGTCAGCGGTGTGATTGTTGTGTCGCACAGTGGCTGGATTCGGCGCGATCTCGTCGGACGCATCAACAACCCCGCCGAATGTCGCAACCGTGTCCGACGATCGAAGGTATGGAGACTCATCATCGCGTTGCGGTGCTGTGTGCGCTGCCGCTGGAAGCTGAACCCATTGTCAATGCCTTGCAGGGTGCCGAGCGGAGCCGGCGGTATGGCACGGATCTGGTCGCCGGTCAACTTGGCGATGTGCCGGTCGTCGTATGCGTAGGCGGTATGGGGAAGGTCGCCGCTGGCGCCGCCGCCCAGATGCTCATCTGCGAATATCATCCGGAAACCCTGATATTCAGCGGTATTGCGGGCAGTCTCAATCCGCTGTTGGAGATCGGCGACATCGTAATCGGCCGTTCACTGGTGTATTTGGAAACCAACAACGACATCATCGCCGAATGCGACCCCTTCCTGCACACCTATGCGTCCGATGATCATCTTTCCGCGCTCGCCTGCCGGGTGCTGGACGAGCAGGGGTATCGTCGCGTTCCGTCGCTCGCCGAGATGAGCGCTGCCGACGACACAGACGCTGCCGACGACACAGACGCTGCCACGGTCTCTGACGGCACCAGCCGATACTCGCTCGGCACCATCGCGACCAGCGACCAGTTCAACACCGATCCCGAGGTGCTTGATCACACCCGCCGCGTCTGGCACGGCGACTGCGAGGAGATGGAGGGCGCTGCGGTCGCTCACGTGTGCGCGAAAAATCACGTTCCTTTCCTCGCCGTGCGTGCGATGAGCAATCGCTGTGGCGAGGCATATGAAGACCTCAATCGCCACCAGTCGGACATGGCTTTGGCCGCCCAGCATGCCGGTGCGGCGGTCCGGTCGATGGTACGTGTGATGCACATCCACCGCGCGTAAGCCGAATACCCTCCGCAAAACCGGCCGGGATCCGCCGCTGATAAGCCGAATCCCCGCAACTCCGAGCAGAATCGGCCGCGCATAAGCCGAATACCCCCGCAAAATCGCCGACAATCCGCCACACGCAAGGGGTCAGTACAGGGCTTTCCAATACCCGCTTTTGCGCGAACCGACGCGCTCGAGTACTCCGCGTTCGGTGAGTCCTTTGATATGGCGGGCGATGGTCGGGCGCGACACTCCGATGTGCTCCGCCAGTTCTGTTGTGGTGATGTACTGGTCTTTCGATATGAGCTCCATGATGCGCCTGTCGGTGTCGTTCCTCAAACGTTCCGACCGGCCCGGTATCGTCCTGCTCGCTTCCGTGCTTTTCCGCGCGAATGTGAACGTGAAACCGAATTCGTCATTTCGGTATGAGTACTCCACGCCGCTCTCGGCGCATGCTTTGAATGTCCGGTCGAAACCGGTGCCGAATGCGTCAATCATGCCATTCTTGAATAGCACAGCGGCAATCAGGGGGTTGCGGATTTTACTTCCTACCCGGCCGCTGGCAAAGTCGCGTGGCTCAGTGCCATGCAGCAGCCCACCGGGGTTGTAGACGGTCACACGTGATTGGGTGATGGTGATTGCATTGCTGTCCCCCTTCTGGTATCGGCAATGTGCGAATGAGTTGACGATGATTTCCCGGATGGCGCGGATGGGAATCTCAGGCGTTTCTGTCCTTTGCAGTCCATCGATGCGCGCGCTGTACCGGATGTTGTTCTCGATGTATCGCATGCCTTCCTGGATGCATTCAAGGATGTTGCCGTGGTATTGCTTCAGATCCGCGAAATCCCGCCTGTCGTCGGTGGGATACATGACTTCTTTGAGCAGTACGGGACCGTCGTTGCCGAAGAGGAAATGGCCGGCGTTGTTGAGCTGCCCGTCATTCGCGATGAGATTCAGCTTGTTCAACGCTTCGGATGTGTTGTTGAAGATATAGTGCATGCGCCCGGCATCGTTTGCGGTTCGGATGTATTGGATCAGAAGATCCTCATTCACTGTGTCGATGCCGCAGCCGGATGATTGCTCTTCCCAGGTTGAGTATGTTGTATCTTTTGATTCGAAGAACCGCAGGAGCTGGTTGGAATCCATGTATGTGTCCGCATCGTCGACGCGAGTGTAATACCTGCCGTATGCGGAATACGGGGTGTCCGTGCCTTTGGCTTGCACTGCGATGATGGTTTTGTCGTTGATGCTGTGGATGTCGATGCTGATGTCGGGGAGCGGTTTGAGGTTGGTTCTGATTTCATGGGAGATGTCGGAGGTTGTCTTTTTCCCGACATGTTGTCCGGCGATACTGCCGTCGTCCTTCACGCCGAAATACACGGTTCCTTCGCCATGCTTGTTCAGCATTGCGCACAGGGATATGACGCCTTCTTTAAGCTGCGCAGTGGTTTTCTTGAACTCGACGGTTTCGCTTTCGCGTGAGAGCATGGTCATCCTTGCCGCGTGTATTGTATCATTTATTGTATCATTTATTGTATCATTGCGGTTGTGTGGCCGTGGCGGAATCGCGCAATAGCCCTACGCATAGTACAGATTCGTTGCGCGTAAGCATTGCACATAAGCCGAATACCCCCACAAAACCGGGCGGAATCCGCCGCGGATAACAGCTGATGCGACGGGTGGGGAGCGGAATGACAAAAAACCGGTGCACGCTCAACGGTATGCACCGGATTCGCTATGTGGTGCCCCCCGTGGGACTCGAACCCACAACCCACGACTTAAAAGGACGCTGCTCTAACCAATTGAGCTAGAGGGGCAACAAACGGTATTGTACACCATGCCGCGACCGCCACGCCGGTCATCGCCATGGAAGTGCGCAAGTGGCTGGGGCTGTGGCAGGCCAGCGCTTGCGACAAACCGCTCTTCCCGCAGCTGCGTCATCACTGTGGAAAGAGCGGCTCGGGGTGATCTTATGCTTCGGCAGGCAGCGTGCCCAGCTCCTGCAGTTTCGCTTTGATGTCGTTTGTCGACGGCTCAACTTGGAACGATCCGTCCGCATACTGGACGACCGGGATGTGCTTCTGTCCGCTGATTTCGGCGGCCTTGTCGGCGGCGCCGTCCTCCTGCTCGATGTCGTGCCAGTCAAACGCCGCTCCGAAGCGGTTCAGTGCCTCTTTGGCCCGCTTGCAGTCGCCGCACCAGCTTGCGCCATACACGTTGATATCGCTCATACTTCCTTCTTTCGTTGCTATGATTGCCGAGGCTCCCGTCCGTTCGCCCCGCACGTTGGTTGCCTATGCTATGGCATGTCAGCGTCGGTTGCAGCTGTTTGATTCCAAGGTTCGCAGTCCGCGCAAAACGGACAGTTCCGCCGACTGTGCCAGTCCAACTGGCCTCGCCAGTCCCGCAGGCAAAAAGCCAGCCCGGCAAGCAAAGCCGTCCCGCCCAGCCGCATCAGCCCGGCCCGACCACTGCCGTGCATCGTCCCGCGGCCCCGCAATCAGCACAATCAGCTGTGCGCCGCCAACCGCCGCTCGCACCAGTGCTGCACCCAGGTGAGCACCGTGCAGAACAACAGATAGATCACCCCGACCTCAAGATACAGCGCGAGCGGCTCGTAATACACGGCGGTGATACGCTGCGCGGTCATGAACATCTCGACCACGGTGATATTCGCCGCAAGCGACGTGTCCTTGACCAGCGAAATAAACGTGTTGAACAGGGCGGGGAACGCCGATCGGAACGCTTGCGGCAGTACGATGCGCCGCATGATGGTCACATACGACATGTTCGTCGCATACCCGGCCTCGAACTGTCCGCGCGGCACCGCTTCAATCGCCCCACGCAGGGTTTCGGACGCGTACGCGCCCACGTTAAGCGAGAACGCGATGATGGCGGAAGGAATCGCCGGAATGGTCACGCCGATGGACGGCAGACCGAAGAAGATCACGAACAGCTGCACCAGCAGCGGCGTGCCGCGGAACACCCACACGTAGAACTGCGCGATTTGCGTGAGCACTGGCGTGCGCGCCACGCGGGTGAGCGCCACGATAATCGCCAACGCGAGTCCGATGGCGAAGGAAACCAGGGTGAGCGGAATCGTCACCGTGATTCCCGGAATCAGTAGTTTGCCGAACGAATCGACGACAATCTGCCATACCCTGCCGTCCATTGCGGCTCCTTTCGTAATCTATGCCGGAATCCAGCCCTGCGCCGTCCGCGCTACGGTACGGCAATGCTACTTGGTGGAGATATCCTCGCCGAAGTATTTCTCGGAGATCTTCTTGAGCGTTCCGTCCTTACGCAGTTTGGCGATGGACTTGTTGATCGCCTGGGTCAGATCGTCGCTGCCTTTGCGCAGCGGGAAGTGCGCGGCAGGAGTCTTCTCGCTCTTCACGGCGATTTTGATGTCAGCGTTCGGCTTCTGCTTGAGGTAGTCGAGCACGGCGAGGCCGTCGTTGACGATGACGTCCGCACGCCCGGAAGTCAGGGTTTCCACGGCCTGCGAGAAATCGTTGACCTGGACGAGGGTCGCGCCTTTGTCCTGGGCGACTTTCGCCCAGTTGCTGCCGTTCTGTCCGGCGTCCTTCTTGCCTTTGATGTCGTCGAAGGATTTGATGGAGTTGTCGTTCTTGCGGGTGACGACCACGCCGTAGGAGTAGGCGTATGGCTCAGTGAAATCGTATTTTGCTTTGCGCTCGGCGGTGACGGTGATTTCGTTGGCCACGCTGTCGGTTTTCTTGGAATCCACGCTGGCGAGCAGCGAATCGAAATTCGCTTCGGAGAATTCAGCCTTCACGCCGAGGTCTTTGGCGACGGCCGTGGCGACATCCACGTCGTAGCCGGTGAGCTTGTTGGTTTTCGAATCATGATAGCTGTAGGGCGCGTACGTGCCTTCGGTGCCGAAGACCAACGTGCCTTTGTTCTTGACTTCCTGCAGCGCGCTGGTGGATGAGCTGGAGGAGCCGCATGCGCTCAGCGGCGCGATGGTGACGATTGCTGCGAGTGCCGCCGCGGCGAGCCGCAGGGCGTGGCGCGTATGTGCAGTGTGTGCGGTCATGGTTTCTCTCCTTATGTGTTGATGTGTTTTATGTGTTTCTGTGTGGTTGGTATCGGGTGATGACGTATGTGATGCATGCCGGTTCGGGTGCATCTCCGGTATGGGTGCCGGCGCGGTGACCGGGTAGCGGACGGTGCGGTGTGTGTTGCGCGAGCCCGGCGGGTCAGTGGCCGGCTGGCCTGCCGGACGGACTGCGCGGGGCGTCGGCGGGTCAGGATGCGAAGGATTGCAGGAATTCCGCGGTTCTCGGCTGCGACGGATGATCGAAGATATCGCTTGCCGAGCCCTGTTCCACAATACTGCCGTGCTCAAAGAACACGACGTGGTCGGAAGCCTCCCGGGCGAACCGCATCTCGTGGGTGACCATCAGCATGGTCATGCCATCCGAGGCGAGCTGCCGAATGACTTCAAGCACGCCTCCGACCATCTCCGGGTCAAGCGCGGAAGTCGGCTCGTCAAGGAGCAGGAGCTCCGGTTTCGCGGCGATGGCACGGGCGATGCCCACGCGCTGCTGCTGGCCTCCGGACAGGGTGCTGGGGTAGCGGTCGGCGAAATCGGCGAGCCCGACCCGATCGAGCTGTTCACGCCCGATGGTTTCGGCTTCCTTGCGTGACTTGCCTTGCGCGTAAATCAACGGTTCGGTCACGTTCTGCAGCGCGGTCTTATTGGCGAAGAGATTGTAATTTTGGAAGACGAAACCGATTCGTGAACGGATGTCGCGAATCGTCGCCTTGTCGCGGGTCGTCAAATCAACAGGACCGTCGCCGAAATCGATGGTCCCCTTATCGGCATGTTCGAGCACGTCAATCACGCGAAGCAGCGTGGATTTGCCGGATCCGGACGGGCCGATGACGGTGACCGTCGCCGCGTGCGGAATATCAAGATCGATGCCGTTGAGCACGTCATGTTCGCTGTAGCGCTTGTGCACGTCACGGATAGTGATCATCGATGCTCCTTTCACGAGGATCCTCACGGCGGATTGCCTCATCCCACCTTAGAGGGTGCGCGGGATGCGGGTAGCGGTGCGGCTATATCAATCCCCTATCGCCCGTTATCAACGCGGACGGCGTTCCTGCCCCGTCCCCTCGCGGGGTCGATTCTTTCGCGGACGGCGTTTTCCCCTCCTGTCCCTGTCCCTGCGGCGCCGATCCGGCCCATCCCGATGCCGTTCTACAGTGGAATCATGTCTTGTACTACGCTTCTTGTCGGAAAATCCGCGACTATCGACGGCTCCACCATGATCGCCCGCAACGACGATTCCGGTTCCGGTCGTTACGATCCGAAACGCTTCATCGCCGTGAACCCTGCCGACCAGCCGCGGCATTACCGCAGCGAGCTGAGCCACGTGAGCATCGAGCTGCCGGACGACCCGTGCCGCTACAGCATCGTTCCCAACGCGTTGCCCGGCCGCGGAATCCTCGCGGAATGTGGCATCAGCGAGCGCAATATCGCGATGAGTGCGACTGAGACGATTGCGGTGAACGAGCGGGTGCTCGGCGCTGATCCGATGGTCGAATTGCAGGCGGCGCAAGGCGAGCCAGGCGATGACGATTATCGGCCGGAAGTCCCTGGTGGTATCGGCGAGGAGGATTTCATTACGCTCGTGCTGCCGTATGTGCGTTCCGCGCGTGAGGGCGTCCGCCGGCTGGGGGAGCTGCTGGAGCGGTTCGGTACGTATGAGGCGAACGGTATCGCCATTTCGGATGTGGATGAAATCTGGTATGTGGAGACGATTGGCGGGCATCATTGGATCGCCAGGCGTGTGCCGGATGACTGCTATGCCGCGATTCCGAACCAGTTGGGGCTTGACGGCTTCGATTTGGAGGATGCTTTCGGCGATGCCCGTAATCATATGTGCAGCGCCGATTTGGTGGAGTTCATCCGTGATAATCATCTTGACCGCGGCATGGGCAACGGCATGGGCAATGGCGTGCGGTTCGCGGAGAAGTTCAACCCGCGCACGCTGTTCGGCACGCGCACGACAAAAGACCATATTTACAACACCCCGCGCGCTTGGTATATGGAGCGTTATCTGAACCCGAGCGAGGATTGGGATTCGCCTGCTGCCCGGTACACGCCGATATCCGATGACATTCCGTGGTGCCGCCGGCCGGAGAACCGCGTGACGGTTGAGGATGTCGCGTTTCTGATGGCGTCGCATTTCGAGGACACGCCGTATGACCCGTACGGTTCGCGGGGCACGGATGAGACGCGGCGCCGCTACCGTCCGATTGGCATCAACCGCACTGGGCAAATGGGGCTGTTGCAAATCCGCCCGTATGAGCCGGAAACGAACCGGTCGGTGATGTGGCTGCAGTACGGGTCGGGGCCGTTCACTACGCTCACGCCGTTCTATACGAATGTGCGTGATACGCCCGCGTATCTGCGTGACACGGGCGCGGAGGTTTCGACGGATTCGTTCTACTGGACGAGCCGGATTATCGCGGCGCTCGCCGATCCGCATTACGTGTCGAACAGCAATGCGATTGAGCATTATCGTGAGAATGTCATGTCGCGCGGGCACACGCATATTGCGCGCGTTGATGCCGCGTTGCGTGGTGCGGCTGGTGCTGGTGCGGGTGCTGGGCATGCCGTCAGTTGCGCTGATATCGAGGATGTTGAGGGCATCAAGCATAGCGGCGTGCGTATGGATGGTGTGAGCGCGGCTGGCGTGAGCGCGGCGGGTGCGAGTGGAACTGCCGAGATGCTTGATGCGACGGATGATGCTTCACGCGCGGATGGTGCCGGTTCTGCTGCGATTGGCGTGGCCGGGACTGCCGGTAGTGATGGTTCGGCGGACGCGACTGGTGCTGCCGGAGTTGGCGGATTGGGTTCTGCCGATGCTGCGGATGCTGATGTGGTGTGCGGTGCTCTCGAGCAAGCGAACCAGCGGATGGCGGACTACTTGCGTGCGCAGACCCAGGAGTTACTTGGCAAGGTGCTGTATACGTCCAGCAATCTGATGCGCAACTCCTTCGCCATGTCCGACCGCTGATGACTCCACTTCCACCGACACTCAGGTGTGTGTCAGTGTCGGTAGATGTTTCTGCCGACACTGAGTGGCTTGTGAGTGTCGGTAGAAGGTTCTGGTGACGTTCACGGGTCTGTGTGCGTAGCCAGTTTGGATGTTTTCGCAAACTAGCTACGCTGGTGGGTCTCTTGGCGTAGCCGGTTTGGGTATCCTCACAATCTGGTTACGCTGGTGGGTCTCTTGGCGTAGCTGGTTTGTGTATTTTCGCAAACTAGCTACGCTGGTGGGTTCCTTGGCGTAGACAGTTTGGGTATCCTCACAATTTGGTTACGCTGGTGGGTTCTTTGGCGTTGCTGGTTTGGGTGTTTTCGCAAACTAGCAACGCTCGCGCTTACGAGTTCGACTGAGTCCGGCCGAATCCGGAGAGAACGGAACGAATGGAGCGAATCAGTTGAAACCGACCACGTGCTCGGCGATGCTGTATCCGTGCCGGATGACGAAGCGCCCGGTCCGCCCGTGCAGGTTGATCGCGCGCGAAACGAGCTTATGCCGCACATCATGGCCGATTTGCGGTGAAGCGGCATCAATCTCATGCCACAGCTGATCCTTCTGACGATAATTCTCACGGTCGCGCGACAAAATCAGGAAGACGCTGGTCACCACGCTGTTGATCGACAGGAAGTGGATCATATACCGGTACAGTCCGTCCGGCACGGTGCCGCGTTCGGGCGTCGCCTCGAGCATGAGATGGTTGACGAGCTGCAACTGCCGCACACGCCTGATCATCACGTCCGTTTGCACGGATTGGCCTTCGCGGCCGATGAAGTAGTGGTAGAACGGCGTATCCAGGTACATGAGCCTGCGTACCCACGGGAACGGCTGATACGAGTAAATGAAATCGACGTAGAACGTGTGCTCGGGCAGAATCATGCCGGATTTGCGCACAACCGAAGTGCGGAAGGTGAGCGCGTGCATGATCATGTACTGTGCGATGCCGAAATGCCGCAGATCGTCCCAACCGAGCGTCCGGCCCGCATCCATCACGTTGCTGAAATGCACGACATGCTTGTTGCGTTTGCCGACCTTGTCATACACGTAATCGGTGACCAGCAGGTCGATCGGCTCCCGCTCGTCGCGCTGCGCCCGCAGGGTTTCCAAGACCTTGCCGAGTGAATCTTTGCCGACCCAATCGTCGGCGTCCACGACTTTCACGTACATGCCTGCGGCCTCGCGGATACCGGTGTTGACCGCGCCGCCGTGCCCTTTGTTCGGCTGGTGGATTGCCCTGACCACGCCCGGATGCGCGGCTGCGAGCCGGTCGGCGAGCGCCGGGGTTGTGTCGGATGAGCCGTCGTCGACGATCAGCACTTCGAGATCGCTAGTGTCGGGCGTGTCGAGCAGCGATGCGACGCAGCGTTCGAGGTACTGTTCCATGTTGTATGCGGGCACTACGAAGGTCAATGTTTTCCCTTGCGCGCGTCCCGTAGGCTGCTTGCCGTCATCGGCGTCTGCCGACGGAATCGTTCCTCGTTGAAGATTCGGCTGCGGCTGCGGCGTGGTGTCCGTGAAATTGGTCATTGCTCCACCTTCTGTATGTCCCGTGCAAGGCTACCACGAGGTGGAACTGCGTGTAGGCGGAATCACCCCATTTGCTGTGAAATCACCATAATTTGCATGATGATTTCACAGAAGCGTTACCGTCGGTTCAGCCTTGAAGAAGGATGGGGATGGATGAGGTGCGGATGGATGAGGATGCGGACTCATGCTTCAGGTGTTGGGACGGATGGTGTGGTGGTGACAGTGCCGGAGGGGTTGGCGCCGGTGTTGGTGTCGGTAGAGTCAACAGCGACACCGGTAGCGTCGCCACCGTCAGTGTCGTCACCGTCAGTATTGTCGATGTCGCCGGCGGCATCACTCTCCGTGGCGGAATCATGACTGCTGCCATCGCGTGACCCGGCTGCATCCGCCGTCTTGCCCTTGTTCGACTCCGCGCGCTTCGCCTTCTGTTCTGCCTTCTGCTCGGCTTTCTCTGCCGCTTCGCGCGCACGCTTGGCTTTCGACCCCTCGTAGCGCAGTTCCGGCTTCGCTTCAAGACGGGACAGGCCGTGCCAGGCGAGGTTGACGATCAGCGCGGCGAGCTGTTCCTTGCCGAGCTTGGGTCGGTCCGCCCAATACTGGCCGGTGAATACGGTCATGCCGACGAGCATTTGCGCGTAGTATGGCGCGCTTTTGACGGGAAGATGCTGGCGTTTGAACCATTCGACGAGGATTTGCTCGACTTTGGAGCTCACGTCGCCGAGCAGCGAGCTGAACGAGCCGGTCGGATCGGTGCTCGGGGAGTCTCGCACCAGGACTTGGAAGCCTTCGGGATTTTCTTCGATGTAGGTGAGCAGTGCGAGGGCGGCGCGTTCCACGATTTGCCGGGGGTGGGCGTCGGCGTCATTGAGGGAGCCAATCAGAGCGTCGGTGAGCGCGCGCATCTCACGGTCGACGACCACGGCGTACAGGCCTTCTTTGCCGCCGAAATGTTCATAGACGATGGGCTTGCTGACTTTCGCACTGGCGGCGATTTCCTCGACGCTCACCGCTTCAAACCCTTTGGACGCGAATAGCGACCGCCCGATTTCGATAAGCTGCTCTCGCCGCTGATACGACGTCATCCTCGAACTACTTGCCATAGTGCCTAGTTTCTCACTGCTTGTGGATTTCAGCTGTGGGGAGGGACGGTGGACTTGTGGTGCCGTGCTGGGTGCGGGCACTCAAGGATAGCAGTGTATCCCGAGGCTCCTGTTCGCCCTGCAGCACGGGAACCGGCGGATGGACGCGTATTTCGCCGGTGCTGTTGAGATGCGCCCGTATTCGTGGGTTGCTGTGATCGGGCAGTGTCGGCCCGTCCGAGATGCGTTCCTATCTGCCGGTTACCAGGCGCGGTGATGGTGCCGTTGGCGCGGGAACCGGCAGATGTATGTGCATCCAGCCGGTGTTGTCGGAAGCCCGTGCCCATCTGCGGGTTCCTGTTGGTGCGCGGGAGCGGCCTTTCGGACTTGCGCGCCCATCTTGCGTTTGCCGGGCGCAATCCAGCACAGGAACTGTCAGTTGCGTGCGTATCATACCGATGCAGTAGGGGATGAGCCACTATCTCCCGGTTCCTGCGACCGCAACGATACGGCCTTGCACACTTACGCACCTATCCACGGGTTCCCGTACAGTCTCGCACACTTACGCTCCCATCGGCCGAGGACCGTAAGTCCCGCCGGGCCCGTAACTCCCCGCCGCCGGAGGTTGCATCGCCCTCGCGCCGACAGACATGACTAGTTCCCGGCGTGATTGTGCGAACAGGATAATCGCCGTCACCACATCCACGCAGAACAGGAATCCCGCGATGCCGTACATCACGCTTTGTACAGGTGTCAGTCGGCCGTACCGCACCCCAACAATCACTGCGGCAAGTTCATACAATCCGCTCGTCACAATGAGTGTCGCGTCGGCGATGAAACAGAACGCCCACACCGCCACCGTGATGAACGGGATTTTCAACGAGAGGATGATCGACAGCGCGGCGCACGCGAACACCAGCAGATAGTAGGGGATATGGGCGAGTTTGATGATCATCGCATTGCGTGCGAGCGAGCGGAATTCACTGTTCCAGGAAAGCCAGATGTACAGCGCCCCGATGATTCCCGTAGCGAGCACCCACACGGTCGCGATCAGCGGGAGATTGTCGGAGAACCAGTCGGCATCTTCGAACACGTGCGCGCAGACACTGAACATGAGCCAGAACACGTAAGGTTGTGCGGCTTCGAATACGGTCAGTGCGGTTATCGAATGCTTGGCGTTCATGTCATGTCCTGTCGTCGATAGTTGATATCTCACGTCATATGCGGTTGCGCCGATACGGGGGTCGACGACGCGCAGCGGTGTGGAAATGCAGCGATGCGGGAAATACAACAATGTGCCTTCCGCTGACCCCAGTGTATCAAGGTGAGTCGAAGACGTTGTATCAGGCTTGATCGGCGGGTGCGATTGGTGTGCACGATCGGCGGATGCGTCCAGTCCGGTCTGTCCCTTGAAAACCATAGGCTGGGGGTATGGATACTCAACAGATTATTGCGATTGTTGTGGTGGCGGTTATCGCCATCGCGCTGATTGTCGCCGGCGTGCTCGCCGACCGTTCGCGCAAGAAGCGCATCGATGCGGCTGAACAGGCCCGTGAAGACCGTGAGGCTGCTGCGAAAGTGGCCGCCGACAAGGCGATTGCGGCGAAGCAGGCGGCACAGGCCGGCACCGAAGCCGGGGCCGCTGCCGGGGCTGCGTCGACACAGTCCGATCAGAAGTCGGGAACTGAATCGACGAAACAAGCCGAATCAACGCAATCTGTGGCTTCGTCGGCCGAATCTGCCGGTTCGACCCAGCCTGCGCAGCCTGAGAGCCAGGAGGCTTCCCAAACCGCCGAACCCCAGCCGCAAACCCCGGAATCCGCGACCTCGCGCATGACCCGGCTGAAAGCGCGCCTCGCGAACAGTGCGAACCCCTTCGGCAAGGCGCTGTTCAATATTCTTGCCAAGGATCACCTGTCCGAGGCTGATTGGGAGGACGTCGAGGACACCCTGCTTATGGCCGATGTTGGCGCGGATGCCTCCGAACAGCTCGTCGATGAGCTGCGCAACGACGCCCGCATCACCGGCACGCATGATCCCGCCCAGGTGCGCGAGGCCTTGCGCTCCAAGCTGCTTGCGATGGTCGGCACGGATACTGATCGTCGTCTGAACGCCGACAAGCCCGAAGCGCACAAGCCAAGCGTCATCATCATGGTCGGTGTCAACGGCACCGGCAAGACCACGACCGCCGGCAAGCTCGCGCGCCTGTTCGTAGCCGACGGCAAGAGCGTCATGCTCGGCGCGGCGGACACCTTCCGCGCGGCGGCCGCCGACCAGCTGGAAACCTGGGGCGCGAAGGTCAACGTGCCGGTTGTGCGTTCCGACAAGGATGGCGCCGACCCGGCGTCTGTCGCGTTCGAAGCGTCGCAGCGCGCGAAGGACGATAACGCCGACGTGCTGATTATCGATACCGCGGGCCGTTTGCAGAACAAGGCGAATCTGATGGATGAGCTTGGCAAGATCCGCCGCGTCACCGAGAAGAATCTGCCGGTTGACGAGGTGCTGCTCGTTCTCGACGCGACCACCGGCCAGAACGGCATGGAACAGGCGAAGGTGTTCGCCCAGGCGATCGGCATCACTGGTGTCGTGCTGTCCAAGCTGGATGGTTCCGCGAAGGGCGGCATTGTGATTTCCGTGCAGAAGGAGCTCGGTGTGCCTGTCAAGCTGGTCGGTTTGGGTGAGGGACCGGACGATCTGGCACCCTTCAATCCGGAGGATTTCGTCGACGGCATTCTCGCCTGAATGCAACGTTCAGCGCCGCCGCATACAGTGACGTTCCGGCGGCGCTGAATCCGTCTCAAGCGCCCGCCTGCGCCCATCGGTCTTGATGATGATGGGTATGGTGCCGACCCATTGGCCTTCTGACGTTGGGCGCGGTGTCGAGATATATGCGGCGATCCCGTAGCATCTTGCATATCTGTAGTACGTTGCGGAACATATCGTTGCTACGAGGGTTCGCGGCCGATCAAACCGGCGAGTACAGACAGCGGATTTCCCATGGTTCTCTTGCGGTATTGACGCCCAGCGAACCCTGATAAGCGAGTTGCTTTCCGGCATGTACTACAGATAGCGCGGATACACCCGCCGAATCTCGATTCAGGGCCCCATATCATCGGCTGGCCGCGCCGGCAATGGAATCCGGACGGGTCATAACATGTCAGGCGACTGGTGCAGCCATCCCGACCGCGCTGGTGTCTGTCGTCTGCGCATCAATGATGTCCGCAGTCGCGCTGTCCGCCTCGATGGCGGCTTCTGCCTTCGCGCCCCCAGCCTCAGCCGCATCATCGCGCGCCGGAGCCCCGCGCAGCGCAGCCTTCAAGAACAACGGCGCAATAAGCGTCACCAGCGAAATCGTGAAAATAATCGTCGAATAGTAGTCGTCCGACAGAATATGCTGCGAGAAGCCGATTTGCGCGGTGATCAGCGCCATTTCGCCGCGCGGAATCATCCCCGTGCCGATGACGATGGAACTGCGCCCGTTGAACCCGGCCATCCGGGCGCCCAGCCCGCAGCCGACAATCTTCGTGATGACACCCAGCACGGTCATCACCACAATGAACCACACCAGATGCATGTCATGTACCGCCTCGGTGTTCAAACCGATGCTCACAAAGAACAGCGGCACGAAGAAGCAGTCGCCAATCGGCTCGATATCTCGATCCACCTGCTCGCGGTAGTCGCTGCGGCTCACGGCGATGCCCGCAAAGAACGCGCCCACCGCGTAGCTCAGCCCCACCAGCTCCGAGCACCAGGCCATCGCCAGGCAGATGATTGTCGCCATGATCGCGATGCCGCTCGGCGCTTTGAGCAGCGCGGCGAAGGTCATCAGCCACGGCGCCACCCACAGCACCACCACGACGGTCAGCGCGAAGAACGCGACCTGCTTGAGCGCAATCAATCCGAGCTGCTGGAACGACACGCTGCCCGTGCTGATCAGCGTGCTCATGACGCTGAGCAGAATCACGCCGATCACATCATCCGCGACGGCCGCGCCCAGAATCGACGCGCCTTCCTTCGTGTCAAGACGCCCTGCCTCCTTCAAAACCGCCACCGAAATCGACACAGATGTCGCGGAGAACACGACGCCGATGAACAGTGATGACATGAGGTCGAACCCGAACACCATGCTCACCCCGCCCATGATGAGCACCGGCGCGACCACACCCATGCACGCCACAATGAGCGCCGCTTTGGAATAGCGTTTCAGCAACCCCAGATCGCAGCCCACCCCGCCTAGGAACATGAGCACGATAATGCCGATATTGCTGAACAATTCCGTCGAACTGCTCGGCTGCATCAGCCCGAGGACGGTCGGCCCGAACACGATGCCCACTACGATTTGGCCGACGACTTCAGGCAGCCCGGTTTTCCGGCAAATCGCGCCGGATAGCATGGTCAGAACCAGGATTGCGCACAATGTCGCGACGAATACCGCCATCTCGGAACCTTCTCTCTTCGGTAGTTGGACATTTCGGGCATTGGCGTCCAACTGTTTCCACGCGACTGCATGAGCCGCAAGACGCGGGAATCCAAGCTGTTTGATGCCGTGTGCCGGGTATATAGGAATCACTGTAATCTCGCCGCGGTATCGCCCGTTACTTCCGCGCAATCTACGTGACCTGCGTGTAACAAGGCTTGCGTTCCTCGGAAATCCGCCTGTTTAGCATGGTTGCCAGAATCCGGGACAACAAGAGACGGGTTGAGGTCAGTCCTTTGGCATAGCGTCCGGGCACCGTCCGGACAACGCGACCGGACCTGGCGTCCGGGCCTCGCGTCCGGACCCGCGTCCACGTCCTTCGGATTCAGACGGCCATCCATAAGAGAGGAAAGGAAGTGGGTGCCATGTCATCGACCAATGTCATTTGGACATTGCTTGCCGCGACACTGGTGTTCATGATGCAAGCCGGCTTCGCGATGCTGGAGACAGGCTTCACACGAGCAAAGAACGCCGGCAATATCGCCATGAAGAACCTGATGGACTACTGCATCGGCACAGTATTGTTCTGGATTTTCGGTTTCGGCATCATGTTCGGCCCGTCCATCGGCGGCATTATCGGCAAGCCTGATTTCTTCGTGATGAGCAACTACCAGTACAACCAGTACGTTCCGACGATGGTGTATCTGATGTTCCAGACCGTGTTCTGCGCGACATCCGCGACCATTGTCTCCGGCGCTATGGCGGAACGCACGAAGTTCTCCGCATACCTGATTTACAGCGCTTTGATTTCCGCAATCGTCTACCCGATTTCAGGCCACTGGTGCTGGAACTCGGATGGCTGGCTCGCCCAGCTTGGCTTCCATGATTTCGCCGGCTCCACCGTGGTGCATATGGTCGGCGGGATTTCCGCGCTCGTCGGCGCGATCTTCCTCGGTCCGCGTATCGGCAAGTTCGACAAGAACGGCAAGGCCCGCGCGATCCCGGGCCACAGCATGACACTCGCCATGCTCGGCATCTTCCTGCTGTGGATCGGCTGGTTCGGCTTCAACCCCGGCTCCACAATCACCGCTGACGGCAAGGACACCTGGGTGGAGATGGGCAGTATCTTCATCACCACGAACCTGGCGGCCGCTGTCGGCGCGCTCACCGCGATGTTCCTCGCGTGGAAGAAGTACGGCAAGCCGGATGTCGGTCTGACCATCAACGGCGCGCTCGCCGGCCTGATCGGCATCACCGCGGGCTGCGATGTGGTCAGCCCGGTCGGCGCTTTCTTCATCGGCCTGATTTGCGCGTTCATCTATGTGTATGCTGCGTCCATCGTTGAAAACAAGTTCAAGATCGATGATCCGGTCGGCGCGTTCGCCGCTCATGGTTGCTGCGGTGCCGGCGGCACGCTGCTGGTTGGTCTGTTCGCCAAGGACGGTGGCCTGTTCTACGGCGGCGGTCTGAAGCTCTTCGGCGTTGAGCTGTTGGGTGTTGTCGTGGTTGCGGCGTGGACTACGGTCACGATGATCATCATCTTCTGGGCCATCAAGCATACGATCGGCCTGCGTGTTTCCGCCAAGGAAGAGCTGTCTGGCCTTGATTTGCCGGAGCACGGCCTGGTTGCCGCTTACGCTGATTTCGAGCCGAGCGTGCTCACCAAGAGCGAGGACTCCTATGAGGCCCGTGTCGCCCGCGAAGCTGAGGCCGAGGCCGCTGCTGCCGCTGGCGCAACGGCGAAGGAGGCCGCCGCCGCCAAGTAGCAAGACTGGCAACCGTCCTTTGGCCCGTCACCTGTGGCACGCCGTTGGACAATGCCCACAATGTGGTCATCAAAGTCGGCAGGGATTCCTGTCCACGGTTTCCCGCGAAGCGCGGAATTCGAGACGAGTCGCGGATAATTGTACAAGCGCTGTAACGTTGGCGTAACATTCCGTAACGTTTCGAAAACCCGGCGGGCGTTCCATAACCGTGTCGGTCCCCATTCGGGGGATTGCCAGTGAGTGGTTCGCTCGCCCGCCCGCCTCGTCCAAGGTGGGCGCCGGAGAGGGAGGTAATTGTATGGACACCGGAAATGCAGCGTGGATGTTGACATCCGCGGCTCTGGTTTTTTTGATGACGCCTGGTGTGGCGTTCTTCTACGGCGGCATGGTCCGCGCGAAGGCCGTCCTGAACATGTTGATGCTGTCGGCGGCCGCGATTTCGGTCACTGCGATCATCTGGACGTTCTGGGGTTGGTCGATCGCTTACGCAGGTAAGGATATCGGCGGGATCTTCGGCGATCCGGCCACCGGCTTCCTGCTCAAGGACTCCATGGTCGCCAAGGATGGTGTGTTCACCGCAGCCAACACGTCCGGGGATTATCCGGGCAGCATTGACGTGGCGTTCCAAGCCACCTTCGCGATGATCACGGTTGCGCTGATTACCGGCGCGATTGCTGAGCGCGTGAAGTACAGCACCTGGATGCTGTTCGTAGCGTTGTGGATTACGTTCGACTACGCTCCGATGGCGCACATGGTGTGGAACGGCGGCCTGCTGTCTCCGACGGGTGCCATTTCGCAGGCGCTCGGCGCTGCCGCGCATGATTTCGCAGGCGGAACAGTGGTTCACATCAACGCAGCTACCGCGGCTCTTGTCACCGTGCTGATTATCGGCAAGCGCAAGGGCTTCGGCACGCAGCCGATTCGCCCACACAACGTACCGTTCGTGATGCTTGGCGCGTTCCTGCTGTGGTTCGGCTGGTTCGGCTTCAACGCCGGCTCCGCGTTCGGTGCGAACGGCACCGCCGGCTACGCGTGGGTCAGCACGACCGCCGCTGCAGCTGCCGCGATGCTCGCCTGGGGCTTCACCGAGAAGGTGCGTTCCGGCCATTACACCGCGGTCGGTGCGGCATCCGGTATGGTGGCCGGCTTGGTCGCCATCACCCCTGCCGCCGATGTGGTCTCCCCGCTGTGGGCCATGGTGATCGGCGCTATCGCCGGTGTGGTTACGTGCCTGGCGTGCGGTTTGAAATTCAAGTTCGGTTATGACGATTCGCTCGACGTGGTCGGCGTCCATGGCGTCGGTGGTCTGATCGGTACCGTGCTCATCGGCTTCTTCGGTGTCGGCACCGGCCTGTTCACCGGTGGCAGCTGGCGTCAGCTTGTCGTCCAGATCCTGGTGGCCGTTGTTGCCATCCTCTATTCCGCTGTGGTGACCTCGATCATCGTCTTCGCGCTTGAGAAGACGATGGGCTGGCGTGTCACCGAAGCCCAGGAGGTCGCCGGCATTGATATGGCCGACCAGGGTGAGCGTGCATATGATTTTGCTGGCACTGCCAGCTCTGTCCTCAAGGAGGTGAAGTGAGATGAAGCTTATTACCGCTATTATTCAGCCCCATAAGCTTGATGATGTCAAGGAAGCGCTCGCAGCTGCGGGCGTGCATGGCCTGACCGTCTCGGAAGCCAATGGATATGGTCGCCAGCGCGGCCACACTGAGGTTTACCGTGGCGCCGAATACACGGTGGATCTCATTCCGAAGATCCGCGTGGAAGTGCTTTCCGATGATGCCGACGCGGAAACGCTGGTCGGTGTGATCGTGAAGTCCGCGGGCACCGGAACCATCGGCGACGGCAAGGTCTGGGTCACGCCTCTTGACTCCGTCACCCGCGTCCGTACCGGCGAAACCGGTTCGGCCGCCATCTGAAAGCTCCCGTCCCCGGTGTCGCGGTTTCGTCTGTTTGCCGTGGCGCTGACGGTCGGGTATTGATAAGACAGGTCCCCGCACGTGCTGGCGCAGTGCGGGGATTCTTTATACGCGATATACGTGGTTATTCGCGTATGCGCCCACGTTTCGGCGGGTGGTGCGCCTGAGTATGTTCGCCTGTTGCGGTGGAACGCGATTGCCGTGCGATTCGCCCGCCGTGGCTTCCGTGGCACAAACTCGGTTGGAGGGGAAATGGCTTCCGCGGTTGATGGATTGAAACAACGCTTCATGGATGTCAGCAAGCCTGATGCCGACGGCATGTACCGTCATGGCAGGGACAAACGTAAGCGACGCACCGATATCGCGATGACCAGTCTGCGCGGCTTATGGAAGGAAGCGGTCGAATCAGTGCCGTTTGACGTTCCTGAGCACGGCGTGGGTCTCGCTGCGGTCGGCTCGCTTGCGCGCGGGCAGATTGGCCCAAGCTCCGACATTGATGTCGTGCTCATGGTCGAGCCGCACGCCTTGAAGGATGATCAGCTCAATCAGTTGGCGAACAAACTGTGGTATCCCCTGTGGGACAGCGGTCTTGACCTCGATCATGCGGTCCGCACCCGGCAACAGTGCGAATCGGTGACTGATCATGATTTGCCTGCCGCCATGGGATGGTTGTTCGTGCAGCCGGTCGCCGGGGACACCGGGCTTATCGAGAACACGGCGACATCCATCCTTGAACGGTGGCGCAAAGCGGCGCGCAAACGGTTGCCGGAACTGTTGGATTCGGCATCGTCTCGTCTTGAGGAATTCGGTCGGCTGCCGTATCTCAACCAGCCGGATATCAAGGAGGCGCGCGGCGGGTTGCGTGACACGGTGCTGGTGTCCGCGCTTGCGGCGTCCTGGCTTGCCGACCGTCCGCATGGTTCCTACGATGAGGCGGTTGAACGGCTGCTGGATGTGCGTGACTGCCTGCATGTGGTTGCGAGAAAGGAGACCAACCTGCTGTTGCCTGCCTATCAGCCGAAAGTCGCCGCGATGCTTGGCTTGGCCGATCCTACCTTGCCTGAAGGTGAGCGAGAGGCTGATGCGGTTGAAGGGTTGCAGACCCTGTTGGCGACGTTGGGTCGTCGTATTGCGTTCTCGTTGGATTCCACCGCTTCGCACGCGCGGCACACGCTCACGCATGAGAAACCGCGGTTTGCGTTCTTCCAGATGTTCCAGCCGCGGGCGGGCGGTAAACGCGAGGCGCCGACGTTCAAGACCATTGCGCCCGGCGTGGTCGAGCATGAGCAGGAGGTGGCGCTCGCTGTGGGCGTTGATCCGAGCCGGGATGCGACGTTGCCGTTGCGTGTCGGGGTTGCTGCTGCGGAATACGGGCTGCCGGTCAACCCGTCGACCTTGCTGAATCTTAAGCAGTGCCCGGTCAGTGATAAAGGCTGGGATGATGAGACGCGCGAACTGTTCATTCGGTTTTTGGCTACGGGTGAGTCGCTGCCGCCTGTGTGGGAGGAGCTTGATTTCGTTGATCTTCCGGGCAGGTGGATGCCGGAATGGCTGGGTGTGCGCAACCGCCCGTCCGCGTCTGCGGCGCACCGGTATACGATTGATCGCCATATGATCGAAGTCGTCTCACGACTTGGACGCGAGGCGCCGAGCGGCATGCGCTACGATGACACGCAGTACGCGACGCTGCTGTTGGCTGGTCTGCTGCATGACATCGGCAAGCGGCCGGGTGTGCGTGACCACGCTGCCGAGGGGGCGAGGCATGTGCCTGTCATTCTGGGGCGTATGGGGTTCGATCAGCGGGTGGTCGACCGGGCGACGCTGCTGGTGCGTGAGCATCTGACATTGTCCCAGTTCGCGACAGGCAAGGATCCGGAAGATCCTGCGGTCGGGCGTGAGCTTGCGGAGCGTGTCGAGAACGATCCGGTGCTCCTTGACATGCTGTTCGACCTGACGCGGGCGGACGGCTCGTCGCTGGGTGCCACATCCGGCGAAGCGATCACCAAGCAGTACGGCTGGTCGCGCTGGCGCGAAGCGACCGTGCGCATGATGTACCAGGCCGCGCGCGAGGCGATGAAGGGCTGAGCTGGACTGGGCTCAGACGGGCCAGACTGACGGGGCTGTTGTGAAGCTTGCCGGAGTCGGCTGGAGCTGGGCTGAACGTGGGCCGGATGGCAGCAATGCTGGTTGAATCGGGCTGGATTGAGTCGGGCTGCCGAACTCGCGCAACTGTCCCTTCCCATGCCCTGCGCTCGCCGCAGCAATCGTCCATCACTTTCGGAATTTCTGACGCCAGTGTCAATAATTCCGAAAGTTATTGCCGTCATACAGGGAACGTGATGGTGATGGGCATTTGCAGATGACCGGCCGCAGGGCAGGCGGTGTGGGCGTGCGTTCCGCTCGGATTGTTGCACATAGCACTTTGACGGGGTTGGTGCAAGTCGATCTGGTACGGCCGGCGGATTGTCCCCAAGCTATCCACAGAATTATCCCCAATTTGTGGATAATCACATGCGTTATCCACACGGTTATCCCCACAATGTGGATAACTCGATTTTCTATCCACATTTTGTGGCATCCGCGTGTCGCACAGGTGAACAATATGAAAACCGCATACAGATACAGCGGATCGAAGATGCACGACCGGCGCTGCCGACAGACTGGACTCTCACATGCAGCCAAGCGGATTGTCAGACATCGGAGGCTGTGATTGATCTTGGGACAAACTGGCGGGTTGTGTATGCCCGGCCGTACATGACGGGCGTGAACCCGTGGTGAATGGCGGCATCCGTGTGGTATCTGACGGGTTGTGTATGTCCGGTAATGCGTGATCGGTGGGAATGCTTGGTGGACAGCTGTATGCAGGCGATATCTGGGTAGTTGAGTATGCCCGGCCATGCGTGACCAGCGGGAATGCTTGGTGGGCAGCCGTGTGAGGGTGTCATCTGGCTGGTTGTGTATGTCCCGGCATGCTCGGTTGGGTGGTAAGTTCCCGGAGTCCGTTGGATTGTGTGTCAACTGGGTCGTTGTGTATGTCTGATCATGCGTAATGGGCGAGAGCCTGTGACGGGCGGTGGTATCCGGGTGGTATCTGACAGGGTTGTGTATGTCCCGCCATGCGTGATCGGGGAGAACCTGTGGTTGGTGCGGTATGTGGGTGTCATCTGTTGTGTTGTGTATGCCCAGACATGCGTGATTGGCAAGAATGCTTGGTGGGCAGTCCTGTGAGGATTGGCTCACAAAGTGGGTGGTTGGGAAGCGGGAATCCGCTGTTTTTATGGCACGTGTACCCGGTTTGTGAGGATTGGCTCACACAACGGGGGTCGGATGCTCGGAATCAGCAGGCTGGAAGGTGTGGATTACGCGGTTTGTGAGGATTGGCTCACAAAGTGGGTGGTTGGATTGTGGTGTGCGTGGTGTTTTGGCGTGTTTGGGCTGGGTTGTGTGAGGATTGGCTCACACATTGGCGTACTTGCACCCATCCCCCTGCTCCCCACCCTCCCCGCCGATGACACGCGGACGCGCGCAGGAGGCCGGAGGCATCGCATCGGCAATCGGCTTCGCGTCGCACGGTTTCCACCACGGCAAACACTTGGCCACCGATACTCAACGCCCCCTATACTCATGGGTATGGCAGAAGGAAATCCATGGGACAATGCCCGCAGCGACCGGTCGGGCCGGTCCTCCGGTTATGTGCAGGGGGAGACGGGCGCCCCGGTTCGTGACGCGGTGTTCGACCGTGTGCCCCCGCATGACGATGACGCGGAGATGGCTGTCCTCGGCGGCATGCTTATGAGCAAGGACGCTATCGGCGAAGTCTCGCAGATGATCAGTGTGTCCGATTTTTACCAGCCGAAGCACCAAACGATCTATCAGGCAATTATCGACTTGTTCTCAGCCTCGCAGCCGGTTGATGCCGTGCTGGTCGCAAACGAACTCATGAAAAACGGCGACCTTGAGAAAGTCGGCGGCGCCGATTACCTGCACAGCCTGGTCGCCTCAGTCCCGACCGCCGCGAACGCCACGTATTACGCCGAAATCGTGCATCAGCGCGCGATTTTGCGCAATGTGATCGCGGCGGGTACGAAAATCGCGCAGCTGGGCTATTCTGCGGAAGGTTCGCAGGCCGAAGACGTCGTGAATATGGCCCAGGCCGAGGTCTACGAGATGAGTGTCGGCAAGGTCCGCCAAGACTATTCGGCCATCGGCCCGGTGGTTCATGATGCGCTTGATCAGCTTGATAAACTGCAAAATGGCGAGGTCGAGCGCGGCGTGCCGACGGGCTTCCGCGATATTGATGATGTGACGCAGGGCTTGCAACCGGGGCAGATGATTGTCGTCGCGGGCCGTCCGGCTATGGGCAAGTCCACGCTCGGCGTTGATTTTGCGCGCTCCGCATCGCTCCACCATAATATGACGACGATTATTTTCTCTCTCGAGATGAGTCGCGTGGAGCTTGCGCAGCGTATCATCTCTGCCGAGACGAACATCCCACTGGTCGCGTTGCGCCGTGCGGACGATATCACGCCCGAACGGTGGAATACGCTGAATAATTTCTGGAATAAGATGCAGGATGCGCCTCTGTTCATCGACGACAGCCCGAATATGAGTCTGATGGAAATCCGCGCGAAATGCCGTCGCCTCAAGCAAACGAACGACTTGAAGCTTGTCGTGATCGATTACCTGCAGCTCATGAGTTCCGGTAAGCAGGTGGAAAGCCGTCAGCAGGAGGTTTCCGAGTTTTCCCGTGCGTTGAAGCTGCTTGCCAAGGAGCTTGAGGTGCCGGTCGTCGCGTTGAGCCAGTTGAATCGTGGTCCGGAAATGCGTAACGACCGCAAGCCGCAGTTGTCTGATTTGCGTGAGTCCGGTTCGATTGAGCAGGATGCTGACGTGGTGTTCCTTGTGCATCGTCCGGATTTCTACGATAAGGAAGACCGTCCGGGCGAGGCCGATATCATCATGGCGAAGCACCGTAACGGCCCGACTGAGACGTTCCATCTTGCGTTCCTTGGCGCCACGTCGAAGTTCAAGGACATGCCGCAGGATTATCAGCAACAGCAGGAGGTGTGACATGGCGCAGCAGTTTTCCTCGGATGGTGCGCTATCGGACGGACGGCGGGATGCCGCTGCGACGGGCGGGTCACAGACCACGCCTGCTGCCGAGCAGGAACCGGTATTCCAGCCCAAGCACCCGTGGTACGCGTTCGCGACGCCGACGATCGGCCGCGCGGTCAGACACGCATCCCGTTTGCTGCATCATGGCGGCAGCGCGTTGCCCGGCAAGGTGGTCGAGCGCATTGACCCTGGTTTTCTCGCCCGGACGTTGAGCTCGCTGCCGTATGGGGTGGTGTTGGTGTCCGGTACGAACGGCAAGACCACTACGACCCGTATGGTCGCTTCCATGCTGTCGGATATGGGGTTGCGCGTGTTCACGAATCCTACCGGTTCGAATTTCACGCGCGGCGTGGTTTCCTCACTGCTTACGCAGGTGAGCGCGTTCGGCCATCTTCACGCGGATATTGCGGTGTTGGAGCTTGATGAAGCGTATGCCGTGCATTTCGTCCGTCAGGTTCGTCCCCGATACGCGTTGCTGCTGAACGTGATGCGCGACCAGCTTGACCGCTTCGGCGAAATCGACAACACCGCCCGCCTGCTCGCCCACGTGGCGCGTGCGACGACTGGGACTGTGGTGCTCAATCGTGAGGATCCGCGTATCGCACGGCTCGCCGAGCAGGTCCAGCCGGGTGTGCAGGTGCGGTATTTCGGTTTGTCTCAAGCGTTGCGCAGTTATTTCCCCTCGGACGATGACATGCACAATACTGACATGCATGATGCCGACATGCACGATGCTGACAAACAAACGCCCGCCGCGGCGAATGCCGAACCGCACGACACAGCCAAGGCGCGATCTGCCGGTACCGACGCCCCCGATCGTCTCACCGCCGACGTGACCCTCACCCGCGTAGGCGACCATGAGGCCACCTACCGAATCGCCGATCGCGACATCGCCACATCCGTCAGGCTCGAAGGCGTCTACAACCTGTTCAACGCAGCCGCCGCTGCGACAATCGTGCGTGCGGTCACCGCCGACACCCCGCAAGGCGTCGCTTCAGATGACGCTCTGATCGCATCGCTATCCCATGTGACACCAGCATTCGGTCGTGGAGAAACCATCAGCGTCAACGGCACTCCTGTCGAACTGCTGCTGGTGAAAAATCCGATGGGCTTCCGCCTGTCGCTCGCCTCGTTCCCTCCCGCCGGGCACGACACGATGATCATCATCAACGATGAATACGCCGACGGCCGTGATATGAGCTGGCTGTGGGACGTTGATTTCACTGGGCTGCGCGACACCGGTGTGGCTGCGGTATCTGGCACGCGCGCCTGGGATATGGCTTTGCGGCTTGAATACGACCAAGTGCCGGTCAAGCATGTCGATACTGATGTGGAACAGGCGGTCGCCGATTTCGTCGCCGCCGACCCGACCACGCCGAAACGCATCTACTGCACGTATACGGCGATGCTGCGTACGCGCGCGAAACTTTCGCATATCACCAACGTCGCGGATGCGGGCGTCGGCAGATAACCGCGGATAGCGGTGACGCGCAGATCAGCGTAATCAGCGCATATCGGCATATGCCAACGCATCGCTCATGGACGGAACCAGCGAAGACACGAAGGAGCTTGTCATGCCAGCAGTGAACGAAGCAACCCGGCATCCGTCGGGGGGCGAAACCTACCAGCACACAGATCGCCGTATCGACGTCATGTCCCTGTATCCGAAGGATATGAATATTTACGGTGACTGGGGCAATGTGCTCACCATCATGCGTCGCCTGTCACTGTACGGGTATGAGCCAGTCCTGCACGAATACAATCAAGGCGACCCGTGGCCGCAGCATGTGGATCTGATTCTTGGCGGCGGCGGGCAGGACAACGGGCAGAAGAAAATCACCGACGACCTGTTCGCCCGCGCTGACACCCTGCGTGCGCTTGCCGCGGACGGCGTGCCGATGCTCATGATCTGCGGCCTGTACCAGCTGTTCGGCGAGTATTTCGAAACCGTTGACGGCACTAGGCTTGACGGCATCGGCATCCTCGGCGTGTACACCGTAGGCCGCGAACACCGGATGATTGGCAATCTGGTCGAGCACAGCGAGCAGTTCGGCGACATCATCGGCTACGAGAACCATTCCGGGCAGACCTTCCTGACCGGCGAAACCAAGCCGCTCGGCCGTGTGGACGCCGAAGGCACCGGCAACAACGGCACGGACCACACCGAGGGCGCGCGGTTCGGCAACGTGATCGGCACGTACATGCACGGCTCGGTTCTGCCGAAGAACCCGCGTCTGGCGGATGGTCTGATTCGTATCGCCGTCGAACGGCGGTACGGCGCGTTTTCCCCCCATCAAGATGAACGGCAGGCGTCTGAGCTGCGGCGTATTGACGATATCGCCCGGCATGCGCGGGCCGTGGCCGCATCCCGGCCGAGATGATGAGATGACGAATGAGCCTTGACCGGCGGGTCGCGTATTCCGCACTTCGTCTACGCGGCACGCGGAAGGGAGTGTCCTGCCTCCCCTTCGTGCCTTCCGTGGAGTAATGTTGGACGTACAAGGACCTGATACAAGGAGGTAATGATGGCTGACTTCAACTTCAACGACGGCCTGCTGCACAAGGTGTTCCTCGCAGGTGTCGGTGCTCTGGCGACTACGGTCGAGAAGAGCCAGGAAATCGTGGACGATCTCGTGAAGAAGGGCGAGATCACCGTTGAACAAGGCAAGGCGTTGAACGCCGAGCTCAAGCATAAGGCTGAGGAAGCCAAGGCTGAAGAAGCCAAGCCCGCTTCCGACGAGAAGAAGGACTGACTTCCGGTCGCTTGCCGTCGTACCGCCGTCTGCGTCTGCCGTATGGTATTCCCATGTGGCGGGGCGGACGGCGGCATGTGGCATGCCCGGCGTCAGATAGGAACGTCAGACAGTACATATATGGCTGATATGGCAGACAATCACAACGAGACATCGCAAGAAGCCGCGAAGCAGGAACCCGGCCAGCAGAAGGCATCCGGGGCGGAAGAGCATGTGAGCGCGCAGGACGCATCATCCCGTTCCGACAGCCGTTCCGACAATGCCGCCGCGCCCGGCAACACCCCGCTCGCATATGATGATCCCCAGTCGCAAGCCCCAAACGCCACATCCAACCATATCGACGAGAAAATCGGCCTGTTCAGCGGCCGAAAAAACGACTTCTCCGAAAAATACCATCTCACCCGGCGAGGCAAACTCAAACGTCTCGACCAGATCATCCGGATCGCCAACCAGTTCGATGCGATTCACGGGTTGACACCGGTCAAAATGCGTCTCATGTTCGAAGCGCTCGGTCCCACCTTCGTCAAGGTCGGCCAGATCCTGTCGATGCGCTCGGAGATTCTGCCGCAACCCTTCTGCGACGAACTGGCGAAACTGCGCGCCAACGCCGACCCCATGCCCTACCAGACCGTGTTGGACACGTTGTCTCACGAGTACGGCAAACCGGTCAAGGATATTTTCAAGTCCATCGATTCGACGCCGCTCGGCTCGGCTTCGCTCGCGCAAGTGCATCGCGCGACCCTGCTGACCGGCGAAGACGTGGCCGTCAAAGTGCAGCGTCCTGGCGTGCGCGAAACCATGGCGCAGGACGTGTCCATCATGCGCACCATCGCCAAGGGCGCAACGAAAATCATGCACAACGCGCAGGTCGTCGACTTCCAGGGTGTCGTCGAAGAGCTGTGGGACACCTTCGAATCGGAAACGGACTTCTTGGTCGAGGCGCGCAATTTGCAGGAGTTCAAGCGATTCTGCTCGCGCTTCGCATATATGGACTGCCCGAAACCGTATATGGATCTATGCACTGAGCATGTCGTCGTCATGGATTACGTCGACGGCATCTCGCTGTCGCACCCGGGCGCGCTTGTCGCCAAAGGCTATGATCTCAAGGAAATCGGCACCAAGCTTGTCGACAACTATGCCACTCAGGTGCTGGATGAAGGGTTCTTCCATGCCGACCCGCATCCGGGCAATATCATCATTTCCGGCGGGAAAATCATTCTGATCGACCTCGGTATGACCGGCCGGCTCAACAAGAAAACCCGCACGGTGATGCGGGATATGATTTTCGCTGTCGCCAAGCAGGATTCGCCTTCGCTTGCCGACGGGCTGCTGCGTTTCGCCACGACGGGCGCCGCGGTGGACAACTACCCGGAACTGCTTGCCGATCTTGATTTGATTGTCGAAGAATACGGCACGGTCGATCTGGATGAGCTGGATATCGCGAGTTTCATCACATCGCTCACCCAGCTCGCTCAACGGCATGGCATCGAAGTGCCAAGTTCGGTGACCACGGTCGGCAGGGCGCTGGTGACGTTGGAAGGGCTGCTGGACGAGTTCATTCCGGATGTCAACATGATCGAGATCATCTCCCAGCACATCGCCAACAGCAAAACGAATGTCGCCACGATCGAGAACGAGATCCAGACGCTCGGCATCGAGGGGCATAAGGCGTTGCATGGCGCGTTGCAGGCGCTCGCCGAGATGAAAACCGCATCCCGCATGCTCACTCGCGGCCAATTGCGTGCCAACATGCAGCTTGTCGGGTTTGACGAGCCGTTCAAACTGCTCAGCGATATGGTGAATCGTCTGACGATGGCGTTGATTGTGGTCGGACTGTTCATCGGCTCGTCCATCGTGTATTACGCGGGTATGAAACCGATTATTTTCGGCATTCCCGTTGTCGGGTTCATGGGGTATGTCGTCGCGTTCATCCTATCGGTGTGGATTGTGTTCGACATTTATTTCAAAGGCCGCAAAAAGAAGCACTGAATCGAGCCGCCCGCCCGGCCTCACCGTCCCGTGTCTTCCCAAACTGGTTACGTTGGCGGGCATGTGAGCGTTGCTGGTTTGTGTGTCTTCCCAAACTGGTTGCGCTGGGCGGTCGGTTTGCGTGGCTGGTTTGTGCATCTTCTCGAACTGGTTGCGTTGGCGGGCGTGTTTGCGTAGCTGGTTTGTACATCTTCTCGAACTGGTTATGCTGGCGGGCGTGTTAGCGTTGCTGGTTTGTGCATCTTCTCGAACTGGTTGCGCTGGCGGGTGTGTTAGCGTTGCTGGTTTGTGTGGGTTCTCGAACTAGTTACGCTGGTGGGTGTGTTTGCGTAGCTGGTTTGTGTGTCTTCTCAAACTGGTTGCGCTGGGAGGTCGGTTTGCGTAGCCGGTTTGTGTGTCTTCCCGAACTGGTTGCGCTGGCGGGTGTGTTAGCGTTGCTGGTTTGTGTGGGTTCCCGAACTGGTTACGCTGGGCGGTCGGTTAGCGTAGCTGGTTTGTGTGAGTTCCCGAACTGGTTACGCTGCGTTCACCGGATTCCCGGACATCGGTTCTGCCAGTACGGTAGGCTCGAATAAGCATGTCCACGAGGAGGAATCATGTCCGGTAATAAGCAACTTACGCATCTGCTGTTCGGCGCCGCTGCCGTGGCTGGGGCCGCAGCTTGGGCCATCGCGCCTCGTTCGTTCAACGACAAACGCAACAACTTCGTACCCGTTGTGCCGCATGTGTGGTATGCGCATCGCGGCTTGCACGATGCAGGTTCGGGTCTGACCGAGCAGTATGCGGCGGAAAGCGGCGAGTATGTGGCGTTGGCGCGCCGGATGGCCATGCAGGCGGGGTATGGTTCGCCTGTGGTCGAAGGGCCGATTGCGCCTGAGAATTCCTTGGCTGCGTTCGCTGCCGCTTGCGAGGCGGGGTACGGTATTGAGCTTGACTTGCAGCTGACACGTGACGGCAAGGTCGTTGTGGTGCATGACGGCGACTTGTTGCGTGTGGCGGGAGACCCGCGCAGAATCGAAGATCTCACCTATGATGAATTGACGCGGATTCCGCTGTTCCCCGCTCCGGCCGCTCCTGGTGACGCTGTTGCGCAGCGGATTGATTTCGCCGAAGGGAGGCCGTCCACTCCGCTCAGCGCGCCGGAAGGCTATTACCAGCATGTCCCGCTGTTCGCCGATGTGCTGCGTGTGGTGAACGGCCGTGTGCCGTTGATTGTGGAGTACAAGTTCGACGACAACTCCTTGTGGGATGAACATGATGAAGCTCTGATGCGGCGCGGAGACGAGTTGCTGCGCCGCTATGACGGCCAGTACGTGATTGAATCGTTCCATCCGGCGGCGGTGCAATGGTATCGGCAGCATCGTCCGGAGGTATGCCGCGGCCAGTTGGCTGAGCCACCGGAGCAGGGGCAGCAGGCAGACTGGAAGGCGTGGCTGGCTGGGCTTCTCGCCTTCGATTGGCTGAGCCGTCCTGATTTCGTGGCGTATGACTGGCAAGGCGGTGATTTGCCGCAGATGCGCGCGACCCGTGCGATGGGGGCGACTGCAGTGTCGTGGACGATTCGCAGCCGCGCGGAATTGGAAATCAGCGACCGGTGGTTCGACCGTCACATTTTCGAGGCGTTCGTCCCGGAACATACATCCGATCAGGCCTGACGCGATGGCTGTTGCCCTGAGTCGGGTCGGCCGCTGAGTCGGTCCATGGGCTGCAGGATTGGCGTAGAGGACTGGCATATGCCGGTGTTGCGGTGCAGCCGGTATTACCGGTGTCGCCGGTTTGACGGGCGTCATCGTCACGGAATCATTGCCGCCATCGCTGGTGCCAATTCGCCGATGATGATTTAGCCGATGGCTTCTGCGATGGTCATGGGAAAACAACCAGCCGGGAACCCTAGCGCAAGCGAGGATTCCCGGCTGGTTGATTGCTTCGATTAATACAGCGGCGGTTGTAAGGCGTGCACTCAGTCGATGACGCCGTACAGACGATCGCCGGCGTCGCCGAGACCAGGCACGATATACGCCTTGTCGTTCAGTTTCTCGTCGACAGCGCAGACGACGACCTTGAATGCGATGCTCGGATCAATCTGCTCCTGCACGAATTTCAGGCCTTCCGGCGCCGCGATGATGTTGATCGCGGTGATGTCCTTCGCTCCGCGCTCAGCCAGGTAGTGAGTCGCAGCAACCAGCGTGCCGCCGGTGGCGAGCATCGGGTCGATCAGGAAGCACTGGCGCCCGGTGAGATCGTCAGGCAGACGATTCGCGTAGGTGATTTGCTTGGTCGGGTTGTCTTCGTCGCGCTTCATGCCGAGGAAACCGACTTCTGCGGATGGAATCATCTTGGTCATGCCGTCGAGCATGCCCAGACCGGCACGCAGCACCGGCACGATGATCGGCCGAGGTTCAGCGATGTGCTTGCCGATCATTGGGGCGACCGGGGTTTCGATGGGCTTGTCGACCACGTCGAGGTTGCGCGTCGCCTCGTAGGCTTCGAGCATCACGAGTTCGGAGATGAGTTCACGGAAGGTGCTGGACGGCGTGTTTTTGTCACGCAGCACAGTGAGCTTGTGTTCCACCAGCGGGTGGTTGAGTACATGCAATTCCATGCTTCCCAGATTACCGCCATCCGTGAGATTGGGCGAGCCGGTTCGACGGCGTGGCGAATGCGCGCTGGTTGGTTGATGTGGAGGCCGGCGAAGCGCGCCGACATGCAGCCGATGCGACAGCCGGTGCCACTCGTGCATGTGATTGATGTGCGGGTAAGGTTCCAAAGAAAAGGGAAACGCGAAACAAAGCAATGAAATGCGCCGGACCGCGAAAGCGCCTGTCGGCGCAAACGCCGCTCGCAGCGGCAACAAATGGAGCCCGGGGCTTAAGCACGGCTCGGCGCACAGCCCAGTATAGCGGCATCGGCAGGGCTGCGTGCCGGCGTGGCGTGTGTGTATCGTGCAGGTCGCGCCGCAGCATGCAGAATACGAAACGTAGATGTTGGCGGGGTTAGCGTGCCGCAGCATGCAGAACACGCCGAGGGCAGAACACAGAGCGCAGATTTGAGCTGGGTCTATCCGCAGATCCGGCTATTCCAGCCGTCCGCGACGCCACAAGTGGGCGCCCTCACGGAAGTCGCGCGATGTAGTCAGCAGGTTCGCCGCGGTATGCATCAGCCGTGCGGCGCGGGTCTGGGCGTCATGCGCCGCAAGGCGCTCGTCGCCGTCCGAGATGCTCGACGACGTCCTTTCCTGTTGCGCCGCGGTGATGCGATGCGCTTGAACGCGCAACCCGTTGGCGATGACATCGGTGAATGCGCTTGCCCGGTCCAGCGCCACCGCGAAATCACCGGTGAACGCGCCTGACAGGATGGAATCCGCGGTCCGGGCGATATCCTCGGCATCCGGAGTCTCATCGACACCGACGATTGCGGAGGCTGTGGTCGCAACCGGTTCGCCGAACCGCCATAACCGCGCTATCTGCTCGCGATTGCGACGCATCCAGGTCCGCAGCAAATACAGGCGCCACATGATTCCGGGCAGGGAGTCCGGTTCCGCGTTGCTCCACAGTTGTGCGATGATATCCACACCTTCCGTGTCCACAAGTGTGATGACACGTTGTACCACTTGGGGGTCTTCGGTGTGGTGCACGCGGTCAAGCAGGGCCGCGGCAGAAGCATGGCTCATCTCGCTGATGATTTCCGGGTCGAGCCCGCCTCCCAGGTGATCCAGAATCGCCGGGTCGAGCTGTGCAGGCCGGGCTGGACGTGACGAGCCTGATGGCGAGGCGAGGAATCCTGATCTGCTGGATTGGATCGATCCTGAGCTGGAGGAGTCAATAGACAAGTGGGCCAACTTTCTGTATATCGATGATTTTCGGGCCGTCGCCCGTTTCGATGATAGCCAAGGCGATTGCGCTGCCGGTGGGCATGTAGGGGGATTTCGCGATGAGCCGTTTCGCCAAGGCTTCTGACGCGCACATTTGGCGCAGATGAGTGAACATGCCGCCGATCACCGGACGGTGCATGCAAATGGCAGTGTCCATACCGGTGTCCAGCATTCGGTCGATTTCCCGGCGGAACCGCTGCCACGCCTCGTCAGGCTTGTCGGCGAAAGCATCCTCGGTCAACTCGTCCGCGGTATCAATGGGCAGACCGGTCTGCCAGGAGAAAATCTCGATGGTCTGCATGCATCGAAGCCATGGCGAACTGACCAGACGGTCAGGGCTGTAGCACGCAAGTTCACGACCCAACGCGAATGCTGCGGCGGCCCCGCGCGGTGTAATCGGCCGATTGCAGTCCTGCCCCTTCCACTGTTTGCGCGCCTCGGCTTTGCCGTGCCGGACGATGAGCAGAGTGCGGCTTTGTGCCGCTCCGGCTTTGACCAGAGCCACGAACCGGTCGAGAATCGTGCGGTCGAGCGCATGGGTCAGCAGTCTGCGCGCCCGGGGCACCGGCACCCACACAACAGTGTCGATTTCGTCTTTATCGGCTGGCAGAATCGGGCCGAGCGCTGTATGGCGACGGGCATCAGCCTCCTCGGTGATCGGTGTCGCCATCCAATACACCACATGCTTCTGATCGGTGGTCGTGTTCTTGGTGTGCCGTTTGCGGCGCCCCTCTTCCGCCAACGGGTACTCGACATCCCCGATCAACGCGCCCAATTCCACGGCGACGCCGGATTCCTCACCCATTTCACGCACCGCCGCATGCCGATGGGACTCATTGTTTTCCAGCTTGCCTTTCGGCCAGCTCCAGTCGTCATATTTCGGCCGGTGCACGACGCATACCTCGATGGCGTCGAGCGCTGATATCGGATTCGATCCGACAGGCAGCCTGCCATCATCAGAGAACTTCATAACCCCCGGCAGGGCTTGTTGCGTGCGGTAGATGATGCCGCCTGCGGCTTCCACAATTCTTGGCATGCTGATTCCTTTGATTCCTTTCCCTTGGCTGTCAGCGGTATCGCCCGGATGCCGCCTGTCATCCGCCGGCGTGAAGTCTTCGGATGACGTTCCCCCATATGACGCCGATGTAACGACGAAGGCGCATAACGCGAGAACAACGCGAGGACAATATAACGGCAACATGATGATGGCGACCAACCGGTTGCAGTCGGTCGGCCGCCATCATGATCGAGGTGATCGCAAGAGGGATGCCATGGCAGGTATCCCTCTTGCACCTCATGTATCCTGCGGGTTTGCGCCGGATGGGTTCAATGCGCGAGCGTGTTGGTTCCCGGCTTGCGCTGATGCTTGTGAATCAGGTATTCCTGGCAGTCAACCAGTGGCCGGCCTTCCTCATCGCGCGAATGCAACACATACGTGCCGTCCGCCTGCATATGCCACGAGATGGTGGAATCAGCCATCTGCAGGTCGACGTAATGGATGAGCTCCTCCACTTGCTCCGGCGCGGTGATGCGCACCAGCGCCTCCACACGACGGTCGAGATTGCGGTGCATAAGATCTGCGGAACCGATCCACACCTCAGGGCCGGAAATCGGGCCTTCGCCGATTTGCGGCCCATCGGAATTCGCGAAAGCGTAGATACGGCTGTGTTCCAGGAAGCGGCCGAGAATCGAACGCACGCGGATGTTCTCGCTCAGGCCGGGCACGCCGGGCTTGAGCGCGCAGATACCACGCTCGACGATATCGATCTTCACGCCCGCCTGGCTTGCACGGTACAGCGCGTCGATGGTTTTCTCATCGACGATTGAGTTGACCTTGATTTTGATCCATGCTTCCTTGCCGGCGCGGGCGGCGTCTTCTTCGCGGCGGATGCGCTGAATCAACCCTGTACGCACGGTACGCGGGGCGACCAGCAAACGGTGGAAGCTGGACTTCGGCGCATAACCGGACAGCTGGTTGAACAGCCGGGTCAGATCCTGACCGACCACCGGGTCGCAAGTCAGCAAACCAAGATCGGTGTACAGACGCGCGGTCTTCGGGTTGTAATTTCCGGTGCCCACGTGGCAGTAGCGCCGCAAGCCATCCGCCTCCTGACGGACCACGAGCGAAAGCTTGCAGTGCGTCTTGAGGCCGACGATGCCGTAGACCACGTGCACGCCGGCGCGTTCCAGCTTGCGCGCCCACATGATGTTCGCATCCTCATCGAAGCGCGCCTTGATTTCGACGAGCGCAAGCACCTGCTTGCCGGCATGGGCGGCGTCGATCAGCGCGTCGATGATCGGCGAATTGCTGGACGTGCGGTACAGCGTCTGCTTGATGGCGAGCACCTTCGGATCGGCTGCGGCCTGCGCGAGGAACGCCTGCACGGAGGTCGAGAAGGAATCATAGGGGTGGTGCAGCAGGATGTCGCGCTCGCGGATGGCGGCGAAAATGTCCTGTGCATGGCTTGATTCGACTTCCGCAATCTGCCGGTTGGTGATCGGGATGAACGGACGGTATTTGAGGTCCGGACGGTCGATCGCCTGCAGTTCGAACAGGACGGTCATATCCAGCGGAGCGGGCAGGCGGTAGACTTCGTCGGCGCTGACGCGCAACTGGTCGGCGAGCAGCTGGGAGAGGAACGGGCTGGTCGCGTCGGAGATCTCAAGGCGGATCGGCGGTCCGAAGCGGCGGCGCAGCAGTTCTTTCTCCATCGCGTTGAGCAGGTTTTCGGCGTCGTCTTCCTCGACGTCGATATCTTCGTTTCGGGTGACGCGGAAGGATCGCGCCTCTTTGATGATCATGCCCGGGAACAGGGACTCCAAATGGGCGATGATCAGGTTCTCCATCGTGATGAAACCGTAGCGTTCCTCACGGCTTTCCTCGTCGGTCAGGTCGTCGACGGGAACCAGACGGTTGAGATTGCCTGGGATCTTGACGCGGGCGAAATGCGTTTTACCGCTGGTCGGGTTCTCGACGAGCACCGCGAGATTCAGCGAATTACCGGAAATGTAAGGGAACGGGTGCGCAGGATCCACGGCGAGCGGGGTGAGCACGGGGAACACCTGCTGGCGGTAGTAGCGTGACAGGCGTTCCTGCTCGGCGGTGGTGAGCTTGTCCCAGCTCAGCAGGACGATATGCTGCTCGGCAAGCGCGGGCAGGATATGGTCGATGATGTAGTGCGCGTGCTCGTCTTGCAGGCGATGTGCCTGTTCGCTGATGGCGCGGAACTGCTGGCGCGGGCTCAGGCCGCTGGAGGAGGTGACGGCGATGCCGGTGTCGATGCGGCGTTTGAGGCCAGCCACGCGGACCATGAAGAACTCGTCAAGGTTGGATGCGAAGATCGCGCCGAAATTGGCGCGTTCGAGCAGCGGAACGTCTTCGTTCTCGGCGAGCTCGAGGACGCGCTTGTTGAACTTCAGCCAGCTGAGCTCGCGGTCGAAGAACCGGTCGGTGGGCAGTGGCTGCTCGCCTTCTTGGGTCTCCCGCTTGTCATTCTTGTCTGTCTCGGCGATATGCTCAGCAATTTGGCTGCGCAGAATCGCCTTCGAGGGTGCGTCAAAAATTTGTGCCATACCACTACTCTAGGCACTTGGCTTGGAGTTGTCGCGGCAAAGTCGGGAAAATTTAGCCTGTGTTTACATTTCGGCGTGTTGCGGGTGCTGTACGGAGTGGGGTGCGGCGGTGTGGCTGGTGGCGCGGCGGTGTGGCTGGGGTGGTGGCTGTGGTGGCGACTGTTGGGCTGTGGCGACGGTCTGAAGCGTGACTGGTAGATTGCTGTAGCCCTGTTGTGCTAGTTGCGGTGGTATTCGTGATCCGGGCATATGGGAATGTCCGGCATCACGGTCTGCGGCTGTTGTGTGGGGAGTTTCTGCCAGGTTGTGTGTGTCATGGCATGCGCAATCCGGTGGAACTTCCGCAATACCGGTCGTGTTCGGCGGCTTCTGTCGGGTTGTGCATGTCGTGACATGCATGATTCGGTGTTTTCGGCGCGTATCGGTGATGGAATGTCTGCTTTCAGTACATGATGTATGTCTTCGCATACATGCGGTTGATGGTGTTCCTGATTTATGACAGGGCAGTTGGCGGGGTTTGACGTGGCGGATAGCGTGCAGCCGGCACAGGAACGCCGCTTTGCGTTTCGGCTGGTTTTCTGCCGGTAGCCAGTGCCATCTGTGATGGAAAGGATGGTGATGGAGCGGAACGTGGAGGGAATGGAATGTTGACGGAATGGAATGGTGATGGAGCGGAATGTGGGGAGGGAATGGAATGTGCGTTTCGGTACCGGTTTGTGCGGTGATGGTCGGTTGGAGGTGCGGATACCGGACCGATGTGACCGGCGTGTCTTGCGGTGCGCACACAATCGCACATGCGAACCGGTTCGATTTGCACATGAACCCGCAAGATTGCTGCGTTTGGGTGTGCCGTCGAACACTTGCGAAAATAAACGAACAATTGCCCCGTAGGCGGGGTATCCGGGTTGCGAACGGCGGGAATCGGGGCATAATAACAAGTACAAGGAAAACTTAACAGAGCAGAAGCCCACAGTAGTGTATAGCCACGAAAGGTTGTTACGTTGAACGGGCATTGGAAAGACTTACCGTTACAACGATGGTGTTGTGAAGAGATTCTGCTCGTTAGTCCTTGTACGGGAGGCCCGCTTCGGCGGGCCTCTTCGTTTGTCCGGGAACGTTGCGGCGCCAAGGCTCGCTGTCTCCCGAATCGTCAGCTCCACGCGGTCGGCGCATGGGAACCGAAAACATTGCTTCAAACGTCACGATCAGGTGTTCAGCAGAGATGGTTTTATGCACGATGGCGGATTCCAAGCGGCTTCCGGGGACTGTCCGGCTCATGTTTGTGCGGAGATTTTCAGATGATATCCCCGGAGCTGGTATATGAAGCTACATCCCTGATGATGGCGCCAAGGGCAGGCATGGTGTGCGGGAGCAGAAACGGCACGGGGCATCATCTCCCGTGTGCGCCTCGGACTTATCGCCGCGAGCCGCATCCATGCACTGTTATCACATCATCTCCTCCCGTGCCTGCCCCGATCCATGACATGCGCTGCAGTCAATATCTGGGTGATTTCGGCTGGCGTGGCATCGCTCGCGTGCCTGTCCAGGGCCATGACACGCCCGTCATCATCTTTCGACCACATTGGCGACTTGGGGTAGCGCTCGACCGTTGATGCCGTGTTCGATTGAACGGTATGACATCACATACGACACACACCAACCAGATGCAGATGAATATGCGTCGCTCTGAACAAGCCGCCCGCCATAGTGCACAATCCCATGACCCCCGGGCATACCGGACTGAGCCTGGGGCACGGGTCCAAGCAGGGGCCGGGGTCAGGGTCCCGGCAGCGGCAGGAACCAACAACCCGCAGCCATACCGAACCGGTGCCGATTCATTCGGCGTCCCATGCCCGTCGCCGGTGTACCGTGCGCCGAATGCGGCTATTGTGCTGTCTGCAAGCGGCGGGCTGGGCGCCAGCACGTTTGCGGCACTGCTTGCACAATCGTTGCATGGCCTACACGACGATCGGGACTGCGTCTTGGTGGACGCTGACCTGTCCGGGGGCGGGCTGGATGTCCTACTGGGCATGGAAAGCGAGCTTGGTGTAATGCTCAATGCCGTCACGGCTCCTCTGGGCGAGGTGGATGGCGAGGCATTGCGTCGCAGGCTTACCGCATGGGATGGTATTGACGTGCTCTCCAGCCGGCCGTGGATTTCCCCGATGCCGCAGGATTGGGAGATTGCCGTGGCGGTTTGCGCGCTGGCTGAACGGTATAACATGGTGATTGTCGATGCGGGGCGCGCCGGATATTCGTCCGGCCAGGCGATTCCTCTGCCGCTCAAAGGCGCCGCGGTGATTCTGCTGGTCGAATTGTCCGTGCTCGGCACGGTCCGCGCCCAGGCATGCATCGAGGCATTGACCGGCCGCGGCAACCGAAGCACGGCGAGACCTCGGTCTGCGCTCGCCGGCGGATATGCCGCGGGAACAATCGCCGAGGACGATATCGTCTTGGTCGGGGTTGTGCCGCCTGCTGCCCGAACATCCAATCGTGGCGTGCTTGGTGAAGATGAGGCTGCGGAATACCTCGGCATTGACATGGTGTGCAGCATCCATCCGGATGCGCGGTTGTGCGGGGCGATACTTGAGGGATCAGGTCTGCTCAAGCCGAATCGGGCGAACGCGAAAGCATTGCGTGCAGTGGCTTCATGGCTTGACGCCAGGGGCTGGGGGTCGGCAAGGCCGGCAGGGATGCAGAGATGGTGAGGGTGGCGATGACTGCAATTGAAGTGGCAGCGGGAACAACGCCGACAGCAACTGCGATAAGTCCACAGGCAATGGTGATGATTGCGACGATTGCAAGTGCGATGGCAGCAGCGCGAATGGCAACAATGGCAGCGACGACAAGAACAACAGCAGGATCGGCGCCGACCGCCGTTATGGGGATTTCGCATGAACAATGATGACTGGAACACCCCAGGCGCTGAAGCGTCGAGCCCGCCAAACGTCATGCTGCGCAGAGCATTGTCTATCGCATTCGGCCCGTTGCAGTCGCTTGCGCAGGACGCGCGGATCACTGATATCGCGGTGACGTGTGACGGCGGTGTCTGGGCTGATCGCGGTGCCGGCATGCTGCCGTGCCGTATCGCCGTGCCGTTTCGCTCGCCGCACGTCGTCCGCGATTACGCCGTGCGATTGTGCGCGCAGATGGGTCGTCGTCTTGATGACGCCTGTCCGATCGCTGACGCGTCAACGGCGGATGGTATCCGCGTTCACGCGGTGGTCGCGCCGATTGTGCCGCAAGGGGCTTCGATTTCGATTCGTCTGCCGGGCAGCTTGCCGCCGACATTGGAATCGTTGTGTGCCGCCGGCATGTTTCCGCCTGCATGGCTGGCGCTGCTGGACGGTTTGGTCCGCGGACGTGCCTCGATGCTCATCACCGGTGGTACGGGCGCCGGAAAGACCACGATGCTCAAGGCGTTGCTTGCTCGGTGTGATGTGGGCGAACGCATTGTCAGCGTCGAGGAAGTCCGTGAGCTTGGCGAATTGGCGGCGGTTTCAGGCGGCAATCATGTGTCTTTGGTTGTGCGTGAGGCGAATGTCGAGGGCGCGGGTGCAGTGGGTTTGCCTGAATTGGTGAAGGCGACGTTGCGGATGCGCCCTGACCGTGTGGTGTTGGGGGAATGCCGTGGCGAGGAGATCGCCGATTTGCTGCGCGCTTTCAATTCGGGGCATCGTGGCGGTGCTACGACATTGCATGCCGATCGTTTGGAGCGCGTGCCCGCGCGGCTGATTTCTTTGGGTTTGCTGGCGGGGCTTGATACGCGCGCCTTGTGTATGCTCGCGCAAGATGCGTTTGATGTGGTGATTCATGTGGAGCGTACGTCGGTTGGGCGTCATATCGCGCAGGTGGGCACGCTTGCCGTGGTTCGTGACGCTTTGGTCGGGGTGCCGTTGTTGGCGTGGGATGGTGTCGGGCAGCCGCTTGCGATTGAGGGGTGGCAGGATTTCGCGGCGCATTGGCTCGCATCGGCGGTGACTGGGTGGCGTGGCGGTCCGCCGAAGGCGGTGGAGGCATGATGGTGTCATGGCCATGGTCGGTGATTGCCGCCGGATGTTGTGTGGCGCTGCTGCTGTTGCCGGTGTGGGATGGTGTCTTCCGGCGGTGGCGGTTGCGTGAGGCCGTCGATGCCTGGGAAGCGGATCCGCCTGCAGCCGTGGGGTTGGATGCGGCGCTGGCGATGCTGGTTGCCGGGGTGCGTGCGGGAGGCACGTTGCAGGAGTCGTTGTCCAGGATGTCCGGTCAACGATTCGGCTGCGCTGTGGATCGGTATGCGGTGGTTCAGGCGCTCGCCGTTCATGCCCGTGATGGTGAGTTGGCGTATGTGGAGCGGATTGCGGTGGAAGTGTGTGCCGCCGCGCAGTTGAGCGTCCGATTGGGGTGCGAATTGGGTTCCTGTCTGGAGACGGTAAGCGCTTCGTTCCGCCGTTCGGTCGGTCGTGACCGGCTGGTTGCTCAAGCGAGCGCGATGCCGAAAGCGACGGTGAAGCTGTTGCTCGTATTGCCGGTCGGGACGTGGGCGTTTGGTGGGTTGCTCGGCGCGCATCCGTTGCGGACTTTGGTCGGTTCGCCTGCTGGGGCGGTGTGTCTGTGTCTGGGCGTGTTCGGGTATGTGATTGGTGCGGTTTGGGTGCGTTCCATGATGCGTTCGGCTTTGCAGGACTCGTGACCGGAGACGGCCGGGTCGCAGAAGCGGCTAGGTCAGGGAACCGGTCAGATTCGGGAAGGGGGAATGTGTGGGTGTTCAGGCTGCGATGATGTTTGCTGCGTTGGCCTCGTGCTGCGCGGCATTGTGGTTGGTGGTGCGCAGGTCGGGGCCGTCTGCGATTGGCCGGGTTGAGGCGGCTTGCCGTCTTGCGGATGATGGGCTTGGTCCCAGTGACGCGCTTGTGTTGCAGATGCTTGCGGTCGCGCTGCGCAAGGGTGCGTCGATTCCGTGTGCGTTGGACGCGGTGGGCGATGTCGCCGGCGGGTTGTCGGGCGATGCGTTGTGTCGGGTGTCGCAGGCGTTGTACCGGGGTGTCTTGTGGGATGATGCGTGGCGTGTCGGGGATGATGTCGGCTTGCCGGTGTGCCGACTGATTGGTGAGGGTTTGCGCGACTCGTGGGAGCATGGTTCTTCTCCGGTGCGGGGATTGGAATTGGCGGTGCAATGCGCTGACCGTGATGCCCGCCATGCCATTGAGCAGGGGGCGGCTGCGTTGTCGGTGCGTATTTTGCTGCCTATGACGTTGTGTTTTCTTCCGGCGTTCGTCATGATTGGCGTGGTGCCTACGGCTATGTCGCTGATTGGGGGATGACTGGCAGCAGCCGGTGTCCGGTGTCCAGCGGGATGCCGGGTGGGGTGTCCTGTACGACGGGCGGGTTGATGCGGCGGACGGGGAACGCATCCCGGCAGTGCGATGGGGTGATGGTCGTGCGTGAGCAAGAGCGAATCTGACCATGTGGGCAAGGCAATGTGGACGAGGCAATGTGGACAAAAGTCGTCTTTCGACCACATTGCCAGGCAGGGGTTCCTCCCTGAGGTTCCCGTCGGGCACACTGGGGATACCGCCAAAGCAGGCGGTGCCCGGAATTCCGGGCTGTATCGGAAAGGAATAACCATGACCGGCATCAACCAACCTCCAATGTCAGGGAAAACGGGGTTCATCACAGCCATGCGCAATGCTCCGAAGGCGGTGGCGCGCAAAGCCAGGGAACGCGCGTGCATGATTGACGCGACGATCCGCCTGCAAGCCCTTGAACCGCAGAAAGGCGCGGCGACCGCGGAATACGCGATGGTTCTGGTCGCGGCTTGTGGCTTTGCCGCTGTACTGTTCGCGGTCATCAAATCAGATGTGGTGAAGAATCTGGTGATCGCTCTCATCAAGGGTGCGTTGGAGTTGAAGAAGGGCTGAGATGGGGAACACATGTGAACGGCCTTGCATGAAAGCAACCGGAGGCCACGGCGTCGTTCAGGGGATGGGCGGCGTATCGGGTGCTCGCCGGAGTGTCGATGGGGGATTCGGCACGTCGGAGGCAATGCCCGCTCGGTTGTCGGGGGAACAGTGGCAGGGGGCCGGTGTCATACAAGGCCGTTCTCATGGCTTCACGCAGGACGGTCAGCGGGGTGCTATCACCGCCGAGTTCGCGATGGTGCTTCCCATCGCTGTCGTGCTGATGGTGCTGTTGCTGTCGTTGACGCATGTGGCGACTGTCTCGATGGCGTGCCAGGACGCGGCGTCCTCAGCCGTCCGCGAACTGGTGGTCGCCAAGGTCCCCGCTCAAAGCGATCAGGCGCGGAATATGGTGTCGGCGGCTACTGTGGCGGTCGCGGGGAAAGGGGCCACGGCCACGGTCTCGGAGGATGGGGGATTGGTCACTGTACATACGCAGTGCCCGGTCGTATCCGGGATGGGCAACGTGCTGCCGGCGTCAGTGCGTGGATCCGCGAGCGGAGCATCCTCGTGATCGGCGCTCGTCGTCAGCGGGGCTCGGCGGTGGTGCTGATGGTGATGGTCATGTCCGTCGCCTGTGTCGCGGTACTTGTCGCGGCTGCGGTTGGCCATGCGAGAATCACTGGGAATCGGGTCAGATCGATGGCGGATACCGCCGCAGTGTCCGCTGCGGTCGCGCTGGGTGATGGCCATGCGAATCCATGTTCAGCGGCCAGGCGTGTCGCTCGCGCCGACGGAGCGGATATATCGGTCTGCAAGGTCGAGGGCGAGGATGTCACGGTGAGCGTGCGCTACGAGTACCGGCATGGTTTCGGCATGGTGATCGTGAAAACTTCGCGCGCGGGGCCGGTGGCATGCGGGTGAGGTGTTGTGGCGTGTTCGTGTTCCGCCGCAACGCTAGATTGGTGGAAGGGACATTGGTGAATGTGGCGCGGTAGTCTGCGCCGCGTATGCTTGTAAGGCACGTTTGCGGCATATGAAGGAGTTGGACATGGCGTTGGCATTGTATCGACGGTATCGTCCCGATACGTTTGACGGGGTCATCGGGCAGGATCAGGTGACCGTACCGCTCAGCCGGGCGCTTGACCAGAACAGGCTCACCCACGCCTACCTGTTTTCCGGACCGCGTGGATGCGGCAAGACCAGTTCCGCACGTATCCTCGCGCGCTGTGTCAACTGTGCGAAAGGCCCTACTTCGCATCCGTGCGGCGAGTGCCCCAGTTGCAAAGACCTCGCCACGGGAGGTCCGGGCTCCATTGATGTCGTGGAAATCGACGCGGCAAGCCACAACGGTGTCGACGACGCCCGTGAACTGCGTGAACGCGCCGGTTTTGCGCCGGCCCGCGACCGGTACAAGATCTTCATCCTTGACGAAGCGCATATGGTCACCCAGCAAGGGTTCAACGCGTTGCTGAAAATCGTCGAGGAACCGCCGGAACATGTCATGTTCATCTTCGCCACCACGGAACCCGACAAGGTGATCGGTACCATCCGCTCCCGCACCCACCACTACCCGTTCCGTTTGGTGCCGCCGGAAATCATGGGACCATACCTCGAGGGGATCTGCGAGAAGGAGCAGATCAAGCCGGAGCCGGGCGTGCTCAAGCTTGCCATGCGCGCCGGCGGTGGTTCCGTGCGCGATACCCTGTCCGTGCTTGACCAGCTCATGGTGGGTTCCGAGCATGGTGTCATCTCCCATGATGCAGCGGTCGCGCTGCTCGGTTTCACCCCGGATTCGCTGATCGGCGAGGCGATTGACGCGATTATCGATCGCAACGGCGAGCAGCTGTATGGGGTTGTGCAGAAGGTCGTGGTCGGTGGATTCGAGCCGCGACGTTTCGTGGAGGATCTGCTGGCGCGCGTCCGTGATCTTCTGGTGCTCACGCTGGGCGGAGATCGTGCTGAGAGCGTGCTCAGCGACGATGCCGCAGTCGAAGATATCGCCGATCTGCATCGGCAGGCGTCCGCGCTCGGGCTGCGTTCGTTGACTTCCATTGCCGACACCATCAACGACACGCTGGGCACGATGAGCGGTGCCACGTCGCCGCGCATGCGTTTGGAACTGCTGGCGGCCCGCCTGCTGGCAGGCCGCGAGGAGAATGTATTCGGCCCGGCCTCTACCTCAGCATCGGCGACGGCATCAGGTGCACCAGGCTCATCGGCCGCTCCGGCACAACAGCAGAACGGCAATGCTCCGAGGCGCGGCGGTTTTATCGACTCGACGCGCAATAAGCGCAACATGCAAGCCCAATTCGCCGGGCAACATCAAACCGCTATGCCTCAGACCGGCGATTCGGGTGTTCCGGGAGCAGCTGCCCAGCAGGCGCCTTCCACTGCCGCAGCGTCGGATCATGCCTCCGCTGGTACGCAGACACCCGCCATGGCGCCATCCGCAGGCGACAATCAGGCGTCGCAGCCTGGCAACAGCCCCGCACAGGCCGGACCTGCGCCGCAGGACGCCGCCAGTGTCGAGGAACGTTGGCAGGCCGTCCTGAACAAGTTGCCGTCGGATATCCGCGAGTATGTCGATCATCCTCGGGTGCCGTCCGTGCGGCTTATCACCGGCCCTGCAGGAAAATCCAAGCTCCTCATGACCTTTGCCAAGCCTATCGACCAGCATGCGTTCGCGCTCGCGGTGTCCTCCGACGAAGCGCACGACGGCAAAAAAGCCGCGGTTGTGGTTCAAGACGCCGTCAAAGAGATCTTCGGCGAAGGTGCGCGCATTTCGCCTACGCCGACCGCGGCGAACGGGGAAACCGTCGAATCCATTAGACGGATGTCGCCGGAGCAGGTCAGCCAAGTCAAACGCGAAATCGCGCTCGCGAAAGCGAAACAGAGTGCGGCGACCCTTGCAGCAGTGACGGTCGGCATGCATGCCGGCTCCACCGGTAAGGAAGCGAAAACCCCGGGAAGCAGTGATAACGCGCAAGATGCCGACGATCCCAGCCACCGAGGAAGAGGAAGCGTCCCGGCAGCGGCTGCCATGACGCCAACTGCCACAATGACACCCGCTGCCGGTACGGCAGGATTGAGCCCGAGCATACCCGCCGACGCGGCGTTTGCCGACGATGACCCATGGATGCAGCCGTTGCCGGTCAACAAACAAACCACCGGCCACGGTCCCGCCTCGCCTGCGCACGCGGAAGCATCACAATCTGCAGATGACGGACAATCAGCCGTGCAACCGCATCATGGCAAGCATGTGGCGGTTCCTGACATCAGCGATGGCATCGACCCGTGGGCAGTACCAGCCACGCCTGTCGCGCCTGTCATGTCCGTCTCTCCCGACGCACCGATTCCGCCGACTGACGCACACAAGCCAGCATCATCGCCCACTACAGGCCAGCAATCGTCCAATAACAACAACCAAACGCAGACGACCCCGCAAGACGATCCCTGGATGCCGTTGCAAGCGGATGGGAATGAGGCGGAGGATTCCGCGCACATCGCCGATGCGCACACTCCAGAACCGCAGGATTACCCGGAACCGGTGGAACCGCAGGACGATCCCTGGGCGCAACAGCCGGACGATTTCGGATCACGGGACATGTCACCGCAGCCCGGAACGCCTGATAGTCCACAGGTCCCACCGGAAGAAGACGAGTATTCGCTCAACGACGAATCGCTCGGAACAGCCACCGGGCTCAGCGTCGAAGAGCTCAAAGAACTGTTCGAAGTGAAGAAGATTGAGCAGTTCGCCCCCGACGATCCGAAGAATCCTAAGAATCTTCAGCCGCCGAACCGTCACAATAGTATGGACGCTTCATCCCAGAAATGACGGATGAAACGCCCGCAACCGATCCCGACACGACACTCGTCGCTCGAAATCAATAACGGTTGCAATCCAGTCGACAAACCCAAGGCAAGAAGGAGCCTGACCATGGCATTGGCTTATGACGGCGCAATCCAGCGTCTGATCGACGCATTCGCCAAACTTCCCGGCATCGGTCCCAAAGGCGCGCAACGCATCGCCTTCTACCTGCTGTCCGCCAACGACGACGAAGTGCGCAACCTTGTCGAAGCGATCACCGATGTCAAAGAAAAAGTCCGATTCTGCGACGTGTGCGGCAACGTGTGCGAAACCAGCCCCTGCCCGGTCTGTTCGGATCCCAGGCGTGACCAGTCCATGATTTGCGTGGTCGAAGAGCCCAAAGACGTGATGAGCATCGAACGCACACGCGAATACCACGGCCTGTACCACGTACTCGGCGGAGCCATCAACCCCATGGCCAACGTCGGCCCGGCAGACCTCAACATCCCCAAACTGCTCGAACGCCTGCAGAACCCTGACATCAAAGAGATCATCCTCGCGCTCGACCCGAATATCGAAGGGGAGGCGACCACCAGCTACCTCAGCCGCCTGCTGTCCCCGCTCGGCATCAAAGTCACCCGCCTCGCCAGCGGCTTGCCGGTCGGCAGCGACCTCGAATACGCGGACGAAATCACCCTCGGCAGGGCACTCGCCGGCAGACGCGAGGCATAAAGCGCCAAAACCTTGCCGTTATGCCGTTCCGTATGCTGGTCACCATGCGACCCGCCATATTCCGCGGCTCGTATAATCGACTCACTTGCGTACAATACGGGCGCAGGACATTCCTTTAGAGAAGATAGGACAATCGTGGCTCTTATCGTGCAGAAGTACGGTGGCTCTTCGGTCGCCGATACTGACTCGATCAAGCGTGTTGCCAAGCGTATCATCGAGACGAAGAACGCTGGCAACGACGTCGCTGTAGTGGTTTCGGCTATGGGAGACACTACCGATGACCTCATCGACCAGGCGATGAGCATCGATTCGACCCCGCCGGCCCGTGAAATGGACATGCTTATGACGGCAGGCGAGCGTATTTCCATGAGCCTGTTGTCCATGGCCATTCATTCCGCCGGTTCTCACGCCTACTCGTTCACCGGATCCCAGGCCGGTTTCATGACGGACGCGCGGTTCGGCGCGGCGCATATCCGCGCTGTCAAGCCTGACCGTGTCCGTCATGCGCTTGAAAAAGGTAGCGTCGCAATCGTCGCGGGCTTCCAAGGCATCAATGAGGACGGCGACGCCACAACGCTCGGCCGTGGCGGTTCCGATACGTCCGCTGTCGCGCTGGCTGTCGCACTTGGTGCCGATGTGTGCGAGATTTACACTGATGTCGACGGCGTGTTCACTGCCGATCCGCGTATCGTTCCGACCGCCCGCCGCATCCCGGTCATCGATTATGAATCCATGCTCGAGATGTCGTCCTGCGGCTCGAAGGTGCTCGCTTTGCGTTGTGTCGAATACGCGCAACGCTTCGGCATGCCGCTGCATGTGCGCAGCTCCTTCTCCCACCGCAACGGGACGCTGATCCTGCCTGAGGGCGTCAGCCCGGCATCGGTGCCGAACCTTACGCGCAAGTAGCATCCAGACAGCTCCGGACTGCCAACGCGAGGCGAACGCCGAACATAACCGCATCACAAGATCACAAAACACAACACATACGTACCGCAACACGTACACAACACATACCGTAAGTTGCACTGATTCGAGGAAACAATGAACGAGAACGATAACAAATCCATGGGCGACCTGTTCCCCGACCTCGGTCCTGAGACCCCGGTCATCTCCGGTGTCGCGCACGATCGCAGCGAAGCGCTGATCACCGTGCGTCGCGTGCCCAACGAGCCTGGCATGGCCGCGAAGGTGTTCACCAAGCTTGCTGAAGTCGGCGTGAATGTGGACATGATCGTACAGGCCAGCGCGTCCACCGGCACGGCGGATATTTCATTCACCGTCCCGGAAACCGCCGTCAAGCAGGTGCAGGATCTGCTGCAGAACAAGCATGATGAGCTGGGCTACCAGTCCTTCGACGTGAACACGAGCGTCGGCAAGGTCGCGGTGGTCGGCGTGGGTATGAAAACGCACGCCGGTCTGGCCGCCAAGTTCTTCAATGCGTTGAGCGACGCGGGCATCAACGTGCTCATGATTTCCACGTCCGAGATTCGTATCGCCGCGCTTGTTCCGCTTGATCAGCTCGATGATGCGGTGCGTGCGCTGCACACCGCTTACGGTCTCGACGCGGATCAGGTGGAGGCCGTGGTGTACGGCGGCACTGGCCGCTGATTCAGGTGTGAACCCTGCCTGCTCTTGCCTGTTATGTATGGCAGTGGGCAGGGCGCGGACAGCAGACTGATGGCAATGGCGGAGTGCCTGTGCCGACTGTTTTTGCGTCGGTGCAGACACTCCGTTGTTTGTTGTGTTGTGGGTTGTTGTTGGCTGCAGGCTACCGCCCTGTGCGGCTGACAACTTGTGTGCTGCCGATGTGTGCGGCTGACGGCGGGTGCTGGCGATGCGTGACCGGCCACAGGTAACCATGCCATCGGAACTATTCGGGACTATCCGGAACTATCGGAGGTCACCTGGAAGCAGCGGCGTATGTCCCGGCATACGTATCTGCCTGGATCTGTTGGTATGGCGGGTTCTTGTTCTTGGTTCTGTGCTGTTGTGTATGCCCTGGCATGCGTAACGTTCGTGGTGAGGTTCGGATGTTGGGGTGTTTTGGTGTCTCTGTGCCGTTGCGTATGTCCCGGCATACACAACAGATCAAAACACCTCGTGCCGGATATAAAAACGGCGGTATCTGCCCATTCGCGTATGTCTTGCCATACACAAACGATCAGATACCGCCGCCCAATGCAGCGATAGCCGCCGTGGCAACTTACCGTGGCAACCTACTGTGGCAACCTACCGCGCTGCTTACCGTGGCAACCTGCCGTGGCTACCTGCTTCGCTGCTTACTTCGCCTCGATGTACCCGAGCGCGTGCAGCATCTCAGCGCATTCGAGCGCACCGCCGGCAGCGCCGCGCAAGGTATTGTGCGCGAGTCCGACGAACTTCCAGTCGAAGATGGAGTCAGGGCGCAGACGTCCGATGGAAATGCCCATGCCGCCCTCATAATCGACATCCAGCTTCACCTGCGGGCGATCATCCTCGGTGAGGTACTGGATGAACTGCTTCGGCGCGTGCGGCAGCCCGAGCTTGGCGGCCTCACTGGTGTAGTTCACAAGACGGTCGACGAGCTCTTCCTTCGACGGATCCTTGCCGAAGTTGATGAACACGGTGGACGTGTGACCGTTGAGCACAGGGACGCGGATGCACTGCGAAGTGATGCGCAGCGGGCCGTCGAACGGCACGATCTGGCCGGTAGCGTCGTCCACATGGCCGAAGACCTTGAGCGGCTCCTTCTCGGACTTCGCCTCTTCGCCGGCGATGTACGGAATGATGTTGCCGACCATTTCCGGCCAGTCCTTGAAGGTCTTACCGGCACCGGAAATCGCCTGATACGTGCTGACGATCACCTCATGCGGCTCGAATTCCTTCCATGCGGCGAGAGCCGGGGTATAGGCTTGGATCGAGCAGTTCGGCTTGACGGCGATGAAGCCGCGAGTGGTGCCCAGACGCTTGCGCTGGTACTTGATGACCTCGAAATGCTGCGGGTTGATTTCCGGAACGACCATCGGCACGTCCGGCGTCCAGCGGTGGGCGCTGTTATTGGAGACCACCGGTGTTTCGGTTTTCGCGTACTGTTCCTCGATGGCGCGAATCTCATCCTTTGGCATATTCACTGCGGAGAACAGGAAATCGACATCCGCGGAGACGTCTTCGACATCCGCCACGTCCTTGACGACCATGGACTTGACGAATTCGGGCATCGGGGTTTCCATTTTCCAGCGTCCGCCGACAGCCTCCTCGTAGGTTTTACCGGCGCTGTGCGCCGATGCTGCGAGCGTGACCAGCTCGAACCACGGGTGATTTTCGAGCAGGGTGACGAAGCGTTGCCCGACCATGCCGGTTGCGCCGAGAATGCCGACCTTGATTTTCTGTGACATTATGGCCTTTCGATTGCAAGGGTAACTGCGCAGTACAATGCCCGAACCTTCGGTCGTGTACGTGTGCGAGCCATGCTAGCAGAACGCATACTCAGCAATCGTCCGGCTTTCATATCGTGGTCGGTTGGTTTCGGCTCGGCAGTAAGGTTTCGTGCGGCTTGCAGCACCGCGTCGTTGTGATGATGCAAGCCGGTGAACCGATTCGATGGTGCTCCGTGGGTTACGCGTGCTCCGTGGGTTACGCGTAGATGTTGCGCGGTCGCATGTCGTCGGGCAGCCCGTTGAGCAGCGTGGTGACCGACCCGGACTCGAAGACGGAACGGATGCCGGCTGCCAGCAGCGGCGCGACGGACAGGACGGTCATATTAGGCAGGCGCTTGCTCTGCGGTACGGGCACGGTGTCCATCAGCACGATTTCGCGGGCGCCGCAGTCCCTGAGCCGGTCGATGGCTGGGCCGGACAGCAAGCCGTGCGTGGCGACGAGCGTGACGCTTTTCGCACCGGCCGACCGCAAGGTTCGTACCGCCTCGCAAATCGTGCCCGCGGTGTCGATCATGTCGTCGACGACGATGCAGTCGCGGTTTTCGACCTCGCCAATGATGCCGTGCGCGACCGCATGATTCGGCCGCGTGATGTCGCGGGTCTTGTGGATGAACGCGAGCGGCAGACCGCCGAGTTTCGCAGCCCACTGTTCGGAAACCTTGATGCGGCCTGCGTCGGGGGATACGACGGTCGCGTTCTCCATGGGCATGGAGCTGCGCACGTAGTCGAGCAATACCGGCATGGCGGTGAGGTGATCGACCGGGCCGTTGAAGAACCCTTGCTCTTGGGACGCGTGCAAATCGACGGTCATGATGCGGTCGGCGCCCGCGGTGCGGAACAGGTCGAACATCAGGCGTGCGGTGATGGGTTCACGGCCTTGGTGTTTTTTGTCTTGACGTGAATACCCCATGAACGGCGCGACTACCGTGATGGATTTCGCGGATGCGCGTTTGAGCGCGTCGACCATGATGAGCTGCTCCATCAGCCATGTGTTGATTGGCTCGGTGTGTGATTGGATGACGAACACGTCAGCGCCTCGAACCGGTTCGGTGAAGCGGATGTACATCTCGCCGTTCGCGAAATCATATGCGGTGGTCTCCAGCAGATGGGTGCCCAGATATTCGGCGGTTTCCTGGGCGAGCTGGGGATAGGCGCGTCCCGTGACCACTGCCAATCGCTTGTCCGGTTTGCCTTCGAGAATTGCCGACATCTTGCGCCTTCCCGACCCTTTGGTCGATTGATGGGATTGGAACATCACCTAATATAACAAGGCTGGGGCATAAGCTGGCGCGCACGGTTTCGCAGTGGGCGGCAAATCGGGCGTGCCGCGGAACATGCGACGAAAGTCAGCGACCGGGAGTATGCTGGCATGGTTGTCCGCAGCACCTGCGGGCAGTCGCATACACACTCCTGCCGTGGAAGGTCCGCGGCCTTTAGTCCGAAGGAGGTGGGTGATGTCTGCGCATAAGTACGAACTGATGTTCATTGCCGATCCTGAGCTGGATGAGCGCGGTCTGAAGAAGCTGACCGAGCAGTATCTGGAGATCGTCACCAAGGAGGGCGGTTCTGTCGACGGCACCGATTACTGGGGTCGCCGCAAGCTCGCCTATGAGATCCAGGGCAACACCGAAGGCAACTATGTTGTCGTCAACTACACCGCTGAGCCGGCCACGAGCGACGAGCTCGACCGTCTGCTTAACCTCAGCGAGTCCGTTATCCGCACGAAGATCCTTCGCAAGGATAAGTAAGTCGTTCAGCATTGCTGAAACAAAGCTCAACAAAACGTCCGATTCACAATCTGATCCGCAACAGATAAGAAGGTAGCGTCATGGCAGGCGAGACAACAATCACCATCATCGGTAATCTCACCGCCGACCCGGAGCTGCGCACTATCGGCAGCGGGGCGACGGTCGCGAGTTTCACCATTGCTTCCACCCCACGCACCTACAACCGCAACAGCGGCCAGTGGGAAGACGGGCAGGCGCTGTTCATGCGTTGCTCGGCGTGGCGAGACATGGCGAATCATGTCGCGCAGTCCCTCACCAAGGGCATGCGCGTCATCGCACAGGGTCGCCTGCAGCAGCGTTCCTATCAGGCGCAGGACGGTTCCAACCGTACTGTTCTCGAGATGCAGGTTGACGAAATCGGCCCTTCCCTGCGGTACGCCACCGCACAGGTGACCCGTCAGAGCTCCGGCTCCGGGTTCGCCGGCAACCGTGGCGGGTTCGCAGGCAACGCGGGGAACACCGGTAATGGCGGATTCGCCGGCAACGGTAGCTACCAGGGTGGCGCAGGCTACTCGGGCGGCTACACCGGTGGCGCTTCTGCTGCGCCTGCCATCCAGCAGGCACCTGCCGCCCCTGCCGCGGATCCATGGGGTACCTCGGGTTCCAGCCAGTCGGGATCAAGCTTCGGATCTTTCGGATCCAGCGATGATTTCGGTGGTGATTCCGAAGAACCCGAGTTCTGACGAAGAGCTTTGCTTTTAGCAGTAAATACGTTTGCACTAAGGAGAACATCAGATGTCACGCAAGAGGCCGCAACCGCCGGTCAAGCCGTTCAAGAAGAAGCCGAATCCACTCAAGGCCGCCAAGATCACCGAGATCGATTACAAGGACGTCGCGCTGCTGCGCAAGTTCGTGTCCGACCGCGGCAAGATCCGTTCCCGCCGTATCACCGGCGTGACTGTCCAGGAACAGCGCGAGATCGCGAAGGCCGTGAAGAACGCCCGCGAGATGGCTCTGCTGCCGTACGCCACCACCGGTCGCTGAACAGGAGGATATCGACATGGCTGAAACCAAGATCATTCTCACCCAGACCGTGGCCAACCTGGGCCACGCCGGTGACGTTGTCGAGGTGCGTCCGGGTTACGCCCGCAACTACCTCTTCCCGCAGGGTCTCGCGTTCAAGTGGACCAAGGGTGCCGCCGCTCAGATTGAAGCGATGAAGCGCGCTCGCCAGGCCAAGGCTCTCGCCACCCGCGAAGACGCCGTCGCCGCCAAGGCCGCTATCGAAGGCACGGTCGTCGAGATCGCCGCCAAGGTGTCCGAGTCCGGCAAGCTCTTCGGCGCTGTGTCCGCAGACGCGATCGCTTCCGCCCTTGCAGACAAGGCTCCGATCAGCCCGAAGTCCATCAAGGTCGAGACCATCAAGACCACCGGCGAATTCCCCGCCACTGTGGCCCTGCACCCGGAAATCTCCGCTTCCTTCACCGTCAAGGTCGTCGCGGAGTAACCGATTCCAGACTCCGGCCATGCCGCCGATTGAGGCAAATGACATGACCATATCAGTCTGAGCTTAAGCATGCGAAAGCCCCCGAATCCGGGGGCTTTTGTGTTTCCTCGTCCATGCGTTGGCGTCAGTGCCGAATGCTGTCGGGTGCTGTCTTGCTCCACAGGTTGCGATAACTTCGGTGGGGATGGGTGTCCGGCCGGTTGCGGCGTGTCAGACGGTAATGTCTGAATGCGATACGGGGTTTACGGCGATGGGCCGTGCCCGGCGCTGATCCCCCACGGAATCGTGGGAGAACTCGGCGGAATCCGTGATTCGGGGGTATGCTCCCACGCCGGGGCCGGGAGTTTGTCACATTCCTGGGCCTTTGCGAAAAATCTCCCAACAGGAACGTTGGAATCCGGCGTTTCTCGAAATCGGCCCCGAAGCCTCCTGTCGGGAGTTTATCTGCGGAATGCCGTATTCCCGCCAAACTCCCGCAAATGTGTGAGAATCCACCGACCGGATTGTTGATTTGGATTTCTTTGGGCTGATCCTCCGTGCGGAACCGGTGGCATCATCCATCATGGACTTGTCGTGACATCGACCTGTCACGCCGCGACCCGTCACCGCCCCATGGGATAATGGCATACATCGCGACGTACGCGATGCGACAATGATGCGGCGGGTTGGGATTGTCATACGGCGTGAATCCGCACGGAAGGGGAAAGCCATGGTGCTCCAGCGCGATACCTCACATGTTTCAGCGACTGCGGCAACCCGTAAGCCGCATACGCCGAGACAAGGCGTCAGATTAGCAATCGCTGCGGCGCTCGTTGTGGCGTTGTCCTCGAGCGTATTCCTGCTCGCCGGTCTGGCCGCGTACGCGTGGTATCGCCGCGCACTGGCGGACTGTGTGGAATGGGGCAATACGTACCGGCTGATGGATGAGCATGTCGCAGCGTTATCCAATCAGGCCACTGTGATCGCAAATCGCGTCTCCCAGACCAAAGATGTGGACCGCAAATCGCTGGACAAGCTCGATGCCACCGCAGCGCAGGCGTCAGCGCAGCGACGGCAGGCTACGGCATCGGTGCAGACGGTTGGCGATGTCCCGTCGGCATGCCGGGCGAAACAGTCGCCGCTTGCACTTCGATCGCATGTCAACGTCTATCGTGATGCGGCTCTGGCGCTCAAACCGTGGGTGGGGCGACTGCGCAAGTCTGAACATCCGGTGGCCGTGCGCGTGCTGGCGCAAGACAGCCAGACGCTGGATGAAACAGCTGGCAGAATCCGTGCAGCATTGCCGGGCGTGCGCGAACTGGCCCGGGAAACCACAGGATTGCATGACCATCGCGTTTCCCGCGAGCTGCATAAGGCTATCGAGGCCGCCCAATCCGTGACGGATAAGCCGAATCAGGCGTCGTACGGAACGCTGCTCGATACTGAACGACAGCTGTTCGCGCGTGCTGATGCGGCGGTGCGTGCCCGGAATATTGAGCGGGGGATTGATTGTGGACGTACAGCGTGCGTGGCGCTCACCTTTGATGACGGCCCGCGCGCCGGCACAAGCCAGCAGGTCACAGCGGCATTGCGACGGGCGGGAGATCAGGCCACATTCTTCGCGATAGGCGGGGCGGTCGACGATGTCACACAGACAATGCTGCGCAACGATACGCGGTACGGCATGCCGGTGGGCAGCCACACGATGTCCCACATGGATTTGCCGATGATTATGCGTTCAGGAGCTGAGCATCGGGAATTCGACGAGGCGTCGGCACGTATCGCTCAGGCAAGCGGACGACCGGTCACCCTGCTGCGTCCCCCTCATGGTGTCGCGGATGAGGCAAGCCGACAGTATCTTGCCGACCAACTTGGCGTGGGAATTGCCTTGTATGATGTCGATTCCTATGATTGGGCGGTTGGCGCGACCGCGAGGTCGGTCCAGTGGAAGGTCACCGCCCAAGTGCGGTCGGGTTCGATCATACTCATGCATGACATTCACAGCCATACGGCTGCAGCCTTGCCGCATATCCTTGATGCCTTGCGGGCGAAAGGCTACAGGACGGTCACGATTACGGAATTGATTGACCGCTATCCACGTCCGGGATACGTGTACTACTCGCGGGACAACATCATTCCCTGGTAATCGGGTAGGGGCCGTGGCGACGTGGGTTGAACTGTTGTGCGCGGCTGATTCGTGTTGTCCGCGCGATTGGTGTATACTCACATACGCCTCCGCATGGCGTTACGTCACCCAACTCCCCCAGGGCAGGAATGCAGCAAGGGTAAGTGGCCTCTGACGGGTGTGCGGAGGTTTTCTTTTACCATTTGCGCATAGGGGCACGTGGAGTCGGGCGTATAGGAAAAACGTGGTGTTCTAGACCCAGTTTCGGTCATTGGACGTGCCGATGCCGGTCGATTGCTGCTATCGTCGCGTTTCTTCCACCCGTGCTGGGTGTCGGCAGTTGTGGATGCATCGACTGTCCGAATGGCGGGCATACCATTTTCAGTGAGAACAATGAATGTTAGCGTAATAAAACTTATTCACATCACGAAGGAGCAATATGAATAAGAAAAAAGGAGCTGTGTCAGTGCTGATTGCATTGTTGACATGCAGCCTTGCAATTCCAGCGAATGCAGCATCATCAGGTGATTACCGTGCGGCTGGGGTAAACATTCGTAATTCCACAGGAGTAAGGCGTAGCAGAGTGCTTGGTGCAGGGTATCCCGGCCAGCGGCTGACGGCGTACTGTGAGGAATGGAATTACGAAGAAAACAGTGGGGACTGGTTCTATCATCAAAACAGAAGGACACGCATCAAAGGGTATTCCCTCGGAAGATATCTGCGGGTGGATCGGCTCGTGCCACACGGCTGCTACTGATTTGCAAGTTATCCGATAGTCAAGGAACATACGGGGGGAAATATCGTGGGAACATGCCGTCGCTCGCTTACTGTACTTTGCACGATGCTGTTGTGCATCTCGTGTGCTGCCTGCGGGGCTGACAATACGAACGACAATGCGCTCAGCGCCGCAGATTTATACGGTTCCGGGCATACTGACAAAAGTACGAGTCAGCCGTCGTCGACAACGACATCCCGAGCGGAGGACGCTGCACCATGGGTTTCCCCCTTTGACACGTATTTTCTCGAAGGAGAAAGAGAACATGTCGTCGATCAGGCGCGAGATCGTCTTGTACGTGCTTGCATGACTTCCCAAGGTTTTGAATATCAAGGTGATGTGGGCGCCTCTGACGAATCCGCAGGTGAAGCAGACGCTGATTTCGCTGCAACATGGGGGCCTTCTGATGAGGATACCGCGCGACAGTATGGATACGCCGCGCCGATCACGGCAAACAGCGAAGGCGGTGGAGCGGCTTCAGCATCCTATCCCTCGGGCTATATACATGCCTTGATCAACGAGGAGAACACCGGGTGCATTGACCAGGCCGATGCTCGACTGGGGTATGGCGATACCTGGTTCTCCGCCATGGGGGCATATGAGAAAATCCGCGATGATGCAGATGCCAAGGCTCTCGCTGCGGACAAAGTGCATCGAGTGATGCAGCAGTGGGGAACTTGCATGGCAAATCGTGGTTATACCAACAGGGATCCGAGAGAATTGGTCGGTGAATACGCTGACAGGCAGGCGGGGACTTCGCCGGACACTGCGGAGCAGAAAGCCGCCATGGCTGATGCCGCATGCAAGGTATCCACAGGATTCATGCAGACAATTCGCGAATCATACGCGGAAGCGGAGCGGCAGGCGGTGTCGGACAACCAAGCGACGATGGACCAGATAAAACAACTATCCGAAACCATATATGCCAATGCGAAACGAGAACTTGCATAGCATCGGTGAAACAGGTGACAATGCGTAAGAAGCGAAGCAAACGCGAACACATTACCGATGCCGGCATGAGGGAAGATATCGTTCCCATGAACGAGGCAGTACACACCACGCGGAAAAATGCGATAGGGCGCTGGTTGAGGGCTCATTGGATTATCGTGGTTGCGGCGTGCTCTTTGCTGTTTTCTGTTTTCGGATTCATGTTAGGGTCAACGATTCGTTCTCCCCAGGATGTTGCCGCATCTCAGCAGGAACCGGAGCCATCGTTAATCACTGCGACGGTGACGCAAACAGAACTGGTCGATGGTGTGGACGTACATGGGACAATACAGCCCGAGCATATTGTCGAGTTGACTGGGCAAGGCCAAGATGGTGCGGGTTCGGGACAGACAAGCTCCGGAAACCAGACGCATGATTCAGCATCATCCGCTGGAACATCGCAGGAGACGATATCTTCGTCATTGGTGGTGACGTCGCTGCCTGTCGCGGTCGGAGACAGCGTAGGCAACGGTACAGTCGTCGCGGAGATCTCGGGACGTCCACTGTTTGTTTTCCATGGGACGATACCTGCATACCGTGATATCAAACCGGACGATCAGGGTCCGGATATAGCGCAGCTGCAGCGCGCTTTGGTGGATATGGGATTGCTTAAGGAAAAGCAGATCACATCCGTTTTCGATTCTGCAACCAGGAATGTGGTCGACACATTATATGCTTCACACGGCTATCGGGCAGAACGCACCGATGACGGCGATGACTCGGCTTTACGGCAGGCCCGCGCAGCTGTACGCGCTGCACGGAGACAGTTGCAACAAGCTCAAACTGCTACCACATGTACAAATCATGATTCATCAAAGGGGAGCGAATCGGAAACGGATGATACTTCCTGCACGATTGGTGACGGTGGTGTAATCAGCGTTCAAGACGCAACTCAGGATCTTGTCGATGCGCAAGATGCATTGTCTCTGCTGGAACGGCGGACCGGCATTATGATACCAATTGGTGAAATCAGTTTTATTCCTTCCTCGCAGGCGACAGTGAGCGAGTTGCCTGTGCCGGTGGGGGCAAATGCATCCGGGACTGTTGTATCCTTATCAACTTCCGGGACAGTATACCGTGCATCGGTCGATTCCGCTGTCGCGGCAACTATCAAACAGGGAATGACAGTGACTTTTGATGCATCAGCGATGCAGAACTGCTCTGTATCAAACATCAGCGATGCTCGCGCGGCATCTGGCACGAGCACCATGGTCACGGTTTCATGCGACAGAGGAATGGATGCAATCCCCTCTAATACAACCGTAGACGCCACAATAATCCGGCGCGCCTCGAACGGGAAAGTGCTTACGGTGCCGCTATCTGCTGTCGGTAAAGCTCCGGACGGTACTACAACGGTTATTGTCCGCAAGAAAGGCGATAGGCTCCTGCGTATCCCAGTCACGACTGGTCTGAATGCAAACGGGCGGATTGAAATCGCAGGGACTGACGGCAGTTCTATACGTGCGGGGACAACTGTCGTGGTGGGAGGAAAATCGTGAAAAACACGATGGTGACGCCGCTCATCGAACTTGAACACGTTGGCAGGAGATACCCCGGTGTCGTGCCAACTGAAGCATTGCGTGATGTTTCACTGTCCATTATGCCAGGCGAGTTTGTCGCGATTCTTGGTCCCTCTGGGGCCGGTAAATCGACGTTGCTCAACATCCTTGGCATGCTTGATGCTCCGACCTGTGGCACGTACCGATTCAACGCTTTGAGGACAGACGATATGCCTGAGCGAAGAAAATCGCAAATACGAGCCCAATACATCGGGTTTGTATTCCAGGCTTTTCATCTTCTTCCATACCGCAGTGTCGAAGAGAACGTCGCGATGTCGGGGTTGTATGCAGGGGTCGCGGTTCAAGAACGAATGTCGCGCGCTCGGCGGGCACTTTCCAAAGTAGGACTGGAACATAAGGCGAACTCCGGTCCGTTGGATTTGTCCGGAGGCGAACGTCAGCGCGTCGCCATTGCTAGGGCAATTTGCAACAACCCGAGGGTCGTGGTGTGTGATGAACCGACAGGAAATTTGGATTCACAGCGCGCGGAGTCAATCATGGAGATTTTCAGCAACCTGAATCGTGAAGGCCAAACCGTGGTGATGGTAACGCATAATGAAGCGCAGACGCGGTTCGCCCATCGCACGATACACATGAGCGACGGGATGATTATCGAAGACAGCGCACAGTCTGTGAGCAAGGGCACCGATGCATAGCGAATGGAACTTTCATGCGGGACATCCGGAGAATGGTTCGTGGCCAGACCGGTACCGCGGCTCAAGCATTCGATGCGTTGATGTGTTCCGCGAAGTTGTTGCGTCGTTGTGTGCTCAGCCGGGACGCACAATATTGACTTTGTTCGGAACAGTGTTGGGCGTGGCGGCTTTCGTCGCGGTCACCGGGATCGTTCAGACTGCCACTGGACAAATCAGCGACGGATTCTCGCAACTCGAAGCGACTACAGTAAGGGTCACCGATCAGGAGCCGAAACTCGCAGGTGACGCATCTCTGGGCTTCCCGATCGATACGGCGGAGCGTCTGTGCAATCTCAACGGTGTATCGGATGCGACTTTGATGTGGGTCGTTGACGACGAGGCACACCCTCTTTCGATTGCAACGGACCCGTACACGGAGGCGTCTATGCTTCCAGGCTATAGCGTGATTGCAGCGGATAACCATATAGCCGGTTTCGCCGATCACGGCATGACCGCGGGATCGGCACTGGATGCCTTTCAGGTTGATACAGGCGTCAGAGCCGCGATGCTGGGATCTCAAACTGCGAAACGGTTGGGAATAACAGATTTGGCTGTCCCACGAACTATCTATCTGGGCGGAGAGTCATTTTCCGTAATCGGGATCATGTCATCCTCGTCGCGCATTCCGCAGCTCGACACGTCTGTGGTGATTCCCGATACGGTAGCACTTGGCTGGTTGGGTGCACCGACACAGCGGAATCCGGCTCGTGCCGTGGCCTCAACGGAAACGGGGGCAGCTTCACTCATCGCGCGTCAAGCTCCTTACGCATTGCGTGCTGATGCCCCGGAACGTGCACTTGCCGATGCACCTCAAGACTGGTCAAAGGCAACACGCGGAGTGCGCAAGTCGATGACTGGTCTGGTTGCTGGTCTGGCGGGGCTGTCATTGCTGATTGGTTGTGTGAGCATTGCGGGCGCGACTATGGCATCGGTAACCGAACGAATTCCTGAGTTCGGTCTGAGGCGATCTCTTGGAGCCAGAACAACTGATATCGCGATACAGATTATCACTGAAACCGCTGTTATCGGCATTATCGGTGGATTACTCGGCGGCAATATCGGATTGGTGATCATCGTTGTGGTGAGCATTTCACAATCATGGACTGCGGTAGTCGATCCGTTGCTCCTGTTGCTTGGCCCTGTCATCGGTGTGATATCTGGGGTAGCGGCAGGAATATGCCCTGCTGTTCGAGCATCACGCATTAGTCCGATTGGGGCATTGCAACATGGATAGCGCATAGACGTATCGTTTGAATAAGGGTTTCCATACATGCACACAGATATGCCACGTACGGGTCTGGCAGGTATAGTCAATGATTATGGACGAGAATGAACAAGACCCGCACGTGACACAGCAGGACCAAGCCCCGGTTGCCCCGGTGATGCCTGGGGCACCGGCTCCGACACGGGAGAATACTGCTCCGGGTGCGCCATCGTCCGGCGCATCTGTGCCGTCCGGCGGGTTTGCGGCATCCGAACCGTCTTCGGCGCCGACTTCGCCGGCTTCCCCGGCCGCGCCGCTTCGACCCGTATCAGGCGATACAGACGGTGCCCTCGCCGCTCACACTCCCAACATTCCCAGTGTTCCGCCGATGCCACCGCTTCCCTCGGTATCAGTGCGTGCCGTTGGGACACAGCCGGATCAGCCGTCATTCTCAGATACGTCACACCCACACAGGCAATCGCAGCCAGAACGTGCTTCAGACTCGGTAACGTCAACAGTTCCGCAACAGCCGGCAGACACCACGTCGGCCAGCCAACCCGCAGACCATACCGGCCAAGCCGAATCCGGCGCTCGCCCATCCATGCTCTTCCCACAGACTGATGACATTCAGGGGCAGCAAGCGCGCCGGCAGCCGGCGAAACCGATGTTCACTCCGCTGCCCGGTACGGAGAGCGACGACGACAATCTTGAGACCAGAGCGCTCTGGCCGTCCGACCCACTTGAATCATCCGCGTCGTCCAAACGCACCCGCGGTAACCGGGCGAACGCGGACGGCCATGACGGCGGCGTCGCCGGTTCGGACGGTCGCACTCCGGAAGCCTCGGAATCGTCGCCGGCCAACGCAACGGCATCAGGAGACAGCGATCTCGCAGTCGAAGGCATGGACAAAGGCCTTGCCAGGCTTGACCCGCTTGCCGTCCACCCGCGCCTTTCCAGCAGGATTCTGTGCGTGGTGTTCGCCCTGTTGCTGCTTGCCGCCGCCGCTGGCGTGTGGTGGCTGGGCGTGCGCACGGCGAACGGGCAGAATTTCGATGATGAAGTGTGGCTGTTGCTCAATGCCTCGCTGCCGTCTTGGCTGCGCTCGCTGGTGCATCTGCTCGCCGTATCGAGTACTGTGATTGCCATCAGTGTCGTGTGCGCGCTTGCAGGGATTGTGGTCGCGGTCATCCGCAAACGGTGGTGGCTGCTCGGGCAGCTTGTCGTGTTCGCGGCCGTATGTTACGGGTCTTCGCTGTTGAAAGGTGTTCTGCCTCGTCCGTACTTGCAGAACATCAATTCTTCGACCAGCAATACGGCGCCATCCGGGCATACGTTACTTGCCGCGGCGGCTGTTGTGGTCCTTGTGTGCGCGGTGTCTCGTGCGTGGCGTGCCGCGTGTGCCGCCGTCGGCTCGGTCTATGCGATGCTTGTCGCGCTGTCGCTGGTTGCTGGGAAGTGGCATCGTCCCACGGATGTCGTGATGAGTTTGCTGATTGTCGGCGGATGGGCATTGCTGGTTCTTGCTTTCACGCGCACGTCTGGCATGGATGAGATTGGCACGCGTTCGGCTTCGGCGAGTATCCAGATCGTCGGCAGCGTGATGATTACCGGCGGTATCATGCTGAGTCTGTATGGGGCGTATCTGGTGTGGCAGATCGAACCGGGACTTTCGCTGGGGGCGAGCTGGACGCAATCTGGTGCTTGCGTGGCGACGACCATGCTGGTGTGCGGCGTGTCGATGCTGGTATTCGGGCTGGTGCTTGCGATGCGGCAACTCACCGCTTCACCGTTGACAAAACTCGGTCTGGTCGGTGCCCCGCCGGCCCCACCGTTAAAGTAGCACGGCACACCAGATGCGGCGTTGACCATACGCCGTGAGTATTATGGCGTTCCGTAAGCAGTACGTAAGGAGGGGCAATGACAGCCGGCACAAAGCTCGTTATCGTGGAGTCTCCGACGAAAGCGAAGAAAATCGCGGGATACCTAGGTGATGGATATACCGTGCTCGCATCGGTCGGCCATATCCGCGACCTTGCCCAGCCAAGCCAGGTGCCCGCATCGAAGAAGGACAAGTTCGGCAAGTTCGGCGTTGATGTGAACGACGGATTCGAGCCGTATTACATCGTCGGTCCGGATAAGAAGAAAACAGTCTCCCAGCTCAAGGACGCGTTGAAGAATGCTGACGAGCTGTATCTGGCGACTGATGAGGATCGCGAAGGCGAGGCGATTGCATGGCATCTCGTCCAGACCCTCAAACCGAAGGTTCCTATCAAGCGGATGGTGTTCCACGAGATCACGCCTGAGGCGATCAAGGCTTCGCTGACCAAGACGCGAGATGTTGACGACCACATGGTGGACGCGCAGGAAACCCGGCGTGTGCTTGACCGTCTGTACGGCTATGAACTGTCGCCTGTGCTGTGGCGCAAGGTCGGGCCGGGCTTGTCGGCTGGCCGTGTGCAGTCGGTGGCTACACGCCTGATCGTTGAGCGCGAACGCGAACGCATGGCTTTTGTGAAGGCCCCCTACTGGGATGTCGTGGCGACCTTGTCGGCGCCGGGCGCTGAGGGTGAGCCGGTGCGCTTCGACGCGCGGATGGTGCAGCTTGGTGGCAAAAGACTCGCCACATCCAAGGATTTCGGTGCGGATGGCAAGCTCACGCCGGCAGGCTTCGCTGACAACGTCTGCCAGCTTGATGCCGAGGGCGCCGCGGCGGTCGCGCAGGCGTTGCGTGAGGCTCCGTTCACGGTGGAATCCATGGAATCCCGCCCGTATCGCAGGCGTCCGTTGCCGCCGTTCACGACATCCACATTGCAGCAGACCGCCGGCAACCGGCTTGGCATGAGCTCCCGCCAGACGATGCGTGCCGCGCAGGGATTGTACGAGAACGGTTTCATCACGTATATGCGTACCGATTCCGTCACCTTGTCGCAAGAGGCCATCGCTGCGGCTCGCCATGCCGTCGAATTCCATTTCGGCAAGAAGTTCCTGTCTGATGCGCCGAAACAGTATGCGACCAAAACCGCTGGAGCGCAGGAGGCGCACGAATGCATCCGCCCGGCAGGCTCCAGTTTCCGCGATCCTGACGATGTGGCGCGCAAGGTGCCTGCGGATCAGGCGAAACTCTACCGGCTGATCTGGCAGCGCACGTTGGCATCGCAGATGGCCGACGCAACGGGTTCGACGGCGACGGTGCGTCTGAACGCATCTGCGGGGTCTCGCGGCGAGGCCACATTCCAGGCGTCCGGCACGGTCATCGAATTCCCCGGATTCATGCGGGCGACCGGCGAAGGCAAGCGTGCCGCACAGCCGGCATCCGCTTCTGCCGGCGATGCCGTGTCGAATAAGGCGTCCGCCTCACAACACAAGACGGGCAAGGAGGACGAGAACGTTTCGTTGCCTCCGATGCAACCGGGAGACGTGCTCAACGCCGACGATGTGAAGGCGGACGGCCATGAAACGCAGCCCCCGGCACGATATACGGAAGCTTCGCTGGTCAAGACCTTGGAAGCCAAGGAGATCGGACGCCCGTCAACCTACGCGAGCATCATTTCCACGATTATCGATCGAGGCTACGTGTACGAGCGCGGCAGGGCGCTTATCCCCTCGTGGCTGGCGTTTGCCGTAGTCAAGCTGCTGGAGACGAATTTCCCGAAGTATGTGGACTATCAGTTCACTGCTGATATGGAAAACGGTCTTGACCGCATCGCACGAGGCAAGGAGACCGGCAAGGAATGGCTGACCCGCTTCTATTTCGGGTCCGGTGATGGAGCGGCGGCGAATGCCGATGAAGCGCATGAGGGTCTGCAACAGCAGGTCGCGCAACTGGGCGAGATCGACGCGCGCGCCATCAACACCATTGAAATCGGCGACGGTCTGCACGTGCGTGTCGGGCGCTATGGCCCGTATCTTGAGGATATGAACCATGTGGACGCTGAAGGCAATCCCAAGCGGGCGTCCTTGCCGCCGACACTCGCCCCTGACGAGCTGACCGTCGAGAAAGGCCATGAGCTGATTGACAGCAACGCTGGCGGTCCGCGCGAACTGGGTACCGACCCTGCGACCGGTGGCATCGTCGAGGTGCGCAACGGCCGATTCGGCCCGTATGTCTCCCTGACCATCCCGCAGGCGCAGGACGCGCAGGGCAAGACCGGCGCGGCAAAGAGCGGTAAGAAGAGTACTGCCGCGAAACCGAAGATGGCTTCGCTGTTCAAGTCGATGAAGCCGGAGACGGTGACATTGGAACAGGCGTTGCAGTTACTGAGTTTGCCGCGTGTCGTCGGCACTGTTGAAGAGGCTGACGCAAAGACCGGTGAGATCAAGCAGGCGACCATTTCCGCGAGCAACGGCCGGTATGGCCCGTATCTGACCAAAACCACGGCTGACGGTAGCTCCGAGACGCGGTCGCTGAACAGTGAGGACGAGATTTTCACCGTGGACTTGGCAAAAGCCAAGGAGCTGTTCGCCCAGCCGAAGTATCGGCGTGGTCGTGGTAGCGGAACCGCCAAGCCGCCGCTGCGTGAACTCGGCAACGATCCGGAGACCGGCAAGCCTGTGACAATCAAGGACGGTTTCTACGGGGCATATATCACCGACGGTGAGACGAACCGTACGTTGCCCAAGCAGTACACCCCCGAATCAATCGATCCGCAGGAGGCTTTCCGGTTGCTTGCGGAGAAACGCGCGGCTGGTCCGACCAAGCGTCGCACTCGTCGCACTTCGAAATCCAGCGCCAAGAGCACGACGGCGAAGAAAACCACAACCAGGAAATCCGCCGCTAAGAAGGCCTCGACCGCTTCGACGGCTTCGAAAGCTTCGGCAACGAGGACTTCGGCCAAGACGTCCACAGCGAAGAAGACCGCGGCAGCCAAGAAGACCGCAGCTGCGGGCTCATCGTCATCCCGAGCAAAACGCAGCGCCAAGACCGCAACCGGCACGAAGGAGCAGTAATGACCGCACACGCCCCAGCAGGCCTGTTCATTTCCTTTGAAGGTGTTGACGGGGCGGGCAAAACCACGCAGGTCGAACGGTTGCGTGACTATTTCGCGCAGCAAGGCAGACGGGTCGTAGTGACACGTGAGCCCGGCGGCACCGGACTCGGCGTGCGGTTGCGGCAGATGCTGCTGCATGGAGGCGACATAGCCCCGAGAACGGAGGCGCTGCTGTTCGCTGCCGATCGTGCGCAGCATGTGGCGGAGGTCATCGTTCCTGCGTTGGATCGTGGCGATATTGTCATCACGGACCGCTATCTCGACTCTTCGCTCGCGTATCAGGCTGGTGGACGCGAACTGACTGTAGACGATGTGCGCGGCTTGAGCATGTGGGCGACCGGTGGACTGTTGCCGCAGCGCACGTATCTGCTTGATGTCGATCCGCAGGTTTCGCATAGGCGGCTCACTCACGGTGAGGATCGGATGGAATCAGCTGGGTATGATTTTCAGCGTCGCACGCGCGAGGAATTCCTCAATCTTGCCCGTGCCGACGCTGGGCGTTTCCTCGTGGTCGATGCGTCGGCGGGTATCGAGACCGTCTGGGATACTATCCGTACCGATGCTGATGCACTGCTTGGGGGAGTGGCGGCATCAGCATCAGCAGGAATATCAGATGATGCGCAGCAGACGGGGGAATGCAGACCATGAGCGTATGGGATTCTATTGTCGGGCAGAAACCGGTGGTCAGCCAACTGAGCGCGATTGCGGCGGGCGACCCTAGGGCGATCGCCCAATCGTGGCTGATTTGCGGGCCTCCGGGTTCGGGGCGTTCGAATGTCGCCAAGGCGTTCGCTGCGGCGTTGGAGAGCCCTGATCATGGGCTGGGTGAGGAGCCGACGCGTGCCACGCATCTTGTGCTTGCCGGGTCTCATCCGGATGTCACGGTCTTGTCCACCGACAAAGTGACCATCAGCATCGACGAAGTGCGTGAACTGATCGGTATGTCGGAGCAGATGCCGAGTATTTCGCCCTGGCGCATCATCATTATTGAAGATGTCGACCGGATGCTTGAACGCACTACCAACGTGCTGCTCAAGGAAATCGAGGAACCGGCGGAACATACGATCTGGCTGTTGTGTGCGCCGAGCGCGCAAGACGTGTTGCCTACGATTCGTTCGCGTACACGCATTGTGAACCTTGCCGTGCCGTCGAACAGTGCGGTTGCGCGGTTCCTTGAAGAGCATGACGGTGCCGACCCCGCTTTGGCATCCCGTGCGGCGCGGCTCGCAGAAGGCCATATCGGCATTGCCCGTCTCTACGCGGGCAACGACCAGGTGCTTGCCGACCGTGACGAGCTGGTAGTCGGGGTGCTTGGCATGCACAAGGCGTCGGATGCGGTGTTGCTTGCCGGCCGGCTTACTGACAGCGCCAAAGCGCAAGCGCAAAGCGATGTCGATCGTCAGGCGCAGCAGGATGAACGTGAGTTCCGGCGTGTCAACGGGCTGGGGGAGAAGGATCGTATCCCGCCTAAGCTGCGTTCCGCATACCATGCGATCAGCAAGAAGGATGACCTCAAACGGCGGGCTACGAGACGCACGCGTGATGTGCTTGACCGCGCGTTGACCACTGTGGCGAGCATCTATCGTGATGTCGCCGTCATTCAGAACAATGCTGATGATGCTGTCGGGCTCATTAATCTCGAAAATCGTACAGCGATCACCGAGCTGTCTGTCAGATTGACACGGCGCGATGCCGTGCGCCGCTTGGAAGACATTGCGACCGCCCGGCGCAGACTTGCCGGCAACGGTAATCCGCTGCTGGTGTTCGAAGCGTTGTTCTGCGCGTTGTTGGTCTAAGGGTGTGGGCGTTTCCCGGTACGTCCGGCCGAGCCCCAAGTTCCGAGCTCCGAGCCCCCAAGTTCCGGGCTCTAAGCCCCGAGTCCTAGGTCCACCGCGGCGTCACGCGTCTGCGGATTCGTCTGTGCCTTCGCGGGTGGATTCTCTGGCGATGACGCGACGGGGGAACATCACATGACGGCCGAGTCGCGGATCGGTTTCGGCGCCTGTCCCGTTGGCCCGGGCATTGGCGATGAGTCGAAGGCTTTCCGCCGCCATCTGCTGCAGAGGCGCACGCATTGAGGTCAACGCGGGCGAGCTGGAGGCTGCGGCCTCATTGTCTTGCAAACTGACGACCTGGACTTGCCCGGGCACGTTGATGGACAGCTGCCCCAGCGCGATAAGCACGCCGATGGCGGTGTCGGACGACGAACAGATGACTGCCTCGGGAACATCGGCTGTCGTTCCGCCGCCGAACATCCGCATGGTGTCGGCGAAACCACGTTGCACGGTCCCGTTGTCGATGGTGATCCATGCGCTGTCGGCGCGCACGCGCAGCATGTTGAGCGAGGACTGGAAGGCGAGCAGGGTTTCCGCGCCGTCGCTTGAACCTACGGCATCGCTAAGATACGCAACGGATGTCGCGCCGCGTTCGACGACATGGGTGACTGCCAGTTCGATGGAAGCGCCGTTGTCGATGCTGATCCAATCGTGCCGAAGGAGATTGGTTGACCCGAGCAGCTGGATGATCGGCGTATCTGTTGTGATGCCCCGGGTGAGGGACATACCGGCGTGCGGGCATGGCAATACGATGATGCCATCGGCGGGGTGCCGGCAGAATTCCTTGACTCTCCGGTGTTGTGCGGCTGCTGTGCTGTCAATGCCGACCAATAGTTGCATATGGGCGGCGCTGACCGCTTCGCTGATGGCGGTGACCACGCTCGCGGCCATCAGCGTTGAGGTTGCCGGCATGGATAGGGCGATGGTGTTGCTCACGTCGCTGCGGAGCGCGCTTGCCGCACTGTTGACTGAATAGTTGAGTTCGCGGGCGGCTTTGCGCACTCGTCGCGCGATATCGTCATCTTTGGTTCTTCTGCCTGACAGGACGCGCGATACCGTGGCGATCGAGACGTCGGCGAGGGCGGCGACGTTCGTGATCGACGCGCCGTTCTGTTTGCCGTGTGATGATGCCATGTGTGCTCCAAGTCAGTGATTGCCGGGAATCGGATGTTTTCGCAACCATTCCTTCCGCTGTGTGGATTATAGCGGTTCGGGGCGTCGGCGGTATAACCGGTCTCGTCGCATTCGGCGGTGCTGTGCGCGTGCGGCGGGGGTTCGCTGCGGTTTCGCGTTCCCATCGCGCGGCAAGACGGCGGTACTGCGGGTGTGGCGGCGCGGTGGATGCCGGCATGGTTCCGTCCACGGTCTGCGTTCCGGGCCGTATATCCGTATGGCCGCATAGCAGTAAGCCGTCCCGGTATTGGGCGGGACGGCTTACTGCTGGTCGCTGGTCGCGGCTGGTTTAGTCATGCCCGAATCGGTGGAACCGCCGGGTGTTGGCCTGCGTTCAGTCCTTGATCAGCGTTGCGACGAGATTGTCGGCGACAGCTTCGGCGTTGTCTCCGTCCACGGTGATTTCAATGGTGTCGCCCTGCTTGATGCCCAGTCCCATCACGGACAGGATGCTGCTCGCGTTGACGGCGTTGCCGCCCTGCTTGGCGATGGTGACCGTGCAGCCGGATGCGGTTGCTGCCTGTGCGAATTCTGCGGCCGGACGAGCGTGGATGCCGACTGGATCGTTCACGGTTGCGGTACGGGTTGCGGTTGCCATATGAGACACTCCTTTGCGTCATGCGGTATGCCATGCGGGTGTTTGATTGCACCTGCTGTACGCCACAACCTTGGCTGTAGCGTTCTGGATCAATCGTACCACGATTTTCTGAAAAAGAGAAAACGTTTACCGGCGTTGCGTCGCGGATTTCTGGTATATAGTTAGGCATTACAGAAAAGAGACGCCTGCGATGGTGTGAGCGTCTCCCACTACGATTTCCGCCGGCGGAAACCGGTGCAGTACAAGAAGGAGTCCCCATGGTCATCACTGGTGTTGGAATCGGACGCGGCGTCGCTGTCGGTCCCGTTATTCGTATGGCATCCCCGCTTCCGGAACCCGTGGACACGCCGAGAAATGCGAGCGTGAGCGCCGACGCTGAAATCAACCGGGCAATGAAGGCGCTGAATGTCGTCAATGCTGATCTCAACCGTCGTGCCGAAGAAGCCGCAAACGGCGACGAAGCCACCAAGAAAGCCGCTCCGATTCTGCAGGCGATCGCCATGTTCGCCTCCGACCCGTCACTCGCCGAATCCATCAAGAATCTCATCACCGGCGGCAAAACCGCCGAACGCGCCGTGTTGGAAGGCTTCGGCCAGGTCGAGGAGATGTTCAAGGCGATCGGCGGCTATCAGGCGGAGCGCGCCGCGGACCTGCATGATGTCGGCCAACGTGTTATCGCGAATCTCATGGGGCTGCCGGCTCCTGGCGTTCCACAGAGCGACACGCCGTTCGTGCTTGTCGCCGAAGACCTGTCTCCGGCGGATACTGCCGCACTTGATTTGAACAAGACCCTCGCCATTGTCACCAGCCAGGGCGGCCCGACCAGCCATACCGCCATTCTGGCGCGTGCCCGCGGCATTGTGGCTGTGGTGTCCGCGCAGGGCGCCGATGACATCAAAGACGGGCAGACCGTGGTGGTCAATGCCGCAAAGAGCACGGTGATTGTCGATCCGAACGAAGCGGAAATCGCCGAGGCGCATGAAGCCAAGGCGAACGCGGCCAAAGCCAAGGAACTGCGCGGCAAGCCCGGGCAGACCAAGGACGGTCATCTCATCCCGCTGCTCGCCAATGTCGGCAAGCCTGAGGACGCTGATCCGGCACTCGAATACGGCGCCGAAGGCGTGGGCCTGTTCCGTACAGAATTCCTGTTCCTCGGTAACGAGGAGCCGCCGAGCGTCGAAGAGCAGACCGAGGCGTATGCCAAGCTGCTGAGCCGTTTCCCCGGCAAGAAGGTTGTGATCCGCATGCTGGACGCCGGCGCGGACAAGCCGTTGCCGTTCCTGACCCCTGAGGATGAGCCGAACCCGGCGCTCGGTCTGCGTGGCCTGCGGACGCTGCGCGTGCATAAGCAGGTGCTTGAGGATCAGCTTGAGGCCATCGCCCGTGCCGACGCCCAGACCAACGCGGACCTGTGGGTGATGGTCCCGATGGTCGCCGACCAGTGGGAAGCTGAGTACTTCGTCAAGCTCGGCAAGTCCAAGGGGCTCAAGAAGGTCGGTGTGATGGCCGAAGTCCCGTCGATCGCATTGATGGCGGACAAAGTCGCTCAGGTTGCGGACTTCGTGTCCATCGGCACGAACGATCTGACCCAGTACACGCTGGCCGCCGACCGTACGCTCGGTTCTGTGGCCCACTACCAGACCGCATGGCATCCGGCGGTGTTGCGCGCCATCAAGCTGATTGCCGACGCGGGCAACGCGAACGGCATGCCGGTGGGCGTGTGCGGTGAGGCTGCGGCTGACCCGGATCTGGCGGTTGTGCTTGCAGGCATCGGCGTCAACTCGCTGTCGATGACGCCGGTGGCCTTGGACGATGTTCGCGCTCAGCTCGCTTCGGTCACCTTCGAGGAAGCCAAGGCGAAGGCCACTGCGGCATTGAACGGTGATTTCTACAAGCCGGAGCAGTGAATGCGAGGTTGAGCTTCTGATTTCGAGCTTCGAGCTTCATGCTTGATGCTTCGGATGTACTTTCGGACGGGCCGGTTCCTTCGTGGGGCCGGCCCGTTGTTGATATGGTTCGAGATGCTGCGCTGACTGTTGTTGTGCTTGCGTGTGGCTTCGGAAGTGCCCATCTTGTGGGGTGTGGGGTTCGCTGCGGATTCGTTGTTGTGCGTTGGGTTGTGGGGCCTGCTGGATGTCGTTTGGAAAGTCGATGGGGGGCGGGCGTCACTGTCGTTTCTCCTGTCGCGTACACGCAGGAACACGTCGTCGCTGTATCCCGTCATCGTGCGGTTGTCTCATCGCACGCCGGGCTGATACCAGGGCAAGGGGAGCGTTGCCGGCCGGTATCTGTCTGTGGTGCGGTTGTGCTGTCGCACGCCGCGCCGGTAGCCTGTCGCCGGCGCCCGAGCGTGCCCTATCTGCCCGCGGCGTGACGGGTATTGCCGCCCCGCGGCGGTTTGCACACACGTCATCACGATGCGCGATACTGAAAGCATGAGAATCTCCGCTGATTTTACTGTTGTGCCTGATGACTTTGCCAAGCGCGCGCCAGCCGAAAACCGCGCTGACGGCACGCCAATCGTCTCGTTCCCCTTCTATATCGACGATCTCGCCCCAGACGCGATGTTCCTGCATTGGGAACTTGTCGACCCGGATTCAATCCCGGTATGCGGCTTCGAATGGATTCATTGGGCAGTCGCCAACGTGCCGGTCGATGCGCTCATGTTTGATTTCAACGATTCGCATGCCCTGCAAATCCCGGCCGACTTCTCCCGTTCGTTGCCCGCGATGATTCCTGAAGCCGTGCAAGGACGTACATCGGCGGCAAGCAAATTCGTCGGAGCCACGAACCCTGCAGTAACCATGCGCTACAACGGCCCGCAACCGCCGGACAAGGATCACGACTATCTGCTGCAGGTATGGGCGACCCGCGAGGAACTGCCCGGGCTGAATCAAGGATTCTGGCTCAACGAGATGCTGCACGGCCTGCGCAAGACCGACAGCCTGGTCGATCAGGGTGGCGCGTTCTTCACCGGGCGCGCGTAACAACCGGTCTGTCCCGCATGTCATCGCCCGTCGTATGGCCCGCGTGGCACAATGCGCTTGATAGACGCCATCGATGCCATTGATGCAATCGATGCGATTGCGCAATCCCGAACGGCACACGTCGTGCAATCACGCGTGAGCACATACCGGATACGCGCGAAGGCTTGGAAATTCGGCAAAACTGAAAGGAACACCATGGCCTGCACCACAATTTTGGTAGGTAAGGACGCGAGCTATGACGGCTCGACCATCATCGCCCGCAACGAGGATTCCGCCAACGGCGAATTCAATCCGAAGCGTTTCATCGTCGTCCGTCCGAGCGAACAGCCTCGGCATTATCGCAGTGTGCTCAGCCACGTCGAAGTCGATCTGCCGGACAACCCGCTGCAATACACGGCAGTTCCGAACGCCGACACCAAGGAAGGCATTTGGGGCGAAGCCGGCGTCAACGAAGCGAACGTGGCGATGAGCGCCACCGAAACGCTGACTACCAACGAGCGCGTGCTTGGCGCCGATCCGTTCGTCGAGCTTGTCCCCGCCACCGGCAAGCCCGGCGAGGATGGTTACAAGCCCGAAACCCCCGGCGGCATTGGCGAAGAGGATTTTCTCACCCTGGTACTGCCGTACATCAAGACCGCGCGCGAAGGCGTGGAGCGGCTCGGCTCGCTGCTCGAACAGTACGGCACCTATGAAATGAACGGTGTCGCGTTCTCCGACGCTCACGAAATCTGGTGGCTGGAAACGGTTGGCGGGCATCATTGGATCGCCAAGCGTGTTCCGGACGAGGCATATGTGACCATGCCGAACCAGCTGGGCATCGACGAATTCGATTTGGATGATGCGCTCGGAGAGCAGGAGAGCCATATGTGCTCCGCCGACCTTGCCGGGTTCATCGAGCATAATCATCTCGACCTCGCCGTCGAATCGGCATCCCCGTTCAATCCGCGTGACGCGTTCGGCTCCCATTCGGATTCCGACCACGTGTACAACACGCCGCGCGCATGGTACATGCAGCGATTCCTCAACCCGTATGACGAGGTGTGGGACGGCAAAGACGCGGATCATACGCCGGAAAGCAACGATATTCCGTGGGCGCGCCAGCCTGAACGCAAAATCACTATTGAAGATGTGAAATACGTGCTCAGCTCCCACTATCAAGGAACCCCGTTCGACCCGTATGGGCATCTGGGTGATGAGCACACCCGGCACATGTACCGCACCATCGGCATCAACCGTCAGAGCCAACTGTCGGTTATGCAAATTCGTCCGTATCGCCCGCAGTCCAACCGCGCGATCCAGTGGATTGCTTACGGTTCCAACCCGTTCAATACCTTGGTCCCGTTCTTCCCGAACGTGGACACCACGCCGAAGTATTTCGAAGACACGACCACGCGCGTGACCTCCGAGAACTTCTACTGGGAGAACCGCATTATCGCAGCGCTGTGCGATGCGGCGTTCTCCGACACGGCGAACGCGGTGGAACGCTATCAGGAGAAGACCGGCGGCATGGCCCACCGTCTGATCGCCGCGACCGACGAGCAGGTTTCTCGCCTTGGCGGTGAGAATGAAGCCAAAGCCAAGCGGCTGGAAGACGAGTTCGAGGCAGACAATCTCGATGGCGATGTGGAGCCGCTTGAGCCCGACCAGATCATCGAGGTCGTGCGCGACCAGGAAGTGCGTGACGTGCTTGCCGCCGCGAACCAGACCATGGCCGACCAAATCAAGAAGGAAACTGACGAACTGCTCGACACTGTGCTGTATATCACCAGCATGAAGATGAAGAACGGGTTCAACCGCTCCGACAACTGATTCCATGTGGTATCCGGTTTGACCGTCATACCACCCGGTGTATCGGCCTGATTCCCCGTGTCACGATAGGCGCGTTCGCGCACTTGTGGCACGGGGAATCCGCATACGGCGTGTCTATGCCGCCGATGCCCGTAGTGCCCGCAGGTCCTGCCGTATCCTGCTGTTTTCCTGCTGTCTGCTGGTTGTGCCGTGGCGTCTGTTTTCTGGACAATCCGGCGTTGCTGACAGGGCCATCGATTATAGTGAAGACGTGCGCAACGCGGGCTTGCGCATGGTTTCTTGCTTGTGGCTGTAGCGTGTGCGTCTACAGTGTGGACTTGCCCGACCAGACTTGCCGTCGGCGGCCGCCGACGGTGCAGTATCACCGACAGGTAAGGAGACCCCATGACCGGTATCGAGGATTACACACGCCAGTACGGCTTGGTCCGCAAGATTGACGCGTACGGCTACCTCGACTATCTCAACACTCATCCTGAAGCGCCCCGCAAGCATGGCAAAGTCGTGCTCGTCACCGCTGACACGCCGCTCAAGGCATCCCGCGGCGAAGGCAAAACCACCACTACCATCGCGCTGATCGACGCGCTGCGTGCTCGCGGCATCGATGCGACCGCCGTCCTGCGCCAGCCGAGCATGGGCATCACCGCAGCCGGTTCCAAGGGCGGTGCGTCCGGCGGCGGCAAGGCGTCCCTGACGCATCCGGAACTCATCGACTGGGGTCTGTGCGGCGAAATGGCCGCGATCGAGGCCGCTCAGAATCTGCTCGTCTCCTTCGCAGAGAAGGCTGTGGACGAAGGCAAGCTCGACACCGTGCTGGTGCCGCGCGTTTCCGAGGTTCCGTCCCGTTCGCTGCGCAAAATCGTCGTCGACGCCGGCAAGAACAATGTCGCCGAGCGTGTCGTACTTACCCCGACCTGCGAGCTCATGCAGATCGTCGTGCTCTCCCGTTCCATGGACGAAATCGCCGAACGCGTCGCCGCGATGATCGCCGGTACCAAGGACGGCAAGCCGGTCAAGTTCGGTGAGTTCACTGATTTGTGGCGTATCACCGGTATTCTCGGCGATGCGGTCAAGCCGGCGCTCACCGAAACGGTCAACGGCTCGCCGGTGTACGTGCATGGTGGTCCGTTCGCGAATGTGTCCATCGGCATTCCGACGCTCGTGTCCGTTGAACTCGCCTGCGCGCTGCATGACGTGGTTATCGTCGAAGCCGGGTATGGCGCCGACGCGGGTGCTCAGAAGTGGCTGGACATCGCCTGCCGTGAGTATGGCGCGCAATGGCCGTCCGCCGCGGTCGTGGTCACGCGTGCCACCACGTGGCGCGATGATCCGGCGTTGCAGTGGCGCTACCCGTTCCATGTGCAGCGTCTTGAGGGCCTGAACATCCCGACCTTCCCGCTGATCAACCTGTGGAGCGGCGAGGACGATCAGATTGATGCGCTGCGCGCGACGGCGAAGGATCTGAAGTTCCGCGATCCGATTATCGGCAACCTGTTCCGTGACGGCGGTGCGGCGCTCGCTCCGCAGCTTGACGCATTCGTTGATGTGCTGGGTGTCGGCGACGGCAAGACTCCGGCGAGCCCGGACAGCCACAAGGGTATGCCGTTGATTGATGATATCCACTGGGTCGCCGGCAATGCGTATGGCGTGCCTGCGGATCGTGTTGTGAAGCGTGACGGTTTCGACGAGTCACTGGCGCAGGCCGAGCAGCTTTGCGCGAATGCTGGATTCAAGCTTGATGATCTCGCATTGGTCGCGGTGAAGTCTCCTGCCACGATGACCGATAACGATGCTGCGCCGGCGGACGAGCGTACCGTGACCCTGAAGAAGGTCGAGGTGCATGCCGGTGCAGGCTTGGTGCAGGTCAACCTGACCACCTCGCTGACTACGCCGATGCCGAAGATCGTCTGATCATTCGGCTGATGACATATCGCCCCGCGTGCCGGTTGGTGCGCGGGGCTTTCTGTTGCGTTGTAGCATCGAGTTTCGCGGACGGTCGGGACTCTGCTTCTGCCGACGCTGAGTGAGTGAAGTATGAGTGTCGGTAGAGGGTCGGCATTCTGTTTCTACCGACACTGATGGGCATGTGAGCGTCGGCAGAGGGTTAAGAATCTGTTTCTACCGACGGTGACAAGCATGTGAGCGTCGGTGGAAGCAGGTAGAAAACCTTCTGCCGACGTTGAGAGGGGTCTCAGCGTCGGCAGAAACAGGGGATGACCGGCCGTCAAGACCGGGATGGGGTCGCCTTGGGGCGATCCGTTCGGCCGGTGTCGTTCCGGCCGAACGGATCGCTTGCGGTCAGTAGGCGGCGCGGGCCTGGACGAGCTTCTCGAATTCCTTGCGGTCCTGGCAGCGTTTCTCGGCGATGTCGAGCTGCACGTCGCCGCGGTTGACCAGCCGCGCCAGGTCCTGGTCCAGCGTGTGCATGCCCAGGTCGCCGCCCGACTGCAACTGCGTGTGCACCTGATGCGTCTTGCCCTCGCGGATCAACGCGCTGATCGCCGGCGTCGCGTACATCACCTCGGTCGCCGGGACACGCCCGTGCCCGCTCGCCTTCGGCAGCAGCGTCTGCACGATCACCGCCCGCAACGTGGACGCGACCTGCACGCGGATCTGCTGCTGCTGGTTCTCCGGATACACGTCGATCAGACGATCCACCGTCGACCCCGCGTCCTGCGTATGCAGGGTCGCGAACACCAGGTGGCCGGTCTCCACGGCCGTCAACGCCGTGCTGATCGTCTCCAGATCACGCAACTCGCCCACCATGATGATGTCCGGGTCCTCACGCAACGCGTGCTTGAGCGCCTCCGCGAAACTCAACGTGTCCGTGCCCACCTCACGCTGGCTGACCACGCAGTTCTTATGCCGGTGCACGAACTCGATCGGGTCCTCGATCGTGATGATATGGTCATGCCGCTCCGCGTTCGCCTTGTCCACGATCGCCGCCAGCGTGGTCGACTTGCCCGAACCCGTCGGGCCGCACACCAACACCAGGCCGCGCGGCAGGAGCGCCAGGTCCGCGATCTTCTGGTCCAGACCCAACTGCGTCACCGACTTGATCTCCAACGGGATCGTACGCAACGCCGCGCATACGCCGTTACGGTCCTGATACACGTTCACACGGAACCTGACCAGATCCCCGATCGCGAACGACACATCCAACTCGAGCTCCTGCTCGAACCGCTGCAACTCCTGATCCGTCGTCATCACCTGCACCGCAGCCAACGTCCGCTCCTTATCCCAGATGGACGTATTCGGCGCGGGAACGAGTTTGCCGTCCACGCGGAGCATCGGATAATCGCCGACCACCAGATGAAGATCGGACGCGTTGAATGCGACGAGCTGACCTATGGCATTGATGAATTCAGGATCGGCGTCGGGGTGCTCTGAATACAGGGTTTGCGCGACAAGCTGCGCTTTGGCGATGCGTTTCTTGGTGATTGCATCGCTGTTGTCTTTGGTTTCGGGGACAACGAAGGATGGCATTTGCATACTGGCTGGAGCCGGCATGGGCATGTTGGTCTGTGGCTGCGCCGGAGGCTCCATGGTCGGTACGTTGCCGTGAGCCGCCATCGGATTCCATGCGCCACGTTGGCGTGCAAGCTGCGATTCATCCATGGACGAGCGTAGGTTTTGCGCGTCGAGTACGCGTTGCGCTGCGGCTTGTGTGTCTGCTTGGGCCTGATTCATGGCGGATTGCTGGGCTGTTTGCGCGAGCTGATGCCCACTGAGCGCCGCCTGCTGCGCATTATCGGCTTGCGTCGGTTGTGCGGCTTGCGTCGCCTGACCCATCTGCGCGGCTTGCGCGGCGCGCGCCTGTGCCGCCTGCTGCTGCATTTGCCGGATTCGCTGTGCCTGCAGCATTTGGGCTTGCTGCAGTTGCTGGGATTCGGTGAGCTGCTGTTGCTGCATACCATGCTCCGATTGGGTTTGCGGCTGGACTTCCTCTTGCTGCATACGCGCTGCCTGCTGCGCTTGGAACTGCTGATATGCCTGGGCTTGCGCCTGCTTGGCCTGCTGTGCGGCCAAGGCTTGCAGTTGTGCCTGCTCTTTGGCTTGTGCTGCTGCGATCGCTTGCAAGCGCGCCTGTTTTTGTGCTTCTTCTTGTGCTTTTGCTCTGGCTTCGGCTTCAGCCTTGGCTTTGGCTTCTGCTTCGGCTTTTGCCTGTGCTTCCGCTTTTGCTTGTGCTGCTGCGGCGGCGGCTTGTTGCGCTGCTTCTGCTTTCGCTTTGGCTTGTGCTTCGACTTGGTCGATGAATGAAGATGCCGCGGCTAGAGCCTCATGGGTGTCTTGTTTCGCTTGGGCTTCCGCTTCTGCTTTGGCTTGGGCCTCCGCCCGTGCGCGTTCTGCCGCTTCTGCGGCCGCCTTGGCTTGGGCCGCTGCTCGTTCACGTGCTTCAGCTTCAGCTTTGGCTTTGGCTGCGGCTTCGGCTTGAGCCTTTGCTTCCGCTTCGGCTTTGGCTTTGGCTTCGGCGGCGGCCTTCGCCCGTGCTTCGGCTTCGGCTTTTGCTTTCGCTTCGGCTTCAGCCTTGGCTTTGGCTGCTGCTTCGGCATCTGCCTTCGCTTTGGCTTCGGCGGCTTCCTTCGCGTATCGGGCCGCAGCGTCGCTGTTTGCCCTGCTATTGGGGTCGCGATGATATGCTGCTTGCGCTACGGCATGGTCCATAGCGGCTTCCCAAGCGGACTTCTTGGGTTCTTGTTTGGTGTTGTCAGCGCTCTTGCCTTCGTTGTTCGTGGCGCTGACAGCGGTGTCTGTGGATGCGTCCGCCTGGTCGTTGTCCTTTGCCTGCTCCTGCTTGTCCTGCTTGTCCTGCTTGTCCTGCTTGTCGAGCATGCTCAGCAAATCCCGTAGGTGCGGGTCGGAAGTGTCGAAGGTGTTTTCGTCGGAATAGTGCCTGCCACGGCCGCCTGCATCTCCGAACGATGGGGCGGTGCTCGGGATGGTGATGCCCTTGAGCCCGGCTAGATACCCGTTGCTGTAGTTCCAGTCGTCGGCGGTCGCGTCGCCGTTTTGAGCCGCGTCCTCCGGTACTTCAGTAGTCCTATCGTCTTCCATGATGGTTTCCCTCGTCCACAGTGATTCGAGTAATTCGATTATAAGACATGACCATGATGTTCGCCATGCTTTTCACCGATGGTTTCGTTACCATGTGTCGGGACTGCGTTGTCGTGAGCCTGCCGGAATTGCCGGTGGCTCAGGCTGTCGGACGTCGCCGTATTCGAGGGGCGAGTTACCGGGCGTGGAAGATTCCTCAGATGGCTCAGGCTGTCGGATCGGACGATTCCTGGGAGTATGGCCAGGCCTCTCAACGTGGGCGACTCTGGAGGCTGCCTTTCAGCATGAGCCGTCTCCCCAAAAATGGGCAGGGGATGCCGACGTCTCACGCCGACATCCCCGGAACAATCAGAAGTTGCCGCCGTTCCATCCCCAATCGGTAGTGGCGGTATAGCGGATATAGGTGCGGTTCTCGGGGATTCCCAGTTCGCGATGCAGCGCATCCATGATCTGTCGGGTCAGCTGCTCCCACGCGGAGCCGGGGACACTGGATCCAAAGACATTCACTTCGACATAGGCTGCCGGTTGATCGTCGCTGCCTGCGAAGTAGATGGGCATATTGTCCTCAAACGGGCACATCAGCCAGCCTTCGGATTTGCCGGGAACTGCGGTGATGGCCTTGCCGTATGCGGCCTTGAGCGCCTCGCGCTGCTCTTTGGTGGTGGACACGGAAACATGGGTGTGGATCACTGGCATGGGATTCCTCCTGAAGTGTGTCGGCCCGGGAATCGAGCCGAGTTGTCGGTTCCCAGTCTAGTTGCTTCAGCCGGTTCCCCGTGGTGAGCCGATTGGCGAACATCCTTGGCGGGACTTCGCACGCATGCGGATTGGTGAGGAACCGTGAGGATTCTTGTACTTATGCGGAATCGTCATTGTGCGCGTGTTTAATGGTGAGTTGTGAAAAAACTCATCGAACAGCTTATGAAATTCGGCGTCGTCGGGGTTATCGCCTTCATCATCGATGTCGGTGTGATGAACCTGCTGATGCGGTTCCTGCACATGCCGAATGTCGCGGCAAGCACGATTTCGTTCATTGTTTCACTGATTTTCAACTATCTGGCGAGCATGAAATACGTGTTCAAACACCGTGACGATATGGCTCGTTGGATGGAAATGCTGATTTTCCTGCTGTCCTCGGTCATCGGTCTGCTGATTAACGACGCGATTATCGCGGTCAGTACGCTCGGTATGGCTGCCGATGCCATCGTCACCCAGCACGCCGTGTATGTGCTGCGTACCAATGCAGGCAAGCTGGTGGCGACCGTGGTGGTCGCGGTGTGGAATTTCGTCATCCGCAAATGGCTGTTGGATGATACCCACACGAATGCGGCGAATCGTCTGCGCAAAGCCGACAACAGGCTGACCAAGGAGGAGCTGGACGCCCGCTGGGAACGCAGCTTCTCGCATCGTTTGGGATTGTGGTCTCTTGAACACACGCCGAAGGGCTGGCCGAAGTAGGCAGAGACCGGTTGACGAAAAGCTTTGATGACTGAACCGTCTGCCGACGCTGAGAAGACTCCCGAAGACTTCCAGCGTCGGCAGACGGTTTGTTTTGCGGTTGCTGCGGCATGACCTCATTCCGACGCGCGCAATGACGCACGCCTATCGTCGCGTGCGGGGATGACGCCCAACGTCATGTCCGCACGCGGTCACACTTCGACTTCAGTCAAAGTGGGCGCCTCGGTACTGGATTTGATTTGCCGTATACCGGTCAGCGCTATCAGCAGTGAACCGATCGCCAAGGCGGTGACGACGACGAATCCTCCGTGCGAACCCGCCCGATCGATATATGCGCCGGCGATCGCCGAGCCTACGGACGATCCGATGGAATTCATCGCGCCCATCCACGCCATGCCTTCGGTGAACCGTGACGGCGGCACCAGATGCAGCATGAGCTGATTGCCGTTGATCCACGTCGGGGCTTGACATACGCCGATCACCAGGTAAATCACCATGATGACCCAGAGGTGTTTCGCGAACAGGAATGACCCGATGCCGAGATTCACCACGGCAAGGCATACGTAGAACCGCTTCCACAACGGGATCATCCAGTTTTTCGCGCCGTAGACGAGCGCTCCGGTCAGGGAGCTCAGCGAGAAGCATGCGAAGACGAATCCCGTGTACTGCTTCATATTCTGTTCTGTCGCGAAGGCGATGATCGAGATGCCAGCGGCCGATTGGAATGCTCCGAGGCCGAACCAGGTGGCGCATACGGCGACCAGTCCCGGTCCCCAGATTGACCCGTGCGAGTGGCCGGACTTGCCTGCTGACAGGTGCCCGTCCGCTGAGGCCGAATCTGCAACGGCATGCCCTTCTGATGATGTTCTCAGCAACGCGGCCGCTTTCTGCGCTTCACGCTCGCGATATTGTGCGCGGGTGAGTCCCGCCTCGCGGGCGAGTTGCGTCTGCGATGGCGGTTCCGTGGTTCGTTCGGTCAGGAACATCAGCGCGCCGACGATGACGCACATGCCGGTGAACGAGAACGCGAGCAGTCCGGAAATCACCGCAAGCGTGGAGGCGAGCGGATTGCCGACCACCCACATGCATTCGTCGAGCACGCCGGAGAGCGACAGCGCCCGATCGGTACGTTCATGGTCGCCGCGCAGCAGGCGCGTCCAACGGCCGCGGCTCATCGCTCCCCACGGCGGGATGGCGGCCATGAATGGGACCAGCGCATACAACACCCATTCCGGGGCGTGATGGGTGATAGCGGTGACCAGAGATGTTGAGGCAATCATCCATACGATGATGGTGGGGATGGAGATTTGCCGCTGGCCGTAGATATCGACAAGCTTGCCCAGCAGCGGTCCCACAATCGCCGTGGCGATCGCCTGGATGGCGGTGAGCGCGCCTGCCAGGGAATAGTTGCCGTAATAATGCTGTACGGAGATGGTGATGGTCATGCCGACCATGGGGAACGGCATACACGCGATCACCGAGCCGATGGCGAATCGTGCGGTATGCGGCATGCGCAACAGTTCGGCGTACCCTCCGAAGAGACGGTTGACGAGGTCTTTGACCCCGGCGGTGAATGATGTCATTTCGTGTGGCCTTCTGTTTTCGTGTTCGTCGTTCGTGTGTGATTGGTTGAGGCTTGTCTTCTGGGCTGCCCGACGTGCGGTGCGGCGTTGGATGTCTGTCGCTTGGATCGCCGGGTTGTCTTGCCGTGGTATGTCTGTCTGGCGTGTCGCTGACGGCCGGTGGGCGACGGTTTGTCGGTGTCTGTTCGCCTGTTGTTCACTGAAGCGATACACCCGTTGCGACGTAAGGTATTCTGGCGTTCCGTTCGCCGCGGTTCGGGCAGCCATGGCAACTTTAGCCCGGTGCCGTGCATGACACGCGGTACATTGGAAAAGCGGACGTCGGTTTCGGCGTCTCGCTATCGCATCACACCGCATACGCAGGAGGACCACATGCCGTCAACCACCATCCATTTCATCCGCCACGGCAAGGTCGAGAACCCCGATCACCTGTTGTACGAGCGGCTTCCCGGTTTCCACCTGTCAGATATCGGCCGTCGTATGGCCCAGGCGACCGCAGCATACGCGGCGGCGGACCCTCAGCTGTCCAATGTGGTGGCCGTATATTCATCACCGCTTGACCGAACTCGCGAAACGGCGGGCATTATTCTGGACGCGCTCAACAAAGCCCGCAGCGAACGCGGCGAACAGCCGCTCGAACTGCACACCGACAGCCGCATCATCGAAGCCGGCAACGAATTCCGCGGCAAACGCATCGGGTACGGTGAGGGCGCGTTGTGGCGTAACGGGAACTGGCGTCTTGTGCGCAATCTGTGGAAACCCAGCTGGGGCGAAAGCTACCAGCATATCGCCGCGCGAGTAGGGGATTTCGCCCAGGAGAAAGTCCGCGAATACGCCGGCAAGCAAATCATCGCGGTCAGCCACGAATCGCCGATCTGGTCATACCGTCATCTTCTGGAAACCGGGCATCCCGAGCACAATATGTTCTTGCGCCATACTGCGCTCGCCTCGGTCACCTCCATCACCTATGACAGCGAGACGGGGGAAATGCTGTCCATCAGCTATGCCGATCCCGCGAAAGACGTGCGCTGAGCGCGATTGGACGGCGCGTAGCCACGAATCGCACACAGACAGGTGTGATTGCACGGTTGCGCTTTCGGCTGCGCCGGTAACCCACTGACATGCGATGAATGCCGGCATGGCGCGCGGTAGTGTTGGTATCAGTGCGAACATACGCGTTGGAACCGTAGGCAAAGGAGCGTGACCATGATGAATGGACAGGTGCAAGATGAAGTGCGGCGGCTTGCCGGTCTGTCGGATATTCGCAGTGCGGCGGAGCGTGGCGCCGCGTTGACATCCCTATGGCCGCTGACCGACGCGATGATGATGGGCAACGACGCGAAATATGCGGAAAATCTGCAAGTGCGAGAAAGCCTGGTGATTGCGCACGCGTTGACCGGGCTTGATGTGACCCGCGCGGATGCGGAATATGTCTATGAGGGCGCGGACACGATTCCGGGCCGCCCCCAGGACATTGTCGACGCGTTGTTGGCGGCGAACGATGCTTGTGATGCCGCTGCCGCATACCGCAGCCAGGCGGATCCGACGGTGTTCGCCGATGTCGCGCAGGCGCTGGGAGCCACGTGGAACGCTGAGGTTGCGGGCGATATCGCGGATACTATCCAGCAGGCCTCACAGCTGGCGGCTGGCAGCGCTGCGGATGAAATCGTCGGGAATGATGCTGCGGGGAGTGATGCTGCGGAACAGGGCACCTCATCTGAAACGCGGCGTGTCGCCAGCGTATTGGCGGTGTATGCGCTCGCGGCTGCGACGATGCTCCGCCAATCGGATGCCGGGCAGGCGGGTACGGCAGGGGCGTGTGCGGTGCTGCTTTCGCTGAATGAATGGTGTGACAGCGTATCTTTGCCGCGGCTCTTCTACTCGCCGCAACTGCTGTCGCAACTGTTGGATGCGCGTGCAACGAACGGCGATGGTGTCGCCGACGTGTTCGTTGCGGTGATCGCTCAGGCTGCCGAGGCGGAATGGGAGCAACATCGCACTGATGTGCTGTGGGATCCGAAAGAGGCGAAACGCCAAGCGAAAGAGGCTGACGAGCGTCGCAACAAGGAGGAGTTGTCGGCGAAGTTCTCCAAGTAGATAGCCACAATGGCGGCTGTATGAAGCGAAGCGAACGCGTGCGCCGCTTGCGCGCATTCGCTTCGCACAGCATTGGGGTGATGCTCGTGCTCGCTCGGGTGCCGGGCAGGGCATGTCACTGTTGACTGGTACCGCTATCCTGGTCAGACACGCCCCACGGGGTCGTCGGTGCAATCGGGAATTGGGGAGTGATGCCGTTGCCGAAATCCATGGAATCTGTTGGAACTGCTGGCGTGATGGGTTGTTCAGGGGCAGCCGGGGTCACGGTTGGCTGGCCGGCGAGCGGGAACTGCTGAGCTGGAACGTGGACCTCATCAGTGGAGAAAGATACTGATTGGAGAGCCTGAGCCGGGTCGGTCGGCATGACCGGGGTTTGCGGTTCTGACATGAAGTTGAAATCAGCATCGGGTGTGTACGTTTCGGTTGGCATCTGGATGCCGTGCACGGTCTGCGGCTGAACCGCAGGCATATCGGGCACGCCGAGCGACGATGGGGTGAATGTGACCCCCGGCATTGCGGCGAGAACGGCTCCGGTGGTATTCGTTTCCGCCGGCGTGGGCTGTGAGGTTGCCTGTTGTTCGGTTGCCGCCTGGTCGGCAGCGGATGCCGATTGGATATCCGCCGGTTGCATCGATGCAGGGTTTGCCGCGATCGACTGGTCGGAGCTGGACACGGCAGCCGTCTCGAACGGCTGTGGTGTCCAGGCGCCGGGCTGCGTCATGGTCGTCTGCGGGAGAACTGATGGCGCGTCTGTCGACTGTGCTGTGTTCGGCTGTTCGGTGTTTGTTTGCGCATATGCTTGGCCGCCGGTCAGAGGGAAATCCATGGGGGCAGCTGTTGCCGGAGCCTGCGCGATACCGGACAGCTGCCATGCGGGCGCTGCCTGTGCCGGGATTTGCGGTGTTTGCGCGTTCCATGGCGTTGCTTGGGTGTTTTGCGCCGTTGGCTGTTGCGCTGGCAACGATTGTTGCGGTTGTTGCGGTTGCTGGAAGGAATATGATGATGCAGCCGGAGTCTGGAACGCGTCGTCAGATTTGGTAGTGGGTGCCTGTACCGCTGGTATCGGCGTGACGGTCCGCTCGTCCTGTGCCATTTGCATGGCTTGCAGCTGCTGCGCCGGCGCTCCGAAATCAGGCATGTGCATCTGCGGGGAGGCGCCAAATTGCGGGGCATCACCGAACTGCGGGGCGCTGCTGGGCTGCGGGGCGCCGCCAAACTGCGGGGCACTACCAAACTGTTGGTCGCGCTGGAGAAGTCCTGCGCCAATCGCAACATTCGTCATGCCTTGCGTATTCGCCATGCCTTGCACGTTCGGCGCAGCCCCAGGCAGCATGTTCCCGCCATTGGCCTGCGCTGCCGGAGTGGTCTGCGCGGCCGGAGCGGTTTGCGCGGCCGGAGCTTGAATCGGAGCCGTCGGCTGGTAGGTCATCCCGGCTTGCATACCGACATTCGGCGTTGTCACCTGGCCGCTGCCGGGAACCCAGACCATGCTGGTCTTGTCGAAACGTGCACCCTCTGGCTTCGAGGAACCCGCGAGAAGCCATACCCATACCACCGCGTCAAGTATGAAGCCAATCATCATCACCGTGAAGCCGCCTGCCGCCGCGCCCATCGCGTCATTGAACTGTCTGTTTGTCAGATACATTATGGCTAATCCGACGATGATGCCTGCGATCGATGGGATCGAGGGCGCGAAAATCCACCAGCCGGAACGATTCGTGTCGTGCAAGCGCCTGAACGTCAACGTGATGAGAGGCAGCATCGACACAAATATCAGCGCATCAAGTATCAGCGCGAGCGTCTCTTGGTGGTGTTGTTCTGTGACAACTACCGCGGAATACAGCACAGAACTCAATATGCATAGGTACAGGTACGCCCACCAGAATTCGCTTCTCGACGCGCGCCCGGAAAACACGAAATACTTGCGGTACATGCGCGCGATCGCTTTCGGGAACGAGCAGCCGTAGCATGGCAGCTCAAGTTCTGAATCTTGGTACACAGGTCCGTGCATCTGATTGAACGCGGCCGGCGACCATGCCGGACCTCCCGCCATCGGGTTGCCGCCATTGAGATTGTCGCTTGGATTGCTCATAGGGATTCCTTCTCTCAAGCCATAGCACAAGTATAAATGAGAAAATCTGAATTCGGTGTAACTTCATGGCGAATTTGTGATTGTTTGATGAAAAGTCTGTTCGCGCGTACATTCGCGGTACGTCCCTCACGCGCGGCACAATAGAGCGTATGACCGAAGCTGACAACAAAGAAACCAAGGACACCAAGCCTGAGCTGCCGAAGGACGTGCGCGTGCGCTTCTGCCCGTCGCCGACCGGCACGCCGCATGTGGGCATGGTTCGTACCGCCCTGTTCAACTGGGCGGAGGCCCGCCATACGCACGGCACCTTCGTGTTCCGTATCGAAGACACCGACGCTCAGCGTGATAGCGAGGAAAGCTACAACCAGATTCTTGACGCGCTCAAGTGGCTGCATATCGACTGGGACGAGGGCATCGAGGTCGGCGGCCCGGACGGTCCGTACCGCCAGTCCGAGCGCACGCAGATTTACAAGGACGTCGCCGCAAAGCTGCTTGAAGCAGGGTATGCCTATGAGTCGTATTCGACCCCTGAAGAGATCGAAGCTCGCAATGTCGCCGCCGGGCGCCCGAAGGCTTTCGGCTACGACGGTTATGACCGAAACCTGACTGAAGAACAGAAAGCAGCCTTCCGTGCCGAGGGTCGCAAGCCGGCGCTGCGCATCCGCATGCCTGATGAAGACATCGCCTTTGACGATTTGATTCGCGGGCGCATCGAGTTCAAGGCCGGTTCCGTGCCGGATTACGTGATCGTCCGCCCGAACGGCGACCCGCTGTACACGCTCACCAACCCGGTGGATGATGCGATGATGCGCATCAACGTCGTGCTGCGCGGCGAGGATCTCCTGAGCTCCACCCCGCGTCAGATCGTGCTGTACCGCTATCTCATCAAGCTCGGCATCGCCAAGGAAGTCCCGCTGTTCGGCCACATGCCGTACGTCATGGGCGAAGGCAAGAAGAAGCTGTCGAAGCGCGATCCGGAATCCAACCTGTTCCTGCACCGTGAAAACGGCTTCATTTCCGAAGGCCTGCTCAACTACCTTGCTCTGCTCGGCTGGTCGATCGCGCCCGACCGCGATGTGTTCTCGATGGACGAGATGATCGAGAAGTTCGATGTGCGCGATGTGAAGGCGAATCCGGCTCACTTCGACCTGGACAAGGCGATTTCGATCAATGCGGAGCATATCCGCATGCTGGAACCGCAGGACTTCCTCAACCGTTCCGTGCCGTACCTGCATCGCGACGGCGTAGTGTCCGCCGACAGCTGGGACGCCCTGACTGATCGCGAGCGTGAGATTCTCACGGCCGCCGCCCCGCTGGTGCAGCCGCGTGTGCGTCTGCTGGGCGAGGTGTCCGGCATGGTCGGCAGCCTGCTGAGTGAGGAGCCGTATATCGAGCCTGCCGCGGATGCGCGCAAGACGCTCAAGGATTCAGCCGGTGAGGTGCTCGACAAGGCGATCGCAACGCTTGAGGGTGTGGATGAGGCCGATTGGAAGGCTGAATCGTTGCACGAGACCCTGAATAAGGCGTTGGTTGAGGACGCCGGCTATAAGCCGCGTCTGGCCTTCGGTCCGGTGCGTGTCGCGGTGTCTGGTCGTCGTGTGTCGCCGCCGTTGTTCGAGTCGATGGAAATCATCGGCAAGCCGGTGACGGTTGCGCGTCTCAAGGGGCTGCGCGAGCACCTGTGATGCTTGCGTGGTTTGCGGGCTTGGGCGGCATCGGCGGCGTTGGCTGTGCCGGGTGCCCAAGCCCTTGCCTTACGCGGCATTCGGGGATAGACATGGCGCAGTCGGTACTGATTGAGCTGGGTGTCTAAGCCCTGACGGAAGCAGCGAAAGCGGTCTGGAACGTGATGATCCAGGCCGCTTTTGCATTTCGACACGCCGATGTGGTGGACGATTTGCGTGGTGCAAGTATCCGCTGTATATTGTTCAACTGTTGCGTCGAGAGACGTAAACAGATAACTAAACGCCCCCGTCGTCTAGCGGTCTAGGACTACGCCCTCTCACGGCGCCAACACCGGTTCAAATCCGGTCGGGGGTACGACCGACGAAGCAGTTCCAAGAGCTGCGGCGCCTGCCAATTGGGGTATGGTGTAATTGGCAACACAGGTGATTCTGGTTCATCCATTCTTGGTTCGAGTCCAGGTACCCCAGCCAACGAGAAGCCACTGCGAAAGCGGTGGCTTTTTTCGTATACTTACGGCTTCCTGCCGGCGACCAATACGCAACCATAACCCTCTGCCGATGCTTAGGGTGGTGTGAGTGTCGGCGGAAGCTGGATCATAACCTTCTGCCGACGCTGAGGGTGGTGTGAGCGTCGGTGGAAGCAGATGCATGCAACACGGTGTCGTCAACACGAATGCGATTGGCGTCCCAAGTTCCCCAAACTGTCTACGCTGAGCCCTCCGCTGGCGTAGACGGTTTGTACCGGATTACAAACTGGTGACGCTGACGGGGGCGTTAGCGCAGACAGTTTGTACCGGATCACAAACTGGTGATGCTGAGGGCGTCGTTAGCGTAGGCAGTTTGTGCTGGATTACAAACTGGTGATGCTGGCGGGGGTGTTGGCGTAGGCAGTTTGTGCTGGATTACAAACTGGTGACGCTGGCGGGGGCGTTGGCGTAGACAGTTTGGGAGGCATGGTTTATTTCTTGCGTAGGGCGCGGCGCAGGCGACCGAGCAATCCGGGTTTGCGCAGCAGATTCATGGACTCGTCCAGTTGGTCCGCCTCGCTGGAAATCGCGAACGTGTAAGTCTTATGCGAATTGGGCTTGCCTACCAGGTCACCGAATTCGAGCAGCTGGGTGCGCGGATGATACGGGTGTCGGATATCGAATTCGAACAATCGCGCAGCCACTCGCGCAGGAGCAGGCCCATATGACCCGAATCCACAGGTCGGGGAAGCCACCATCAGCATGCCATCGACTTCGCCCGCAAAGCCGTTGCGGTGATCATGCCCGGCAGCAACGGCGAAATATCGATTGTCTTTCGCAAGAATCGCGTATTCGCCGCTGTCAACATCCGGGCAGCTCACGCCTTCGCCCAGATAACTGCCTGGCAAAGTCTTGTCCTCATCGAGCACATAACTGTGACCGGAAAAAACGCGATACCCCTCCACTGCGTGCGCCGCATTCGGCGGAACGGATTTGAGCAGCCGGTAATACTGCGGAATGGGGAAATGCTGGAACACCATCATGCGCGTGTGCAGAACATCTGGCATGAGATCCAAGAACTTCAGTGCCGCCTGCGATGGCGCACCATAGCCACCGGAACGGGCATAACTACCGGAATCGAGTACGGCCAGCGCCAGTACGGTACGTTTGCGTTCCACATCCATGACCGGCAGGGCGAGCGTACCCGCTTCACACGGATAGATGCGTTGGTCGGGCAGCCCGGAATCGGGACGGGTGCGAGGCAGATCAGGACGTGACGCTGTTGATTCGGCGTTGAGACACCCGGGGGATTCCCGGTAGATTGCGTCCATTTCTTCGCGGCTCAAACCGCACTGGCTGTCATGGTTACCGTATGTGACCGCCCATGGAATACCGCGTTCAATCAGCGGTTCGAGGATTGTGCTGATGCTTCGGCGAACCAAGTCGCGCGTGTGTTCGATTTGCTCGCCGCTGGCTTCGTTCTGCCGGAATCGGTCCAATGGCGTGCGCCAAGCGCGTTTTCGAAATGTGGCGGCGTATGCCTTGTCATAGCCGGCGATCTGATTGCCGGTGAAGATGACGATATCCGGGCGTGCCGCGTCCACAGCCGCGGTAATCAGACGTATCGTATCGCCGGAGATATTGGGGCCATCTTGGATGTCGGAAAGCTGCAGCACCCGGAATTTGCCTGACTCATGGAATTGCAGACGTCCCAGCCGCGCGGACACCGATGTCGGCCGGGGTGCGGCGCTGCGTGTTCCATGGTGTGGACGGCTGTCGGGACGTTGCTTGTCGTTCATGACTTCAACACTAGTGCACCTTTGCGCCGATTGCATGTTGAGGTGCCATACAGTTTTTCGATATCATCCGGACGGCGACAGTTCACAGACAGACTGAACGAACCTGGATATCAAGCTGAATGATCTGCCATGCAATTGGGAGCGCGTCCCCAGTGTGCCGCATCGTTGCGCCAAGCATGGGCTGGTTATATATGAGGTACCGGCGAACGGAACCTCTCCCGAGGCGATGTGAACTGGCGAGGTTTCGTCCGAAGCCCCATAACTATAATTGAACCTTCTTCTTCTCTTCTCTCTCCTTGGCCCCGGCGGAAACGTCGGGGCTTCTCTTTTGCCGGGTTCCTCGGTTGTCGACATGGTCATTACGGATGTATTAGTTGATGCGGCATACAGAAATCAAGGGTATCGCTGTTGGAGCCTTGTTCAGATGTGTATGTAAGAACATGCGCAACTCGACGTAACACCGTCGACAGTCACGCAATCAGGTGGGATTCGACGGGTTGCGTATGCCGCGGCACACGCAAACGTATTGGACGTCCTGATGGTGGGCTGAGTCTTGCGATATCCGACGGGTTGTGTATGTCTCGACATGCAGGACGTGACTGTCTGTTCTATCCGGTTGCGGTGCTGAATGATAACCCGCGGACGATGCATGGCGGGAAATACGTGGCAGGATATTTCGTTGCAGGGAGGGTGTGAATCGTCTTCTATCCGACGTGTGACGTATGTCGCGTCAATACGCGCCCTGTCATATCTCCAATCATGTTGTATGATGGCTTCTGTCTTTATTGGAGGGCTGATAGCAAAGTCGCGGAAGGGGAGCCTAAGGTGTGGAGTACTCTCAGATTATCCGCGTATGTTCCCCGTTCGGAATGGTTCGCCCAAGCGATGTCGATATTCGTCAGGATTATCACCTTTCTGGCATTGGCTGGTGTATGGGCGCAGGCAGATACAGGGGATGGACGCGCATACTTGGTTTCGTATATGGCCATCGCGCAGGCGTTGGGTTTCCTGTTGCAACCCACGACCGCTATGGGGGATGACTTGGCGAACGGCACGGTCGCGACACGTATGCTGTGGCCGATGAGTCTCGTGAAATACTATGTTTCGCAATGGCTGGGCCATGTTATCGTCCCGTCGTTGATTTCAGGTTGCCTGATTCTTATGGCGTGGCATATCGCATGGTCAGGGTCTGTCCAGATGGGGCGTATTCCGGTTTTCTTGGTATCCCTGCTCTTAGGTGTGATAATCGGTATCGAGTTCGATTTCATATTCTCGATGCTGATTGTCAGAGTGGAGAATGAGACGTGGTTCGCGAACGCGATCCGATGGTCATTGGTTGCCATCTTCAATGGCTCGGTCATCCCTTTTGTGATTCTTCCCGAGAGCTGGCAAGGGGTGCTGCGTTGGCAGCCGTTCGCCTCGATGGCGAACATCCCTATCGATTTGTTGGTTTCGAGTGGATTCTCGCTTTCCTCGCTGGCCATCCAGCTGATATGGGTGGTCGTGTTCACCTTGGTATGTGTTCCGCTGTACCGGGCCACATGGAAGCGCATTACGGTGTTGGGAGGATGACCTGTGCTTGACATGTTGAAAACCAGCATGCGTCTCGGACTCGAGCCTATTATCGACGGCGGCGGGAGGGGACTGGTATGGATGTTCGGTGAACTGGTGTTGGCCGTCAGTGCGATTGTGCCGTCATTGGCCATGGCGTTTGCGTTGGGTCGAGTCGGTGACTGGACTCGTCAGGATTTGCTCTTCCTGGTCGGGTTCGTGTTGACCGCCCGGGGTCTCGCCCAAGTCGTCGGCGGAGGTAACATCCTGATGATCAGCAGGAAAATCGGCCGCGGGCAGCTTGACCACAACCTGTTGCAGCCGCTTCCGCTTTGGAAATCATTGGTTGTCGAGGGATTCGGTTCCCTTGACCTGATTGTCTCCCAGCTGCTTGGTGTGGGGTGTCTGTGTTGGGGATTGTCTTACGTCGCGCGACCGGAACCGGCATGGTGGTTCGCGCTGATTGTGAATATTGTGTGTGCGGCGGGTCTCGTCATAGCCACACAATATTTGTGGGGAACCCTCACGTTTTATGCTCCGCAATCCGCCGAGGAAATCAACACAATCACGGACGGGGCGATCAGCCAGTTGTCCGTGCTGCCATTGAATGGCGCGATACCGTTCGTTCGGGCTGTGTTGACTTCGATTCTGCCTGCGGCAATGATCGGGGCGGTACCGGCTTCATACATGCTGCATGCATATGGTTGGCGGCTTTATACGATGCCCCTGTTCGCGTTGGCGTTCGGCATTATCACCATCGTTATTTTCAGGCAAGGACTACGTCACTATGGAAAATACAGTGTTTCCCGGTATTCGAGCTTCGGACATCGCCGTTAGACTCGACGGTGTCTGCAAACAGTACAAGCAGAGGCAGGGGCGTGACGATACGCCGCGTTCATGGCGGAATCTGTTCAGTCGGCAATACAAGACCATCACGGCACTTGACAATCTAGATCTCACGATCCATCGCGGCGAAACCGTGGCATACGCCGGTCCGAACGGCGCCGGGAAGAGCACGACCATCAAGCTTATTGCAGGATTGCTCACACCGGACTCGGGGACCGTGACATCGCTGGGAATGAACCCGTTCTCTGACCGTGTCAGATACGTGCGGAATATCGCCGTGGTTTTTGGACAGCGAACGGAATTATGGTGGGACCATCCGGTCTCGTCGTCTTTCCGATGGAAGAAAAGCATCTGGAAAATCGACGACGAGATATATTCCAGGCAGATTGGCATACTGCGTGAACGATTCAATCTGGCCCCGATTTGGAACTCGTTGGCACGTGATCTGAGCCTGGGGCAGCGAATGAGAGCCGATCTCGCGCTTGCCCTGCTGCCGGATCCCCAGCTGTTGCTGCTGGACGAGCCGACGCTCGGGCTCGATGTCGAAGCACGTATGGCAATGCTGAGGTATATCCGCGATCTCAACGCGAACACCGGGCTGACAATTCTGATCACCTCGCACAATACGTCTGATCTTGAGGAGTTGGGACAGCGTGTCGTACTGGTAGCGCAGGGCACGAAGCGATTCGATGGAAGCTTCAGGCAATTGCGTGCGCAGGTCGGTGACGTGCGTGATATGTGCGTGGTGACGGACTCATCCCGACACCCGCAAGTTCCGGACACAATCGCATATGACCGTTCCGAAGGACGTGCACATTATTACCATTTCATGGCCGACGAGCACAATATCATGGATATCATCGACATGATTGGACGACAGTGTCGGATTCTGGATATATCGATTGAACGGACGTCCATAGACAACATTCTCACGCAACTGTACAGGCGATACAACAGCGCATGATGCATTGACTGCCCAATCGACATAACAAAAACCTTCTACCGACGCTGAGGCGATCGTCAGCGTCGGTAGAAGGTTATATCGGAGGTGCCTAGGCATCTTAGGCCGGTTCAGATTGCTTTGGAACAGTCCTCGCGGACGGCATCTCTCACCGCTCGCCGCTGGCGCGCAGCAGAGCTTCGGTGAGATACTTGCCGGCGGCCATCACCAAGGGCGCATACCGGCGTCCCGGGGTCGTGCCCATGCGTCCGGTCGGCCCGGAAATAGAAATCGCGGCGATGACTTGGCCGGAAGGATTGCGAATCGGCGCGGAGATGGAGCATACGCCGTCTTCGCGTTCGTTGACGGATTCCGCCCATCCGCGTTTGCGCACGGCTGCAAGCTTTGAAGCGGTGAATTTCGCATGCCTCAAGCCTTGATGCAGACGTTCTGAATCTTCCCATGCCAGCAGGATTTGCGCGGCGGACCCGGCTTCCATGGACAGCAGTGCTCCGACAGGAATGGAATCACGCAGGCCGCTGGCACGCTCCACGGCGGCGATGCACACGCGTTGATCGCCCTGACGACGGTAGATTTGCGCGGATTCGCCGGTGCGGTCGAGCAAGGTCTGCAGAATCGGACCGGAAGCGGTGAGCAGACGATCCTCGCCAGCTGCGGCGGCAAGTTCAGCGAATCGAGATCCCAGGACGAAGCGCCCATGCTGGTCGCGGATGACGAACCGATGACGTTCCAAGGCGATGGCCAGACGGTGTGCGGTCGGGCGCGCCAGACCGGTTTCGTTGACCAACTGACCGAGTGTGGCAGGTCCTGATTCGAGCGCATCCAATATTTTGACCGTTTTGTCAAGTACCCCGACGCCAGAATGGATATCGCCGTCGGCCTGCTGCGGCTGATTCTGGTCGAGATGAGGACCCATGAAATCCTTGGTGTCAAAGCGTTCCGATCCTACGGGAACGCGCAATGTGGAAGAAGTCATATTCCGGATTATGCCATCTCACATATCGAAACGCAAAAGCAGGCGCACGCCGAAAACCGACATAGTGGAGTACAAGGGCCATGTGGAAACGCATGGCTGAAGTAATTTTAGGGCGAAAACGTTGAAATTCCGCCAAAGGAGACAGCATGGGAACCACATTGGCCGAGAAGGTATGGGCTGACCATCTCGTACGGCAAGGCGAAAACGGCGCGCCGGATTTGATTTACATCGATCTGATGCTGATGCATGAGGTCACCAGCCCGCAAGCATTCGAGGGACTTCGTCTCGCTGGCCGCAAGCCGCGGCACACCGATTTGCTGATCGCGACAGAAGACCACAACACGCCTACCGTCGATATCGACCGCCCGAATCCTGACAAGACCTCCGCGCTGCAGCTGAGCACGCTGGAGAAGAACTGCAAGGAATTCGGCGTCCGGCTGCACCCGCTCGGCGATGCCGATCAGGGCATTGTGCACGCCTTCGCGCCGATTCTGGGGCTCACCCAGCCGGGTATGACCATCGTGTGCGGCGACTCCCACACCTCCACCCACGGTGCGTTCGGCGCTCTCGCGTTCGGTATCGGCACCTCCGAAGTGGAGCACGTGATGGCCACGCAGACCCTGTCGCTCAAGCCGTTCAAGACCATGGCCGTGAATATCGAAGGCGAGCTGCCCAAGGGCGTGAGCGCCAAGGACATCATCCTTGCCATCATCGCGAAAATCGGTACCGGCGGCGGTCAGGGCCACGTCATCGAGTATCGTGGCGAAGCGATCCGCAAGCTGAGCATGGACGAGCGTATGACCATCTGCAACATGTCCATCGAAGCGGGCGCCCGCGCTGGCATGATCGCTCCTGACGAGACGACGTTCGAATACCTGAAGGGACGTCCGCACGCGCCGGAAGGCGAAATGTGGGACAAGGCGGTCGCCTATTGGAAGACGCTCAAAACTGATGATGACGCCGTGTTCGATAAGGAAGTGACACTCAACGTCGCTGATTTGACGCCGTTCGTCACGTGGGGCACGAATCCGGGGCAGGGCGTGCCGATCACCGGCAACGTCCCGGTGCCGGAGGATATTGCCGATGCCGAGCAGCGCGCCGCAGCACAGTCCGCAATCGAATACATGGGCCTCAAGCCGGGCCAGCCGATGAAGAGCATCCCGGTGGATACCGTGTTCATCGGTTCGTGCACCAACGGTCGCATCGACGACCTGCGTACCGCAGCGAAGATCATGAAAGGCCATCACAAGGCCGATTCCATCCATCGTGTGCTGGTGGTGCCCGCTTCCTCCCGTGTGCGACTTGAAGCCGAACGCGAGGGACTTGACAAGATCTTCAAGGATTTCGGTGCGGAATGGCGCAACGCCGGCTGCTCGATGTGCCTGGGCATGAACCCGGACAAGCTGGTGCCGGGCGAACGGTCGATTTCCACCTCGAACCGCAACTTTGAGGGGCGTCAAGGCAAGGGGTCGCGCACACATCTGGCATCGCCGGCAGTTGCGGCGGCTACTGCGATCCGCGGCACGATTTCCAGCCCGGAAGACCTGTAAGCCAAGCGAAATCATCGCCGAACAGGCTGAACAACCCACAGACGTAAGAAATATGCAATCCCGCCGCCTGCAACACGACACAGGCGGCCGGATTACAGGCCGACATGCAGATGCCGGCCGATGAAAGGAATCGTTATGGAAAAGCTGACCGTGGTGACCGGAACAGGCGTTCCGCTCCGCCGTTCGAATGTGGATACCGACCAGATCATCCCCGCTGTGTTCCTGAAGCGGGTCAAGAAAACCGGTTTTGAGGACGCGCTGTTCTACGCGTGGCGCCGCGATCCCGATTTCGTGCTCAATCGTCCCGAATACAAGCAGGGCAAGATTCTGGTCGCAGGACCGGATTTCGGCATCGGCTCGTCGCGTGAGCACGCGGTGTGGGCGCTGCGCGATTACGGTTTCCGCGTGGTGATTTCCTCGCGCTTCGCCGACATTTTCTATGGCAACACCGCGAAGAACGGCGTGCTGGCTGCGATTATGCCGCAGGAGAGCATTGAGTTGCTGTGGAAGCTGCTTGAGGAGGAGCCTGGCCGTGATATGACCGTTGATTTGGGCGAACGCACTGTGACATGCGGTGATGTGACCCTGCCGTTCGAGGTGGGCGATTATGTGCGCTGGCGTCTGATGAACGGCTATGACGATATCGATTTGACTTTGCAGCATGAGGACGATATTGCCTCCTACGAGAAGATGCGCGCCGAGAAGTTCCCGTTCAAGCCGAAGACCTTGCCGGCGAAGCATTGGGCGGATGTGCCGATTCAGTCCGCGCGCGAGCCTGAGGAGGCTCAGCCGTGGGCGGGGCCGATTGGCAGCCGTGAGTAGCTGGAGCAGACGCTGTTGGCCGTGGGATCCTTGTGGGTTCCGCGGCCTTTTGCGTGTGCGGGGGGCGTGATTGCGAGGATTGCACGGATCGCAAGTGTGCTTGGCTGCAGTGCATCGATGGATGAATCGCGGCAATCGGCGGATACGGTTGGTTGCATCTGCGGGCTATGGGGCTTTGCGCTGACGGCGGTCCGGTGATAGGCGCGCATCTCGGGGAAGGTGTGGTGGTTGCGTGGGTATCTGCAGGAAGGTGTGGTGGTTGTGTGCGGCGATGCGCAGTTGTGCGGGTATCTCGGGGACGATGTGGGCGGTCGGATGCCGAAATTCGTAGTTGCGTGGACATTTCGGGGACGGTGTGAGCTGGCGTGCGCGGCGATGCGTGGATGTGCGTGTATTTCGGGGTTCCTGTTCCTGATGGTCTTCAGAACTTGTGAATTGGCCTTCTGGTTGCTGCATGATGTGCCATATGGATTGCCATCTGTCGTGTCCTGCACGTAGCGCGATACGGGAACTGCGAGAAAGGGGGGCAATGCCCGCTTGCTGTTGATGCGGGGAACACTTTTCCGGCTGTGATGGGCGGCCAGTTGCCGAACGGAACTGACGGCACCCGCTTGCTGTCGGCGTGGGTGGGAAACACGTTCCGACTGCAGCGGCGAGTGCCAATATGGGGCCAGTGCCTGCTCGCCGCAGGGGAGAACGAACCATGAGGGAATGCGGGAAATAACGGGAGTATAAGGCGAGGAATGCTCCGCCGCTGGCGATTCACCGCATCCGATACGATACGCTTGCATGAACAGCGCAGCCGGACGAAACCGGAGCGTTCCCGCCCGGATTGGAGCAGAGTATGGCGAAATACGCGAATGTCGAGGAATATCTTGATTCGATTGCAGATGCGAATCATCGCGCCGAATTCAAGGAATTGCTTGACTGGGTGCACGCCACGTGGCCGCAGCTGGCCTGCGAAGTCAAGTGGAATCAGCCGATGTTCACGGATCATGGCACATTCATCATCGGGTTCACCGCACTGACCAATCATGTGACCGTTGGCTCGGAGCCGCGCGCATTCGAGCATGCCATGCCGATGATTGAGCGGCAGCATCTGAAGCGCGGCAAGAAAACCTTCCAGATTCCTTTCGCGCGCAGCGACGCGTGGGAGGTGCTCGAGCAGATCATCGAATTCACCATCGCGGATAAGCGCGAGGTGCAGACCTTCTGGGATCAGCGCCGTTCCGGATACTGATATCCGCGGTTTCGCGGGACTAACCGGGTATATGCCGTCTACGTTCTGCTTCTGCCGACGCTGACCAAGCGCTCAGCGTCGGCAGAAGCAGAAGACTGACATGACAGGCATGTCCGTACGGTCTGCCGCAGTCTTGGCAGACCGATTCACACGTCGATGGCTGCCTTGATAATCCGGGCGAGTCTCGCATCCCACATCGCGCCGGTCGCGCTCATCACCGCATCCGCCCCCGCCTTGCGGTACGCGAGGTAATGCTCTGGTTCGATGACACCGCCGACACCGACAATCGTGAAATCAAGCCCGAGTCGTTCACGGATTGCCGACAGGCGGCGGACCATATCCAGCCCTGCCCCGCGAATCGCGTTCCCGCATACACCGCTGCGGTCGCGCCCCTCGCCGGGCAGCGCCTGCTTGCCGGAAGCATCCACGAGTTTCGCGGAAATGGTGTTGATGGTGGAGAATCCTTGCACTGTGCCGCGTCCAACGGTTTCGCGCACCATGGTTTCGAGTTCAATATCCGAGGGGAAATACGCGAGTTTGACGATGAGTGGCCGTTCTCCGATCTCGTTCTTCACCGCTTCGGTGATGCGGCCGACCAGATGCGGGTCGTGGCACAGCAGTCGGTTGTGCCCTTCGTTCGGGCAGCTGGTGTTCATTTCCATGAGCTGTGCGCCGGTTTCGCAGACGAGCCGCGCAGTGGTCACATGGTCGGCGATGTACTCATCGGTGCTCATGCCGGCTACGCGCGAACCTTGGAAACTTGGCACCAGCAGCTGGCCTGGGCCGGCGGCGGCGATGGCGTCGCGCATGTCCGGCTGCCAGACGTCAGGATCGCGTGATGGCACACCAAAGGAATTGGAGATGGAGATCGGCAGGTCATAGCGGGTGTCGGCAAGCACGCCTTCGTCAAGTTCGGGACTGCCGGGAGTGAGGGAACCGTCTGCCGCCTTGGGGTGGACGGCAAGCACGTTCGGGAATGGGTTGCAGCCCCAGGCGCGCGACCGCACGGTTTTGTATACGGCAAGGTCGAATCCCAAGCGGAAGGCGGCTGTCGTGAATCGTGAGTTGAGCAGTGGGCCTGCAGGAATGCCGAAGGGCAGGTTCACCGGGAATCCGAGCACGCTCGCAGCGGTCGCGGATTCTGCAGAAATCGCGGTGCTGCCCGCCGCTGACGTTTCGTTTGTCGCGCCTTCTGCAGGGCTGTCGTCACCGGCCAACGCCTGCGCGAACAGGCCGAACGGCCCGCGGCGGTAATTGTCGTCATATGTGAGATTGACATCATAGAACGGCTCGAATTGCTGGTTGGACATGCTTGCGGACTCCCGTCGTATCGCCTTTGCGGCTCCCGTATTTGCTCCCAGTATATGGATTGTGCGGATTGACTGCGGCGATGTACGGCGCCGATGAGACGATTCGGCTGCCAGACTGAGTAGAGTAGCCAGACTGGGTGGCCGATTCTGTGGCGCCGCATATATTGGCCGCGTGGCCGTGTGCCTGTCATTCGCAGGCTATGCCGTCGCCGTCACGGTCGAGTTTCTTGGAATATCCCGGTTGCCCTTGATACAGCGGGGCTTTGCCTGCCGCGCGGACGGCGGAACAGTTCTGGTAGTAGACGTCTGAGCCGGACTGCTGCGTGGGGGCCGGTGCGGCCTGTGTTTGCGCCGGAGCGGGCGCGGGAGCGGGGGCGGCTTGCGTGGTCTGTGCCGGTGCCGGGGCGGCTTGCGCGGGCTGGCTTGCGGCAGACGAGGAAGCGACCACGCCGCCGCCATCGGGCACGGTTTGTCCCGGGCAGCTGGACAGCACGTTGGTCATCGCATCTTTCTCGGCCTGCGTCACCCACAGCGCATACTTGTGTTTCACGCCGATCTGTCGTGCGACATACTGGCAGCGGAACGATTTGTTCGATGGCAGCCATGATGCCGCGTCGGAATCGGATTTCTGCTGGTTTGCCGGCCCGTCCACCGCGAGTAGATTGTACGGGTCGTTCGCCAGTTGCAAACGCTGATCGGCGCTGAGCTGCTGCGCGCCTTTCTGCCATGCGTCGGACAACGCGACGACATGGTCGATTTGCACGGCGGTCGACGTATACTGCCCTCGCACGAAATTGATGGTTTTCCCGGTGTATGGATCGTTGAGCGTGCCGGTTTTGACCACGCAATCGTGGGTGCCGTATTTGAATGTCACATTGGTCATATCGCGCTTGAGAATATCGTTGCGCGTATCGCAGCCGTTATGATCGACGTCCGACCAGGCGGCGCCGAACTGTGTGCGCGCATACCCGGTTTTCGGGGCGCGTCCTTTGACCGACAAGGTCGCCAGCATATCCACAGCGGCGACGGACGCATCGGAAGATCCCGAGCCTGTGCCGGATTGTGCGGAGGCATTATCCGAAGGACTTGCGTCGGGTGCGGTGGTTTCGCTTGGGGATGAGGATTCGGACGGCGTGGTGGCTGCCGATGTGGATTCGCTTGGCAGCGCTGTGGTGTCGGTGTCCGACCCGCCGCATGCGGACAATGGCAGCAGCATCGTGCCGGCGAGGATTGCGGCGATGAGTCTGGTTGTGGAACGCCGCCGTGAGAACGCCCTGTGTTGGGTATCGGCGGTATCGGCGATATTGGCGGCAGCAGCGGTAGCAGCGGTCTGTCGCGTGCCTGTATTCGTGGAATTGTTCATGTGACGCTCCTTCACATTCCCCGACATCTAGCTGAAGCTCCGCATAATGTCGGGCTTCATCCGAATCATTCTATGCCGGTGGAGAAGTACGCCGGTGTATGCGTGCAAGCGTGTCGTGCCCTAGTGTTGTCTGCTTTCTGTGGCGATTGCTTCACAACCGTCATGGACATACGATTCGGCTGGTAGCATGTTCACCACGTATGCACATGAGGTGTGGCACCATGGTGATACCAATCAGTACCAGCCGGTAGTGTGTCAGCGCCGGCCGCCCCATCGCGGCGACAGGCGCGTCCGGGCAAGGGAATCGAAAGAGGTCGACGTGGTCGAAGAGAAAGATGATGTGCTCCATGTTGAGGGCGGCAAACCGCTCCACGGCACGATCAAGGTTCGCGGAGCCAAGAATTTCGTAAGCAAAGCCATGGTCGCCGCATTGCTCGCGCCTGGTAAATCCGTGCTGAAGAACGTGCCGGAAATCCGCGATGTGCACGTCGTATCCGACCTGCTGCGCCTGCACGGTGTGGACGTGAATGTGGACGGCAAGAACGGCATCGTCACTATCGACGCAACTCACGTGAAGCTTGCCGACGTCGCTGATGTGGACACGCTTTCGGGTTCGTCGCGCATCCCGATCCTGTTCTCCGGCCCGCTGGTGCACCGTCTGGGCGAGGCGTTCATCCCGGCGCTCGGCGGCTGCAACATCGGCGGACGCCCCATCAATTTCCATCTCGACACGCTGCGCAAACTCGGTGCGGACGTCGACAAGGAGCACAAGGACGGCATCCATATTACCGCCCCGAACGGTTTGCACGGCGCGAAAATTCATCTGCCGTACCCGTCGGTGGGCGCCACCGAGCAGACCCTGTTGGCAGCCGTGCTCGCCGAGGGCAAGACGGAACTGTCCGGTGCCGCAATCGAGCCGGAAATCATGGATCTGGTCGCTGTCCTGCAGAAAATGGGCGCGATTATTTCCGTGGATGTGGATCGTACCTTCCGCATTGAGGGTGTGGAGAAGCTTCAGGGCTTCACCCATACCGCGCTGACCGACCGTATTGAAGCGGCATCCTGGGCTTCGGCGGCGCTCGCCACCCGCGGTGACGTATTCGTCAAGGGTGCCACGCAGGCTGACATGATGACCTTCCTCAACGTGTTCCGCAAGGTCGGCGGTAAGTTTGATATTACCGATGAGGGCATCCGCTTCTGGCATCCGGGCGGGGACCTGCACCCGGTGGCCATCGAAACCGACGTGCACCCTGGCTTCATGACCGATTGGCAACAGCCGCTCGTGGTTGCGCTGACCCAGGCGAAGGGCCTGTCGATTGTGCATGAAACCGTGTATGAGAACCGTTTCGGCTTCACTAAGCCGCTGGTGCAGATGGGTGCGACCATCCAGCTGTACCGTGAGTGCCTCGGTTCGCTGCCCTGCCGTTTCCAGCAGCGCAATTACAAGCATTCCGCGGTGATTTTCGGACCGACTCCGTTGACCGGGCGCGATATCGACGTGCCGGATTTGCGTGGAGGGTTCAGCCACCTGATTGCGGCGCTTGCGGCGTCCGGCCCGTCCGATGTGCACGGGATTTCGCTGATTGACCGCGGGTACGCGGATTTCCGCGGCAAGTTGCTCGCGCTTGGGGCTGATATCGACTGAGTTGTTGCTCGTTCGGGTTTGACGGTGCCGTTCTCCGGTTGCGGAGGGCGGCACCATGTGTTTTTGCGGTGTTTTTGCGGTTGGCGGGTGCGTACGGGGCGGTGTGCGCGGGGGCGCGGTCGGAGCAGTCATGGATTGATGCGTTTGGCGCCTGTATGCAGGGGATTGTTGGGGCGCATACCATGGGGATGGTCATCGTCGGTCCCATTGGCCGATATGGGTGTTGATGCGAATTGTCAGGTTCGGCAATATCGGCAATACTGGCGACGATGGAATATCCATGGCTGTATACCGCCGCGCGATGGTGAATGTTTTGTGAAGGACGACTGTGTTCAACAAGAGGAAAGCGATGTTGCAACTCTTGTCTACGGCTTCGGCTGGTACAGAATCAAAACGTAGACGTGGAGACACGTCAAACGTTTGACGGCAATAGGCCAACGGTGTGTGAGGAATATGCGGATTCGCCATGGTTCTTTAGCGGTTGGCTAATGATATCTTGAAACAATGTGCTGACCGTTTCGGGTTGGCGCTACGTCAGTTGCCCTCCGAAGAAGGAAGATAATACGCCGAATCAATCAGAGCCGAGGAAAGCGTGAGGTGACCAGAGCCCTCTTGGCTGTGGAAGACAGGTAGCGCAAAGTTGCTCGAAGTAACTGGAATGTGAAACGTATCAGTCCATCCAAAGTGGAATGTGGGACTGCAACTATCCGAGAGGAAGAAACCGAACATGAATGGTGCGATTGTTGCTGATCCCGGGTAAGCGCGGCTGCAGTCACGTGGCATGGTGTCTGACGGGAAATGGAGGCATCTTTCTGGCAAGACGATGAAGTTGTCCGAACGGACAGAGCAGGCGTATCAGGATGCTGTGGGAGATTGCTCGGCTGCTGTGGGCGTTTCCAGTGTCTCGGGCGGGCAGCCGTTGCCATCAAGCAGGTGACGGTACTTTCGTCATCACTGGACAGCAAGCACAGGGTTACGAGAGCAAACGGTAAAGGAGAGCAGTCATGGAGTTCAAAGGATTATCGGATAGTCGTGTGCAGGGAACAGGACTTCCCCATGGCGCGGTTGAGTGCGCGCGGATGGGGTCGTGGGGTCGGCCGGCGCGTGGCCGTGTGCGTGTGTGGTTGTGGCGTGTGGTGTTGGTGGTGGCTGCTGTGGTGGTGGTGTGTGGGTTGTGTGTGCCGGCGCGTGCTGTGGATGGGGTGGATTGGCGTATCGAGGATATGGGGGTGCGTGATGCGTGGGCGTCGGGTGTGACGGGCCGGGGTGTGACGGTCGCGGTGATCGACACCCAGGTGGTGGAGGATCATCCGTCCCTGGCGGGTGCGGATGTGGAGTACCGGTTCGTCATGGTGGGCGGGGGCACGTCGTGCCGTGGTTCGCAGGATTCGTCGTTGTCCATGTCGGTGGATGATCCGACGGTGTCCACGGCGGACGGCCTGTATGTGACGCACGGGACGCATATGGTCGGCCTGATCGCGGGGACGGGCGTGGGGTATGACGGCGGTCTGGGCTTCCAGGGCGTCGCGCCGGGCGCGCATGTGATCGCCTACCCCGACGAGCTCGCGACGGAAGGGACCCTCGACGGCATGGCCTGTGTCAGCGACGACGACAACGGCGCGCATCCTTTGGTCGTGGGGGAGTTGGAGGATGCGGTGGCGTCGGGGGCGCGTGTGGTGAACATGTCGTTCGGTCTCGACGGCATCGACAACTGGGATGTCGCGGCGGCGGCGTTGCATGCGTTGCGGCATGGCGTGGTGCTGGTGTCCGGGCGGGACAACAGCTCGACCGCGGGCATGTACGACCTGGTGGGTGTGCCGGGGACGAACAATTACTTCCCGGGCGAGG
>NZ_WBSO01000040.1 GCF_009299485.1 Bifidobacterium apri
CCCGTTTTCTAGTTTGGAGTGCAACACTGCCTCGTGTTGTGGGTTGTGGTTGATTGTACGGGGTACCCGGGGACGGGTGCGCCCTGGGCGGCGAGTCGTTCCATCTGCTCGTCCCACGCCTCCGCCGGCGTGAGCCATCCGAGGACCTTCAGGGGCGTGCCGTTGATCCGCCGGGTGATCTCGTCGAGCTCGTCCTGGGCCAGGTCGTCCAGGCTCGTGCCCTTGGGCAGGTAGCGGCGGATCATGCCGTTGCGGTTCTCGTTGCTGCCCCGCTGGTACGAGCTGTACGGGTCCGCATAATAGGTCAGCATGCCCGTCGACTCGTCGACCAGCAGGTGGAGCGCGGACTCGCTGCCGTTGTCCCATGTGCGGCTGATCCTGGCCGCGGGCGGCAGCGCGCCGAACACGCGCGCCTCGGCGGCCGCGGTGACGGCCGCCTCCTTCGAATCGACCAGCGTGGCGATCAGGAAGCGGGTCTTGCGTTCGACCTGCGTGTTGATGCACCGGCGCGTGACCCCGCCGCCGATCACCGTGTCCGACTCCCAGTGCCCGAACTCGCGGCGCGATTGCACCGCGGCTGGCCGTTCGTGGATCGACACGCGCGCCGGGATGGGGATGCGCCGCCCGCGCCGCCCCTTGCGTGCCCGCCGCCGGCGATGGCCGCGCGGCAGGTAGGCGCGCAGGTCGCGTGTCCCGTCGGAGGCCTGCCGGTACACCCACGCGTACAGCGTCTCATGGCTGACCCTCATCAGCGGGTCGTCGGGGAACTCCAGGCGCAGCCTGCCGGCCATCGTGGCGGGCGACCAGCCGCGCCGCAGCGCGTCCATGACCCATGCGACCAGCTGGTCGCATGACATGCGCCGCCGGCGCACGCACCGTTCGCGCCGCTTGCCGGCCAGACGCTGCGCGGTCAACGCGCAATAGTACGGCCCGCCGGTCCACGATCCGGTCTTCAGGCGCGCGGGACGGTACGGGCGGTACGACTCGTTCTCGTTGGACGGGTTCCACAGGTTGCGCCTCAACTCGCGGCTGACGGTCGACGGGCTACGCCCGATCACCGCCGCGATCTGGCGGATCGACCGGTGCTCGCGGAAACGGAGCCTGTCGATCAGGACCCGCTCGCTTGCCGTCAGGTGATTGTAGGATGGCATCGGTGCAACACCTTTCCAGGGATTGTTATTTCTCTTTCAACCCACAACCCTAGCCGAGGTGTTGCACTTGCACTTTGAAAACGGG
>NZ_WBSO01000041.1 GCF_009299485.1 Bifidobacterium apri
GAATCTTGGATACGGACATACCCGGAACGACCTGTGGCCTGTATTGCGACCGGTTGAGCACGATATGGCTGGCGGACTGGCTCAANGANCGGCAGAGATTGTGCACATTGTGCCATGAGCTGGTCCACGCCCGCTATCATGACGTTGGCTGCGGCACGCAGTTCAGCCGGAAATTCGAGCGTAGGGCCAGACGTGAGACCGCGTTGACGCTGATCGACCCAATGGCATACGGGTTGGCTGAGAGTATTTGGGATGCGGACGCGTGGCATATGGCGGGCGATCTGGGTGTGACCATGCAGGTGCTTACCGACTATCGGCAGATTCTGTCCGAGCATGTCTGCATCGTCTGAGCGATAGAATCAATGAAGAATGAGAAAGGAACAATCATGGGTAAATTGAATCCTGGAAAACTTGGTGAGAGTCGTGTTGGCTCATGGTGGAGAAAATCGGTCGCACATGCGCGCGAGGTTACGCGTGGTGGCGTGAGTTTCAGGGCGGCGACATGCGCATGCATCGCTTTGTTCTGCGCATCCATACTGGTCACAGCTCCAATCGCCTACACGGCAGGAACCAAGTCTGCGGCCACGAAGGAAGTAGCGCAGAGTATCGCGTCGGACAACAAGGATTACGCGAAACTCATCAAGAAATACAACAGCCTCGTGGACAAGTACAACGGAATCGCCGATGAATACAACGACGCCAAGGATGCGATAGCCGAAGCCGATACCGTGAAGTCAGGCATCAAAGACCTCAATTCGCAGCATGATGAATTGCAAAAGAAGGTGGATGCGAAGAAGGCAGAATTGCAGTCTCTGACCGGTCAGGTCGACCAGGCGAAGAGGAATTCCGTTTCCGATGGCGTGTGGCAGGTCGGTACTGACATCGATGCCGGCACGTATCGCGCGAACGCTGCCGTTGGCAGCAGCTGTTACTGGGAGATCAGCAGTGGTGGCGATATTCTGCAGAACGATATTCCCGGCGGCGGTTATCCGCAGATGACGGTGAGCGACGGCCAACAATTGAAGATGCAGGACTGTGGCACGTTCACGAAGCAGTGACACTCGCTTCCATTCGCCCCGCCAAGCGCGGGGCTTTTCTTATATGCCCTTATACGTTTATATTCGCTTATAAACGTGTATAAAGCTTATATTTAAGCCGACGGGGACGCAACGTGGGCAAGCGTTGATTTTCCAGCACTCTTTTATTCGATCCAGCGCATTGCGCTGTATAAAAG
>NZ_WBSO01000042.1 GCF_009299485.1 Bifidobacterium apri
TCACGCGCCGCGGCGAACGTGCGGGCGGCCCTCGGGTCCGTGGACGCCAGCTCGTCCGCCGCCAGCGTCCACGCCGCGTCCGCCGCGGCGCGCGAGCCCATCGCGAACGGCAGGCGCACGAGCGCCGCGGCCCTCGGCCTGCGCTGGCGCGGCACCACGCCCAGCACGTCGCGCATCATATGCACCATGCACCGCTGCCACGAGGCGCCCTGGAACTCCTCGGCGACGGCCTTGCGCAGCCCGCAATGGTCGTCGGAGACGACCAGCCGCACCCCGTCCATGCCGCGGGCGCGCAGCGACGAGAGGAACGACTTCCAGCCCGCGTAGCTCTCGGTGTCGAACACGTCGAACCCGACCACGCGCTTCCTGCCGTCGTCGTCGCACGCGATCGCGGTGACCGCGGCCGCGCTCGACGCGCCCCCGTCGCCCCGGCATCGCACGAACGTCGCGTCCAGCCACAGATAGCAGTACCGGCGGCCCGACAGGGGACGCGACCGGAACTCGTCGACCTGCGCGTCCAGCCGCTCCGCCAGACGCGACACCTCGGAACGGCCCAGACGGTCCACGCCCAGCTCGCGGGCGACCCGCTCGACCCGCCTGGTGGACACGCCCTGCACCCACATCTCCACCACCGCCGCGGCGACGGCCGCGTCCACGCGCCGTCCCCTGCCGATGATGCCCTCGGGACTGTAATACCCCTCGCGCAGCTTGGGCACATGCACCGTCAACGTGCCCAGGGGCGTGTCCACGCCACGCTCGCGGTACCCGTTGCGCCGGTTCACGCGCCCCTCGCCGCGCGTCATGTACGCCGCGCCGCACGCCTCGTCGGCCTCCGCGCCCATCAACGCGTCCAGCATCAGCTCCAGCATCCGCGAGAGCCGGCAGCGCATCTCCTCCTGCCCGCGCGCGACCCGCAACAACAAGTCCCGCGCCTGTTCATCGTCCAATGATGCTAACGTATGCCTTACGGTCATCGTCTGGTCCTTCCCGCCATCAATTTCACTTATCCATCAATGGCGATACTAGGCGGTGACCCCTTTCAACACCCCGCAGGGAACAGGGCCTCATACACCAACCTA
>NZ_WBSO01000043.1 GCF_009299485.1 Bifidobacterium apri
GTGAGTGGCGATGCGGCGTTTGACAGTCCCGCAGTCGGCGATGCGGCGATAGGCAGTGTTGCAATCAGTAACGCGGCAATTGGCAACGCACCAATCAGCGATGCCATCGTCGGCGAACAAGCGACCGCAGTATCCCGTTCCAACGCATCGCTCAGCCTTGCAAGCGCTGCCGCGGTTCGTGATGGTGCCACGGCAGGGCATGCCGTTGCACAGTCCGTAGCGCGCGCGATTTCGCGTCACCGCACATCAATCAGCATCGTGTCGCTTGCGCTCGCGGTCATCGCGCTCGCCATCGTCGAAGGCCTGATATTGCGATCCAACACCGCGGATCATATCGTCGAAATGCGGATAATTCTTGCCGCAGGGGCACAATGGTCGGCGCTCGTGCCGGCCGCACACGCCATCGCGGTATGCTTCTCGGCGTTTGTCGCGGTTCCGGTCATCGCTGTACTGCTTGCTGTGATTTGGATGGTGACGCGCAGTGCCGGACAGATGCTGCGGGGGCTCGCCATGGCGGCGCTGCCGATGGCGGTCATCGGCCTCATCAAGACGATTGTCGATAGGACGCGGCCGAGCACCGCGCGTGGTGCGCTCATGCCCGACCCGAGTTTTCCCAGCGGACATACAGCCTGCTCGGTGGTAGTTGTGTCGCTTGCGCTGTTCATGCTGCACGTCATTGACGCGAGAATCATGGATTCCTGCCAACGGACTGGCTGTGCCGCGAGTGAGCCCCGGGCCAATCAGACGGATGTTCATCAGGCCAATGTCGTCAATCAAGCCGATGTCGTCAATCAAGTCGCTGCAATCCCTGTAATCCCAACAATTTCCGCGACTTCCGCGACTTCCGCGGCTGCCGGGACTCCCGGGACTCCCAGGACTCCCAGGATTCCCAGGACTGCCAGGACTCCCGTAACTGAGTCTGCCAATGTGCCGCCGCAATCACTGCAATCACCGTTCGCCTGGCGTATTCTGCGGACGGTGTTGACGGTCATCCTGATTATCGTGCCCTTCGTCGTCGCGCTGTCCCGCGTGATTTACGGTGTGCATT
>NZ_WBSO01000044.1 GCF_009299485.1 Bifidobacterium apri
GTTGGTTGTTGGTTGTTTTTTCGACACGCCGGTGTTTGGTTGGTTTTCCGGGGGTTTTGGGGTGTGTGGTGTGGGGTTGGTTTGCGTGGTTGGTGGTGGTGGTGTATGTTGTTCTCTTGCTGCCGCTCGCCGGCCGGCTTCCTTCGGGGGGTTTGGTTGGTGGGTGTGTGGTGGTGGTTTGAGAACTCAAGAGCGTGTCTGTACTACTTCTTTTATAGTCAATGATTGCCAGTCCGGCTCCCGCTTCCGTGCGGGGTGCTTGTCGTCTCGTGGGGGAGTCCGCGAGGGCGGTTGATGGGGGTCGGGGTTTTCGTGCGAGTCGCCTTTCCTTATTAGGCGACCGTCAATTTTATTGTGAGAGTCTTGATTGGCTTTCCGCATTGTTTTTTTGTGGAGGGTTCGATTCTGGCTCAGGATGAACGCTGGCGGCGTGCTTAACACATGCAAGTCGAACGGGATCCTGCGGGCTTTGCCTGCGGGTGAGAGTGGCGAACGGGTGAGTAATGCGTGACCAACCTGCCCCATGCTCCGGAATAGCTCCTGGAAACGGGTGGTAATGCCGGATGCTTCCGCGCCCCGCATGGGGTGTGGGGAAAGCTTTCGGGCGGCGTGGGATGGGGTCGCGTCCTATCAGCTTGTTGGCGGGGTGAGGGCCCACCAAGGCTTCGACGGGTAGCCGGCCTGAGAGGGCGACCGGCCACATTGGGACTGAGATACGGCCCAGACTCCTACGGGAGGCAGCAGTGGGGAATATTGCACAATGGGCGCAAGCCTGATGCAGCGACGCCGCGTGCGGGATGGAGGCCTTCGGGTTGTAAACCGCTTTTGTTTGGGAGCAAGCCTTTCGGGGTGAGTGTACCTTTCGAATAAGCACCGGCTAACTACGTGCCAGCAGCCGCGGTAATACGTAGGGTGCGAGCGTTATCCGGATTTATTGGGCGTAAAGGGCTCGTAGGCGGTTCGTCGCGTCCGGTGTGAAAGTCCATCGCTTAACGGTGGATCTGCGCCGGGTACGGGCGGGCTGGAGTGCGGTAGGGGAGACTGGAATTCCCGGTGTAACGGTGGAATGTGTAGATATCGGGAAGAACACCAATGGCGAAGGCAGGTCTCTGGGCCGTTACTGACGCTGAGGAGCGAAAGCGTGGGGAGCGAACAGGATTAGATACCCTGGTAGTCCACGCCGTAAACGGTGGATGCTGGATGTGGGGCCCTTCCACGGGTCCCGTGTCGGAGCCAACGCGTTAAGCATCCCGCCTGGGGAGTACGGCCGCAAGGCTAAAACTCAAAGAAATTGACGGGGGCCCGCACAAGCGGCGGAGCATGCGGATTAATTCGATGCAACGCGAAGAACCTTACCTGGGCTTGACATGTTCCCGACGGATCCGGAGACGGGTCTTCCCTTCGGGGCGGGTTCACAGGTGGTGCATGGTCGTCGTCAGCTCGTGTCGTGAGATGTTGGGTCAAGTCCCGCAACGAGCGCAACCCTCGCCCCGTGTTGCCAGCACATGATGGTGGGAACTCACGGGGGACCGCCGGGGTTAACCCGGAGGAAGGTGGGGATGACGTCAGATCATCATGCCCCTTACGTCCAGGGCTTCACGCATGCTACAATGGCCGGTACAACGGGATGCGACATGGTGACATGGAGCGGATCCCTGAAAACCGGTCTCAGTTCGGATCGGAGCCTGCAACCCGGCTCCGTGAAGGCGGAGTCGCTAGTAATCGCGGATCAGCAACGCCGCGGTGAATGCGTTCCCGGGCCTTGTACACACCGCCCGTCAAGTCATGAAAGTGGGCAGCACCCGAAGCCGGTGGCCTGACCAGTTTTGCTGGGGGGAGCCGTCTAAGGTGAGGCTCGTGATTGGGACTAAGTCGTAACAAGGTAGCCGTACCGGAAGGTGCGGCTGGATCACCTCCTTTCTACGGAGTTTTCTTTTTGGTGCCTGGCATGGTGCCGTGGGGATTGTCCCTGCGGGTGCCGGGCGTGCTGGCGTGGAACGGTCGTTGCACTCCTTCGGGGGTGGGTATGGGCATGCTGTTGGGTTCCCTGGCCGCCACGGCCCCCCGGGTGGGGGTGGGCGTACAGGTGCCCGCCGTGGCCGGCGCCTCCTTGGTGGGGGTGGTTGGTTGTGGTGTGGCGTGGTGGTTTGAGAACTGGAGAGTGGACGCGAGCGGGCCATGCCGCCGTTTGTGGTGGTTGTGGTCTGCTTGTACTGATGTATTTCGACCGGGTCCCCTGTTTTGGGGGTCTGGTTGTTGTTTGATCGTTTTGTGATCGCAGAGTGTTGATGATCTGTCGTCCGGTGTTCGTTTGGTCTTGCGGGTTGCCCCGTGTGTGGGGTTGCTTGCAAGGGCGTATGGTGGATGCCTTGGCAGACGGGACCGATGAAAGACGTGGCGGGCAGCGATATGCCTCGGGGAGCCGCCGAGCTGGCTTTGATCCGAGGGTTTCTGAATGGGGTGACCCGGCAGCCGTTGTGGGCTGTCACCGCAGTTTTTTGCGGGGGGTACGCAGGGAAGTGAAACATCTCAGTACCTGCAGGAAAGGATATTCCGTGAGTAGTGGCGAGCGAAAGCGGACCAGGCCAAACCTTGCGCGTGTGATACCCGTCGGGGGTTGCGCGTGGGGTGTTGCGGGCTTGTGTGTCCGGTCTCCGACGGGGCCGGGCCGAGTGATAAAACGACGTGTGAGGCGAGCAGGATTGAATGCCTGGCCGGAGAGGGTGATGGCCCCGTAGCCGTATGCGTGTCGTCTCGGTATCACAGTGCCCAAGTAGCACGGGCCTCGTGGAATCCCGTGTGAATCCGCCCCGACCGTGGGGTGAGCCTAAGTATTCCCGTCTGACCGATAGTGTACCAGTACCGTGAGGGAAAGGTGAAAAGCACCCCGGGAGGGGAGTGAAAGAGTTCCTGAAACCGTGCGCCTACGATCCGTCGGAGCCTTCTTTGTGGGGTGACGGCGTGCCTATCGAAAAATGAGTCTGCGAGTCAGTGGCATGTGGCGTGCATAAGCCGTGTGGCGTATGCGTAGCGAAGGCGAGTCCGAAGAGGGCGTTTGTCGCGTGTCCTGGACCCGAAGCGGGATGATCTAGCCCTGGGCAGGTTGAAGCGTGGGTAAGACCGCGTGGAGGACCGCACCCACCTGGGTTGAAAACCGGGGGGATGACCTGGGGCTAGGGGTGAAAGGCCAATCAAATTCCGTGATAGCTGGTTCTCTCCGAAATGCATTTAGGTGCAGCGTCGCGTGTCGCCTCCGGGGGGTAGAGCTACCGGATGCTTGAGGGCCCGTTTGGGGTACCGACAGCAGCCGAACTCCGAATACCCGTGAGGTGTGGCGCGGCAGTGAGTCGGCGGGGGATAAGCTCCGTCGTCGAGAGGGAGACAGCCCAGAGCGTCGTCCAAGGTCCCGAAGCGTGTGCTAAGTGGGAAAGGATGTGGGGCCGCATTGACAGCCAGGAGGTTGGCTCAGAAGCAGCCATCCTTGAAAGAGTGCGTAACAGCTCACTGGTCTAGTGGTCCCGCGCCGACAATGTAGCGGGGCTCAAGCACACCACCGAAGACGCGCCAGCAGGTTTTCCTGCTGGGTAGGAGAGCGTCCCCCTTGGGGCGAAGCGGCCGCGTGAGCGTGTCGTGGACCGTGGGGGAGTGAGAATGCAGACATGAGTAGCGAGAGACGGGTGAGGATCCCGTCCGCTGGATGACCAAGGGTTCCGGGGCCACGTTCGTCGTCCCCGGGTCAGTCGGGTCCTAAGGCGAGGCCGACAGGCGTAGTCGAATGGATGAACGGGTCGATATTCCCGTACCGGCTGGGGACCGTCAAAGCCGAAGCGCGTGCGCTAACCTCCGCCGCTTGTTGAAGCGCCTTTCGGGGCGTGGATGCGGGTGGTGTTGGGATCCCGCGTGTGGTAGGCCGACGCAGGAGTGACGCAGTCAGGTAGCCGGCCGCGGAGGTGGTTTTCCGTGGTCAAGCGCGCAGGCCGTCCCGCAGGCAAATCCGCGGGACGTGAGGCCGAGGCGTGATGATGGGCCCCCCAGGGGGCGAATCCGGTGATCCCTTCTGCCGAGAAAAGCTTCGGCGCCAGGGCCCTATGCCGCCCGTACCCCAAACCGACACTGGTGGTCTGGTAGAGTATACCAAAGCGATCGAGCGAATCCTGGTCAAGGAACTCGGCAAACCACTCCCGTGCCTTCGGTATAAGGGAGACCCCTTGGGGTGATGTCCTTTGCGGGCGGAGCCTTGGGGGGTGGCACAGGCCAGGGGGTAGCGACTGTTTACCAAAAACACAGGTGCATGCGAAGGCGCAAGCCGCTGTATATGCACTGACGCCTGCCCGGTGCCGGAAGGTTAAGAGGATCCGTCAGCCCGTTCGGGTGAAGCGGTGAATTCAAGCCCCGGTAAACGGCGGTGGTAACTATAACCATCCTAAGGTAGCGAAATTCCTTGTCGGGCAAGTTCCGACCTGCACGAATGGCGTAACGACTTCCCCGCTGTCTCGACCAGGAGCTCGGCGAAATTGCAGTACGAGTAAAGATGCTCGTTAAGCGCAGAAGGACGAAAAGACCCCGGGACCTTTACTATACCTTGGTATTGTCGTCAGGTCTGGATTGTGTAGCATAGGCGGGAGGCTTCGAGCCGCGGGCGCCAGCCCGCGGGGAGCCGGAAGGTGAAATACCGCTCTGTCCACACCTGGCGTCTAACCTCGACACGTCATCCGTGTCAGGGACAGTGCCTGGCGGGTAGTTCAACTGGGGCGGTTGCCTCCCAAAGAGTAACGGAGGCGCTCAAAGGTCCCCTCAGCCCGGTCGGCAACCGGGTGTCGAGTGCAATCGCACAAGGGGGCTTGACTGCGAGACCGGCGGGTCGAGCAGGGACGAAAGTCGGAGATAGTGATCCGGTGCCGGCGCACGGGCGCGGCATCGCTCAACGGATAAAAGGTACCCCGGGGATAACAGGCTGATCATTCCCAAGAGTCCATATCGACGGGATGGTTTGGCACCTCGATGTCGGCTCGTCGCATCCTGGGGCTGGAGCAGGTCCCAAGGGTTCGGCTGTTCGCCGATCAAAGCGGCACGCGAGCTGGGTTCAGAACGTCGTGAGACAGTTTGGTCTCTATCCTCTGCGCTCGTTGGAATCCTGAGGAGGCCTGCCCATAGTACGAGAGGACCTGGGTGGACGAACCTCTGGTATGCCGGTCGTCACGCCAGTGGCGCGGCCGGTTGGCTACGTTCGGGAGGGATAACCGCTGAAAGCATCTAAGCGGGAAGCCTGCTCCGAGATCAGGATTCCGTGACCCCCTTTCGGGGGGTCTGGAGACTCCATGCAGAACACGTGGTTGATAGGCCGGACGTGGAAGCCCCGCAAGGGGTGGAGCCGACCGGTACTAACAGTCGAACGGCAACACACACACCACCCCCACAGGGTGGCAGGAACAAACAAACAAGCATTCAACTCGGATGATGGGGAGACACCCCGCGCATCACATTACTGATCCTTCGGTCGCGTCCACTATCCGGTCCCCGAACCACCACAATCCCCCGGGAACACCCCATATAGGGTCCCGGGATGATAATCACAGATTTGCGGCGGCCTTGGCCCAGGGGAGACGCCCGGCTCCATTCCGAACCCGGAAGCTAAGACCTGGCACGGCGATGGTACTGCATCCGGAAGGATGTGGGAGAGTAGCACGCCGCCGCACCAACAC
>NZ_WBSO01000005.1 GCF_009299485.1 Bifidobacterium apri
AAAGCTTTCCCCACACCCCATGCGGGGCGCGGAAGCATCCGGCATTACCACCCGTTTCCAGGAGCTATTCCGGAGCATGGGGCAGGTTGGTCACGCATTACTCACCCGTTCGCCACTCTCACCCGCAGGCAAAGCCCGCAGGATCCCGTTCGACTTGCATGTGTTAAGCACGCCGCCAGCGTTCATCCTGAGCCAGAATCGAACCCTCCACAAAAAAACAATGCGGAAAGCCAATCAAGACTCTCACAATAAAATTGACGGTCGCCTAATAAGGAAAGGCGACTCGCACGAAAACCCCGACCCCCATCAACCGCCCTCGCGGACTCCCCCACGAGACGACAAGCACCCCGCACGGAAGCGGGAGCCGGACTGGCAATCATTGACTATAAAAGAAGTAGTACAGACACGCTCTTGAGTTCTCAAACCACCACCACACACCCACCAACCAAACCCCCCGAAGGAAGCCGGCCGGCGAGCGGCAGCAAGAGAACAACATACACCACCACCACCAACCACGCAAACCAACCCCACACCACACACCCCAAAACCCCCGGAAAACCAACCAAACACCGGCGTGTCGAAAAAACAACCAACAACCAACACAACAACACCCCAACCAACCAACCCAACAACACCCACGCCACGGCAACACCACAACATGCCACCACACCAACTAACCCAACAACACCACATCACACGTCACATCGAATACACACCGCACGCCCAACAATCAAACGACACCCATCAACCACCAATCGACCCAACCCAAACCCGCGCTTCCATACGCCACCACTCACCACAACGTGGTATCCCTGAAGTATGAGCAAAAAGATCGCAGTACTGACCGGCGCCGGCATCTCAACATCCGCCGGCATCCCCGACTTCCGCGGGCCCGACGGCGTGTGGACCAAACACCCCGAACAAACCAAGGTCTACGACATCGACGCCTTCCTCACCAGCCAAAAAGATCGCGAATACTCATGGCGCTGGCAAAAAGAATCCCCCGTATGGAACGCCCAGCCCGGCACCGCGCACAAAGCACTCGTCAAGCTCGAGCAAGCGGGACTCCTGACACTCCTCGCCACCCAGAACTTCGACGCATTGCATGAAAAAGCCGGAAACTCGCCGGACCTCATCGTGAACCTGCATGGCACCATCGGCACATCACACTGCATGAAATGCCACGCGAAATACGACACGGCTGACATCATGGCACGGCTTGACGAGGAACCCGACCCACACTGCCACCGCCGGCTCAAATACCAAGGCGACATGCCTTGCAACGGCATCATCAAAACCGATGTCGTGTATTTCGGCGAAATGCTCCCCGACGGGGCCATGGAAAAATCCATGCGTCTGGTATCCCAAGCTGATGAATTCTGGGTGATCGGCTCAACACTCGAAGTATTCCCCGCAGCATCGCTGGCGCCGATTGCCGCACAGGCAGGAGTGCCCGTCACCATCATGAACATGGGCAAAACGCAATACGACAATATCGCCACCCGGCTGATTCACGAAGATATCGCCGTCGCACTGCCGAAACTTGTCGATGAAACCATCGCCGAAGCGCAGGCCGACGAACACTAATCGCCACGTCGACTGCCATCACAGTCAACGACGACAATGCAAGAGGCCCCGGAACCTTGATTGACAAGGAATCCGGGGCCTCTTGCGATACCAGATTCGACCGTTGGAATTCAGTAAATGCGCTTGGGATCGAACCCAGCCTGCTTCAACGCATCAAGCACACGGTCAATGTGATCAGGGCCGTTCGTTTCAACAGTGACGCCAAGAGCGACCGCATTCGTGTAATGGCCAGACGCCTTGAACTGATCATGGTCGAGGGCGATCACATTCGCACGCTGTTCGGCGAGCACCTGTGCGACCTTCAACAGCTGCCCCGGCAAGTCAGGCAGTTCGACCTCGAAGTTCATGATGCGACCGCGGGCGATCATACCCTTCTGGATGACCGCGCCGATAGTGACCGTATCGATATTGCCGCCCGACATAATCGGAACGACGACATGCGGGCCAGGAGCGGACGCGAACTTGCGCGAACGCAGATTCAGATGCTCCAACGCCGCGAGCGACACCGCGCCAGCAGCTTCGACAACCAGCTTGTGCTTCTCAAGCATGAGCAGAATCATCTCGTTGATGTCACGCTCGGAAACAGTGATCAAGTCATCCAGGAATTCGTTGAGCAAGGCGAAGGTCAAGTCGCCCGGACGCTTGACGGCAACACCTTCCGCAGAAGTGACCACCTTGTCGGCGGGGACCACACGGCCGGCGGCGAACGAATTCTTGAAAGCCGGCGATCCCTCCGGAATCGCGCCGATCACACGAACTTCAGGCTTGAACGTCTTGACGGCGAGCGCCACACCGGCACCCAGACCGCCGCCGCCGAGCGGCACGACAATATCGGTGACATTCGGCACATCCTCAAGGATTTCCATCGCGATGGTGCCTTGGCCGCAGATGACCTCGTAGTCATCGAACGGCGGCACGTAGATCATGCCTTGCTCATCGCTCAGTTTCTGGGCGTACGCGGCGGCTTCGTCGAACACATCGCCGTGTAGAACCACGTCGGCGCCATACGCCTTGGTGGCGTCAACCTTGAGCGGCGGAGTGATGGTGGGCATACAAATCGTGGCTTTCGCCCCACGCTCACGGGCGGCATAGGCGACACCCTGCGCATGGTTGCCGGCAGATGCGGTGACGATACCACGAGCCAGCTGGTCCTCAGACAAGGAGGCGATCTTGTTGTAGGCTCCGCGAATCTTGAACGAACCGGTGACTTGCAGATTCTCCGGTTTGAGGAGAATCTGGTGGCCGGTCATCTCGGACAGTACCGGAGAAGGAATGACCTCCGTGTGTTTGGCCGTGCCTTTGAGCCGCTGGGCGGCCTGCTTCAATTCAGCGGCATGATCGCGCTGCAATGCTTTGAGAACCTCGTTTTGTTCCATGATCGTTATTGTAGGACGGTCAAGGCACAAGCAGTTACCGCGTCTCGTAACTTGAAGCGGAAGAACGGCCGCCATGCGGTCGATGGCAGACGAATGCCCCGCACGACGACCAGTTCTTCCGGATATGCCGCTTACAGCCTGACCGTCACTGCTTCCCACGCAGACAGCGTGCGGGAAGCGAGCGAATCGGCGGAATGCTGAGCATCGTATGATGTCAGCACAATGTCATGCGACTTCGCTGCATCATCGAGAGCGGCGGCGGTTTCTTCAGGAATGTGCGCATCTTTGCCAGACAGGTTCACGGCAACAAGCAGCCGTTCATCCCCCAGCGAGCGCGTGAACGCGTACACCTGCGGGTCGGACTCGTCAAGCAGATGCCAATCACCTGCGGACACGACCGGGTCATTGTGCCGCAGTGCAATCAGCTGCTTGAAGAAGGAGAACACCGAGTCCGGGTCGTTCTGCTGGGCTTGTGCATTGACTGTCGCATGATTCGGATTGACGCTGATCCAGGGCTCCTTGCTGGCGTCGGCGGCGGTGAATCCGGCATATTTCGAATCGTCCCACTGCATCGGGGTGCGGGCGTTGTCACGGCTGCGTTTGGCGAGCGCATCCATCATCGATTCAGCGGACTGGATGTGCGCCTGCTCAACCCGCTGGCGGAACATGTTCAGGGATTCAAGGTCGCGATACTGGTCAAGACGAGTGAAATGCGCGTTCGTCATGCCGAGCTCCTCACCCTCGTAAATGTAGGGGGTACCGCGATGCATGTGCAGCAGCATCGCCAGCGCTTTAGCGGAGTGGACACGGTTCTCCTCCGTGGAGTCATCGCCCCAACGGGACACGACGCGCGGCTGGTCGTGGTTGTCGAAGAACAGGCTCACCCATCCTTTCTTCGCAACAGCATCCTGCTGGGCGGCGAGTGTGCGCTTCAACTTCGGGACATCCAACGGGGTTGGGTTCCACTTCGTGCCGTTCTCGCAATCGATATCCACGTGGTCGAACATGAACAGCATATCCAATTCACGCGCGGCAGGATCAGTGATCTGCTCGTTGCGCTGCGCAGCCACACCAGGCGCCTCGCCAACAGTGAGATATCCTTCACGGCCGTCGAACACCTCACGATGCATTTCCTTGAGGAACTCGTCGAGACGCGGACCATCGGAGCAGAACGGGAACGGGGACGAATAGCCGTCAGGGCCGGCGGGATAATCCTCGATCTGGCTGCCCGGCTCGCCCGGAAGCTTACCGTTGGGGTCGACACGCTTGGAAATCTGCGTGATGACGTCCATGCGGAAGCCGTCAATGCCACGGTCGAGCCACCAGTTCATCATCTGGTAGACAGCGTGACGAACCTGCGGGTTCTCCCAGTTAAGATCAGGCTGCTTCGGGGAATACTGGTGGAAGAAATACTCGCCGCGCTTGGGGTCATACTGCCAAGCGGAACCGCCGAAATACGAGCCCCAGCGGTTCGGTTCGGCACCCGGCGTGCCCGGCTCATGGCCAGGACGGGCGGGACGCCACCAATACCAGTCGGCATGCGGGTCGTTCTTGTCGCGGCTCGCCTGGAACCACGCGTGTTCGTCGGACGTATGGTTGACGACCAGATCCATCACGATTTTCAGACCACGCTTGTGCGCTTGCGCGAGCAGCTCATCCATGTCGTCAAGCGTGCCAAACATCGGGTCGATGTCTTGGTAATCCGCGATATCGTAACCGTTGTCATCCTGCGGGGACTTGTAGACCGGGCTCAGCCACAGCACGTCAACGCCCAGATCGGCGAGATAATCCAGACGGCGGGTAATGCCCTTGATATCGCCGAAACCGTCACCGTCAGTGTCTTGGAAGCTGCGCGGGTAAATCTGATAGACCACGGCATTCGACCACCACGGGTTGACGGACGCTCCGTTTGTGCGGACACCGGCGGGAAGGGCCGGACGGTTGAAATTGGTCATGGCAAGCTCCTTTGCTGTCTGGTGTTGTTGTGCTGGGATTATCGTACGATGCACACGTTTTCATTCCTATTGCTGGCGTGCCGGATGCGCAAGGCAAGTTATTCGGGCGGCGCGCGGCTGAGCAGCCACACGGCGGGCGGATAGCGGGAGCGGACGCAGAGACGACAGCCAGTAACGGTCTGCCGTGCGACTGGACGACCGCACAACGCCAGGAAAAACAGACTGAGGGGCCTGTGGATGATCACAGACCCCTCAGCGGGAGAGAACAATCGAAGAGAAATAAACAAGTGAGGACCGGACCGAGCCGGAAGACAGCGAGGCCAATCGGTTCAATCCGGTGCGGTGAGTGAAAAGCCCACCAGGCTTTCCACTACCTCACTTCACCGCGCCCCTCATGACGCCGCTGACGACCCAACGCTGAGCGAAGACGTAGACGATGAGGATCGGAGCCATAGCCATCAGATAGCTGGAGAACGCCATCGGATAGTTGGTCGCGAACTGCGAGCTGAACACATACTGCGCCAGAGGAATCGTCTGATTCGACTGATCCGTCAGCACAATCAGCGGCAGCAGGAAGTCGTTCCACGCCCACAGCGCGGTCAGAATGCCAATCGTCGCGTTAATCGGGCTCATCAGCGGGAAGATGATCTTCCAGAAAATCGTCCACGTGCTCGCGCCATCCACACGCGCCGCTTCCTCAAGCGACGGCGGAATCGAACGGATGAAGCCGGTCGCAATAAACAGGTTCGTGCCCAAACCGAGCGTCATATACAGCAGAATCAGACCGAACTGGTTGTCCAAATGCCAGGCGCCCATCTGCTTGGCGATCGGCAGCATCACCACCGGGAACGGGACGAACATCGCAGCGATGAAGAAGTAGTACAGGAAGCGGAAGAAGCGCTTATCCATATTGCGTGCGACCGCATACGCGACGAAAGTGTTCGTCAGCAGGGTGAGCACCACCGCAGACACCGTGATGATCGCGGAGTTCAAAGCAGCGCGCGGATAATCGACCTTCGCCGACGCGGCGCCGAAATTGCTCCACTGCCACGAGGACGGCAAGCTGAACGTACCAGCTTCAGCCGGCGTCTTCAACGCTGTGACCACCGTGAAATACAGCGGAATCAACACAGTGAGCGACAGCACCACGGTCAAGGCGGTCAGCCACCAATTAATCCGATGATCCTTGTGGAATGTCTTGTCTTTCATGATATTCCTTTCCCCTCTGTCAGTCGGGCTTCAGCGCGCGGCTGTCAGATCTGCTCCTTGCTTCTCGAGAATCCAAGCTGGATGAACGCGACAATCGCGAGAACGATGAAGAAGATCACCGCGTTAGCCGTCTGGTAGGCGTATTCGCCGCCGGTCAGACCGCCCTTCCAGATGAGGTAGGTCACCGTTTCGGTGGAGGAGTTCGGGCCGCCCTCAGTCAAAGCGACCACCTGATCGAAGGTGCCGAGCGCGTTCTTGAGGGACAATACCAGGTTGATCGTCACAAACGGTCCAATCAGCGGGAAGGTGATCTTCCAGAACTTCTGCCAAGCATTCACGCCGTCAATCGAAGCCGCCTCGTAAATCTCATCATCGATGGTCTGCAGGCCGGCGATGTACAGCAGCGTGGAGTAAGCGACACCCTGCCACACGGCGAGGAACACCACAGGAATCCAAGCGTACTGTTCGCTGGTCAGCATCGATTCAGACAGCCAGCCGATGCCCAACGCCTTGCCAAGCGCGGGAAGCGGAGTCATGAAAATGTACTTGAACACGTAGCCGATAACCAGCGTACCCAAGATATACGGGATGAAGAAGATCGCGCGGAAACCGTTCTTGAATGCGATCTTGCTGTTCAGCAGCACCGCCAGGAACATCGAAATCAGGTTGATCAGCACCGTGATGACGATGGCGATGAAGAAGGTGAACAGGTAAGCGTGGCCGACACGATCATCGATGAACAGCGCCTGATAGTTGCGCAAACCCACCCACTTGAAGCTGCCGTACCCTTGCGAGTTCGTGAACGAGTAGCCGATGCCACGAATGAACGGGACATACAGGAAGATCGAGAAGATAATCGCCGCAGGGACGGTCATCCAGTAGAACGCGCGATCCACCTTACGGTTCGAAAACGCCGAATTGCGCTTCTTCTTCGCCGGCTTGTCCGACGCTGCTGGCTGCTGTGCCGAAATAGTTGTTGCAGACATGCTATGCTCCTTTCTCCGCGCTCTGGTCACTCAACCGTGCGAGCCTGGACTTTGTCCCATTCCTTCTGCATCGAATTGATGAAGCGGGAGACGTTGCCGCTGATCACCATGGTCTGCAGGTAGCCGCCGATATTGATGGACGACGGGATGTAGTGATCGCAGAAGTCGACCACATTGTTGCTTTCGAAGAACGGGCGGATGCCCTCAAGCGCCTTGTTGCCGAAGTAGGTCTTCTTCAGCGGGGTGATGGCGGACTGCGCCTTGGCGTAAGCGTTCAGCTGCTTCTCGCTCATCAGGAACTTGATGAACTTCATGGCCTCCTTCGGGTGCTTGGTGGTGGCGCTCATGGTGAGCATCACGTCATCGCCCGCCGTAAGCTTCTGCTCCTTGGCGTTGTTGCTCGCCGGCATTTGTGCGAAGCCGAGATCGATGTCCGGGTTGATCATCGTGATCTGCGGGATGGCGTATGTGCCGAGCGGAATGATCGCCGCCGTGCCTTTCGCGAAGTTCTGGGTGGCCTCCTGATAGGTGACGCCCTTGTCAGATGTCGAGTAGGAGTACATTTCGACTTCCTTCTGCGCGACCTCGGTCCAGATGGTCTTGAAATCGGTCTTGCCTTCCTTCAGCTTCGTGTACTCGGATTCCGGGACCAAGGTTCCCGCCAGCGATGCGAGCGGAGCCTGCGTAGTCCACGAATCCGCGACGCTCGCCTGAACCGGGTTGATGCCAGCCGCCTTGAATTTCTTGAGCATGGCAATGAATTCATCCCACGTCTTCGGCGGATTGTCCGGATCGACACCGGCCTTACGCCACAAGGTCTTGTTGTAGATATAGCCGGATGCGTTGCCGGAGAACGGAAGACCATACAGGCGCTTCTTCGCCGGATCGGTGGTCTGGACCAGGTTCTTGGCGATCTGCACCATGCCAGGATTGAGCTCCTTGACAATCGGATCATCCGTGAAGTCATGGAATACACCGGTGGCGGCGAACATGCCGAAGCTGATATCACCGTTGAATGTGATCACGTCCGGAACGCGGTTCTTGACGAGTCGCGTGCGCAAATCAGTCTGCGCATTCGCGGAATTGTTGATATTGATGTGGATGTTCGGGTTTTCTTTTTCGAACTCCTGAACCATCTTCTTGAACTGGTCGGCAGCTTCGGATTTGAACTGGAAGAAGTCCAGCGTCACCGTCTGCGCGTTCGACGCTCCACACCCTGCGGCACCGAGCCCCATCACCGCGACACATGCCACGGTGAGTGCACGACGAAGTACCGACCTGAGCGTTCCGCGTCCTGAATGGGAATCCGTCTTCATGAAGACTCCTTTGACTCTTCCGTACCGCAGCGTCTTCGCCGCGGCTTTGTTTGTGGTTCCGAGGATACGTGAACATGGATTTCATTCCCACCCCCTGCGCGCCTCTTGCATGAGGAAAGAAAAACACGGTATTTTTATGTATTGAGAAAGAAAATACAAGATACCAGATGCGAGGCAATGAGAACAGGGTCGTATCCTCGCGCGCCGGCGGCAGCACACAGGCAAGGAGCAGCGATGGCAGCATACGCGACAGATGCGCGGAAATCCGCGGAATCAGACAATGACAACAGGCAGACATCGGATGTCCAATGGTTCAGCGGCTCCCCGCAAACCCACCGGGTGGCTCGCGCCATCGCACAATACGGCCCCATCGCACGCACGACGCTCGCCCAACTCCTAGGAGTGTCACAAGGCGCATTGTCGCGCATCACCAGCGATCTGATATACGAAGGCGTCATCGAGGAGCTCCCCGCCGGCACGACAGAACAAGGCAAGCTGCCGCAGGGCTTCACCCCGAAAGAACCGCGCGAAAAACGAGGGCGCCCCCAGACCAATCTGCGCCTGCGGGCCGGCGAGCGCACCTTCCTCGGCGTCAACATCCACGGTTCCGAGGTCAGCATTGTGGCTGTTGACGCACTGTGCCGGCCGGTCGGGCCGTGTCGCACGTTCACGCTTGAATCCACCAAACCGCAGGATGTTGCCACGCTGATCGGCAGCGCGATCCAAGATTACCGCCGGTCCGTCGCCCCCAGTCCAGTGGCTGTCGGGCTGAGTTTTGGCGGGCATGCCGAGGATGACCGGTATGTGACGTATGCGCCGTTCTTGCATTGGGACGGCAGGGTTGATGCCGCCGGGGCGATTGAACAGACCGGCGGACTGCCGACGGCGGTGTTCAATGATCTGGATTCGTTACTGCAGTATGAGAGCTGGTTCGGGGCGGGAATCGGCGTGCGGCGGTTTGCGGTGGTCACCATTGGGGCGGGCGTCGGGTATTCGCTTGCAGAAGACGGGATGCCTGTGGACTACCCGGACAAAAGTTACGGTCTGGCAGGACATATTCTTGTCGACCCGGAGGGACCGCGTTGCTATGCGGGGCATACCGGCTGTTCGCAATGTCTGACCAATGACTCCTTGGCCGAGGAGTATTCGGCCTTGGTGGGGCATATGGTCACCTTCGACCAGTTCGCCGCCGATGCGCAACAAGGGACCGCTCAGGCGCGGCAACTGGTCAACCGGCTGTGCTTCCGTCTTGGTGTGCTGGTGTCCACGGTCGCGAACTTCGCGATGCCGTCCAAGGTGCTGATCAGCGGGGAATCCTCATACTTGGCGAAGATGAACCGGGAGTCCATCCGCAATGGCATCAACTGGTATCGTCCCAGCCAGGCGGCGACCGTTGACTTCGAAATTCTCGACTTCTCTTGGGAAAGCTGGGCGAAAGCCGCGGCAGCGCGGGCAATTGCGCGGTATATCGGGTGAGGCGGGGTGGCCATGGGATTGAAGTCAGAGGGCACGGCGATACCGCACTTCACCATCGGCGTCGTGGACAATGACGCATTCGCCCTTGCCGCGATGGGCAACTACCTGTCACGCGCCCTCGCCGACAGCACCGACCTGGATTGGCTGACGACATCAGCCACGACAGCGATACACCGTTGCCTGACCGAACCATGCCCAGACATGCTGCTCGTGGACATGTCCATGTCCGAAATGAGCGGAATCGAAGTCATCCGCACCATCCGGGAACGAGACAGCCGCATCATGCTGCTCGCGGTAACATCCTTCCCTCTTGATGAATACGCGCAATCCGCGGCGGATGCCGGCGCCCAGGCAATCGCAGCAAAGGGCGACGTGCGACAGCTCACGGCAACGATACTCGGCGTGCAACGCAGGCAACCATATCGATACGCTTCCATCGATTTTCCCCTTGCACAAGACGCGTTCGCACGGCTTGCACACCATCGGCAACACGATGGCATCGATTCGTTGACACCTCGCGAACGTACCATTGTCGAACTCAGCGCCGACGGCAACACCTCGGTCAATATCGCGCGGCAGCTGGGGCTCTCCCCCGCGACAGTCGGAACATATATCCAGCGCGCCTGCCGCAAATGCGGAGTCAAGAACAGGGTCCAGCTCATTGCGCTTCTGGTCAAGCGGAGGAATACCAGATGAGTACGCGACAATTGTGCCAACGCTTTCGTCAGCAGTTCAAATCACAAGGCTACGGCGAAATCTTGCTTTTCGGGCAACCCGTGATGACGCCTGCAACAGGGCAACGTCTCTTCCTTGCAGCCGTCATGGCTGTCTGCCTGGTTGCAGACTGCTACCCAGCGGCGACCGGACTTGCCGACGACCAATCCGGGCCGATCGCCTGGATACTGCTTGTCATGTATGCGTGCGCCTGCGCGTTGCTACCTCTCATGCCGCAATGGATGAGCATTGGCGTCATCGCGCTCACTGCAATCTGCATACCGTTGCCGTGGACGCATCTCGAAGATCTGACATTCGGGTGCGCGCTGGCGTTCGCTGCGCTGTACTACTGCCTGCCCACGTGGATTGGATTGGCAGTCCAAGTGGCGTTTACCGCCGAGTTCGCCATCTATCACGTATTCTGGGGCCGAGGGACGGCATTCGTCATTATCGGCATCATCTTGCAGGTCGCGTCCTCTGTTATCGGATACACCTACCGTCGGCAACGGCTGAACGAACAGAACAAGCGCAACGCGGAGCTCCTGCACCAAGCCGAGGCGTCTATTGCACGCACGGAACGCGACCTCTCGCTGGCACGCAACCTTCATGACACGCTGACCAACGATCTGGCAAGTATTTCCATGCTCTGCGGAACGCTCCTCCTTGATTGCAAGGATCCGGAACAACGACGTACGTTGCGCGCGATTGACGATACGTCCCGCGAAGCCATGCAGTGCGCTCACCATGTCATTGACGTGCTGCGCAATACAGGAGAATCTCGCACAGCTTCAATGTCGGACGCATGGCAGAACTCGTTGCGCGAATTGCTTGACCGGCAGGCACGGCACCTTACGGCCTGCGGATACCATGGAGCGGCAACATTTGAGCACAATTTCGAACAGATGCCGATACGCCAAGACGTATACGACGAACTGGCATCGTTCACCATCGAACTGTTCGCGAATATCGAGCACCATTGCCCAAACGGCGGCGATTTCTCCATTCGTTACCGAATCGAACATGGCCGACTGGTCATCGTACAGACGAACACGGCTGGCGAGGATGACAGACATACGCGATCCTGCAGGGGGCTGGCATTGCACCGTCGCATCATCGAGTCAATGGGCGGGGAATTGACATACGCAACGGATGAGGATGTCTGGATGTTGCGCGCCGCTTTCGTGCTTTCTCCCGCTGCTGTACCGCGTTCCCGGCACTGAGCCGCACCTCTCGCATCGGATCAATCGCGCACCTGTCATTGAACAATGACAGAACATGGATTCGCCTGTTCTCACTTCCTACCGTATGTCCCAAGGTGAGGGAATGAGCCCGAACCCAGATTCCGAAAGGAGCGAGAAGTTGAACAATATCAAAAAACAAGTAACAGCGACGGTGCTCGCAATTACCATGTTGTTTGCCAGCGCAGGGGCAGCATGTGCTAGCACAGTATATTACCGCGGAACACGTGTGAGCTGGGACCATGGGCGCTCATATGGTGTGTACAGCTATTCAAACGTTCAATCGCATTATTATGATCATTCTTCCACCGCGAACACCACATGGTCCGGTTGGAAGAAAGCTGGAACATCAGCGAACGCACGACAATTTATAGGTACCCATCCGGCAACTGCATATTGGGATTGCCGGGGCTAATTCGAAAATATTTGCCTCAGCATAACCACTCATAAGGGCATCAATATTGATGCCCCGCTATCCTTTTGTCAGGAGAAACCGATGCAACGGTGGATGAACATCGTCATAGTGCTGTTGTTAACGCTGATGAGCGTGGCGACCGCGATGCTTTCATTATCAGCGCTCAGCGACCGGTATTCCCGGATAATCAGCGATTACCCGCAGCAGAGCCGATCCGTATTCCTCACGGACATTGCGCAAGAGAACAGTGATTCCGCTCTCGACCTGCTGAAAACCAGGGTCGCCGGTGCACATGGGACCATTATTCGAACAGACAGCAAGCTCGCCGACAATGACGAGGGAGCGGCTTGCGGGTATCTCATCGGCGTCTTCGGAGATGTCCAACGGCACCCAGACGATATGCGACTCACCGCTTTCGGGAGCACCGTGCTCGATGCAACGACACTGTCGAAGCTCCTGCGTGCTGAACAGCATGCGACGTTGGGACTGGACCAGAATCGCGCCGATATGATCGCCGACCTGCCCAACGTGCGATACGGAACCAGCGTGACCGTCATGCAACTGGACAGACTCGCGGAACGCTCCGGCACAGTGAACGGAGAATACCGAATCATAGGACTATCGCAATCACAATATGATGCGCTCGTCTCCAGTCTGAGTGCGGCGACAGGAATAAGCGCCGAACGTCTGCAACAGCCCCTTCACGGCTCCGATACCACCGATAATCTCCAACGTACCATCGCCGAATGCCTCCTCGCCGCTGCCACCATACTGCTCACCGTCATTTTGGTTCTCGGCGCCTACCAGCAATTCAGCACACTGGGAATCCACATCATGCTGGGCTGGTCTCGCATCGGATACGCCTGGATGGTATACCGGCCAATGCTGCTATGGTCACTGGTCACGCTGCCGATTATCGCCGCATGCGTGTTCTGGGGTGTCACATCGTTCCCTATTTCAGGGCAGCTGACCGCATACTGCCTGACACGCGGCATTGTCGTATGCGCACTTGCCCTTCTCGCAGCCTGTCTCGGGTCATGCGTATTCCTGACCGTTCATCCAGTCGATGCCATTCGCAATCGGATATCGAAGCGAGGACTGCTCGTCGTGCTTGTCATCCTGTATTGCTGCTCATCAGGCGCGTTAGTATCCGGCGGCACCGCCATGGACAGCCCGATGCATGAAGTCCAGCATCTCAGCTCGATACGCGCTTCATGGTCACCCTATCGGTCGATGCGGCTGCTGTACCATGAGACGCCCGGAACGAACCAAAGCAGTTTCACCGGGCAATCAAGCGAGCACTTCAAAGAAACCTACGACTGGTATTCCTCCATCGCCGGCCAAAAAGGCGTGTATATCGCGAATATGGCGCATTACAACGAAGATAATCTCCAGTCGTGGGAAGCCATCTACCATGCCGCTCCGGAACAACCGTTCTGGCAACTCGATGCATCCCCAAACTATCTGACAGATCAAGGGTTTGCTATCCCCCAGGAGGTTACGAACCGGGCAAAACGCGGCGAACGCATCTTCCTCATACCTGACACGTGGACCGCCCGGCAGCGCACAGCCATGGAAACATACCAGAAGCTGGATAGCGAGCATAACGCCGAGTGGAAAGGATCGATCGTCACGTCGTACATGAAGCATCGCGATATCAGTTTTGTGACATATCACCCGTCCGTCAAACTGTTCACGTGGAATACCGACGACACATTGCCCAACTGGACAACCGACCCGGTAATACTCGTATGCACCCCCGAAAACATGACACCATTCGAGGGAGAGAATCTCAGCGCCGTTGGTCTGGAAAACAGCATGATCAAGCTCAGCGAGCCGGCCGCACAACGATACGCGACCCAACGGTATTTTGCGCAATATCATTTGGAAGACAACAATCCGCAGTATATTCCGGTCGATGATTTCATCGCCGGCCTGACGAAGACCGCGACCCAGACCATTCAGTTCTTCGGTTTGGTCATGGCGTTCCTCGCATCACTCGAACTGGTGCTGTCCATAGCGATGTGCCGGATTTTCGCGGCGACGTACCGTACCCGTATCGCGGTCAAACGGCTGCTCGGATACCCGCTGGTCAGCATCTTTGCGCCCACATTCCTTACCGTTGTACTGGTATCGACGATATCCATCGCCATTGCGGCTTTCATTCATTCCATGGCGGCATTCGCATTCACCACGCTTCTAGCAGTGCTCCAGACTGTCATCCTCCTGTCGGACACGCGACGAATCGCAACCAAGGAACTGGCCACCATGATCGCGCAGGAATAATGCGACTATCGACCTTGCCGCCGAAAGCGCGACCCATCATCCCAATTATCATCCGAAAGGCATCATCATGACGACACAGATTGGACAGCCCATAGTGGACATCCAGGACGTCTCCAAAACCTTCGCGAACCGAACCGTGCTGGAACATGTCACGGCATCCGTGGCATGTGGAGAGAGCCTGGCGATTACCGGCCCATCAGGCTCGGGAAAATCAACACTGCTCAATATGATTGGACTACTGGACGAGCCGACAACAGGTCGCATCTGCTTTGAGGGCTCTGCATATCCCGGCATGAATTCCGCTGCGGCGACCCGCATGCGCCGCAACCGCATCAACTACCTGTTCCAGTCCTACGCCCTCATCACCGATATCACTGCGTTGGACAATGTGCTACTCGGATTGAAATATGCGCCAGGCAATACAGAAGATAAGCGCGATGACGCTGTAAATCTGCTTCAACGACTCGGCTTGGGACAAGTTATCAACGACCGTGTCATGACACTTTCCGGCGGCGAACAACAACGCGTTGCTCTCGCCCGATGCATGCTCAAGCCCGGAGACCTGATTCTCGCAGATGAACCAACAGGAGCCCTTGATCCGCATCTTGCCCATGACATGTTCAGCCAGATGCTGCAACTCCAACGCGATTTCGGGAAGACCCTGGTCGTTGTCACGCACGACGAAACAATCGCCCAGCGCTGTGACAGGCGACTGTGCCTCACACGGGAGGCGTCAGGCAGAACCACGCTGGAGGCGGTCTGAGAGGTTGCTGGAACCGGTGCGGCGCAGACGTGTAACGCGGCCGCAAACCCAAAGTAAGGGGCGGCGTGAGCCATCGTTGCAGGCCGGTGTATGAGAATTGGCTCGCACAACAGGCTGTCAGGAGGGCGGAACGACGAAGTCCGTGTGTTCCGCCCGCCGTTTTGTGAGCGAATCCTCACACCAAGACGCCCAAACGTGCCGGATTGTCCAATCCGGCGGCATCCACCCACCACTGTGTGAGCGAATCCTCACAAAGCGATACTCGAGCAACCCCGAATCGCCCTCTCAGGGTGTTTGCAGTGGCCGGTTTGTGAGCGAATCCTCACAAAGTGAGTATCCCAGACTGCCGAATCAGCAACTCACTGCACTCTACCGCGCAGTTTGTGAGCGAATCCTCACATCAAGACGGGGCCACACAACCGACATGCCGCCGGCCGCACAGCCCCGAACCACACTCGGCAACCGCCCCGTATCAGCTACTGCAACTGGTACGTGTGTGAAACCTTGGCGCCTGAGAAATCAAAGGTGCCGCTCACTTCGACATCCACCGGCGAATCGTCCTGGAGCACGTAGCCGACACTCACCTGCTGGGTTGCGCCGGGCTGCACCTCCTGAAGGCTGGCATTGGAATCGTAGCCGGCCGGCGCTTCCGTATAGATCGCCAAGTCAAGCTCCTTGCCATTCTGGAAAGCTTTCGCGGATGTCGCCACCGAGAACACCTGGTTCTTGTCGGTGTTGTTCGTCCACTCGTAGGTCACCAGCACAGTCGGCTGACCGTTGTAATCAGCCCCAGACTTGGCGGCGGACACAATCTTGACGTGAAGCTTGTCAAGATCACCCTCAGTATCCTGCGCCCCAGACGCCGCAGCAGCGGAAGACGACGATTCACCGCCGCTCTTCTTCGCATCAGACGAAGCCGACTGGGACGTGGTGGAAGACGTGCCAAGCGCATCATCAAGCGCCTTGCCAGTAGCCTGCTGCATCACCAGCGTAATCACCATCGCCAAAATCGTCAGAATAACCGCTGCGATTGCGAGCCCCCTGCCGCGGCGCTTGCCGTACCGCTTGGTGGCAACCATGCCGACAATACCGAACACCAGACCGATCACACCAAGAATGAACGCGACATTGTTGATGATGGGGATGAAACTGAAAATAATGCCGATGATACCAAGTACCAGTCCTGTGATCGCGGCGGCGCTCAACTTGCGCGGACGGTCTTCATCAGGGTCATTGTCTGGCGCAGGTTGAGGGTATACGGTGTTCGGCGGGAGCGTCCCCCCCGGGAGTCGCCTGCATCGTGGGAGCCACCTGCTGTTGCGGCGTGTATACGGTTTGAGAGCCGCCATACGGCTGCGGCTCAAACTGCTGATTGTTGTCCATGTCATCCTCGCTTTTCTCTTCCGGTCAGGACAATCCCCACGCTACGGCCGAAGGAAAAATGCGGAAAGTGTACGACAGGCCGTACCGATATGCCCGAAAGGACAATAGCCACACGACGATCATGTGAGTACAGTGGGCGACATGAGCGAAGCAGGAGGGCATCCGGGCGGCGAACCCGGTAGACGGATGAGCACGGGAATCATCGGGACGGACAGTACCGCCGGAACACCCCAGGCGGCTCCTGCCGCGGCATCCACGCGCATCAGGCCCCAAACACTATCCGGCTCCGGATACGGGTATGGGTACGGATACGGCAGCGGCCCATCCCACGGTGCATCCCAGTACCAACCACCGTACGCGACGCAGCGACCTCAGCAGTTCCAGCGGCCACAATCACAACCGGCGCAACCTTATATGCCGCAACCCCCATATTCGGCACCCCAGTGGCAAGCAGGAAACGCCAGCACTTCCAAAACGGCCAACAGGAAACCGCGACGCATCACCACGGTAATGCTCGCATGCGCAATCGCCTGTGGACTCGTGCAACCGGCGTTCATATACGAAGGCATGTCCGCGTGGCATAGCGATATCGGCATGTTCTGGTCGCTCATCGGGCTGGTCACCGGCGCCGCGCTACCGTTCCTGCTGCGCGAGCGCGACGAAAAGCCTGAATTCGTATGTCTGATCGTCGCCATCGTGACCATATGTCTGCCAATCAGCCCACTGACCGCCCTCATGGCGCAAAGCGCGTTGATCGCCCGTCGCGAGCCGGATCGCCGCATCTACGGACTTATCGCACTCAGCAGCGCTGCGACCGTCATCTCCCGTTTGCGCGACGCCCTGATGCCCGCCGAATACTCCATCATCGGCACGATGCTGTCCAGCACCAACGACCAAGGAGATGTCACCCACGCCGCAAGCCGGCAAGGCATGCTGCTGGCCGGACTGCTCCTCGCCGTGATATCCATCGCCATCGCGGTGATCGTCGGCGTGGCGAACCGCAACACTTCACGCGCCCAGCGCGCCCAACGGCAAGCGGCGCAACAACAAGACCGCGCGCAGATGCTGCAATCCGATCTTGCCAGCCAGCAGCTGGCGGATGCAATCGCCACAGAAGCGCATGACACGCTCGCACACAGCCTGTCGCTCATCGCTGTCAACGCATCGGCGCTGCAAGTGCAATGCGGGACGCTCACCGCGGGGAATATCACCGATCAGCAGGTGCACGACATCGCGCAGCGTGCGGAAGATATCCGCAAACAGGCGGCCGGGGCTTTGGACGAAGCGCACAGCATCATCGACCTGCTGCACAACCCGAACAAAGCCCGGCAGACGCTCGGACCGGACGATGCCACATCACTGTCGCGCGAATCATTAAGCAGCTTGATCGCCGAGGCGAAAGCGGCGGGCGCGCACATCGACACGTGGATTGACATCCAAGACATGGGCGCCATCGATCCGGATATCACGAAAATCGCCTACCGTACGGTTCAGGAAGGACTCACCAACGCACGGCGGCACGCCCCCGGACAGCCCATTGAGCTGGAAGTCACCTGCTCAGCTGCACATGGCATCAATGTGCATATCAGCAATCCGACCGGCGTACAGACGTCAGAGCATACCGCCGACAACGGCAACGGCATCAGGGCCGAGCGCGAGCCCATGGGCAGGCCCGCGGGCGGTAACGGCTTACGAGGCATCCGCGAACGTGTGGCAGCAGTCGGCGGCACATGTACATGGGGAACCGACAAGCGCAGCGTCTTCCATCTTGAGGTATCGCTTCCGCCGCGAAGTGTTCAGCGACAGCCTGGTGCCGAACGAAAATAGGTGCTTCCCGTATTGCAGCGGTGCCCAGTATCCGTGCTCCCGGTATCATGGAGCCGTGCGGACACAGGAGAAAATCGAACGACCGGATGACACGGCAGCGGGCAGCGAAGCACCGATTACCGTGATTATTGCCGATGATGATCCCATGATTTGCCAGACCATGGCGCTGATTGTGCAGGATTATTCTCGCGGTCGGATCCGCGTGCTCGACACTTGCACGGACGGGTTGCAGGCCGTGGCCGCCGCTGAACGGGATCATCCGGATGTTGTTCTCATGGATATCGACATGCCTACCATGGACGGGATCGAAGCCACCGATCGGGTGCGGCGCGTAAGCCCGGACACGCATGTGCTGATTCTCACCTCGCTCAGTCCGCAACGCACCGTGGAACGTGCCGTGGAAATGGGTGCGGAAGGCTTCGTCTCGAAAACCGACGCGCCGCAAACCATCATCGAACGTCTCATCGCCGTATGCCAAGGCGAACCGCAATTCAATCAAGCCGCACAACGCCAGTTGCTGGACGATATGGCGAGCGCACGGCTCAACGCCCGAGAAGACGAAGCGAAACGCATGCTCGAGAGTCTGCCCGAGCGGGAGCAGGAAACCGTGATTTTGGCTGCGCAGGGCATGAGCAATCAGGAGATCGCCGAACGGATGTTCATTTCCGAACGCACAGTCAAAGCGCATCTATCCAATGCCAGCGAACGCCTGAGCATGAACCGGGTGCAGTTGGCGAGACTGGTGGAGCGCGCCGGAAGATAGTATCGGCGCATGATGCGCGTCAGCGACCAGCCCCATGCCGCTCAAGCCGCTTGGCCAAGGCGGGCGTCACCTTGATTGCAGCCCAGATGGAACGCACGCCGATCACGCACAAATACAGGGCGAACAGGTTCGCGCCCATACGCGCGCTGATAGAGCCGGCAATCCACGTGCCAGCTGGGGTCAGACATGCCGCGACCACGCCGATGATCAGGCCGTCACGCAGGTTGACCAGGCCGCGCCGGACATTCGCGACGCTGCCTGCGATGGCATTGGGAATCATCATGAGCAGGGACGTGCCACGAGCCACCAGGTCGCTCGCGCCGAACGCCAGCGACAACGCCGGAACGACAATCGCCCCGCCGCCGATGCCAAGCAGGCCAGACAACGTGCCCACGAACACGCCGAGCAGCACCAGCAGAGCACCGGTCAGGAATGTCATGTGAATCGTACCGTCACGCGACGGCGTGCCGACGATCTGCGAGACAATCACAAAGACCAGGAATGCGGCGAACGCCCAGCGCAACACCATTTCCGGCAGGCGCGACAGCAGCCAGCTGCCAAGTTGCGCTCCGACGATTGTGCCACAGGCGAGCAGGAGCGCGGCGATCCAGTCCACATGTCCGGATTGCGCGTACGAAATCACGCCGACGATGGCGGTCGGAATGATCGCGGCGAGCGAGGTGGCGACCGCATGCCGTTGTGTCAAGCCAAGCCAGACCAATGCCGGCACGATGATCGTTCCGCCGCCGATGCCGAATAGACCGGACATCAGGCCCGACAGCACACCCACCATCGCCAGCACCGCCACACGACGGACAAGATTGCCCCCGAGTGCATCATGATCCTGTGTGTTGGAATACGCCATGGGTGTCCTTTCCCGCTTTCCCACTTTCTCGCGCGCATGAATGCGACACGGTCGGCACCAACTGTAGCGCGCCCGGAAGCCGCACAACGTCCTCGTTCCATGCCGGTTTCCCGACGCTTGTGTTGCCTCCCGATGCCCTCGTTTCCTTCAACACCCTCGTTTCCTTCAACACTTCCCGGAAACCCCCGTTTTTCTTGCGCAATGCACACGACACGCGCCCAAAGACAAGGAAAACGCGAGCACATACCATACAACCAACGATGCCGGCACGGTGTGGGGCAAGAGGAAACGCGCCGAACCGGCACAGCGAAAGAACGACAGACCTCACGGACCAAAGGAGTGCAATGACGCGCATCACTATCATCCCCGGAACAGCGAATGACGGCACCAATCTGACGGCGGTGTACGCGGAAAACACCGACGCCGATGTGGCGTTCGCACTGATTTTCCCCGGCAAGGCTCTCCCCCGCTTCGTTCATTGGGGGCGCCCACTGCCGCACCCGGAAACCTTGGTGCACCTGTATGACGCGCTGAAACCGCAACGCGTATCCGGCGCGTTGGACAACACCGTGTGGCCGAGCATCCTGCCCACGCAATCAGAATCCTGGATCGGCGCCCAGCGCATCGATATCTGCCGTGATGGTCGTGAGCTGTTCTGCGATTTCACTGTTACCGCCTTCAGCCCGGCTGCTGGTGACAACGACGGGGCGTCCATCATCAGCGTCGATGCGCAAGACGCCGAACAGCAGGTCGCTCTGCACTGGACCTGCGAGCTGACGGATTCCGGGCTGATTCGTCAATCCGCCGCCATCACCAATCTCGGGAGCGGCACTCTTGCCGTCAACGGCATTGAACTCGGGTATCCTCTGCCTCAACAAGCGGTGGAAATCCTCACCACCACCGGTCATCATCTGCGCGAGCGTTCGCCGCAACGCCAGCCGCTCACCGTCGGCCGTTTCGAGAAGCTTTCCATGGCCGGGCGTCCTGATTTCGACGCGTCCTTGCTGCTCACCGCAGGCGCTCCAGGTTTCGGCTTCGAGCACGGTGACGTGTATTCCGTGCATGTCGGCTGGAGCGGCAACAGCGTGCTGTCCGCGGAACGTCTGCCTTACACGCAAGGCGTGATCGGCGGCGGGGAAAAACTGTTCGGCGGAGAAATCACGCTGGAGCATGGCGACCAATACACCACGCCATGGGTGTATGGCGCGTTCGGGACAGGGTTAAACGAGGTCGCACACCGTTTCCATGAGTTTGTGCGCGCACAGCACCCCAATCTTGCGAACAAACCGCGTCCGGTCATCCTGAACACGTGGGAAGCGGTGTATTTCCAGCATGATTACGACACGCTTGTCCGGCTCGCGGACAAGGCCGTGGACAGCGGTGTGGAGCGGTTCGTTGTGGACGACGGATGGTTTGGCTCCCGGCGTGACGACACTTCTGGGCTCGGCGATTGGCAGATCGCGCAAGACGTGTGGCCTGACGGCGCGAAAAGCCTGAAAGCGTTGGCGGACTACGTGCACGGCAAAGGTATGGAGTTCGGCCTGTGGTTTGAACCGGAGATGGTCAACCCGGATTCCGACATGTTCCGCAACCACCCGGACTGGGTTCTGCGTCCCGCCCCCGGTCGTCTGCCGATGCAGGGCCGCTCCCAGCAAGTCGTCGATCTGACCAACCCGGATGCGTACGACTACGTGTTCGGCGCGATGGATCATCTGGTCGGCGAACTGGGCATCGACTACATCAAGTGGGACCACAACAAGCTCGTTACCGAAGCGGTGTCGCCGCGTACCGGCAAACCGGCGGTGCATGAGCAGACGCTTGCCGTATACCGGATTTTCCGCGATCTGAAACTCGCGCATCCCGGGCTCGAAATCGAAAGCTGCTCGTCCGGCGGCGGGCGCGTCGATCTGGGCATCCTACGCTACGCCGACCGTATCTGGGCATCCGACTGCGTCGATCCCGTGGAACGCGCCGATATCCAGCGCTACACGTCATTGTTGGTGCCGCCCGAGATGATCGGTGAGCATGTGGGAGCCAGCCCTGCGCATTCGACGCACCGCGCCACCAGCCAAGACCTGCGTATGGATATGGCGTTCTTCGGGCATATGGGCATCGAATGGAATCTGCTCAAGGAGCCGCAGGAGGATCTGGACAAACTGGCCGCATGGGTGCGCGCGTACAAGGAGCACCGCGCCATGTTCGAAACCGGAACGGCAGTGCATGCGGATACTGCGGATCCCGCCGTGCGCTTGGACGGTATCGTCAGCGCCGACCGCTCGCACGCCGTGTACCGATTCACTCAACTGACCACGTCACAGACCTACCCGGCTGCGCCAGTCGATTTGCCTGGCCTTGACCCGGATGCCGTATATCAGGTCAAGCCGTTGCCGGTCAGTCTGGACCTTGACGCCGCCGGCATCGGCAACGGGCAGTCCACCCTCGGCTGGTGGACCGCCGACGGTGTGGCATTGCCTGCGGTCGCGCTCGAAACGTATGGCATCCGTCCCCCGAGCCTGCACCCGGCGCAGGCCGTGCTGTTCGAAGCCGTGCGTGTGTGAACTCTTCAGTCGCAGACGGTTTGTTCACCGTCTGCGACTGAAGAAATCGGCAAGCAGACGGGCGCATTCGGTTTCGCATACGCCGCCGTACACTTCGGGGAACGAGCCGACGTGCGGGTCACGTGGGATATCCCATACTGAACCGCACGCACCCAGTTTGGCATCCCAAGCGCCGAACACGATACGCCCGATATGGGTTTGCAAGCACGCCCCGGCGCACATCGGGCACGGTTCCAAGGTCACAACCAGTGTGCAATCGGCAAGATTCCAGTTTCCCAGCGTGCCGGCGGCTTGACGCATCGCCTCGACTTCGGCGTGGGCCAATGGGTCGCCGCCATGTTCACGCCGGTTGCGGCCACGGCCAAGCACCGCGCCGTCAGCGCCGATGACCACTGCCCCGACCGGCACTTCCCCATCGCGTGCCGCTTCATGCGCAAGATCCAGCGCCAGCCGCATCGACTCGCGCAGCGTCCCACCGATTGTTGCGTAATGTCCCGTTTCCGCCATATCAGCCAGTGTAGTGGCAGAGTCCCCACGCGCGGAACAGCGCACAATCCTCTGCCGTCAAATCCCCTGCCACCAATCCGTACCTGATCTACAGCCAATCCGTAGCCGGCAGCGAACAGAATTCATCTGCACCCGGTACGCTGGGAACAGCCGCATGCATCATGCGTCAGCGCAACGCGCCACATCACCCAGCCCAAGGAACGGAAGGCGGCATCATGACGGAACTGACCCTCGTCCTGTGCATTGTCGGCGCGGTCGTGGTGTCATCGTTCCTCAGCCGGTTCATTCCCAAAGTGTCCACGCCGCTCGTGCAAATCGTGCTCGGTGCGCTGGCATCGCGACTGCCGTTCTTCCCTGACGCCACGCTGGACCCGGAACTGTTCATGGTGCTGTTCATCGCTCCGCTACTCTATCTTGAGGCACGCAGCATTGATAAAACAGCATTGCTGAAGAACCTGAAACTATCGCTGTCGCTTGCCATTGGCCTGGCAATCGCCACAATGATCGCCGTAGGGTATGTGACGCATGCCGCATGGCCCGCCGTACCACTTGCAGCCGCGTTCGCATTGGGTGCCGCCCTCGGCCCGACTGACGCGGTCGCGGTGGCGTCCCTGAGCCATGAAGCCACGCTGAGTGAACGGCAGCGCGGGATCCTCAAAGGCGAATCCTTGTTCAATGACGCTTCCGGCATTGTCGGCTTCCAATTTTCGATTCTCGCCGCAATCACCGGCACATTCTCCATCGGGGCGGCCGCCGGGGAGTTCGCGGTCTCGTTCTTTGGCGGGACTGTGCTCGGCTTGGTGTTCGGCGTGTTCGCCAACTGGCTGTTCGGATTGATGCGATCCTTCGGCTGGGAAACCACCACGTCACGCATCCTGATGGAATTGTTCCTGCCGTTCCTGCTGTATTTGGGCGCCGAAGCGATCGGCGTATCCGGCATTCTGACCGTGGTCGCGGCCGGGCTCATCGCGCGCTATGACCGCAGTGGGGTCGGCCCGAATGTCGCCCGCACCAACATTGTCTCCTCCAGCGTGTGGGCGGTGCTGTCGTTCGCGTTGAACGGTTCCGTGTTCATCATGCTGGGCATGATGCTGCCCGACGTGCTCGGCACCACATGGTCGGATCCCACTGAGAGCAACTCGATGCTGCTGGGCATTATCGCCTTGGTGTCTGCGGTGGTGGTCGTCATGCGATTCGTGTGGGTGGCCGCCATGCTGCGCATCGCCCGCGACCAGCGCACCGGGCAACGGCGACGGATGACCGCTCAACGGTGGCGTTCCGCCGCGATCATGACCTTCGGCGGACCGAAAGGTACCATCACGCTATCCCTGATGTTCACCATCCCGTACACCATCGCCGCGGGCGCTGATTTCCCGATGCGCGATGAGCTGATTTTCGTGGCTGCCGGCGTCATCATCGTCACGCTGCTGCTCGCGAATTTCCTGCTGCCGTTGCTCGCCCCGAATCACCGGCACAGCACCAAGGAAATGGATGACATCACCGTGGAAGTGCTGCGTCAGACCGTCGAGGAGCTGACCCGTCGCGTCACCCCGGAAAACCGACGTGCGGTGCTCGTGGTCATCGATTCGTATACGAAGCGCATCACACGGCTGAAACACCGCCTTGGCAGCGCCGATCCACAAGGTTTCGAAGCCTTGCAAATCGAAGCGTTGACATGGGAGAAAGACTTCCTCAAACAGCGAATCATCGACCTGAAAAACGAAGAGACCGGCACGCCGGCGGCATCCCATCAGCGCGACCTGCATGTCGAGGCTTGCGAGCGCATGCTTGACCAGCTGATGACCACCTTGCGTCATGCGACCGCGGGATTCGGCAATTCACAAGCGGTATCGCAGATTCGCGGCAGGTTGCGCGCGCTGCAACGCCGCACATCACTGTTGGCGAGGCGGATCTACAGCAAGATTCTGCGCACGGCTCCGCTGATGAGCGAGGACGAAATCTATGCGGCGGTACGAGGCACCCAGCTCGAAGCGATTCATGTGGTCATCGGCAAGCTGTATGAGCAGATGCATGCCGGCACGTACAATACTGAGGATTGTTCGGCATTGATCCTTGATTATCAGCGCGCCGAAGCGTCGCTGCGCAACCGGCCGAATGTGGAGCGCAGCGCCGAAACCATCAATGAGGTGGAGGACGTCAAACGCGACAGTTATGCGATTGAGCTGGGCATTATCCAAGATTTGTTCGAGGACGGGCGGATCAGTCGCGCCCAGTTGCGGCAGTTGCGGCGCAACGTGTACGTGATGCAGGTGGATGCGGATTCCGGTGTGTGAGCGAATCCTCACATGGATGCGCCGGATGATCGTTCGAAGCGCAAATCCGGGACATCCGATACGCATGGTGTGAGCCAATCCTCACACGATGGCACCCGACAGGCTGCAATCAGCAGATTCAAGCCGTCCGAACCCCCATTGTGTGAGCGAATCCTCACAAACTCATCCTTGTTGGGCCGAAATCAGCCAGATTCAAGTGATGCAACCCCCACTGTGTGAGCCAATCCTCACACAGCAGGCACGTTGCACAGTGCACCGGGCACCGAGTCACCCCGATTCCGCGCCGCCACCCCGATTCACAGCATACCGGACGTGATGTTGTGCAACATCAGCCACTGGCGCAGGTCGTTGAATTCTTGCAAGCTCACCGCGTGGTCGAGGCCGCGGTAGCTTTTCTCCGTCAGCCAAGTGTGTTCCTCCAGCCACGCAGACATCGCGTGGATCTCATACGCCGGAATCACGGTGTCGGCTTGACCGTAACCGAAGAAGGTCGGGATTTGCAGGTCGGCGAGCCGGTCATCCGCAGGAGCTGTGCCCGGAACCTGCGCAGGGGCGAGGAAGCCGGACAGCGAAATCGAAGCGCGGTATCGCTCCGGATGCACGCGCAGCAAGTGGATGGCCAGCAATCCACCCTGGGAGAAGCCGATCGGCACCACGTCACGCTCTGCGGGGATATGCTCCGACACCCACGCATCGATTGCGTTGGCGGCGGCGAAGGCGTCACGATCCAGATCCTCGCCGGTCGGCACGCAATCGTGGAACCACGTGTAAGCACCCGGAACCGACCCGCGCTCCTCCTGCAAGACGAGCGGCGCACGCAGCGATGCGAAATCGTTGTAAGGCGCCACGTAGCGCATCATATCCGCCAGATCCTGCTCGTTCGACCCCCAGCCGTGCAGGCACAGCAGCATCGGACGATTGGGCTGCGCGTTGCCGCCTCCGCGCGACCATTGGGCTTCACGCACCTGCATCGGTTCGCCGAACCGCCCCGGCACTACGTTCGATTCACGACCCACCAGCTGCGAAGATTCACTCATATCGCCCAATATACCCGCTTGCTGCTCGACCTCGCACCAAAACGAACCATACGCGCTCTCGCCACACGAACCGTACCAACACTCGATGGAGAGACGTTCTTTTCCCGTGCGATAATAGCGTTCATCATCACACGGTTTTAAGCCGTTCTGGCATGATTGGGGCACCACATGACGAACATCAACAACACCGCTACAACACACAGCAAAGCGAGCATTGTTACCATCTCAATCATTGCCGTCGTTCTCATCGCGCTTGTGATGGTTTGCGTTCCTTGCCGCCGATTGTGGGAGTCTCCCGGAGGGACGTCGCCCTGGACTTCATCGCAAGAAGCGACTGTCACTGTAACGGTGAGTGACAGCGACGGCAAGCCAATCAGCGGATGCACGTGTGATTTCACTCCGCAAGATGGAAAAGTGCACACCCTTGAGTCATATATCTCCAACGAACAAGGGAAATTCGCATCGTACATCTCACCGCTTGGCGATGTGGACGTGGACGTGTCCTGCACTCCCCAGCGAAGCCGGGTTACGCAGACACGCCAAGTGCACAGATCGATTCACCTTTCACGCAGTGGAGAGAGCAAACACATCACCGTTACCGTTCCGGATTGAGTGTCGAAGCCAGACATTACGCATCACGCCGGGTATCCACCGTATGACTCCCGTCGCGCAACTCATCGCACAATCCGTATGGACGCTCACTGTACGGTGCTGATGGTGCCGCCCCACTGTTCGCGCAAGGCTTCGATATCGGATTTCTGCCCGAAGGCGATCCAACGTCCGCCGCTGAGGAGACACCAGTCGCCTTGGGCGCGCGCGTCGCTGGAATAGCTGTCCAACGTGGACGAGATTTTCGATGTGATCGCGTTGCGGTACATCGAAGCGGCTGATGCGCTGTCGAAGGTGACGAACGCCATCCGCGTGGTTTTGCACACCGCCACGGCGCTGATGCCTGGATATCCGCTGACATCCATGGACTGCCAGCCGTCAGAACACCGCTGGGTTGATGCCTCGATATCGGTTTCCATACGCGACACGCTGTTGACCGGAGCATCATCGCGTCCTGAAGCCTTGATGATGCCGTCCGGGAAGAAGTTGCCGACCACCAGCGCGCTGGCGATCAACATGCCGGCCAACGCGGTCAGCACGATGGCGACGGTACCTGCGTGGCCTCCTTTGCGGCGCTTTGAATCCGCAACGCGGGCGGCGACGACAAGAATGACGGCCAAGATCGCAAACACACAACCAATCGCGGTGTAACCCGAGACTGGCAACACCGCCAGTTGAGACATCTTGCCGGGTGCGACCGCACGCACTGCCGCGCATGACGCCGCGATGAGCGACACCAACGCGCTCAGCGCGGCACCGCCGGCAATCCACCGTTCCGCGGGGATGGGCTTGCGCTGCCGCTTGGGTTTGGGCGCCGCCAACGCGTGCGGGTCCCGCCCCTCGCCGGCGTGAAATTCATGCTCATGCACCGCTGGTTCATCCAGACGATCCGGTTTATCGCCGGCGGTGTGGCCGCCATCGGCTGATGCCCGCCGAGGATCCGATGGGTTGCCGGCGCCGGAATCGGCAATGTCGGCTGCACCTGTCTGAGCCAGTTGCGGACGTGCGGGCTGTTGCGCGGAATCATTATCCTCCGTCTGCCCGCCGGCGGCAGATATCCCGGCGGCATAAGCCGCCGACGCTTGCGGCGATAACGACAATCCATCGTTCTCTTGTTGCAGTCTGGCCATCACATCGTCGTCCGGCTGAGGAGACGCCTGGGCACGGTCGTACAGGCCATTCCAAGGATGAAGCGGGTCTTGCCACGGATTGTCGTCGGCAGAGTCGGCATAGTCAACATAGTCAGCGGAGTCAGCATAGAGACGATCGTCATCTTGGTTGAAATCATCCTCATCCGATATGGTCTGCCGCGACCGGGAAACCTCATCTTCTCCGGTTTCCGGCATTCCGTCCGCCTGCGGGTCTGCAGAGCTCCTGGAACCGATGGGGAACGCCTTTCCGTCGTCTGTCATCATGCCCTCATTCACGTTTCAATCATGCTTATGCAAGAGCAATTATCGTTCATGCCCGACAGCTTCCCGGCACTGCGCGGGTCGCTGTCACCATCGTTTCACCATATGTCGCCGCCGACGCGAACACGCCGTGATGGCATGGCATATATGCGAAGACGTTGTACGACGAATGCCGGTCTCCCGGTCGCCGTACAACGTCCCGCAATCAAGCCCTGCACGTCCCGCACGCTGTCACGTGCGAATCAGGGCCTTCCGCATGATGTGTCACGTCATCCGCTGTCGCGCTGTTTGCGTTGTTTGCACTGTATCAGCGTCATTTCGCGGATTCCTTGCCGCGTTCCACGGCACGAAGCACCAGCTTGCGCAATTCGGATGCGACCAGCACGATGGCGGCCAATCCGACGCATTCCAGCCAAGCGCCGCCGCTGAGCGGGGTGGTGCCGAAAGCCGTGTTGAGGAACGGCAGGTAAATCACCGCAAGCTGCAGAACGATGGACAGTGCGATAGCGCCCCACAGCCAGCCGTTGGAGAACAGGCCGACGAACGCGGATTGGCGCGCCGAGCGCGAGGCGAGCGCGTTGAACAGCTGCGCGAACACCAGGATGGTGAAGCCCATCGTGCGCGCCTCCACCATCTGCGCGTCATGCCCGATGGCGTTGACGGAACGGTCGGTGAACAAGCCGCCGGACAAATGCATATCCATGCCGATCAGTGTGACCGCTGCCATGATGACGCCGATGAACACGATGTCACCCCACATGGAGCGGTCAATCACCCGGTCGGTGAGCTTGCGCGGCTTGCGGTTCATCACGTCCTCGGTCTGCGGGTCGACGCCCATCGCAAGCGCCGGCGCGGCATCCGTGAGCAGGTTGATCCACAACAGTTGTGTCGCCAGCAGCGGCACGGTGACACCCGCTGAACCCGGCTGGGTGATGCCGAGGAAACCGGCAAGGACCACGCCGAAGAACACGGTGAACACCTCACCGACGTTCGAACTGAGCAGGTAGCGCAAGAACTTGCGTATGTTGTCGAAGATGCCACGACCTTCGCGCACGGCCGCCACGATGGTCGAGAAGTTGTCGTCCGCCAGAATCATCTTGGCGGATTCTTTGGTCACTTCGGTGCCGGTGATGCCCATCGCCACGCCGATATCCGCGGTCTTGACCGCAGGGGCGTCGTTGACGCCGTCGCCGGTCATCGCCACGATATTGCCTTGCCGTTGCAGGGAGTCGACAATCTTGAGCTTGTGCTCCGGGGCGACGCGCGCGTACACGGACACTTCGGATGTCGCCTTGTCGAAGGCCTGCTGGTCCATGGCGTCGAGCTGGTCGCCGGTCAGGGCTTTGCCGCCGTTGTCGATGATGCCGAGATCGGTGGCGATACGCGCGGCAGTCAGCGGATGGTCGCCGGTAATCATGACCGTGCGAATACCCGCGCGGTGCGCTTCGGCGACACTATCGCGTACTTCGGTGCGTGGCGGGTCGATGATACCGACCATACCGGTCCAAATCATGTCACGTTCCAGTGCATCGCTCTGGTCGGCGATATCAAGCACTTCGCCGGCCGCATTGGAAATCATGCCCGGAACATCCGCGATGGAAGCCGTATCAAGCGGACGGTAAGCCTCGCCGAGTGTGCGGTAAGCCTCGTTCGACAGCCGTTCGACCTGATGCAGGATTTCCTGCCGGTCGCCTTCGGTGATTGGCCGTACTGCGCCGCCTACGGCGATTCTTGTGCAGTATGCGAGCAGCACATCCGGAGCGCCTTTGGCGAATATGGTGAGTTTGCCGGAATCTGCATTGTCTTTGGCAACAACAGACATGCGCTTGCGCTCCGAAGTGAACGGCACTTCGCCGACCCGCTGGAAGTTCTCGAAGCGGCGATCGGTTTTCGTTTTACGCGCCGCGACGATCAACGACACTTCGGTCGGATCGCCCACGATGTCCCACGTACCCGGCTTGTCGCCCTCACGCAGTTCGCCATCGTTCGCCATGGCTCCGGCGCCCAAGGTGGCGTAAACCTCAGCACGGATGTCTGCCGGTACCTCCAAGTCGCCGTCGGCGGCTCCGACCGTGACCATCCTGCCTTCAGGGGCGTACCCTGTGCCGGTCAACTGCACTTCGCCACTCGGCGTGACCACGCGTTCGACGGTCATCTCGTTGCGTGTGAGGGTGCCGGTTTTGTCGGAGCAAATCACCGAAGCCGAGCCGAGCGTTTCGACGGACGACAGCTTCTTGACAATCGCATGATGCTTGGCCATGCGCTGGACGCCAAGCGCCAGCACCACGGTGAGAATTGCGGCGAGGCCTTCGGGCACTGCGGCGACCGCAAGCGAGACCGCAAGCAGCAGGGATTCGATGATGTCATCGACACTGTGGAAACCTTCCATCAGTGCAAGCGCAGCCAGAACCACTGCGGCGATTATGCACACGGCGATGCCCAGCACCTTGGAGACGTGCGCCATTTCCTTCTGCAGCGGGGTTTGCTCGTCTTCGGTCTGCGACAGCATGTCCGCGATCTTGCCGACCTGCGTGTCCATGCCTGTACCGGTGACGATTGCGCGACCGGTGCCTTGCGTGACGGATGTGCCGTTGAACACCATGTTCATGCGATCGCCCAAAGCTTTGGCGCTGTCAAGCGTTTCAGGTTTCTTGGCGACCGGCACGGATTCTCCGGTCAGGCTTGCCTCCGCAATGCGCAGGGATGCCGCAGCGAGCAGCCTGCCGTCCGCGGACACGGAATCGCCTTCGCCCAGGATGAGAATATCGCCCGGCACGATGTCAGCGGTATCGATACGCATGACTTGGCCGTCACGCAGCACCGAGGTCTGCGGGGCAGTCATGCTGGCGAGCGCCGCCACCGCCTGCTCCGCCTTCGCTTCCTGCACGTAGCCGAGAACCGCGTTGATGATGAGGATCAGCACGATGACGATCGCGTCGAACGGGAGCGCTTCGGTGGATGAGCCGGGTTGCGCGTTCGCCCGTTCGATGAACCAGGCGACCAGTGATATGGCCGTGGCAACGAGCAGCAGGTAGACCAGCGGGTCGCGGAACTGGGCAAGGAACTTTTTCCATTTGGGCACCGGGGGTGCGCTGGCCAGTTGGTTGGGGCCGAACTGTTCCTTGCGACGTTTCGCCTCCTGCGTGCTCAGCCCGACGGCGGGATCGACATGCAGCGCTTTGGCGACATCCGACGCGTCGGTGAGCGACGGGTCGGTGTCAAATATGGCGGATGCATGTCGCTCGCCGGTATCTGCCGGTTGAGCTTGGGGGGCATGGGATGGGGATTGATCGAGCTGGTGATCAACCATGATGGTCTCCTCAGTCAGCCGCGGAGTAGTCAGCCCTTGTGCCGCTGCATCTGATGACGATACCGGCACGGCAAGGCTGCGCGGTTATGGGCGCCGGGCGATTGCCTGCGACGCATTACTCGTATTTTACAAAACCACCCCCTACTGCAGCGTTCACGAAACGCTGAAATCCCCGATTCCCCGGCGACACTCCGCCTTTGGCCGCCGCCGCTGCAACCGCCGATTGCTCCATCGCCCATGAGATAATGGACGGTATGGCTAATAAGAAAGGCCCGACCAAAGGTTCGGGCGGCAAACATCGTAACGCGCTTCGGGGCAAAGGACCGACTCCGAAGGCCGAGAACCGCGTCTATCACAAGGCATATAAGGCGAAGCAGGCGGCGGACCGCCGCAAGGCCGCCGATCCGCGTCTCGCCGCACGTCGCCGGGCGGCAAAGTACACCTCCGACGGCGCCGATCTGGTCATCGGACGCAACTCCGTTCTCGAGGCGCTTCGCGTCGGCGTGCCGAGCACCCAGTTGTATATCGCTTCGCATATCGAGCACGATGACCGCACACGCGAAATCATCAAGATCGCCACCGCGCAAGGGCTTCACTTGCTGGAGGCCGATCGCTTGGAAATGGATCATATCGCGCATTCCGGCAATCATCAGGGCATCATTCTCAAGGTGCAGCCCTACGAGTACGCGTCGCTGCGTGATCTCGCCGACAAGGCGGAGACACGCGCGAAAGCCATGGAGCAGGTCGATTCCGCGGCAATACGTCTTTCGGCCCGCCCGTTGTTCATCACCCTTGACGGTGTGACCGACCCGCAGAATCTTGGCGCTGTGATTCGTTCCGCGGCAGCGTTCGGCGCGAACGGTGTGATTCTGCCCGAGCGTCGTTCCGCTTCTGTCACCGCGGCGGCTTGGAAGGTGTCCGCGGGCGCTGCGGCCCATCTGCCGGTTGCGCGCGTGGTCAACCTGACCAAGGCAATTGAGGCGTTGAAAGAGCGCGGATATTACGTTGTCGGGCTTGACGGCGGCGGAGATGCGCTTGTCGGTGAAACCGGGTTTGAAACCGATCCGCTCGTCGTTGTGCTCGGTTCCGAAGGCAAGGGCATCAGCCGGCTTGTGCGGGAATCGTGTGATGCCATCGCCGGCATCCCGATTGACAGCCAGGTCGAATCGTTGAACGCCTCGGTCGCCGCTGGTATCAGCCTGTACGCAGTGGCGCGCGCCCGTCGTGAGGCCGCACAACAGCAGGCGCAAGCGGCTGCCAAGTAACCAACAGCCAACCGCACAGCTCCCATACACAAACTGGTTACGCTGGGAAGGGTCCCAGCGTAACCAGTTTGTGTATGGCGTGCGACGGTATCAGGGTCGGGGGCGGCTCAGGCTGATCTCAGCCAGTTCCGCCCATCAGTTCCGCATGTCAGTGGCTCCAGACGGCGGCATCGGGGTCGTCCTCGGGATTGTACCCGTCGCCGTCCGTGTCTTGATCGCTGCGAACTGAGTCATCGGCATAGGTGAATTCGTCGTCGATGACGCCAGAATCGGCGTCCGCGTTGATATCCTTCATCGCCTTCTTGTCGAGCTTGTACTGGGGAAGCACATTCTTGACATAGCTTTGCACCGCTTCCGCCATTGGAATGTCATGTCCGGCATTTTCGGCAAGGAACCAGCGGTGGTCCAACACTTCGTGGAAGAACTGCGCCGGCTCAATCTGCGAACGGTACTCTTCCGGAATCATGCGCACGGTCGGCTCGTAGACGTCCCGCATCCAATCGGTCGCCACCACTTCAAGATCCTCGTTTTGGCGCCATGATGATGCGCGGTACGTATCGAGATCGTTCAACAGGCGACGGGCCTGGTTTTCTTGCACGTCAAGGCCGGTCAGACGCATCAGCTTGCGAGACGCGTATCCGGCATCGACCACGCGCGGCCGCACGAGGACATGCGTGCCGTCCGCGGCGGTTTTCACCTCGAGCTCGTCCACGTCGAAGCCGAGTTCGTTGAGCTTGTTGACACGTTTCTCGATCTTCCACATTTCGTCGGGGTTGAACGTATCGACATCGGTGAGCGCACTCCACAGGGAATGATAACGGTCGACCAGCCGGTTGCCGACTTCGACCTCGTCCACATCTCCCGGGAGCAGTTTGCCGGAGCTCAAATCCATGAGTTCGCCGATGATATTCGTTCGTGCCAGATCGATATCGTATTCGCGCTGGCCTTCGGTCAGGTTCGCGTGCAAATCACCGGTTTCGGCGTCCACCAGGAATGCGGAATACGCGTCGGCGTCCTGGAGGAACAGCACGTTTGACAACGAGACATCGCCCCAGTAGAAGCCGGCGAGATGCAAACGGACCATCAGCACGGCAAGCGCGTCGATGAGCCGCTCCGCGGTGTCGGTCCGCAGATTCCGTGCGAACAATGCGCGGTACGGCAGCGAGTATTTCAGATGCTCGGTCACAAGCATCGCTTCAAGCGGATTGCCGTCCTTGTCGTGACGCCCGGTGACGACGGCGATCGGCGTAACCGTGGGCAAATCAAGCTTGCGCAGACGCCGGAGCAACTCATACTCCCGTTCCGCGACGCTCCGTGTGATTTCCTTCATCGCGTAGACGTCAGTGCCGACGCGCACGAACCGCACCACGTGCCTGGAGATGCCTCGCGGCAAGTTCACGAGCAGATTATCGGGCCATGTGGCCAGCGGCTGGTTCCACGGCAGCGTGAACATCTTCGGGTTCGAACTTGCCGCCGTGATCTTCAGCGCTTCTGGTTCTTTTGACTCGGTGGAATCATCCTCCGCGTTGACGGATGTCGCATTCACTGCGCGCGGGTCAAGCTGTGACTGGTCATTCGTTTCCATGCTCTTCATGCTACCCTTTCCAACAGAAAAGCCCCGCAGCAATGCGGGGCTTTTCCAACGAGGCCGAAAGAGAGGAAGAGAAGCCTCGCGTTAATGGTTGACGGAATCGCTTCCGTCAAGTTCCTAGTTCAGACGCAGCTCAGTGGACGGCGCGAACAGGTGCATCTTCGATGGGTCGATCTTGATCTTGACGACCTCGCCGACGCGCGGAAGCACGCGCGGGTTCACGCGAATCGTGGTGAGCTTGTTCTGATCGGACATCAGCGTGGTGGCTTCGGCAACCGAGCCATCGGTGATGATGTTGCCGTAGATGTAGCCGTCAGAGCCGAGATCCTCGACGTTGACGACCTTGAGCGAGAATGCGTTCGACTCGTTCGGAGCTGCCAGGGAGCCATCTTCCGGACGGAAGCCGACAACGATCTTGCCGCCGTCTTCCGGGGTGAGCTTGTTCACGGCCTCTGCCGGCAGATCGAGCGTATCGTCGCCGATCTTCGCCTTGCCGTTGACCACCGGGTGGGTGTTCAGGTTCATCGACGGGGAGCCGATGAAGCCGGCCACGAAGACGTTCGCCGGGCGATCATACAGCTCGGTCGGAGCGCCGACCTGCTGCAGCTTGCCGAGCTTGATGACGGCGATGCGGTCGCCCATCGTCAGAGCTTCGGTCTGGTCGTGCGTCACGTACAGGGTGGTGACACCGAGCTGACGCTGCAGAGCTGCGATCTGCGTACGGGTCTGCACACGGAGCTTCGCGTCCAAGTTGGACAGCGGCTCATCCATGAGGAAGACCTTCGGTTCACGAACGATTGCACGGCCCATGGCGACACGCTGACGCTGACCACCGGACAGAGCCTTCGGCTTGCGGTCGAGGAACTCGGTGAGGTCGAGGATCTCAGCGGCCTTCTCGACGCGCTTGCGAATCTCTTCCTTCGGGGTGCCGGCGATCTTCAGGGCGAAGCCCATGTTGTCGGCGACGGTCATGTGCGGGTACAGCGCGTAGTTCTGGAACACCATTGCGATGTCGCGATCCTTCGGCTGCATGGTAGTGACGTCCTTGCCACCGATGAAGATGCGACCCTTGTTGACTTCCTCGAGGCCGGCGAGCATACGCAACGTTGTGGACTTGCCGCAGCCAGACGGGCCGACGAGCACGAGGAACTCGCCATCCTTGATATCAAGATTGAGATCATCAACCGAGGGCTTGTCGTTGCCCGGGTAGATACGCGTGACGTGGTCGAATACGACTTCTGCCATAATGTCATCCTTTCAGAGGCAGGTACGTGCCTCACGATCCGTAGTGAGAGGGTTTAGTGCGTTCACTCGTAGTATCCGGCGTCGGAAACTGCAAGCTTCGGCGTTTACTTGTTCCGGTCCATTGAAGGTTCTCTTCTTTGAGCCAAGCTCCACTATACACGAGGATTTGACATTGGCAAGGGTGTGTCGTTTGACGTGTTGTGCCAAGCCGAAAATCGGGTACTTTTGCGAGCGCTTCTGACGGACGGAAAAACCCGGCGTATACGCCCGCCAATTCTTTATAGCCTGCGGATAACATCGCCCTCGCAACGGCGGCCGACCTGATAATGTGGAACCATATACCACCGAATTTTGCGGGTTCGTTGCGACATCGGCTCCGCATTGCCGCAACGAGCCCGCATACAACGCACGATGCACAGGGAGGCAGCTCCATGCGAACGATCCGCGTCGGCGTAGTCGAAGACGACACATCGGCCTGCCAGCAGGTCATCGACTATCTCAACCGGTACCAGCGCGAACAGAATGTCGAATTCGCGGTCTCCGTTTTCAGTGACGGCGAAGAAATCGTCGAACATTACAAGCCCGTGTACGACATTCTGCTGCTTGATATCGAGATGAAACGCATGGACGGCATGGAAGCCGCCCGGAGAATCAGACAGGTCGACGATGACGTGGTCATCGTGTTCATCACCGCCGCACCCCAGTACGCCATCAGCGGGTACAAGGTGCGGGCGCTGTCCTACCTACTCAAACCCGTCCCCTGGTTCGCGTTCAGCCAGGAGATGAAACGTTGCATCGGCATGGTCCGCCGGCGTTCGGAGGATTCGCTGCTTGTCGATGCGGGCGCGCAGAAACTCCGTCTCAGCCTCAATGACGTGGTGTACATCGAATCCATGCGGCATACGATCATCATTCATACGTTGAACGAAAAGCTGTCCATCAGCAGTACGCTCAAGGAACTCGAGGAACAGCTGTCGGGACAGGGCTTCTACCGTTCGAACTCCTGCTACCTCGTCAATATGCGTCACGTCACGGGCGTTGACGGCCAGGATTGCGTGATGAGTTCCGGCGAACGGCTGCGCATCAGCCGACCACGGAAGAAAAGCTTCCTCATCGCGCTGGCAGATTATTTCGCGGGCACGGCCACGCCAGACGAACGGTGAGGGCGAATGCACGATATCAACTCCATCACCAACGCCCTGCCCGACATTCCGCGCCTGTACACGGCCATCTGCGAATGGCTGGCATGTCTGGTCTACGTCACCGTCATCGACCGGCGCGCCCCACGCACGCGCAGCATCGCGGTGATCGCCGCCGGTCTGCCCGCCATGATCGCCATCCAATACTTCGACGGCGTCATGCCGATGTGGTTCTGGATTTTCGGCATGATTCTCGCTTTCTCGGTGATGTATCTCATCGTGCTGTTCGCAGCCGGCACCGGCAAACGCGAAGGACTGTATGTCACGGCACGCGCGTTCGTGCTCGCAGAACTTGTGGCGTCGCTGCATTGGCAAATCACCACGTTCCTCATGCGCGGGAACGCGCCACGGTACGGCAGCGTCCGCGACGTGGCGGATATCGTCACCCTGTGCGTCATCTACGGTTCCTGCTTCGCACTCGCATGGCTGCTGGAACGCAACAATTTCAGCCGCACCGAACCGCTTGAGCCGACACGTTCCACCACCATCGCGACCATCGCAATCACTGTGGTCACGTTCGCAATGAGCAACCTGAGTTTCGTATCGACCAACACACCCTTCTCCGGCAGCGTCGGCCAAGAGGTGTTCTACATTCGTACACTCGTGGACTTCTGCGGTTTCGCGATTCTCTACGCTCAGCAGGAACAGGCGAGACGAGCCGCGGCGAACGCCGAACTCGCTTCCATCAACGCGCAGCTGCGCAGCCAGCACCAGGAATATCTGCAATCCAAAGAGAATCTGGAATCACTGGGACGAATCGCCCATGATCTGAAGCACCAAATCACGGCGCTGCGGGCGGAAGTCGACCCCGAGCATGTGGCGCAAGGCTTCGAACAGCTTGAACATTCCGTGCAGCAATACAGTGTGCAGCAGCAGACCGGCAATCCCGTGTTGGATGTCATTCTCACCAGCAAAAGCCGGGTCTGCGTGGATCACGGCATCACCTTCACCGCGGTCGCAGACGGCAAGCTCCTGACCGGCATGAGTTCGATGGATATCGCCACGCTGTTCGGCAACGCCATCGACAACGCTATCGAAGCGACCAGCCGCATCAAGGACCCGCAGCAACGCCTGATCAAACTCGCGCTGTTCTCACGGCAGCAGTTCATCGTCATCCGCGTTGAGAACCATTACGAAGGCGATCTGCGCACCGACGCCACCGGCAATCTGCAAACGTCGAAGCGCGATCGCGCCTCACACGGTTTCGGCGTCAAATCGATCAGGCATATCGCCGAACAATACAACGGAGAAATGAGCATTACCGCGAAAGACCACTGGTTCACTCTGACCGTGCTGCTTCCGCGGGATGCGAACGTCACGGCATGATCTGTCCGCCTGCCGGCCTGCGGGAAACGGGCAAACGGATAGCAACGAGCGGAAACCACCGGGCACGAGAACAGGCGCAAAGACAAGCAGGGAACGGGTGACCAAGCCCGCAAGATAGAGGAGAGCCCGCCCGGCAACAGCGTGCCGGACGGGCGTCAAGGAGAGAAGAAGAGAGCGAATTCGCTTACTTGCCCGCCTCCTTGCCGGTATCACCATGCTTCGGCATGATCCAGAACTTCAGCAGCGGATAGCTGACGATGACGGCGAGCAAGGTGTTGACCACCGCAGCAATCGTCGCAGCGAGGCCTGCAGCCATGCCCCAGCCTTCGCACAATGACGTGATATGGCCCGGCAGCGTGAGGTTGACGACCACGATGATCACGGCGAGGATCGCATACTTCCAAGCGGCATTGGCGAAGCTGGCGTCCGACTTGAACACCCACTTCATCTGCACGATGAAGTTCACCACCTGAGCAAGCACTTCGGCGAACAGGAAGGTCAGGAACCCGCCGAGACCATTGGCTCCCTTGCCGGTGTAGTCGAAAATCAGGAAGCTGAACGGCTGCGTCAAACCAAGCCACGAGACGAATACCGCCGTGCCAATCCATGTGACCACAATGCGGGTAATCGTCGAAATATTCGACAGCACATTGAACAGGATGAACTCCCAGATATTCGGATGCGCGTCGATCCATCGGCCGATGGGCCCGCGCTCACGCTGCTTCTTGCCCGGCCGAGTCTGACCCTCGGCAGGCATCTGCCGCGCTTCGGCGGTTGTGGTGTGATCAGTCATGATTGAGCTCCTTTGCTATGCGTTTGTTGGCTGATTTATTGCGGAAGAATCCTGAGATGAACGATCCGATGCCTCGGAAGGTGTGTCCGTTGGCGATGGTCACGACGGCCTGCACCATCGCCGCATCCACCATGCCGCCAGTCATCTTGCACATCGCGCGTGGCGGCATGTTGAGCAGGAACAGCGTATTGAGGTCCGGAGAACCGGTTTTGCGCCGAATGTTCTCCTCGCGCGATTCCAGCTTCCTGGCGATAAACCGGGCGAATGCGCTCTTGGAATCCTTCCACGAGAGAATCGGGTCGTTCATATCGAATACGACGGTTTTTCCGGGCGCCAGGACCTCATGGCCGAACAGCGCCGCCATCTGCGCATCCGTCACATCCTTAACATGGCCGGTGAGATACGCGCCAAGCGCCAGATTCGGGGCGACCGGATCGACATCTCCTTGAATCGTGGCGGTGATCTCCAACGCGATGTCATGCGCGTCCTCACCCACCATCAGCGTCCAATCGCCGCCCTCAACATGCCAGCCTTGGGAGGCGACGTCATAATGCCGGAACGTGTAGCGGTCGAAATCAATGCGGACCGTCGTGCGCTCATGGGCGCCAAGCGACACCTTCGCGAAGCCCTTGAGCTCGTGGTCCGGGCGCAAGACACCGTTCTCGGGGCCGCGCACATACAGTTGCGCGACCGTCGCCCCCGGCGTATCCGACGTGTTCTCCACTGTGAAGGTCACGCCGTTGTCGTCGGCGTGCAAATCACTGTATGCGAAACGCGAGTAGCTCAAACCGAATCCGAAGGGGAAGCGGACCGGCACACCGGCGGTCTCGTAATACCGGTAGCCGACGAACGGGCCTTCGCGGTAGATGGCGTCGCGTCCGGGCGCCGGATACCAGCCGGAAGTCGGGTCATCTTCGGCATGCAACGGCCAGGTTTGGGCGAGATGCCCGGACGGATTGACTTCACCGGTGAGTACGCGCACCGCGGCAGAAGCCCCCGCCTGGCCGGACAGGCCGATGTACAGCAGCGCCGAGACCGCGTCGAACCATGGGATTTCGACCGGAGCGCCGGCGACAAGCACGGCTACAACCGGTTTGCCGGTCGCGACGAGCGCATCCATGAGTTTGTTCTGCGCCGATGGAATCGCCATCGTGGAGCGGTCCAGGCCTTCCGATTCGCTGCGTTCATCAAGGCCCACCACGGCGATAACCGCATCGACGTCATCGCGCGAGGCCAAAGCAACCGCATCCTCCAGCAATGCCCGGTTGTCCTGCCCCTGACGTTCATAGCCCTGCTCGTAACCGATGACCTGCACGTCCCGGCAGGACGAGAGTTCGTCAAGTATGTTCTCTTCGCGCGTCGCATGGACTTTGGAAGATCCAGAGCCTTGGAATCGCGGGGTTTTCGCCATATCACCGATGACCGCGAGCCGTGCGCCCCGGCGAAGCGGCAGCACCGCGTCCGCGCCGACAGCTGCCGGCTTCGCACCGTTCTTGAGCAGGACAGCCGACTGTTCCGCAACCGTCCGCGCCACCGCATGATGCGCAGCGATATTTTCCTCGCTGAGCAGGTCGTCTCGCCCGACTCCAGTGATAACAGTGTTGCGGGCGATATCGGCGACTTCTTTCGCACGCAGATTCAAATCGGCTTCCGACAGCGTGCCCGCCTTGACCGCGGCGACCAATTCACGCACAGACGTGTATCCCGGCGACGGCATTTCCAGCGAACCGCCGGCTTTGACCGCGGCGACCGCGGAGTTCGAACCGCCCCAATCGGAGACGACCATGCCGCGGAAACCCCATTCGTCGCGCAGGATGTCGCGCAGCAGATGAGGGTTTTCATGTGCATAGACGCCGTTGACCCGGTTGTACGAGCTCATGATCGCCAGTGGGTGCGCTTCGCGTACTGCGATTTCAAAACCCGTCAGGTACACTTCGCGCATAGTGCGTTCGTCGATTACGGAATTGGAAGCCTGACGACGCAGCTCTTGGCTGTTGACCGCGAAATGCTTGGGGCATGCGGCGATGCCGTTGCTTTGGATGCCCCGGATCAGGCCGGCTGCCATGCGCCCGGCGACTTGCGGATCCTCGGTATAGTATTCGAAATTGCGCCCGCATAACGGGTTGCGCTTGATATTCATGCCCGGCCCGAGCAGGACATTGACACCCAGGTCGTGTGCTTCGGCACCCAGCGCCTCGCCCATCGTCTGTGCGAGGGCGGGATCCCAAGAGTTCGCGACCGTCCCTGCGGTCGGGAAACAGGTGGCTGGCTTGGATTCGCCGAGTCCCAGGTGGTCGCCTGAGCCGAGCTGGCGACGCACGCCGTGGGGTCCGTCGCTCATCACGAAGCTCGGTATTCCTGCGCGTTCGTTGCCGCGAGAGTCCCATTCCGAACCGCCGGAAAGCATCGCCGCTTTTTCGGTGGTTGAACAATCTTCAAGATTCATGTTGCTCCCTGCCTTGTATCTACGTCATGCTGCTGCGCGTGACGTATCGGTATATTCTGATTCAATCAGAGCCGCAACCGCCATATCGGGCCATACGCACAACCTGTCGCTTTGGCGGCATATTCGGTCGAGGCCAAGCTGGATGGCTTGCCGCGGCCGTCATCGTATCCTGGTTGCGCTGAATCGCCGTCATCTGCCACGACGGGAATCGGAAGAAAGACTTACGGTTCCGGAATCCTGTGCACGACGGGTCGCAGCAATCAGCAGAAACCTGTGCGTCTGCCGCAAATTGTCATATCTGCGCGGATATTTCCCGGAATCTGCTGCGCGGCCATGACGGGAACCGGAACATGGAGCCGTAACTCCGAGGTCCCGGCATACCACTGGCATGGCAACCCCGCACCGGACCTGTATTCTCGCCTCCACTTGACGTACGCGCGCAGGACCTCGCAATCGCGGCGATATCTCGACTTCCCCGCCGCAGACGGCTCCCGACGGAAGCCGAAGAGCGGAACGGAAGCCGAGGACGAGGCTCCCCTCCCCCGGCACAAACAGCTCCGGGAGCGGCGTTTCAGCCCGCCACTGCTATCGCCGTGAACACATACGCCGCCGGCGGCAGGCCAATCAACCTGTCGCCGGCGGCGTGTGGGAAGAAGGGAAGGAAGAATCCCGGCGGAGCCGGATCACCGTTGCATGTCAGCAGCTGTGCGACCCGGCTCTGCTATGGGGGTTGTGTTCGGGTCAGGCTTGGACATCACCGCCCTTGGATGCTGCCGGAGCGGCGGTCTTGGCCTCATTGCGGCGCTTGATATAGCGCTTGATGGTGAGGAATTCAAGACCGATGAACAGCACTGCGGTCACGCACCAGACGGTGATCATCGCAACGCGCCACACCGGGGTCGGCACCTTCGGCGTACCGTTCTCGTACTGCCAGCCGTTGACGGTGGTGTACAGGATGTTCTTCGCAGCCCGACGCATCGCCTTGACTGACGTCGCGGACTTGTCGGTGATGTGATTGGTCACCTTGGTGGTGGCGAGCATCGCATCGTTGCCGGCGCGGATTTCCTGGTCAGCGTTCTGGTAGCCATAACCACCGAAGTAATCGGTGAGCACGAACCCGCGGAAGCCCCATTCGTCACGCAGCACGGTCTGCAGCAGGTTGCTGGAAGCGCCCGCGTAGGTGGCTCCAATGTAGTTGAAGGAGCTCATGACCGCTTGGGCACCGCCCTGCTTGACGCTCATTTCGAAGGGCTTGAGGTACACCTCACGGATGGACTGCTCGTTGGCCCACGTGCACAGCATGCTCAACCGGTTGGTTTCCTGGTCGTTTAGCGCGAAGTGCTTCATGAAGGAATACACGCCACGGGTCTTCGCACCGGCGATCTCGTTGGACGCCATGGCACCGGAGAGCAGCGAGTCTTCGGAGAAGTACTCGAAGGTGCGGCCGGAGTAAGGGTTGCGGTGGATGTTCATCGCAGGGGCATACCAGCCGGCGACATGCATGTCATGCGCCATCTGGCCGATCATCTCGCCGAATTGCTTGGCCAGATCCTTGTTCCACGTGCAGGCGAAGGACGTGGAGGACGGGAAGCCGATCGATCCGACACCGGTGAAGTTGTTGTTCAGAGCCGCCGGGCCATCAGCATCAGTGAGCTGGACCTTGCCGATGGACTTGATGGCTTGGGTGCCGTAGCCGCCGTTGGCGATCAGATTGTCCATATCGTTGAAGGTCAGCTCGTCCAGCAGCTTGTCCCAAGCGGAATCGTCGTAGGACTTGCCACGCAGGTCGCTGAGCTTCACGCCGTTCTTCGCGCCAGTGGTCGGCATCTTGTCGCTGGCGTCGTTGTGGTCGGCTGCCTTGTACAGGTTGTTGTTGGTGAACTCCTTCTTGGCGGCGTCGCTCATCGTGAAATCGGTGGGCGCAGCGGTCGCCTTCGCGTAGTTGGCGAAATGGTTGGCGCGAGACAGGTAGGTCACGTCGCCTTCCACGTTGGAGAACTGGTTGGTCGCGACGGTCTTGTCGCCGTTATGCGTGTCGGAGGCCTTGTTGTAGGTGATGGTCTTCGGCACGTTCACGGTCTGCGTGGCGAGTACGGTGTGGGAATCGGACTGCAGCATGATCTGGTAGTCGCCCTTCTCCAGCACGTATGCCTTGGCATTCTTCTCGTCGTAGGAGGCCATATCATCGTCGTCGAAGGAGATGGCGATGGTCTGGGAGGCGCCCGGCTCGAGCGTCTTGGTCTTTTCGAACGCCACCAGGTTCTTGGTCGCCTTTTCGATGCCGCCATTGGTGTACGGCGGATTGTAGTAGATTTCGACGGTGTCCTTGCCGGCGGTCTTGCCGGTGTTGGTGACGGTCACCTTGAGGGAGACCTTGCCGTTGCTGTACGTGACTTTGCCCATCTTCTGGGTGAAATCGGTGTAGCTCAGGCCGTAGCCGAAGGGGTATTGGACGATGTCATTGTAGTTGATCAGCCCTTCGCTGGCTGCGGTCTCGTAGAACTTGTAGCCCACGTAGATGCCTTCGGCATAGTTGACGAAGGTCGGGGTGCTCTTCTGTTCCTTGCCGGTGAAGCCGATGTAGCTGGCGGCCTGCGCGTCGGCGTCCTTGTAGGCGAAATATCCGAAGTTGTTGTAGCTGACGGACTTGGTAATGTCCTTGAGGAAGGTGTCGGAGGTCTTGCCGGACGGATTCACCTTGCCGGCGAGCACTTCGCCAAGTGCGGTGAAACCGGTCTGGCCTGCAGGTGGGCACCACAGCACGGACTTGATTTGCGGATAGTCCTTGAGGAAGTCGAACTGGAAGGCGTTCGCGCCGTTGTACACGAGGGTGACATTCTTGAAGTTCTCGGTGACGAGCTTGACCATATCGCGCTCGGTCTGGGAGAGCTCCAGGATGCCCTCACCGTTTTTGAAGTCCTCGTAATCCTTGGAATTGTTGGTGTAGGTGATGCCCTTGGCCTTCATATTGGTCGGCAGGTCCGCGCCTTCGCCGCCGACACGCGTGATGACGATCACGGCCTGGTCGGAGAAGTTCTTGGCCTGGGTCATCAGCGAATCGGAATACTGCGAAGCCGGCACTTCAGGCAGAGTCCAGTCTTGGGCGAACATCTGGACCTGCGGGCGGTCTTTACGATAATCGGTGTACAGCTTGGTCAGCTGGCTGTTGGTGGTCAGGCCGGCTTTCTTCATGCCTTCGAGCATGGAAACGGTCGGGTACTGGGTGGACATGGAGCCGGAGCCCGTTCCGCCGTATACCGGATTGGTGGAGCCCCAGCCGAACACGTTGACCTTCTTGCCGTTCAGCGGCAGATTGGAGTCATCGTTCTTCAGCAGGGTCACGGCCTCTTCCTCGACGCTGTTGGCGAGCTTGTTCGCCTGGGCCACTGTGCTCGACGACAGTTCGTACTTGGTGACGGTCGCATTGTTGAGCAGCGTTGACAGCGGGCCGGACAGCATCATGGATATCGCGACGACGATCCCCACCAAGGCCACGAGCCACGACTGGGAATGCACGAGCTTACGCGTCGCGACGACATGAACGGTTTTCTTATTGACGGCGATGGTGATGATGATCGCCAGCAGCAGCAACACGCCTGCAGTGACCAGATACGGCACCAGCGAGTTGATGACGGCGACTACGTCTGCCATGTTGATCTGTAACATGGTCGTCTCCTCCTTGTGATGGTGATGCATGTCTCGACCGTGTCGATGTGGCTTCCGCGCCTCACACCGATGTGCTGCCCGTCTTCGGGAGCGATCCGACATGCGTTGATGCTATTGCATCAGAAAATACGGTTCGTTGTTCGGCTCCACCCCATCCTGTCATTTCGGGTGCATAATCTGTATGCTTCATGTGCACGACATGCGGGGCGCCATGGCAAGCCTCGCGCGGTTTCGCTCTGGTGTCACTAGGATTGGGGGTATGAGCGATTTGAACGCGTTAAATCTCGAAGCGGGCGAAGAAATCGGCGGCTATACGCTGATTTCTCGTCTCGGCAGCGGTGCGATGGGATCGGTTTGGCGCGTCAAAGATGACGGCGGGCAGGAATACGCGATGAAAATCCTGCGCGATTCCTTGGTTGATGAGGGCGATGCGACCGCGCAGTCCGCACGCAACCATGCGACCGCCCGCGAGCGCCTGCGTCGTGAGGCGATGGCGTTGCGCCGGATCAGGCATCCCGGCGTGTGCTCCATCGTGGATATGGAGTTGGATGATGCGGTTGCATTCATTGTCACGGAGCTGATTGAGGGCAGGAACCTGCGCGAGGACGTCGCTGCAAACGGCCAGTATGTGGGCGATGATTTGGAACGTCTGTCGCGCAAGCTCATTGACGCGGTCGAAGCGGTGCACGCGGCGGGGATCGTGCATCGCGATATCAAGCCGACGAATGTGATGATTGCGGCGAGCGGCCCTATTCTTGTGGATTTCGGCATCGCGATGGGCGAGGGGGAAAGCCATGTCACCCGGACCGGATTGGTGATGGGGACGCCCGGGTTCATCGCTCCTGAAATCATTGATGGTGCAGAGTCAAGTGAGGCGACGGATTGGTGGTCGGTCGCCTCGGTGCTGGCGTTCGCGGCGACCGGTCAGCCGGTGTTTGGTACTCAGCCGATGATGGCGGTGCTTGAACGCGAGGCGCGCGGTAACGCGAATCTTGCCGGGCTTCCTGCGCGCACGGCGGCAGCCTTCCGTTCAGCGCTTGACCCGGATCCGGATCACCGGTGCACGCCGAAACAGTTGTTGCAAACGATCGCCGTGGATGCGCTCGACCCAGCCGTTTGGCATGATGCGCAAGAGCAGATGGTGGATGGACAGACGGTTGCGTTCCCTGCGGCGGGGGACGAGACACAGTCCGGCGATGGGGATGCGATGCTCCCTTTTGACGGGGACGATGCTGCGGATGCCGGGCAATCCGGTCATACCGGGCATGGGAATCCAAGGTCCTTGTGGTCGGATGACGCCGGCAGCGCCCTTGGCCCCTCCGGTTCCCCTGGTGCTGTTGACACTGCCGACAGTCCCGAGGGTGAGGATTATGCAGATCCTGCCACCACGGTGATCGACGACCAACCGACCGTCGCCGCACCGGCTCCGATTGCGTCCACCGCAGTGATGCCGCACGATGACGCTACGCGTCCGCTTCCCGACGCTTCCGGGGTTGTCGGGACTGTGAGCGAGCCGCTTGCACCGACCGCAGTTGCGAGCGACGGGAACGAAGCCGAATCGACACCCCCGGAACAGCACCAGCCCAATCCTGTCGATATCAGGCGCGCGCAGTACTTCAAGCGTGGGATTCTCCCGCTTGCCGCATTGACCGTCCCGATTGCGATAACCGCTGCGGCGATGCCGGTGATCGCTTGGATTCTCGCTGGCATCCTGATGTGGCTGCTCACTGCAATAGGACTGAATACCGGTTCACAGCTCGATCGGGAAAGCAAACGTGGCGGGACCCGGAAACGTGGCGATGGAGCGCTGCGCGTGGCGACCATGCCGTGGCATATCGTCAAAGGACTGGTGTTGGCCATTCCCCGCGCCGTGTTGGCCGGCGCCATCGCCGTACTGGGTATCATCATCGCCACACTCGCTTTGCATCTGCCGACGTTCCCCACTCCTTGGCATTTCAATGGTTGGGTGGTTCCGTTCGTGTTGCTCGCGGGGAGTCCGTTGTCTATCAGCGGCGGTGTTCTGGCGGGGGCGGCCGCGATTGGATGGCTGGTCAGCGTTTTCGCGACCGGTGCTGCCGCAATCCGGATGGGATCAGGGACCTTGCGCGGCCTCCCGCGCGACGCGACAACCGCTCTGTCGGCAGAAGCGGGCAGTGAGACCAATCAAAGTGACGCGTCCGAGAACCCCGGGGCAAGCCGCCGCACGACGTTGCTGATGATATGGCTGGTGCTGGTGGTCGCCGCCGTGGTTGCGGTGCTGGTGACGAACGCCATCAATTGGGTGCCGTTGACCGTCAGCGGATATATGCGTATATGACCGTCTTGCCGTGCAGGTTGCCGGCTGTGCGGCAAGCCGGCGATCAATTGGTCGGCGCCGCCGCAAGGCCGACATCGTTCGCATATGCGGTTCAGGAGCCCGAGACGTTCCTGCCGTTCTCGCCGTCCTCGATTAGACTATCCGACAGTGAGCGGTCATGGATGCCGCGGTCGCGGAATCGTGCATACCAGAAAGGACAATCATGCCCCAGAACGACAAGAGGAACGCCAAACGCCGTACCCGCGCGGAACGTAGGGCCGAGGAAGAGGCACGTCTCAAAGAGCAGGCTGAGCAGGCGGAACGTGAGCGCAAGCAGCAGACGCTGATCGGCGCGATCGTGGTTCTTGTGGTCGTGGCGTTGGTTGCGGTGATCGGTGTCACGGTGTATCGCAACACTCATCCGTCCTCGACATCCACATCATCCGGCACCGCTTCGCCGTCCTCCGTTGCCGCGGCGAAGAAGGCAATGAACGCGGTGAAGACCAAGCCGTCAAATGCGAATTCGACCGGCGGATTCCTGTTCTCGAAGAACGGCTATAACAAGACGATCAGCGACGCCCCCACCATTGCGCTGTATATGGATCCGATCTGCCCCGGCTGCGGGTCGATGCACCGGCAGATTGATTCGACCCTTGAAGCGATGTTCAAGGCGGGTCAGGTCAATCTCGAGTTCCATCTGATGACTTCGCGTGACGCCAGCTCGTCGGACAACTATTCCTCACGCGCCGCCAACGCCGCGGTGTATATCGTCGAGCATGACGACAACCCGGAGCATCTGCTCAAGTACATCGAATATATCTATGACGAGGACTTCCAGCCGGATGAGGCCGACTCCTATGTCCCGGTGAGCGACAAGAAGCTGCAGGAGCAGGCGCAGAAGGCAGGTGTATCCGCCGCGGTGGCTTCCAAGGCGTTCTCAAACACCTATACCGCGTGGCTGAAGGCTTCGGACACGTATACCAGCATGCGGCCGGAGCTTGCGAACGTGTCAGGTGATTACGCCGGCTATATGACTACTCCTACCATCACCATCAATGGCACGTATCTGGATTTGGTGAAGGTCGGCAAGTACAACATGTCCATCAAGGAAGCGTTGCTCACTTCTATCGGACTGAAGGAAAGCCAGGTCGGTAAGAGCGGCGTCATGCCGTCGATCGGCTCCGGCAAGCCGAAGGCCATCGATACCGGCAAGTAGCCGTTCCGATGGCGTGGGCTTGCCCCGCCGCTGTTTTCCAGTGCCCCGGTCATGTCGGCCGGGGCTTTTGCCGTTCGGGGGTCGAAGGCAAGCACGTATTGTTCGCCCCTAGCGTATATTTTCAAAATCCACACATTTTACTTTTGTATGCAAACGTTTGCCATCGCCCCTGCGGAACCGCGCACGCGACACGGCCCAGACACATCGGTAAACCGATGTTCATCAGCACTGGTATGCTAATCTTCGGTGTGCTTGAGTCGTGGCAACATAATCGACAATATTGTTGTCAATCGGCATGCTCACGCCTCCTTAGCTCAGATGGCCAGAGCGGCCGCCTTGTAAGCGGCAGGTCGTCGGTTCGATCCCGACAGGAGGCTCGAAACGTGGTACAGTATTATCGTGTCGCACCAGCGGCACCACGTTGAGTCTTACTGCGAGTAAGTAAGCCAAGGGTCTTTCCCCCCAACTACGACCCTTGGCAACATAAAGGTGGAGCGTCCCCCAACCAGCTTCACCTTGAGGGGGGCCGGAACATCCCCTTCTCTTCGGCCCCCCTTTTTCTTTTCAAGTCCGCCCATAGTGGCGGGCTTGCTTTTTTCCAGCATAACCCGCAATCCCAGCACCGGCACAAGTTCACGCGAACTCGCCACCTTCGTAAAATTGGTCACACTGAGTCCGTTTGCGGCATTATCGGCATCAAGAGGCGGATAAACGTCAACCCCTCGTGTGCTACGGCGCCACACCCGAATCCGCCACCTCAGCGTTCCGCGATATGCGACACATCACCGAAACCCGCGAATGTGGGAGAATGTTGCGAGCTCCGTCAAACAGCGCACCGCGACCGAACAAACCGCTACAATGCAAGCCAGAGGCCTGCCATACAGGCAGCCCGCTCAGCGATTTCGGAAGGTGATGGCATGGCGCGTCGTTGGACCCCACAACGCACGGTGATACTGCGTCGCATCAGAGTGGCATGCTGCTCGGTTGCGGTTGTGCTCGCCTCAGTATGTACATTCGCCGTCGGTGCGAGAAAAACCGTTGCGCTCTCCATCAACGGGCAAACCACGACAGTCACCACATATGCGTCCTCGGTAGATCGCCTGTTGGACGAGCAAGGCATCACCATCAAATCCCACGACCTCATCGAATCGACGTCAAAAGGTTCGCTCAAAGACCACGATGTGATTACCATCCGCTCAGCATACGAGACCACCATCAATATCGACGGCACCGAAGTCCCGTTCTGGACAGTCGCCACAAGCATGGACCAGCTGCTCGGCTTCTTCGAACAAAACGAACAGGCCGCTTCGAAAGTGACCGTCGACATCAAGAACGTCTACAACCAACTCACCGGCGGCTTGGTCATCAACGAAAGCGGCCCGGTCACCGTCATCGCCGACGGCGTCACCTCCATCGCCCCGAACGGCAAGCTGACAGCGGCATCCATCCTTGATTCCAAGGGCATCACGCTCGGCAAAGAAGACCGCGTCAGCGTCGAACGAGACAACGGGACGACCATCCTGCGCGTGCAACGCGTCAAACACCAAACCGAAACCCGCACGGAAACCATCCCCTTCGACACGCAGACCGTCGTCGACAACAGCCTCCAACCCGGCCAGACCGTCGTCCAACAGGCCGGGCAGAACGGCACCAAAGTCGACACCTATGACGTCACTTACGTCGATGGAGTCAAGGAAAGCGAAACACTGACCTCGTCACAGACCACAGCCGCCCCGGTCATGCAGATCATCGCCGTAGGACCGGAGCAGTCAAGCGATTCCAACGATTCTGACGGTTCCGACAGTTCCGACAGTTCCAGCAGCGGGTCGGCAGCGCAAGGCGACACGGACTCCGACGATTCAGCTTCTTCGTCATCGTCGTCATCGTCATCATCGTCCTCCTCGTCACCATCCGCTTCGGCATCATCATCCCCGTCCTCGTCCGCCAGCGCTTCCCCGAAACCGGCACCATCGAAAACGGCCACGGCGACACCAAGCCCGTCGAAGACCACAACAACGCCGAAGCCGGCACCAAGCCAGACCGCAACATCCAAACCAAGCCCCAGCCCGAGCAACACCGCATCGACCGGCGGATCATCCGGCAGCAGCTCCTCCGGCAGCGGCAGCTCCTCGGCGGCAGGTTCCAGACTATGGCATCCGACAGTCCAGCAGGCGCAAACCTATGCCGCCGGCGCCGCCGCGCAACGCGGATGGACCGGCAACGAATGGACATGCCTGCTGAACCTGTGGACCAAAGAATCCGGCTGGCGGTGGTCCGCAGGCAACCCCACCTCGGGCGCCTACGGCATCCCCCAATCCCTGCCCGGCAGCAAAATGTCCCAATTCGGCGCCAACTGGAAAGATGATGGCGCCGTCCAGATCGACTGGGGCCTGTATTACATCACCATCCGCTATGGCAAACCTTCCGTAGCCTGGCAACACTGGAAAGATTACAACTGGTACTGATCCGCCATCCGGCCATCACGAACACGAGACTCGACAAGAAGCACGAATGAACACCACAACATCTCTACAAGCGGCGGACAACCGAGAAAACACCGCCACAGACCGCCCTGGGCACCTGCTCGGAGCCGCCGACATCCGCCGCATCGCCGCCGAAGCGGGCATCCGCCCGACCAAGAAATTCGGCCAGAATTTTGTCATCGACCCCGGCACTGTGCGCAAAATCGTCCACGAATCCGGTGTGTCTGCCGGCGACACGGTGTTGGAAGTCGGACCGGGACTCGGATCACTCACCTTGGCGCTCTTGGAAGCCGGAACCGATGTCACGGCGATTGAAATCGACCCGCCCCTGGCACAACGTCTGCCCGGCACCGTCGCACAGTTCATGCCGCAAGCCACAAACCGGCTGCACGTCATCAACCATGATGCCCTGACCGTCACCCCTGAAGATACGCCCGGACTATCCGCCGCCCGTCATATCACGCTGGTCGCGAATCTTCCGTATAACGTCGCCACACCGATCATATTGACCCTGCTTGAACGATTCCCCCAACTTGACCGGTTCACGGTCATGGTGCAGAAAGAAGTCGCCGACCGTCTTGCGGCGACACCGGGAAGCAAAATCTACGGCACGCCGAGTGTAAAACTCGCATGGTACGGCATTGCGCAACGGTCGGCGATGATCGGCCGTAACGTGTTCTGGCCGGCCCCGAACGTCGATTCAGCCTTGGTCACCTTCACCCGGTACCCCGAAGGCCAATTGCCGGAAGCATCTGAGCTGGGCGCCGCACGCGCCGATGTGTTCGCACTGGTTGACGCCGCATTCGGGCAGCGGCGCAAAACCCTGCATGCCGCCCTCAAACGCATGGTCGGCCCGGAGGCTTTCACGGCTTGCGGCATCGATCCGACCCGCCGCGGGGAAACACTGACTATCCAAGAGTTCACACGCCTTGCCGCCGCGCAGTCGGCACAGGAGAGCACCGAAGGAAAGCAGGAATCGGCATGAAGGTGAGCGTGGACTGCCCCGCGAAAACCAATCTCACCTTGCATGTCGGCGCAAGACATGCCGATTGGGACGGGCGGCATGAGCTTGACACCATCTACTGCGCGCTTGGCGTCTACGACACGGTCACGGTATCTCCCACGAATCCGGGAAGCGGCGTCCGACTGTCTATGGGTGGCGATCATCTCGCCGACCTCGAGCACAACGGCGACATCAGCAGCAACCATGCTGTGCGTGCTGTCAACGCGTTGGCGCAGGCGAGCGGGCATGATGCCGATGCCGCCGTGCATATCACCAAACGCATTCCCGTCGCCGCAGGTCTCGCCGGGGGTTCGGCTGATGCCGCGGCGACACTGCTCGCCTTGGACACGTTGTGGAATCTTCACTGGCCGATTGAGCGCCTTCAGTCGGTTGCGGCGACGCTCGGCGCCGATATGCCGTTCTGCTTGACTGGCGGATACGCGCATGGCACCGGATTCGGCGAGCGCATCACTGCGATACCACCGGACAGTGATGCCGCCGAACGGCTGCGCAATCAGGGATTCGCGGGTTTGGTGCTCGTCGGGGCGTACGATACGCAGCTCAGCACGCCTCGTGTGTATGCTGAATTCGACCGTATCGGTGACGGATGGCGGCGCGACGGCGATGCCAGGCCAAACAACGATCTTCAATATGCCGCGGTGCAGCTTCATCCTCGCAGCGGCGAAGCGATGGATGCGGCGGTCGCAGCCGGGGCGACCCATGCGTTGGTGTCCGGTTCGGGACCTTCCGTTGTCGCGTTCGTGCCGGATTCGCAAGCGATGGCGGCAGTTGCCGCTACCTGGCGCGCCGGCGATGCCGTTGATCGGATCATCGAGGCGCAAGCCCCGGCTGTGCCGCGGATCCACGTCGTTCCCGGAGTCAGCGATTGCCGGTAGAGTGGATGGATACAGAACGAAGAGGATGCTATGACCGGAATCTATGATGAACGCGCGGCGCGTAAAGCCTATGTTCGTCACCGCCAGACCGCGGTGTTCACTTTCACCATCATGGGTATGGTGATTGTGCTGATTATCGCCTTGCTGTTTTCGTTCCATGTGTTCGGTCTTGGTGCGGTGCCAACGTCCGAAAACCTGCCGAATTACGGTGTCGCTGCGGCTTGTGCCGTCCCGGATTCATCGGGCACGGCGAAATATGTCGATACGTCTACCGTCCATGTTCGCGTGCTCAACGGCACCCAGCATTCGGGATTCGCGCGCGCTGTCGGCGAGGCGCTCACCAATCGCGGGTTCACTGTCGAAAACGTGTCGAACTATCAGAAGACGGACGTCAAGCAGACCATCATTTATTACGGCAAGAACAACATCAATGAGGCGTACACGCTCAATGACAACTTCACCGATGCGGTCTTGAAGATGGACGATCGTCAGGACAAGCTCATTGACGTCGTGCTCGGCGCCACGTTCAACAATCTCAAGACCAAGTCGAAGGTGCTGGGCAAAGGCGCGAAAATCAGCAATATCAGCGGCTGCCAGGACGGCAGCAAGATGACGAATCTGCCCAAAGCCTTGGCTCATGACGCGGTGAACTGACCGCCCGGGGGCGACCCGCACGGCGTCCTGCTTTCTGTCGCCACAACCGGTCATGCTGAACCCATCGTCAGCATGACCGGTTGTTTGTTGGACCGCATACCGTGCACACGCCTGATTCGGGCCGGTCTCATGCCTCTTCTGCCAGGTGCGGCGTCCGTCATCCGGCGTGCGCAGATGCGTGCGGACGCTATGCTCACGCGCCCTCCGACGCAGCCCATCGCTTGAGTTCCTCTACTGCCGCATCATGACCGACAGGACCGTTATCCAAGCGGTATTCCAGCATGTGCTGGTAGGCGGCTCCCACGTTCGGCCCCGGCTCAAGCCCAAGCAACTGCATGATTTCGTTGCCGTCGAGTTCAGGGCGAATCGCCTCGATGTCTTCGCGCTGTTTCAGATCGCGCACCCGTTGTTCCATTTCGTCCATCGCATCGGAGAACATCTGGGCTTTACGCTTGTTTTGCGTGGTCGCGTCGGCGCGGGTCAGCCGGTTGAGACGCTCGTACAGCGGCCCTGCGTCGCGCACGTAGCGACGAACCGCGGAATCGGTCCAAGGCTCGTCGACATACCCATGGAAACGCAGGTGCATATTCACCAGTTCGCTCACATCCTGGACGATATGATGGTCGAAATGCAGCGCGCGCAAACGTTTGCGCGTCAGCTTCGCGCCGACGGCGTCATGATGGTGGAAGCTGACTTTGCCATGGTCTTCGAACCGCCTGGTCGCCGGCTTGCCGATGTCATGCAGCAGCGCGGCGAGTCGCAATTCGAGGTCGGGTGCGGGCACCGGGCCGTCGGGACCGGTTTCCAACGCCACCGCGCGATCAAGCACAATCATGGTGTGCTCGAACACATCCTTATGCCGGTGGTGTTCGTCGATTTCCAGTTTCAACGCGGGGATTTCCGGCAGCACGATATCGGCGAGCCCGGAATCCACCAACGCCTCCACACCGGCACGCGGACGGGATGACAACAGCATTTTGACGAGTTCGTCACGGACACGCTCGGCGGAGACGATACGGATGCGTTCAGTCATCTCGGTGATCGCCTGCGCGGTTTCAGGTTCGATGTTGAATCCCAGTTGGGCGACGAAGCGAATCGCGCGCATCATGCGCAGCGGATCGTCGTCGAAGGATTGCCGCGGATCAACAGGCGTGCGCAACACGCCTTTGGCCAGGTCATTCGCGCCGCCGAACGGATCGACGAATTCCAGATCCGGCACACGCAACGCCATGGCGTTCACCGTGAAATCACGCCGGGACAAATCCCCTTCCAGCGAATCGCCGTAGTTGACTTCCGGCTTGCGCGAATCAGGGTCGTACGTGTCACTGCGGTACGTGGTGACCTCAACCTGTACGGGTGTGCCATCAGGCCGACGGCGCATCGCCCCGAGCGTGCCGAATTTGCGGCCCATATCCCAGAACCCGTCATGCCCCCACGACCGCAGGATATGTTCAAACTGCTCAGGCCTGGCCGAAGAACAGAAATCAAGGTCGTGGGATTTGCGATGCAGCAACAGGTCGCGCACCGGACCTCCCACGAGAGCCAGCTCATACCCTTCATCCGCGAACATATGACCCAGCTCTATCGCTTCTGGCCAGACTTCGAAGTTCAACGCACGCCCTTTCGATTCAGCACTTTCTACGCCTCCAAGCATACCGTTACTCCACCTGCACATTGGTTTGAGTAAGGTGGAAGACATGATTACTCCCGCAGACTTTGCGCGCATGCTCGCCAACGCTGCGGACAAGCATACCCAAATGGGCCCGTCGTCCGACACGCTGATGTACACATCGCAGTCGGAAGAACCCGTGAAATATCAAGATATCGAGCCGGGAACCCCTACTCCTGCGCTGATGCCCCACCGCAGGGCTGGCGACACGCCGGCAACCTTCGCTTCGCTGGACGCGCAGGAACTTCCGGTGGTCAGGGAGTATTCCGCGGGCGGACTCGTGTTCGATGATCTCGGCCGTGTCGCGATCATCGCCCGGCATTCGCGCAGCGGGCATCTGGAATGGTGTCTGCCGAAGGGCCATATCGAGAAAGGCGAAACGCCTCAAGAGACCGCAGTCCGTGAAGTGCATGAGGAAACGGGGATCCTCGGCGAAGTGGTTGATTCCATCGCCACGATCGACTACTGGTTCACCGGCACAAACCAACGCGTGCATAAGCTGGTGCATCATTATGCGCTTCGCCGGATCAGCGGCGAACTCACGGTGACCGGCGACCCCGACCATGAGGCGGAGGACGCGATCTGGGTGAAGTTTGAGGATCTGGACAATGTGCTCAGCTATCCTAATGAACGCAAGATCGCATGGCTTTACGCCAGGAAACTGAACAGGCAGGCATAACGTTGAACTACCCCGCACATCATGGCGTCCGGTTGGCGCGGATGCAGCGTCTGCTGCGCCTGCTGGTCGCCTGTATCCTCGCTGTCGTCGTGCCCTCGATGTTCGGGTATGCTGCCGCAGATGCGAGTACGGTAACCGCCACCGGCAAAGCGTCCGGCTCCTCCTCGACCGCCGCCTCACGTACCACGTCGCGGCAGAAGGATTCCACGATCTCGATGAGCATTGACAGCGCCACGCCGGTTGTCACCGCCTCATCCGGCTATCATCTGCAGCTCACCTTGCGCAACACGTCGAGCGTAGCCACCGGCGATGGCACGGTGACGGTCGCCGCGAACGCGCTGTACACCTTCGTTTCCCGTACCGATATCCAAGATTGGGCGCAAGGCCAGTCGCGCATTCCTATGAACAATCAGCTGGCGCAAGTCGATGTCGGCAGCATTGCCGCCCATGGCACGACGACGGTGACCGTCGATATCGATGCATCCGCCGCGCAGCTGGCTGCAATCACCAGTTGGGGGCCGAAACCGGTACGTATCTCCTATGCTTCGGCATCAGGCTCAGCGAGCGCTTCCCTGCACACGTTCCTGACCCGTTCAACCGACGGGTTGACAACGGCGAATACGCCGGCGATGAATATCACGGTCGTCCAGCCGCTCAGCACGACAGCCTGGCAAAGCAATACGACCATCGTGTCCAATATCGTCAACGCGGAGCACGCATGGTTGAACTCGTCTTCGATTGTCCGCGCGGTATTCACCGGTACTGACGCGTCCAAGCGCGAACGGGCTGAATCTCAACTGCTCACGAAGCATGCCAAACTGCAGGTCGTCGCCGATCCCATGTACCTGCAATCCATGTCCATCCCCGCGCAGGCGTCGGCGATCAGCCAGCCAGGTATGTTCGACATTACGGGGTATGCAGCGCTCAACACGCCCGCCGCCTATCAATCAGCCGGTGTCAACACAACCGATTGGAATGCTTCTGCCAGTATGGCCGCGTATCGTTCGGCGGTCGGCAGCACGAACGCGACGCATGACATCATCGCGTGGCAAGGCAGTGGTCGTTGGACAAGCCAAGCGCTGAATACCGCACGGGAGCAGGGGTATTCGACAGTCATCGCCACTTCCGGGTACGATGCCGGCAGTTCCGGCACCGTTCATACGGGCAAATATGTCGTTTCCACCGATTTCGGCGATGTGACGGTCCTGGCCGCGCAGCAGGAACTGACCGGTCTCGCCCAAGGCAAGGCGACCAGCAGCGAAGCCGATAGTGAGACAAGCGACGCAGGACGCCTGTCACGGTTTGTCGCGCAAAGTGCGTTCTACCAGATGGAGCAACCGTATACGTCCCGTAATCTGCTGGTCTGTCTCAAGTCTGGGGCGTCAACGGCACTGATCGACACCCTGATGAGCGCTATTGAACAATCCACATGGTTGAATCTCACTGATTTGAATACCCTTATCGCTTCAGACGCCTATGCCAGCGGCGCTGATGCCGCGAGCCTCGTCCCCCAATCCTCCGGTTTGAGTGAGGCGGCGCGCAAACGTCTGGAAGCCGCATTGTCGACGTTTGCGGCGAGCGCGCGGAGTTTGAGCCAGTTCAAGGAACATATTCTGTATGCCAATTCAACGTCGTCGCCGTCTGCGAGCGCGACCGCCAGTACGTCCAATAGTGGTGACGAGCAATCACTGGCACGGCATGATGCCACGAAGGTCGCGGAGAACAATGCGAAAGGCCCTTCCACGTGGATGAATTGCCTGGCTTCTTTGCATTCGCGTATGGGTGTGCTCGCGTTATCCGGTAACGCGGCGGTTATCCAGCGCATGGGCGATGCCGCGACGGGCTTGTCGTCTACACTGTTGAACAATGTGTCCATCACCCAAACCGATACGGTCACGGTGGTCAGTGAAACAGCCAGTCTGCCGGTTACTGTGACGAACGCGAACCCGTATCCGGTGCGGGTCCGCGTGTCTTCGCTGACCGACTCCATGGAAATTGTGACCAGCCGGTACGCCGATGTTACGGTTCCTGCCCGTGGGGAGGCGCAGGTCACTTTCACCATCCGCGTGGCGACTTCCGGTTCCACCTCTGTACATCTGACGCTTCTGGACCGTAAGGGTTCCGGTTTTTCGTCGGCACAGACGACAACCATCACCAGTTCCCTGCAAATCAGTGACAAGACCGGCATCGCGTTTATCGGTGTGGCCTTTTTGCTCGGCGTGCTTGGCCTGTGGCGTCAATTCCATCGGAAGAAAGATCCTGACGAATGAGTTCCTCGGTTGGACATAATTCCCTCGTGATGGCCGTCGGTACGGCGGCTTCCCGGCTGACCGGCCAGATCCGCACGATTTTGCTCGCCGCTGCGGTCGGCACGACCGGTATGGCCGCGAACGCGTATCAGGCCGGTTCGATGATCCCGCAGGTGATTTTCACCTTGATTTCGGGCGGTATTTTCAATGCGGTTCTCGTTCCCCAGATTGTGCGCACGCTCAAAGAGGATGACGCCGAGGATCGGCTGAATAAGCTCATCACCTTCGCAATCGCGCTGCTTGCCGGCATTACGCTGGCGATGATGCTGTTGACGGCTACCACTCCGGCGTTCACGCATCTGTATGCGAACGGCGGCAAGGATATGCTGGCGTTGACCAATGCGTTCGCATTGTGGTGTATGCCGCAGATTTTCTTCTATGGCTTGTATACGGTGCTCGGCCAGATTCTGGCGGCGAAGAATCATTTCGGCATGTACGCGTGGAGTTCGGTTGCGGCGAATATCGTCAGTTGTGCCGGATTCACGCTGTTCATTGTGATGTTCGGCAAGGCTGACAACCAGCCGTTGAGCTTCTGGACGACGGGGAAGATCATGCTGACCGCCGGCACGTGGACGCTGGGTGTGGCCGTTCAGGCGATTGTGCTGTTTGTGCCGTTGTTCAAATTGGGGTTGCGGTACCGTTGGCGCTGGGGCGTTCATGGCATTGGTTTGCGTTCCATGGGTTCGATTGCTGCATGGAGTTTGGGGATTGTCGGCATCGACCAGCTGTTGACGATTATTTCGACTCGTATCACTACGAATGCCCCGCTGCGCGCGCATCAGCTGTTCGGCATCGACGAGACGCTGGTGGCGGGCAATGCAACGTATCAGAATGCGTTTACGATTTATATTCTTCCGTATTCTTTGATTGCGGTGTCCGTGGCGACCGCAGTATTTCCGAGGATTTCCCGAGCGGTTGCCGACAACGACCTGGCCGCCGCCCGTAATGATTTGAGTGATGCGCTGCGGAATGTCACGCTGTTGATGAGTTTCTTCTCCGCGGTATTCGTCGTCCTGTCCGTCCCGATTTCACTCGCCTTGCTGCCGTCGATCAGCGTGGGCGAGGCGCAGCTGATGTCGGGGCCGATGATAGCACTGTCGTTGTCATTGCCATTGTCAAGTTCCTATCTGATCATCCAGCGCACGTTCTACGCCTTTGAGGACGGGCGTTCCCCGTTCATTTTCATGGCGGTCCAGCTCAGTATCCAGATGATTACGCTGTTGATCGTCACCAAGTTTTTTTCTCCGCTGCAGTGGACGACGATGCGCGGTGTCGCCGTCACTTTGGCGTATACGCTCTCCTTCCCGTTGCTGGTATGGATGTTGCGCAAACGCTTTGAGAATCGCCTGGACGGCCGGCGGATCGCTTTGTCCTATATCAAGGCGACTGTTGCTGCTGTCGCCGCCGCGATTGTCGGAATATGGCTGCGCACCCCTGTTGAGCATATCCTCGGCGCGGAGCTCACTCCGTCAGGCGGCCATATGAACTGGCTGCAGTCCGTCGGCGTGTGCGTTGTCCTCGGCATCGTCATCATCGCGGTCTATGTGGGTGCCTTGTGGGGTATGCATACGCAGGAATTGGTCACGATGGTGTCGTCGCTCAAGGCGCGCATTGCCGCCCGCCGGCAGAGCGGTGCGGCCGTTGTTCCGGATGCGGCGGGTATCGCCGACAATGCCGATGATGCAATGTCCCATCTTGAGGGTGGGAATGGTTCCGAAACGGCCGATGATGATGCCGACTCTCATGACGATTCGGACGGTACCCCGGCCGCCGGTCAGGATGACAGTCAACCGGCCGGTGCCGCAACTGATCGTGCTGCCACTGGCAATCCGGATGAGGCGCCCAGCAATGGCCTTGCCCAGACGGATACCGGCCAACATGTCGGTCTTGTGCAAGACACGGCAGTCCCCGCAGCCATTTCGACCACTCCAGTCGTTAGAATGACTACTATCACATCACCCGCGAGCACGCGAATTTCTCGTTATGGAGCCGAAGGAACTATGAAGCCTCAACTGGGAGATACCGTTATCAACCGGTATACGTTGGTGTCACTGTTGCGTGACGAACCCGGCATACAAGCGTGGAAGGCGAATGATCGTGTCCTCGCCCGCGACTGCCAGCTGTTCATCGTCACCGACGCTGGTGCAATCGCCAAGGTCGATGCGATCGCATCATCGTTGGCATTGTCGCGTAACCGTCGTTTTACCCAGGTTCTTCAGCTCCAGCATCGCGGCGAGGTGTCGATTATCATCACCGCTGTCGATAATGGATTGTCTCTGACCGATTATTTCCATGGGCCGGCATCCGGGACCCTCAGCAATGCCGCCATGCGGTCGATCCTCGGCGAAACTGCCTCAGCGATGCGTCAGCTGCTGGTGGATGGACTGTCGCACTACGCTTTGAGCACGGACACCATCCGTTTGACCGCGAACGGCGTTCAGCTTGCCGACGCGACACTGAGCCCGATGCTTGCGGACACTTCGCATGCCCCGGAAGGTCTGGGAGCGGAACGTTTGGCGACCCGTCAGCTCGCTGCCGTGCTGTATGCCCTGATCACTCGCACTCCTTCGGCGGTGGACACCCGGTTTGATTTGTCCAAGCTCGGCCCGGATGTTCCTGGCGAATTCCGTCTGATCTGCCATCGCGGTTTGGAATCTGACGGGAACAGCAACGTCGTTCCTATGGAGTCGCTTGCCGAACTCACCGCTTTGCTGGGTGATTGGGAGCCGCTTTCGCATTTGCAGAATAGCGATATCGCCCTGCCAAGCATCGATGCCGAATGCTCGATCGCCAATGCGACGCTCAAGACGCCTGATCCCGCGCGCATTCTTGATTTCCCGCAAGATCTTTCCTCGTCGTTCGAACAGCACTCATACGCGCAAGCGGCACAGGCGAGCGTCATGCCGGTATCGGCCCTTGCGACGCCGGACGCCAACAGTGAGAACGCGGACCATGACAAAGCTCTCGCCGCCCGTCAGCAGGCCATTCAGCAGGCGATGCAGCAGGAATCCGCCGAATGGATGAAGAACAGCCAAGCGGTTCCTCGCAATCCTGCCAGGCAGGATATCCCCCACCCTGAGGTCACTGATAGCAGCGATTACGATTTTCATGACATCGCCGCGGCCGAGGTGGCCAATATCATGGCTCCTTCTGTGCCTGATCCGGATAACGCGATTTTTCCGAACTTCAATGTGCCGCCCAGCCCGTATACCGATACGCAGGCGACGCTCCGGTTCGATTTCGCCCGAAAGGCGGCGAAGAAAGCTCACCGTCTCCAGCCGCCGTCGGTGAATGAATCAACGAGCCGAATTCCCGTCTACGATGCGAATGGACTGCCGCTTCCTCCCGGTGACGAATCGAGACGCGCATTGGAGAATGAGCAGACGCAGATTCTTGCTGCCAATGCTCCTGTGAGCCGTCCGCCGAGCTTCACGCCTACTGTGGAACCGGAAAAGGAGACGCAGGAGAGCTACAATCCGGTCACTCAAGACGATGTGGCCGATGAGAAGCTGTTCGGCCGATTCAGCACGAAGGTCGTGGCGATTGTCGTCGTCATTCTGGTCGTGGCCGCGGCGGCAGGGCTCGCGCTCCATAGCCTTTCCGATGGCACGACGATTGGTGTGGCGAAGCAATCGGGCGCATGGCCTTCTCAGAATCTTGACAAGGTGCCGTTCGGCAGCAGTACGCCTACCAGCGACGCGTCAGCCTCAAGTTCTTCCGGCAAGACGAGTGTCATCACTGAAGATAAGGATGCTTCAGCGGTGCCTACGCCGACGGTTCCGGAGAATAACACCCCGTATTCGATTGACAAGCAGGAGTTCCTCACCAAGCCCGGTGGACAGGACGGGTACGGCTATTACATGCATTTGAGCGAGCCGGAAAGCGTGTACCGCTTCGTGGTGTCAATCAGGTCTTCCGGCGGTACCGGTTATCTGTACGCCAATACGACGGCGGATCCGACGCAGGGCGAGCAGGTTGCCCAGTTCTCCTTCGATGCGAGCGGAACGACCGATGTGAAGCTCACAAAGACGGTCAAGAGCCAGGACTTCCTGATGTGGGTGCCTCGGGATAGCCTGCCGGGCAACCAGCTGTATATCAATTCGGTCCAGTTGTACTGACGGCGTCGGACCGTTTCCGGGGCGGCTCGTTTCCACGTGTTGTGGGCGGCCGCCCCGGTTGTATGTGTCCCGGCGAATTCCTCCGTGCTGGTGGCGGTGGCTGCCCGGAGCGCGAGGATGCATTGCTTCATCACCTTCGTCGTGTGTTGTATGGCGAAGTCTCACCACTGCGCTGACAGCACAATCATGACCGTTCGGACGTGCTAGGTTAGGACGCATGACTGAACAGACGACTGACGTGATCATTATCGGTTCCGGACCTGCCGGCTACACTGCCGCCATCTATCTTGGCCGCGCCGGGTATCATCCGGTGGTGATTGCGGGTGCGCTCACGCCCGGCGGACAGTTGGTCAATACCACTGAGGTCGAGAATTTCCCCGGGTTCCCTGATGGCATTCTCGGCCCCGATCTGATGGATGCGATGCGGAAGCAGGCTGAGCGTTTCGGCGCCGAAATCGTCTACGATGACGTGGTTGCTGCGGATGTGAACGGCGATGTCAAGCGCGTCACACTTGATGGCGGGGATACCTACACCGCTCGCGCCGTCATTGTGGCTACAGGTTCGCGGGTGCGCAAACTCGGCGTGCCCGGCGAGGCCGAATTCTCCGGTCGCGGCGTCTCGTATTGCGCTACGTGTGACGGTTTCTTCTTCCGTGGCAAGCCCATTGTTGTGGTCGGCGGCGGCGATAGCGCGTTGACCGAGGCGGATTTCTTGAGCCGTTTCGGTTCGTCGGTCACCGTTATCCATCGGCGTGATGCGTTCCGTGCTTCGCGTATTTTGGTTGATCGTGCTCAGCAGAATCCGAAGATCACGTTCCGTATGAATGCCGTTGTCGAGCGGGTCAACGGCGATGATCAATCCGGCGCTCAGTCTGTGACGATACGCGATACGGTGAATGGCGATACGAGCGACATTCCCGCAAACGGTGTTTTCGTGGCGATTGGGCACACACCGGCCACTGAGTTTCTTGATGGCGCGCTTCAATGTGATGAGCATGGGTATATCCGTGTTGATGGTGCTTCGACACGCACGAGTGTGCCTGGCGTATTTGCTGCGGGCGATGTGGTGGATGGCGTGTATCGCCAGGCTATTTCGGCGGCTGGTATGGGTTGCCGCGCTGCGTTGGATGCACAGGCGTATCTTACCGGGCAAGCCTAAGTCATTCGGCGCCCAAGACATTCGGCAGGTATTCGCCCCAGCACCGCAATCCCCACCCACCCCATCTCTACAAACTGGTTACGCAAATACCCTTGTCAATGTAACCAGATCGTGTGATATCTCAAACTGGTTACACTCAGCACGACCCCTGCGTAGATAGTTTGTATATCAATCCAAACCAGCTATGCAAACAGCCCAGTCAGCGTAACCAGATTGTGCACTTACTCAATCTGGTTACGCAGTGGCCCCGGAGTGACCAGATTGTTGGTTTTTGCAATACGGACGAATTCCGCCATCATCAGCAGAGGCATTCCTTCACCCCCACTGATTGCCGGCAGCGGCATCCACAATCCGACTGTCGTCAGATATCGCCAGCTGAGATTCTCACGTACCCGTACCAGCCCGTATTCCGTGATCTGTCACAGCGCAACGCTAATTGAATTGTATTCGATACTGAGAGTTACCATAACGTTATCTGATTGTTCTAAATGTCTCAGATCCACTTACGACATGGCACGCCGTATAACGGCAGATTCCCGACCGAATTCAAGCATGGCCACACACAGTGCGGTCGTCATCACCTAGTGAACAACAGAATCCCCGGATTTCTGCTGCAAATCAGAAATCCGGGGAAACCTTGGATTGCGGCCGCACCGCGTTATTAGCTCAGGAGTCCAGGAATCCGCCTTGCATCACACCCAGTCAGATTCCCCATCAGCGGCTGCAGGCGCATTCCCCTCCTGCTGCTGGGGCATCAGGATGTCCAGAATCCGCTGCATATCATCCGGAGATGAGAAGGTGATCTCAATCCGCCCTTTCTTCTGGCTGCCTCTAATGGTCACCTTGGTATCCAAGCGCTGCTCAAGATGCTGTCGGATCGGAGAATCAGTCCAAGGATTTGCAGTCTTTTTGCTCTCCTTCTTCGGCTGCTCCCCCGCCATCGTCTTCAACGCGACAATCTCTTCCGTGCTGCGCACAGACAGACCCTCGGCAATAATCCTGTTGGCAAGCTTGTCCATATCTTCCTCATTGGACAGTCCAAGCAATGCCCGAGCATGCCCGGCAGACAATACGCCGGCTGCGACCTTCTTTTGCACTGATGCCGGAAGATTCAGCAATCGCAGGGTGTTCGCAATCTGCGGTCTGGACTTCGACACGGATTTCGACAACTGGGCCTGGGTCAATCCGAACTCATCAATCATCTGCTGATATGCCGCCGCCTCTTCAAGCGGATTCAACGCTACACGATGCAGGTTTTCCAGCAGAGCGTCACGAAGCATCTCATCGTCTGAGGTCGTTTTGACAATCGCCGGAATGGTTTCCAAGCCTGCAAGCTGAGATGCCCTCCATCGACGCTCCCCCATGATTAGCTCGTAGGTCCTGTGCATCACGCCGTTGATATCATTGCTCTCGGATTGATGGTCCGACGTTGCAGCCAGCTGTGATTGCGGACGCTTCCGGACCACGATCGGCTGCAGCACACCGACCTCCCGAATCGATTCAGCGAGTTCCCGCAACTCATCTTCATCGAAAATCGTTCGCGGCTGTTCCTTGTTCGGACCAATCTCATCCAGCCGCAATTCGGCCAGATAACCACCCTGTACAGGTTTCAGGTCTTGCTTCTCCGCGCCGTCGCTCGCCGATGTTTCACGTGAAACATTTCCATCCGGTGTGGTGTGTTCATCAGCGGTAGCTGTTGTCACTGGTCCTTGAGGAACCGTTTGGCTCTTACCGGCTGATACGGTGTTCATGTCAGGCTGTTGTTCCCGTGATCCACTCTTGCCCTCGTCGACCCGCTTCTCAACGGTTGCTTCCGTCGATTGCATGGCTCCGAAGAATACGTCGCTCGGATGGGTCATCTCCTCAAGGGAAGGAATGCTCATCCTATGCGGCAAGCGGGATACTCCATGCGCAGCATGTTTGGTATTCGCAGATGAAGATGCCGCATGCTGCGATGTTTCACGTGAAACATGTTCGCGAATCTTCCCACCGCGCTGTTGCTTCGCCGATGTCGTCTGATCCTGCGTCGGATTCGCATCGCTACGCTGCCTGTTCTCAGGCCCGTCCACCAACGCCTTATCATGTGCGATAGGCTCATTGCCATCAGCAGCAGACGCCTGCTCGTGATCCAAAGCATCGTTTTGCTGTGCAGGTTCATTGGGATCGCCCGGCAATGCAGGGAATAACGCACCAAGCCCCTTGCCCAGACGTGACTTCGTCGCCATATCAGTGCTCACCTCGTTTTGCTTCTAACGTTGCCAGAACAGCCGGAGATCTCCGCGCAATCTCCAGGGCCGCTTCCCCATAGGCGATCGCTCCCATGCCGTGCGGATCATATGCAATCACGGTTTGCTGGAAACTGGGTGCCTCCGAGATTTTGACCGAACGGGGAATAGTCGTGTCAAGCACAATATTCGGATAGTGATTCTTCACTTCATCATAAACTTGACGACTGAGAATCGTACGCTTGTCAAACATGGTGACCAGCATCGTGGACACTAAGAGCACAGGGTTGTAATTGTCCTGGACAAGGCCGATGGTGTTGATCAGTTGTCCGAGACCTTCAAGTGCATAATACTCGGCTTGAATAGGAATCAATACTTCAGTCACCGCGCACATCGCATTGATGACAAGAAGACCCAAGCTTGGAGGGCAATCCACAAAGACATAGTCATAGGGTTCATCACAGGATTGCAGATATTCATCCAGAGCACGTTTCAACAGATCAGTACGATTGGAGAGATCAGCGATTTCAAGCTCCGCCCCGCTCAAATCTATCGAAGCAGGGACCACATCCATATGGTCAAATGATGGGCATTGCTGGATAGCTTCTCGGATGGTGGTACGACCTTCGATGACATCGTAAATCGAAGGCTCTCCCGACGTATGCTTGGCACCCAAAGCAGTGGAGGCATTGCCTTGCGGATCCATATCAAGGACAAGCACCCTCGCTCCGCTTTCCGCGAGTGCCGCTGCAAGATTGACCGTCGTCGTGGTCTTGCCCACTCCGCCTTTCTGATTGGCTACAGCGATTCTTCGCGTCGCAGTCGGCTTAGGAAATGTCACCATATGGAGGGCTTGATACCTGGTAGTTTCCTCGGCGATCTCACTGCCGAGCGAATCCGCCTGGTCACCAAAAATCCGACGGATGATATCCGAAGCGGAATTCATGGAACGACCCCCTTGCTCTGAACTTGTTGAACGTTGTGCAGCCGTCGACAAAGCTCCTCCTTGATATGCAGTTGTTCCAGTTTCCCCATTGCACTGGACATGCCCAACCACCTATCCACAAAAATGTGGATAAATGTGGACAACAATGAATAACTATGTGGATAACCCGTCGTCACTTCCAGCGGAAACCGCCGAAGCTCAAGGAAACCATGTGTACAACAGGTAAACGCCAACATTGTGGATAATTTTTTCAATGCTCTGAAAATGTGGATAACTATACCTTCTTGTATGTCACAAGACCGAATTATCTCTCTGGATTAATGAGACGAGGCCGGAATGATATCCGATGTTTCACGTGAAACATCACTGAGCAAAATAATCCAAATAATGGTTGCACTGGCGTCATCTGGATGCGAAGCAATACGGATATACGACCTATACCAATTTCAAATGCAGGTGCGCATATTACTGCGACAACATATCATGAGCACGACCATCCTTGAGCATCAGCATGGATCGTGTGTTTCACGTGAAACATCATCCAGAGAGTGTCCCATTTCTGATGCATTCACCACCGTGGGCACTTTCAAGAGCACATATCCACTGAACACACAGATGCAGTTGTTTCACGTGGAACATTCCTAGCTGCAGGCACCCATATAACTGTCATTCATGAATGAGTCGATATCTATCAAAGTGCAGACAAAGGGACGTGTGAAGTATATATTCAGCACACGCCACCCATTCACCCAACTCATCCCTCAAATTTCATCCACCCACCCCATCGCTTACAACGATTGTTTTCAGAAATCGTTGATATACATGTTTCACGTGAAACATACTCGAGCGAAGCTCCCTATGTCTTAAACCCTCCTGTGGAGTATCACATTCAAGCGTTATCTAATAATCGCAGGACGGTTTGAATGTTTCACGTGAAACATTGCCATGCCAGAGCCTGCCTGGACATGCACCTTAGTAAACCGTGGAACCGGCAAGGGCGAATCAATACGAGAAAATACGACAAGTGTGTTTCACTTGAAACATTACCCAACTGATGCTCCCATATACTCTTTCCAATGGTTCGCCACAGCCAACCACTCATTCAACAGGGACAGCCTGGATATGGTGTTTCATGTGAAACACCATATCCATCGTTCGATTCCATTCTGCAGAGACACGCTTTGTCATGCCAACTTCAGTACGCAGATAGCACCAGGCATATGAACATCAACGGAGCAGAAGTTCATCACTACACCACGTGGAGATCATTCGAACGATCACCAGAACTCCTATACCAAGATATGCGGGGCAAGATAATCAAATATCTCCCTACAAGCAAAGCATTCCTGCAAAGTATCACGAGCGGACACATAACCATACTGGACCGTGGTATGGTGGTGCGAATCCTCTCACGCGCCCACAAGGGGATCACCATGCTATCGGCAGGAAGACAACGACGTGAGATGGTGATCATATGGCTGTTGCCACGCCTCACCATGCACCATCCGGGTGATGAATGCAGCATCCCTGCAACATAGGCAACCAGGAAACTGGCAATACATCCGCCCATTCACATTTCGACGTGTTGACCGACAGCGGACAACAACAAAAACAACAACACAGGCCGCATCTTTCGCATGAGATAAGACGTACATGCATACCAAACACAGCTACCAGAACAACCGGCGGCGACATCCAAATCACCATGTCAACAGAGTCACTGGTCTAACAGGTAATCGGCAACACACCAGAACATGAAGGCTCAGTTCATAGTTGCAAGAAGACATGGCTTACCACAAGAACTAGGCGTGCGAATCCGAATCATGCAACCGTCCGTTATGACACTGAAACAACGATCATCCTCCGAATCGCATACAGATCTATATCGACCAACTGGATACAATCGCGATAGTCCAATGCCAGCAACAAATGGGATGATTGAGTCATTGATCAGAATGAGAGGAAACGTAGGCTATACGAGTTGATATGCCGCGAGAGGCGTGTCCGGAAAAGACCATATAGATAAGAGCATACAACACTGCCATGCGCTGGCCGCCAAGCTTGATTCATCATGCATCAGACACGGGGATTGGCCTACAGGAGGGTACTGCAAAACGATGCGTTACCCCGCATCAGCAATACGAATATCGACATAGGGACAGGGGCGATGAATATCTGCTTATCCGCAAGAATGGGTCCGGATCATAAGAATTGAAACGATGGACCTAAATGATCGATACAGTGAGCAACGATCGCGAGCGACACAAGACAGGGCACGAGAATGGTCAAACTCCGATACACCATTGGTGGGGATGTTTCACGTGAAACATCCCCACCAACAAGTACCTCACACAGTACGTCACAATCAGCCAACAGCGGTACGCGACACCACGCATGTCCGGGGCAGAGCCGCTGTCAGCAACGCCTACGGGAAGTGAAACCGCTGTTCACATTACATCTTGTCAACCAGGACAACATGGGTGGGTTCAAGCCCCTCCCCCACAGGTGCAAGACAGACACGAGCATGGGCACCATGATACTTCCGAATCATCTTCTCAGCCTTGTCGAGTTCCACTTGAGCGGAACGACCCTTCAGCGCAATGAGCTGTCCATGCGACTTCAGAAGAGGAAGAGTCCAACCGGACAGCTTGGTCATGGGCGCTACCGCACGGCAGGTGACAGCACCGAAAGGCTCAAGATCATGTTTGCGGATCTGGTTGATGACTTCCTCGGATCGCGCACGCAAAACCAGTACATTGTCGAGCCCGAATTGCCGTACACATTCGTTAAGCCATTCGACCCGGCGCTCCATAGGCTCAATAAGGGTGAACTCACAATCCGGCAGACATGCAGCAGCCACAATACCGGGGAAACCACCGCCACTGCCGACATCGGCAACACGCTTCTTGGCATCATGTGACACGGCCTTGCGGATAAAGGGAACTACTGCTGCAGAATTGAGAATGTGGCGTTCCCATACAATATGCACGTCACGCGGTCCGATCAGGCCGCGAGGTTCCCCCTCGGCCATGAGCTTATCGTGGAACTGCTTCAACACCGGATATGCATCGGCGAGGATTCGCTGAGGAAGTTCGGAATTGTCCAATTCGTCGAATCTCGCATCTTCATCTGTCCGATCCGGTGTCTTGTCTTGCACAACCATGGGTGTATTTCTTTCTGTCATGATTTCAATGTACTCAAATCAAAGGATGATATATATACAGCTTATGTTCAGGAGTTGTTAAGTTACTATCAGGTCTACCGGTACGGCATGAGTTCCACAAGCAATGATGCGGTTACGCAAATACAACGCATATGGCATCATATTCGCGCAACCGCATCAATCGGCAGTGACTCATCTCCCAGAGAACGAGCCAAACTCGCCAGAATCAGGCTTCAATCTCGTCGGTTTCATCAACCTCATCATCATATTCATCATCAATATTCTGCTCATCATCAACCGCAGAAGCCTTGAGATAAATCGTGACATGACGGTTCGGTTCCTCACCGTGCGAGCGAGAGCGCAGCCCCTCTTCACGAACCAGATCGTGAACCACCTTGCGTTCGAAGGAATTCATCGGCTGCAAATCAACAGGCTCGCCGGTCTCACGAACCTCATCGATGGCGTCAAGCGCAACATCACGCAAATGCTGGCGCTTATGCTTGAGGAAGCCATCAACATCCACAATAAGATGCGACCGCTCTCCCGTCTTCTGCTGCACAGCGAGCCGTGACAGCTGCTGCAAAGCATCCACCACCTCGCCATTTTTGCCGACCAGATGTTTGATGTCGCTGTCGTCATCAGCAACGATCTGCACAACGGGTCGCTTGTTTCGAATGCCCATCTCGATATCCCCGTCATAATCGGCGATATCAAGAAGACCTTCAAGATAATCCGCGGCGATGTCAGCTTCTTCATTGAGCTGGTCAATCGTCTTTTCATCATCCTGTGCCATGTGGTACTCCTTGTCGGCTGTATAGGTCAAGTCTAATGGATGGATGGAAATACCGTCACATCAATCGATGCGCAACACGGCGACCATCCTCGTTCGGGTGTCGGGTTTTCAGGCTTCGGGCAGGTGATATATCGCCCGTTCTGCGGCAAATGTCATGCCGCACAACACATTGGTGGCGCCGGTATAACCTGACATACCGACGCCACCAAGGGGTCATTTCTTCTTCTTGCGTTTCGGCTGCTTGCGCTGGTAGCCTTCAGTCTCGCGGCGAGCGGCGTCATCCTTGGCCTTCTGCAGCTGCTCCTCCTCGAGCGACGGCTCCCCGGCACGCTTCCGGCGAGCGTTTTCGCGCTTGTGGTCACGGATTTCCTTGTCTTCCGCAGCAGGCGATCCGGGCGTCGGGAACGTGTAGATCTGCCACAGCGATCGCAGGAAGTTACACACGTTGTTGGTCAGCCAGTAAATCAGCACGGCGAATGGGAAGTTCAGACCTGAGAAGATGTACATGATCGGGAACATCCAGGTCATTGCCTGCTGCATGCGGTACTGCTGACCCTGCATCGATGCGCGAGGCAGGTTTCGCCGCATGTTGTAGAACTGCATGAGCCACATGAAGAAGCACATCAAGGCGATGAAGATGCCGATGATGATCTTCGCGTGCGTATCCGCATGCATGAAGCGTGTCGTGATGTTGACGCCGAAGTTCGAGCTGTCAGCGAATTGCTGAGCCGTCGCCTTGTCAAAGGCGCCGAGCGGGGCTCTCTTGCCCTTGGCGATGTATTCAATCGCAGAAAGCACGTAGAACATGCACATGAATACAGGGCCCTGGATAAGCATCGGCAGGCAGGAACCGGCGGGATTGGCGTCGTTGTCCTGGTACAGCTTCATGAGCTCACGGCTCATGGCGTCCTTGCTGGCCTGATCGTTCTTGCCCTTGTATTTGTTCTGGATGTGCTGCATCTTCGGCTGGAGTGCCTGCATCTTGCGCATCGCGCGCATCTGCTTGATGAAGATAGGCAGGATGCACGCATGCACCACAATCACCAAGAAGATGATGGACAGCACCCAAGAGGTGCCGACAGCAGGCATGCCGAGCAACGTCAGGAACTTATGGAAGATGGCCATAATCTGGGTCATCAGCCATTCGACTGGGGTCAACAGTTTGTACAGCCAACCCCAGAAGCCATTGTCAAGCAAGAACTGGTCGGTATTGGTATTCATCGATCAGGCCATCTCCTTCGTATGCGAGGCCAGTGGCGTCAGTCGCGGCTCTTCGTGGGCCTTCGACCAGGAATATCGATAGAACAGCGAGAACCGCTGTGGAACGTCATCAATACCGCCGCGGCTCCACGGACGGCATCTCAACAGACGCAACATCGCCAGCACGCCACCACGTAGGATGCCGAACCGTTCGATGGCCTCCAAAGCATAGTTCGAGCATGTCGGGTAATACCTGCACTTGGCCGGAGTGTTCGCTGAGATATTCTTCTGATACCAGTGAATAGCGCGAACTGCGGCCTGTGTTGCAGATGCCATGCCGACCTCTTACCTGTCTTGGGCAGCCCGTTGGCATACGGACGCGAACAGACGCTCGACCTGATGGTCGAGGGATTCAAATTGCGCGTGCGCGGCAGAAGGTTTGGCTCGCATGACGATATCGCAATGATCAGGCAATGCTTGTTCATATTGCCGTGCCAAGACGCGGAATCTGCGTTTGACCTTGTTACGGGTGACGGCATTGCCCACCGATTTGGATACGGCGAGTCCGAGACGTCTGTGTGATGGTGTTCCGAGCGTGGAGTCCATGGAACCCGCACTCTCGACCCGGTGAGCGGTCGGAGTGTTCGGATTGGAGCTGACGGTCGATTGCGCGTGCGAATGTGAATCGTCGCGCACCAAATAGTGCACGACGATGTCATGGTCGCTGACTTTCCGGCGACGTTTCAGCACGGTGACGAAGTCACGGTGACTTGTAAGCCGCTCCACTGCTCAGTTCGCCAGTTCAGGCAGACAGGGTCTTGCGGCCCTTGGCGCGACGACGGTTGATGACGGCGCGGCCGGAACGGGTACGCATACGTGCGCGGAACCCGTGCTTCATGTGACGACGGCGGTTATTGGGCTGGAATGTCCTCTTCATAATTTACGCTCCCGGTTTTTTAGCCATGCAAAAGCATGGCTCCTCATGAGTCAAGCTCTACTAACCTACTCTCACCCCTACCCATTCGTCAACACGACACAACATGTGGACAATTCTGCAGAGTTTTCCACATCGCGCGACAACCGACGATGTATCCACGGGAACCTCTCGAAAACGTTGCAATCACAACGATATGGAGGAGAAAGTTATCCACAAATTACAATGATGTTATTCACATTTCAGCAATTTCAACACGCAAGGCTGTGGATAACTTTCTAAAATCGGTGTAAACATACACTACGGTATTGTTCCAAGACAGACAGGAACACCAAATATGCAGGAAAGGATGTGGCCGCATGGCGAACAGTTCGCAAGATCCGGCGACCCAGGCCGTGCATATCTGGTCAGATGTCCTGGCAGTACTCAAGCATGACGCGTCATTGACCGCACGCGACAAAGGATGGTTCGAAGGCGTCATCCCTGAAGCCGTGTTCGGTACCACCATCGTGCTCACCGTCACCAATGCCGCGACGCAAAAGGCGTTGCAGACCGATCTCAATCAGCCGCTGCTCAAGGCGCTCAAGTTGTGCACCGGGATGGACATGTTCCCGGCGTTCAAAATCGAACCGCACCCTGAACCGCTTGCCCCGCAGCCGGACATCACCATGCCCGACGCGCAGCCGAGACAAGGATCTGGCGAAGAAGCCACGTATTCTGGTCATTCCAATATTCAATCCGGTCAGCAACCCGCCGCTTCATGGGGTTCGGGACAGGCCTCGCAGCCCCAATTCGCCGAATTCCAGCAGCCGGCAATGACGTCTCCGTCTCAGACCACGTCCCCGATGCAGCCCGAGGCGACAGTTCCCATGCACACGGACCGCAATCAGGGAGCTGGACAATACCGGCAGACACCCGGGCTGTCTGAACAGCAGGGCGCGAACGCATACGGCTCGTACATCCCCGGCTATCCGCAACCACCGGTCCAGCCGCACAATATGGGCCAATCCCCCGCGACTGCGATGTATGAACAGCCGTCGACAGGCTATGCCCCGGGCAACGCTGGCCCCGGCGCGGCCATGCCGTCGGCGACCAATCACATCCATGCTGCTGTCAGCCCGGATCAGGCTGATATTCCTGGAACCGTACAGACCGGCGTGCCCGATCGGGAGCATTTCAATATCGATCAGCATCGCCCCGCGCTCGATCCGGAAACCCACCTCAATAAGAACGCGACGTTCGAAACCTTCGTTCCCGGTGATTCCAACCGTTTCGCACGCACTGTCGCCATGGCCGTCGCCGAAGGATCCGGCAAGGATTTCAATCCGTTGTGTATTTACGGCGGCTCCGGATTAGGCAAAACCCATTTGCTGAACGCCATCGGCAATTATGCGTTGATTAAGGATCCTTCGCTGAAGGTGCGATACGTCACCAGTGAGGAATTCACCAACGAATTCATCGAGGCGCTGCAGAATCCGAACCAGTCCCAAGGCCAGATCGCTGATTTCAACCGCCGGTATCGTGAAGTCGACGTCCTGCTCATCGACGATATCCAGTTCCTGGGCGGCAAGGAAGCGACACTCGACAGCTTCTTCCACACCTTCAACACGTTGTATCAGGCGAACAAGCGTATCGTCATCGCATCCGATGTCGCGCCGAAGAACCTCAAGGGCTTCGAAGCCCGTCTGATTTCACGCTTCGAATCCGGTTTGACCGTTGATGTCAAGCCGCCGGATTTGGAAACCCGTATCGCGATTTTGCGGATGATCGCCTCGATGAACCATATGAAGATCCCGAACGATGTGCTCGATCTCATCGCCGAACGGTTCACCGAGAACATCCGTGAGCTGGAGGGGGCGCTGACACGCGTTTCCGCGGTGGCATCGCTGAACAATCAGCCGGTGACCCGCGCGCTTGCCGAGCAGACCCTGCAGGATTTCTTCTCGACTGACGTGGAGATCAAACCCACGGATATCATCACCCAGGTGGCGAAATATTTCCACTTGACCTTTGATGATCTTGTCGGCCGCGCGCGGACGAAGAATATCGCGCTCGCACGGCAGATCGCCATGTACCTAGCCCGTGAAATGACGAGCATGAGCCTGGTCGATATCGGCGAAGTATTCGGCGGTCGCGACCATACCACGGTGATGCACGCCTACACGCGTATCAGCGATGAGATGAAAGAAAAGCAGGAGACGTACAACTACGTCATGGAATTGACCGTCCGTCTCAAGCATCATTCCACCGAAAAATAATCCGTCATACCGGTATTCCCGTCGAGGACAATGCCGCCCACAACGGGATTTCCCGAGTTTTTCAATCGTCCACAACGGTGGATACGACACACCGGGGTTGTGGAGAAATCAGAAAAAAGTTATCCACAACGTTATTCACAATTGTGGGTAAATCGTGCGAATAACTCGTGGGCAACCCCGAAAAACATGTGGATAACTCGTGGATGATTTCGCCTTCGCGGTGGATAACTTTTCGACGACCTTTCCGCGGTGGATAACTTCCCGGATTATACACATGATATTCAGGAGTTATCCACAATGGAGACTTCACGGTGACGTCTTGTCCCCGTAGGCTTGCGTACACTTATCCACACTATCCACCGGGATTATTACGAAGGCTATTGTTCTCTCTTACGTTTCATCATCACGATATTCATGCCGACCGGTTCACGCGACAAATTCGACGGTGAAGTCCGGCTAGAATAGCCACAGAACACCAACCGAAACGAGGAAGCATGAAAGTCGAAGTGAATACCACCTCGCTTGCGGACGCTGTCGCATGGACCACGAGGGTCATCGATGCACGTCCGGCAAGCCCTATTCTTGCAGGCATCAAGCTGGAAGCCATTGATGGAACACTCCAACTGTCTGCGTTCAATTTTGAAATCTCGGCACGCGACCATATCGAAGCTGGTGTCGATGAGTCAGGCAGCACGGTGGTTCAAGGCAAAATCCTCGCGGATATCACCAGGTCGCTGCCTTCAGAAAAAACATATTTGGCCACAGAAAACTCGACGCTTGTCATCACGTCGGGCAAGACCAGGTTCACCATGCAGCTCATGCCGGAAAGCGAATACCCCGATTTGCCGGTCGTTCCGCCGATTTTGGGCAAAGTTGATGGAGAGACCTTCCATCAGGCTGTAGATCAGGCGTGCGTGGCCGTTTCGCGCGAGGAAACCCGCCCGGTTCTGACCGGCGTTTACATGCAATTCGAAGGTGACAAGGTCGTCATGACCTCGACCGACCGATTCCGCCTGTCCCGGGCGACGTTCACCTGGTCACCTGAAAATCCGGACGTTTCGACCAATACGCTGCTGCGCGGTTCACTGCTTCGCGATATCGCCAAAACGTTGAACGAAAGCCAGAACGTCACCATCAACTTCAGCCAGGACAACCCTTCGCTGATCGGTTTTGAAAACGCCGGCAGGGTTTCTACCTCCCAGCTGATCGACGGGGAGTTCCCCGCCATCGACCGACTGTTCGCAGATGAATATCCGATTCAGGCGGTTATCGACAAACAGCAGCTGATCAACTCGATCAAACGAGTGTCCCTGGTGGCGGAGCGCAACGCACCGATCCGCATGGCGTTCTCCGGCAACGAGTTGACGCTGAGCGCCGGTGTCGCCGATGAAAATCAGGCGAGCGATGTGCTTGACGTCGATTTTGATGGCGATGACATCACGGTCGCCTTCAATCCTTCCTATTTGATCGAAGGGTTGAGCGCGATTGCCGAACCATTCGTGCGCATGAAAATGACGACAGCGGTTAAGCCGGTCGAATTCAACGGGCAGCAGGAACAAGATTCCGACGAATCGATGGACTACCGGTATCTGTTGGTGCCGATGCGCTTCAGCAACTGATCAGGAACGGCGTCCTGATCCCGATATTTGGAAATCGCCGTCGGCAAGGTGGTGTGGATAACCTTGACGACGGCGAAAACCTTGTCTGAAAGCGATTGTCCTGAACGGTAACGGTGTTGCCCGGCGCCTGGCGCGTCGGTTTCGCCCAACACCTGTCCACGAGAATCCTTCTCAGACACGGCACACGACCAATTTGCAGTTATCCACAGGCTTCGGCAGATACATACCATTCCCAACGTTTCCAGAAAGGACGGGTGGCGATGAGCGTGATCGTCTCGCGCATGGCGCTCGACCATTTCCGATCGTGGGACCATTGCATCATTGACTTCCCTCCAGGAGTCACTGTGATCCAGGGCGCCAATGGCATGGGCAAAACCAACCTGGTCGAAGCGATTGAAGTGTTGTCTACCGGATCGAGCCACAGAACGTCCGGCTCTCTTCCCCTGGTCCAGCGCGGATATGAATCGGCTACGATCCGGGCTAATATCGTGGATATCGGTCTCAACGCCACCGGTTCGCGGCCAGAGGACGACGCCGCGGCGAATGCTGAATCGACATCAAATTCCCTTGAGGCGGGTTCGGAACAGCCGAATGAAAAACTGAATTCAAATCAGGATTTACAATCTGAGCGCGACGCCGCACCACAGCAGGTCGCCGACGGCGGTGACAGAGACGACGGCTCCACCGCATACACCACCATCGAACTGACCATCCGCGCCCATGGGGCGAACCGGGCACGTATTGACGGCGGCGCCTCAATGTACATGCGTGACATCCTCGGCCGGCTCCCCAGCATTTCATTCACTCCGGAGGATCAACGCCTGGTGTCGGGGGACCCTGCGACGCGACGCGGATTCATCAACCAGGCGGGAGCCCTGCTCATCCCCGGATATGACGAAGTGCACCAGGCATGCGCCAAAATCGCCAAACAGCGAGCGGCACTGCTGAAACAACTCGGAAAGCCTGCTGCTGAACAGCACTCGGGGTATGACCAGAGCAACCAGAACATGTACAGCGGGCCCGCCGGTGCCGCTGAGCACGCAGACGCATTGCAACCGGCGTTGAACGGACTGGAAATCTGGACCGGACAGTTCATTGAGACGGGCATCAGGCTCACTCGCATGCGCAAGCGCATCATCGATCAGCTCGCTCCCCTGTTCTCCCGGAATTACGATGCATTGTCGGGAGGCGGGGAACACGTCTCGCTCGCGTATCTTCCCTCATTCGATGAGGTGTTGGAAGAGGACGAGCCTCACCAGCTGATCAGCCGGCATTTTCAGCGCATCTATCCCGGCGAGGTGGCACGTGGTCAGAACCTGATCGGCCCTCACCGCGATGACATGGTACTGACCTTGGAAGGCGTCCCCGCCAAAGAATTCGCGTCCAACGGCGAGATGTGGACGATGGCGTTGGCACTCAAGATGGCGCTTGCCACGCTGATCGAGCAGACAACAGGCAACGCTCCCATCGTGATTCTTGACGATGTGTTCGCCCAGCTTGACGAGACGCGCCGCCGGCAGATCCTCGAATTCGCCGTCCGACGCGATCAGGTGCTGATCACCGCTGCCGCGGCAGGGGACGTGCCTGACCTGTCGCCGTATGGCGCACACGCGCGGATCGTCGATATCGCCGCTCTGCGGCATGAAAGCGAAGGCATGCAATCCGATCAGCTGCTGACAGACGAAACCGTCTCGCGGATCAGAGCCGCCCGGCAACAGAACGATGCGGGCGATGAGGCGTCGGCATGAACAAGCCAATTGCGCAGATGCTCAAGCTTGATCCGAGAAAACTGCCGGCACAGGTGTTCCAACGATATGCCGCGCGAGCGGGGATCATGCGCGACAGACAGGAACGCGAGGAAAAAGCCTGGGAGAGTTTCGGCAAACCGGGCAGGGATCCTAACACACTCGGGTCGTTGGTCTCCCTGCTGGCCAAGAACGGCAATTGGACTCCCCATCTCAAACTTGCTCAATTACGCAACCATTGGGACCAGGTCGTCGGCCCGCAAATCGCCCAGCATTCGGTGGTCTCTTCGTTCAAGGACGGTATTCTCGTGATCCAGACGGAATCTCCCGCATGGACCACGACCCTGACCTATATGATTCCGCAGCTGACTGATACCATCAGGGAGCGTCTTGACGGGTTGAATATCTCCCAGATTCGCGTGACGGGGCCGCAGGCGCATCCGTTTGCTCGCGGACGCCATGGCGGCTACCGTCGCTGAACGGTATCAAGTGCTCAAAGTCGCGAAAAATCGCGGAATCCCGTGTATTGCCCTCAGAGCCGCAAAGTCCCCCTTGATGTGTAGAATCACGTACAGTACTATAAAACGCCTAGAAGGCCCCGTTATTTTCGTTCTAGGGTATATCGACCGTGCCAGCAGGGGCGCTGCGCGGTGTGCTGGAAGGAATTTGTGTGGCAGACGCTGAAGCTGATTCGCTGAACAATGCTGCGCCCGGGCAGGGCGGGGTACCATCACAGACAGGCAATGAATCCAAGGCCGAACTCAACGACAAGGTCAACGACGCCATTGCCAACGACAAGCTCGAGAACGCCCAGCTTGACGATTCACTGTCCCCGGACCACTACGACGCCAGTGATTTGCGCGTGCTGGAAGGGCTTGAGGCGGTGCGTATCCGCCCGGGCATGTATATCGGCTCGACCGGTCCGCGAGGCCTGCATCATCTGGTCTACGAAATCGTCGATAACTCGGTGGACGAAGCCCTCGCCGGTTTCGCCACCCATATCGAAGTGACCATCCTGCCGGACAACGGCATTCGGGTGGTTGACGACGGTCGAGGCATCCCGGTTGACATCGTGCCGGGCGAAGGCGTCTCTGGTGTGGAAACGGTGATGACCAAGCTGCACGCAGGCGGCAAATTCGGCGGCGGCGGTTACGCCGTTTCCGGCGGTCTGCACGGCGTAGGTATCTCCGTCGTCAATGCGTTGTCCACGCGTATGGAAATCGAGGTGCGCCGGCAAGGCTTCCACTGGACCCAAACGTACATCGACCAGCATCCGACGGCGCCGCTCGCCCAAGGTAAGCCGATGGAAGACGGCGAATCGACCGGCACTTCCGTGACCTTCTGGGCGGATCCCAAGATCTTCGAAACCACAGTGTACGATTTCGAGACCCTGCGTTCGCGCTTCCAGCAGATGGCATTCCTCAATCGCGGTCTGCGCATCTCCCTGACCGACCTGCGTGAAATCGACCAGGCGGGCGACGAAGTGACCGGCGACGGCGACAACCCGGTCGAGGAAATGCACCGCTCGGTGACATACTGCTACGAGCACGGCATCAAGGATTACGTGGCCTATCTGGTCAAAAGCCGCAAAACCAACCCGATCGAAGAGGAAGTCATCGATTTCGAGGCGGAAGACCTCAAAATCGGCATCTCCGCAGAAATCGCCATGCAATGGACAACCGCATACTCTGAATCGGTACACACCTTCGCGAACACCATTTCCACAACCGAAGGCGGCACCCATGAGGAAGGCTTCCGCGCGGCGCTCACCACGCTCGTCAACCGGTATGCACGCGAGAAGAACATCCTGAAGGAGAAAGACGACAACCTCTCCGGCGACGACGTGCGCGAAGGCCTGACCGCCGTTGTTTCCGTCAAACTCACCAACCCGCAGTTCGAAGGCCAGACCAAGACCAAGCTGGGCAACTCCGAGGCGAAGACCTTCGTACAGCGTGTCATGACCGACAAGCTCGGCGATTGGTTCGATTCGCACCCTTCGGACGCGAAAAGCATCATCCAGAAGGCGATCGAGGCGTCCCGCGCCCGCATCGCAGCGAAGAAAGCTCGCGAATCGACCCGACGCAAGTCGATTTTCGAATCCGCCGGCATGCCGGACAAGCTCAAGGATTGCCAGTCCAACAATCCGGAAGAGTGCGAGCTGTTCATCGTCGAGGGTGATTCCGCAGGCGGCTCCGCCATCCAGGGACGCAACCCGATCACCCAGGCGATCCTGCCGTTGCGAGGCAAAATCCTCAACACTGAGCGTGCGTCCATCGACCGAATGCTCAAATCCGACACCATCGAGTCGCTGATCACCGCGATCGGCGGCGGGTACGGCGAAGATTTCGACGTGAGCAAGGTGCGCTACCACAAGATCATCATCATGGCTGATGCCGATGTCGACGGTGCGCATATCGCCACGCTGAATCTGACGCTGTTCTTCCGCTATATGCGGCCGATGATCACCGCCGGATACGTCTACGTCGCCATGCCGCCGCTGTACCGCATCAAATGGACCAAGGGGCCGCACTCCTTCGTGTACACGGACGCCGAACGCGACCGCGTGCTGCGTGAAGGCAAGGAAGCCGGCCGCCAATTGCCGAAGGGCGAAGGCATCCAGCGGTACAAGGGCCTGGGCGAAATGACCTATCAGGAGCTGTGGGAAACCACCATGGATCCTGATCATCGCATCCTCAAACAAATCCATATCGAGGACGCGGCGCAGGCGGACGAGACCTTCTCCATGCTCATGGGCGATGAGGTCGAGCCCCGTCGCCTGTTCATCCAGCGCAACGCGCACGACGCACGATTCATCGACGCGTGACCGTACAACGCCGGGATCCGCGGCTTTCGCAGGTCCCGGCACGGAAACCAGCACACTTCATCACTAGCCGCGTATCAGGCTAGCCATCCCACGAGGATGGACAAGAAAACGAAGGATCTACCGTGGCAGACGAAAACAACACCAACACCCCGGAAGACGGCGGGTCAAGCAATGACGACCAGCTCAACGGGCTGGACAACAACCGCGAGCCGTTGAGCCCGCAGGAAGCCGACAACACCGATTACGGCCTGATGAAAGGCCAGCGCGTCCAACCGATCGATTTGCAGCAGGAAATGCGCGAATCATACCTGGCGTACGCGCTGTCCGTCATCGTGGAACGCGCACTGCCAGACGTGCGAGACGGTATGAAGCCGGTTCATCGTCGTGTCATCTACGCGATGTACGACGGCGGATACCGACCCGATCGCGGATACAACAAGTGCTCCCGCGTCGTCGGTGACGTCATGGGTAAATATCACCCGCACGGCGATGCCGCCATCTACGATACCCTCGTGCGCATGGCACAGCCGTGGTCCATGCGCTACCCGCTGGTGGACGGACAAGGCAACTTCGGCTCTCCCGGCGACGATCCGGCAGCCGCCATGCGTTACACCGAATGCCGCATGGCCCCGCTCGCCATGGAAATGGTGCGTGACATCGACAAAGACACCGTTGATTTCGTGCCCAACTACGATGGCAAGACCCAAGAGCCGACCGTGCTTCCGAGCCGCTTCCCGAACCTGCTGGTCAACGGTTCCGCCGGCATCGCCGTCGGTATGGCCACCAACATTCCGCCGCACAACCTGCGTGAGGTGGCGGACGGCGTGCACTGGGCGCTTGACCATCCTGACGCGAGCCGGGAAGAACTGCTCAACGCGCTGATCGAACGGATCAAAGGACCGGACTTCCCGACCGGAGCGACCATCCTCGGCCATAAAGGCATCGAACAGGCATACCGCACCGGCCGCGGCTTGATCACCATGCGTGCCGTGGTCAACACGGAGGAAATCAACGGGCGTATGTGCCTGGTGGTCACCGAGCTGCCATACCAGGTCAACCCGGATCGTTTGGTCGTCTCCATCCGCGAAGCGGTGCGTGACGGCAAGATCCAAGGCATTGCCGACATGCGTGACGAGACCTCAGGCCGTACCGGTCAGCGTCTGGTCCTGGTGCTCAAGCGCGACGCCGTGCCGAAGGTCGTACTCAACAACCTGTACAAGCATTCCCAGCTGCAGCAGACATTCGGCGCCAATATGCTCGCCCTGGTCGACGGCGTGCCTCGCACGCTGAGCCTGGACGCGTTCATTCGCCATTGGGTCTCCCACCAGCTTGATGTTGTCGAACGTCGCACCCGGTATCTGAAGCGCGAAGCCGAAGAACGCGATCACATCCTGCAGGGCTATCTCAAGGCTCTGGACATGATCGATGAAGTCATCGCGCTCATCCGCTCCTCCAAAGACGTGGATACCGCCCGTGAAGGCCTGAAAGACCTGCTGGACGTCGATGACGTGCAGGCGGACGCGATCCTCGCGATGCAGCTGCGTCGTCTCGCCGCCCTCGAACGGCAGAAGATCCTCGATGAACATGAGGAACTGCAACGCAAAATCGCCGATTACAACGACATTCTCGCCAAGCCGGAACGTCAGCGTCAGATTGTGGGCGACGAGCTCGACGAAATCGTGGAAAAGTATGGCGATGAACGCCGTACCCGCATCCTGCCGTACTCGGGGGAGATGAACGTCGAAGACCTGATCGCTGAGGAGAACGTCGTCGTGACGGTCACCCATTCCGGGTTCATCAAGCGCACCAAGGCCGACGAATACCGCGCCCAGCATCGCGGCGGCAAGGGCATCAAGGGTACGAAGCTGCGCGAGGACGACGTGGTCGACCACTTCTTCCTCACCAGCACGCACAACTGGCTGCTGTTCTTCACCAACAAGGGACGCGTCTACCGGCTCAAGGCTTACGAACTGCCTGAAGGATCGAGAGATTCCAAGGGGCAGCACGTGGCCAACCTGCTGCAGTTCGCGCCTGACGAGACCATCCAGGCGGTATTGTCGATTCCGAACTATGACGTCGCCAAGTATCTGGTGCTGGCCACACGGTCCGGCAAAGTCAAGAAAACCAGCCTCTCCGAATATGATTCGCCTCGCCAGGGCGGCCTGATCGCCGTGCGTCTGGCGACGGATCCCGAGACCGGGGAGCCGGCAGACGAGCTGATCGGTGCCGCGCTGTGCAACCCGGAGGACGATATCATTCTCGTCTCCAAGTACGGCATGAGCCTCAAGTTCCGCGCGGATGACGAACAGCTGCGTCCGATGGGCCGCCAAACCGCCGGTGTGCAAGGCATGAAGTTCCGCAACGGCGACGAGCTGCTGTCCATGGACGTCATCTGGGGAGACAGCGACAAGGACCTGTTCGTGGTCACCAACGAAGGCTTCGCCAAGCGCACGGCCATCAGCGAATACCGTCTGCAAGGACGTAATGGCTTCGGAGTCAAGGCATTGCAGTTGGCTGAAGGTCGAGGTTCGCTCGTCGGCGCGCTCGTGGTCAGCGAAGATGACCAGGTCATGGCAATCATGAAGTCCGGCAAGGTCATCCGATCCGACGTGGCGGAAGTCAAGCGGACCGGCAGGACCACGCAGGGCGTGACCTTCGCCAAGCCTGATAAGGGCGACGAAATCCTTGCCATCGCTCGCAATGCCGAGAAGGATGACGACGAAGAACAAGATCAGAACGATGCCGATCAGCACGATCAGCACGCCGATGAGGCTGCGGCTGCGGCTGCACAGGACGTGCAGCAATGAGCTGAAGGCGGGCCGTACCAGCGCAACAGGTACGGCCCGCCAGATAGTGTGCAGACCTTGCCATACCAGCGGCAATCGTCCCCGAACACTGGTAGGTTCACTAATCAGGCGAAGGCAGTCGGAACGTCCAAGGAGAAACAATGAGCGAATACGTCGACGAAGAGGGGCGCCGCGAACCACGCGTAGGCAGGACCGTCTCGAATCAGCCGATAAGCACCGGTAACGAGACCCCGCTGCCATCTGCAGCGCGTGCCGCGGCTGCGAACAAGCGTCGCCACCATACGCCGCGAGCCAGGCGTATGAGCCTGTCTCTGACACGAGTGGACGCTTGGTCGGTAGCAAAAGTCACCTTCCTGCTCAGTGTGGCCGGGGGCATTATCCAGATCGTGGCGGCGGCACTCGTGTGGCTGGTGCTGAACATGGCGGGCGTGTTCGACCAAGTCACGCAGATCGTCTCCTCGACCGGCCTTGATTCCAGCGGATTCAATCTTGCCGACGTGCTCTCGCTGAGTACGGTGCTCAGCACGGTGACCATCCTCGCCATCATCGGCGTCGTGCTGTTAACCCTCCTGGCGACGATTTTCGCGCTGCTGTACAACGTGGTCAGCTCGCTTGTCGGCGGCGTCCATGTGACCTTGGGTGATGACTGACGGCATCTGCGATTCAACGACATTACGGGACGGTTCGGCATTCCGAGCCGTCCCTTTGTCTATCTTGGGGACGATTTCACGCCGATTGCATATGCCGATGAGTCAAGCACCCTGCTGCTGTGCGTTTGCCGAGGTTGGACGGTCTGTCGGCGTTGGCGGATGCCGGAACCGCACATGCTTATGGCGAACGTGCATGTGCCGCGAATAAGATAGCCGGTAGATGGCTCCGTACGACAAAAGAGGAGGTGTCGGCTATGACAGGAACGTCGGTAGATTCGGTCAATATGCCCACAACATCCGCCTCATCGCCGAAATCATTGCCGGATGATGCGCTTGCGGGACAGCACACCACTGACCCTCAAGCCTCATACTCCTATGTGGACCCGTGGAAGCCGGATACCGTGCTAGAAGGCTATCAACAGGCGACCGTCCATCTTGGAGAGGACGACGAAGGGGAAATCGTGGCGACATTCGTGCGCAAGGACCCTTCGAAGCTCTCCCTGCAACAACGTTGGCGACGTTGGCATTACAAACTGCGCGGTCACCGTCTGGCCATCATGTATGTGCATGGGTGGAACGATTACTTCTACCGTCGGCATGCTTCCGAATATTGGGAATCGTTGGGAATCCCCTTCTATGCCGTGGACTTACGCAAATTCGGGCGTTCCTACCGCTCCTACCAGACCCCCGGATACATCGAGAATCTGCATGAATATCGTTTGGAATTCAACGCATTGCGCAACCAGATCGTCAAAGAGCAGGGCAACGATGTCCGCATTCTGATGATCGCCCACTCCCAGGGCGGTTTGAGCGCATCACTGTGGGTCAATGCCGAACATCCCCATCATGTCGAGGCGCTGTCGCTGAATTCGCCATGGCTTGAATTGCAAGGCAACCGCATGTTCCGTCTGCTGTCCACGCCCGTCGTGCAGATGTATCGCCTGCGGGGCGGGAAAACCGTGATGCCGATGCGCGACCCGGGATTCTACGCCCGGTGCATCAAACGCTCGACCGGCGGAGAGTGGGATTACCTCGACCATCCGCTCAATCCTGGAGTCGAATTCCTCACCCGTGCCGGCTGGATGCAAGCGATTTACAGCGGGCAGGACGAGATCGCGAAGAATCTTGATATTCAGATCCCGATCCTCGTGTGCACGTCAGACAAGTCGATGATGCTGCAATCCACATGGGATGAAGGCATGCGTGAGGCGGACAGTGTACTGGACGTCACCGCGATCCGTCAGGCGGCACTGCATTTGGGCGATGTCGTCGCGTTGGCGACCATTCGTGGCGGGCTTCATGATTTGAGCATGTCCAAGCCGGATGCGCGGCGCAAGTACTTCCGCATCGTCACCACATGGGCGTCGATGATGGCATGGCGGCGGGTCATACCCGCATCATGGGTGAATGAGGCATTGGCAAGGCTGTAATCGGATCAGATGCCTGCAGCGGTGCGGCGATATGGCGCGGATACGTGCTTTGCCGAAATCGGTGGGTAAAACCGAGTAGTCAATAGTCCAATAATCAAGAGTTCCGCAGTGGATAATGGCGGTTCTTCTTGGCAATGATGCGTTTTCTGCAAGCGTATGGTCAGAAATCATCATGTCGTTGGGAACATCTTCCTCAGCTCATGCGCTAGTGTTGATGCACGATGAGTATCGTAACCTTGTATGCGAAGACCTTCGGCACGCCACTGCTGATTGCGCTGCTACTCTGGCCGGTTCTCGCAGCGTTCCTGACACTGCCGATCCTCGCCTTGCTGTACCACCGAGAGCACCGTCTTCGGCTCGCATCGACCATCGGCTCGTATTTGAGCGTGCTCTATGTGGTCGGTCTGCTGACCTTCACCCAGTACCCGATGCCCGACGAGCCGGACCGGTATTGCGCCGTACATCATCTTTCGCCGCAACTCAATCCCGTGGAATTCATTCAGGACATCGCCACCGGCGGCGTATCCGCAGTGATGCAGCTGCTGCTCAACATCGTGCTGTTCATACCGCTCGGATTCCTGCTCATGCGTTTTCTGAGGCGAAGCATGACACATGCCGTGGTCGTCGGTTTTCTGCTGTCGCTGGCGATCGAACTGACGCAATTGAGCGGATTCTGGGGCATCTATCCATGTTCATACCGGCAATTCGATGTCGACGATTTGCTGACCAACACCTTGGGTGCGCTGGTCGGTTACGGCATCGCGAAGCTCTGCGATCGCCGGTGGCCGCCAAAACCGGTTGACCGGGCGGAAATCAATCATCGGCCGGGGATCGTGCACCGCGGGGTGACCTTCGCCATCGACATGATCATCGTCACCGTGGGATACTACCCGTTGGGTATCGCCGTCGTCTGGCTGTTCCATGCGCTCGCCAAACCGCTGCCGGACGGGACATTCCAGCTGGCAGGCGCCATGGTGCACGTCGACTCCTTGAATACCGTGGTCACGGTGCTTGGCATGGTGTCATTCCTGGTGTTCGAGCTGTGGATTCCGGCGACGCACCACGGGCAGACGCTCGGCGGCATGTTCACCCACATGAGTATGGAGACCCGCGAACGTCATGGATGGCGGCGGGCGGTGTTCTATGCGATTCGCACGGTGATTATCGGCGGATGGTTCCTCCTGACGCTGCTGCAAAAAGATACGCACAGCGGACTGTTGGTCATCGCGGTCGCGGTGTTTGCCCTGATATTCAAACAGATGCCGTGGGATTATGCGCCGGGAGACGCCCGCACAGGGCATGATGGCGTATCGGCGCAATCCATATCCGGCAGCGGCAGTGGGTTGGACTGTGAGCCGGACGGCGGACAGATAGGCGATGCACCGCAATCCGCACCACGAATCGCCGGCATGACTCCTATGTCAGCGGCCGCACCGGCATCTGCAGATACTGTGCAACGGCAAGAACATCAATGATGTGTAGCCCACCGGGCTATATGTCGGGGTTTCGCAAGGCTTGGAATCATTGGGTATTTTATATCCAAGGCGGCTATGTGAACCTTAAACGATGCTGGTTCTAGCACATGGGGATGCTTCGTGACACATCATTTGGTGCGTAGGTCGGGCCATGGCGGGGGTAGGAGTTCGTCGATGGTGACGTCGAGGATCTGGGCGATGGCGATCAGAGTCTTGGAGGTGGGGTTGGGCGTGGGCCCGGCGAAGCCTCCCGATTCGAGTCGTTGGTACTGCACCGTGGAGAGTCCGGCGTCCGAGGCCACACGCTCTTGGCTGAGGCCACGTTGGTCGCGCAGGCGGCGCAGGCGTATGCCGAGCCCCATGGCGTACTGCCGCCAGGTGAGTTCGTCGGATATGCGCTCGTGCATGGTTCCATCCAAGTGCACCACTGCATATATGATTACTTCATAAATGTAGTATTCCGTGGTCTGTGATGGCCTTGGAAGAGCAGAACGACAGACCGGGAGGAACGATGTCCGACGAAATCAAGGACGTGCCGGAGGATACGCTCGAGGGCGAGTCCGGGGAGACTGAGACCACAGCTGAGAAGCCCAAGCGCAACCACAAGAAGCTCACCGCCATCATCATCGCCGTCATCGTCGTGGCGCTGGTGGGTATTGGCGGCGGCTACGCCTACTGCACCCATCAAGAATTGACTGCATACCGTGCGGCGGTCGCGCAGGCGGAAGCGGCTGACAAGGCGCTCTCGAAGACGGTGGACGAGGCCACCGCGACCGAGTACAAGGCGGATCAGCTCAAGGAGCCGAAGCTGCTGGACAAGCTCGACGGCGCCATCAAGAAGGCGAAGGCGCTCAAGGGCGTCCACGAGGACCAGCCGGGCGAGTGGCTGGTGTGGCAGCTCGCCTCCGCGAAGCAGGCCAATGCCACGGACGCGGACGAGGCCAATGCCCAAGCGAGGGCGCTTGATGCCGCGCTCAAGGCCGTCAAGGACAGCAAGCTGGCGAAGGAGCTGGACACCGCCAAGACGCAGCTCAAGCAGGGTATTGACAGCGCAAGCCGGACCCTCAAGGACACGGAGGGGAAGGTGGCAGACAACGCCACCCGCGACAGCCTCACGAAGGCCATCGACGAGGCGAACAAGACCATCGGCAAGAAGGACGTGTCCGACCCGAAGACGTACACCGGCCAGCAGGCGAAGCTCGACGTCGCCGTCAAGCAGGTGAACGACTCCAAGGCCGCGAAGGAGAAGGCCGACGCCGAGGCCGCAGCCAAAGCCCAAGCGGAAGCCGAAGCGAAAGCGCAGGCAGCCGCCCAAGCAGCCGCAGCAGCCGCGCAGTCGCAGCGCTCCTACTCCAAGTCCTCCACCCGTGGGTATTCCTCCAGCAAGAGCTACACCGCCCCGAAGAAGTCCAGCAGCGGGTATTCCGCCCCGCAGCGGTCTTACACCGCCCCGAAGCAGTCCAGCAGCGGCGGCTCAACGAGCGGCTCAACGAGTGGCTCAACAAGCGGCGGTGGGTGCCCGCTGTGCAGGGCTTATGGTGACCCTAACGCTCCGGGTGACCCTGACGCTCCGATTGTGCGCTGATAACGTTCCTCTCCGATAAGCCTCACCTTCCCATCGAAGGTGAGGCTTTTTTCATATGCATCGCAGCCCTATTAATGCTACGGTTGCCCCCAGTACTTCATTCTCCCTGCGTAATACCTGCCTCTTGATTGCCTGTTTGACGGCGAGCAGGCCGCTTGTGTGGCCTTGCCTATGTAGTCAAGATTCAAGGAGCGTTATGCAGTTGAAGAAGCATAATTCTAAGACTCCGCCCGAGCGCAAGCCGAAGTGGTTGAGGAAGGGTATTGCCCTTCTCACGGCTGTGGCGACTCTTGCCACGGGCGGCATCATTGCTTCCACAGCCTACGCTGGCGGTGGCGGCGGCAACGAAACGGCTGGACCGGGTGGAACCCCGAGCAAAAGCCGTGATGTTTGGTGGACATACAAGGATCAGGCGCTTTCCAACCCGAATGACGTGACCTCAGGCTCGTTCGGGTCTGCCGCATCTGATGCGCCGGTCTACGAGGCCTTTAAAGAAGCGGGTATTTCGGTCGATACCGAAGGACCGACCAAGATTACGGCGGCTCGCGAGCAGGCTTATAACGAGTGCGTGAACGGCTTCCACCAGCGTCATCCGGGTGAGGGTGACGGCGACTGCCGTGTGGTCGCGGTCGGTGCCATGTTGGGCGACAACGCGTACCACGGCACTTCTTGGCAGGAGGACATAGCGTCCCACTGGGTCACGTATTGGGATCAATACATCAAGCCAGTTGAGTACAACTATGCCGGCACCCGGGGCTACCATGTTTATGCGCCATTTGAAGACGATAAGAGCATGTCCGTCCAGGGCATAATGAACGAGAGGGTGTGCGGTAACGCGGCTTCTTGCCCGGCAGAAAATAAAGCCGTTATAAACCAGTTGAGCATCGTGGTGATCGTTCTGGACAAGTACCAGCCTGCTGCGCCGATTGTGAAGTTCACCCCCACCATCTCCACCGATGCCCCTCACATCATTCAGGAGGGGCAGTCCATCACCGACAAGGTGACGGTCGGCTTGAAGCTGGGTGACAAGTGGGCTGACGGCGTGAGCATCACGGCGAAGGGGTATTACTTCACCGGTTCGAAGGACGTGATCCTCAAGCAACGTCAATATACGGGCGATAAGACCGACGCCGGTTTCAAGGCTTACCTCACCAATATCGAGAAGGCCGGAGGCGTGCAGCTGGGTGACCCGGTGACGTTGACGTTCACCGGGATTGGCAATCAGACAGCGACCCTCAATAAGAAGGCTCCCGCGAACACGTGGGGCACGTGGGTGTTCGACGGTAAAACCAGCGGAACGGTGGCGGGATTCGTCGGAGGGCGGTGTGCGCTCATATGATGTCCTCGGCCCTCAGGCTGTCGTCGAGTCCGATGAGATGGAAGCGCCCGGCCGGGGCTTGCTCGGGGTCGCCGAGGTAGTCGGAGATCTCGTTGGGGTCGTAGCGGTGCATGCCGCCCTGTCTGGTCATGTAGATGACCTGGCGGAACTTTCTGAACATCGCCTTGCGTTGGGGCCGTTCGATCTCGCTATACAGTTCGTTGAGGGGCAGGTTGCTCACGATCCACACGGTATCGTACATGGCGATCCGGTTGTGGTAGCGGGCGGCCAGAGTGGTGCGCCACCGGTCGGTGACGTTCAAGAGCTGGTCGAACGGCAGCGTGCCGGCGAACTCGTCCATCAGCAGCACCTTCTGGTTCTCGTAGCCGTCGAAGGGATGCTGGTAGTCGCTGACGCGGTACACGTCCTCGGGCGCATATTTGTTCATCACATAGGAGGTCTTGCCCACGCCCGTCTGCCCGTACAGGTAGTAGACCTCGATGTCGCGGCTGCTGCTGGAGTTGTAGATCGACCTGTCCCTTGCCTCGATGAGCCGCGAGAGCCATCCAGCTAGGCATACGCCAACGCCTCCGCGCCAAGAGGGAACCTCCTGCCCCCCCTCTTGCCCGGCTCCTTCGGATTGGGATACCGCGCCAACAGATACGTGGGCACGCCATTGCGGTTCTTCCTCTTCACCACTGAACCGAACCGTCTGCTCAAACCTCTTCTCCTGCGTACGGGGCTAGCCTTCCCGCAACGGCCGGCGATACCCCCAGATGATACCCCAAGGCGCGCAAACCGACACAAACAGAGCCACCGAGACACGAACACCAAACCATCACAAACCAAGTAAAACCCGCAAAACGCAACAAAAACGGGGCTCCCGAACCAAATCGGAAACCCCGCAAACACAGCCCAGTCTGCTGCTGTCTACGCTGAACAGCCAGCCAGCGTAGACAGCAGCAGAAGAGGATCAGAAAATACCCTGCGCGACCATCGCGTTCGCGACCTTGACGAAGCCGGCGGCATTCGCACCGAGCATCAGATCGCCCTCGTGACCATACTCCTTCGCGGCGTTCAGGGAATTCGCCACGATGTCTTCCATGATCTGCTTGAGCTTGGCATCGACCTCGTCAAAGGTCCAGCTCAGTCGATACGAGTTCTGACTCATCTCCAAGCCGGATACGGCCACACCGCCCGCGTTGGCGGCCTTTGCGGGGCCATACAGCAGCTTTGCGCCCTGATATACGGCGATGGCTTCCGGCGTGCTGGGCATATTCGAGCCTTCGCACACGACCGTGCAACCGTTGTCAACAAGTGCACGGGCGGATTCACCGTCAATTTCGTTCTGCGTGGCGCACGGCAGTGCGATATCGCACGGCACGGTCCACACATTACGGCAATCATCGTGATATTCGGAACCGGGAACACGCTCCGCATACTCCTTGATGCGCCCGCGGTGACCGAGCTTGATGTCCTTGACCACATCCAGGTCGATGCCCTTGGGATCATAGACATAGCCGTTCGAATCGGAGCATGTGACGACTTTGGCGCCCAGACGCTGTGCCTTTTCAATCGCGAAAATCGCGACATTGCCGGAACCGGAGACGACGACGGTCTTGCCTCGGAAGGAATCGTTGCGCAGGACGCGCAGCGCTTCCTGCGTGTAGTAGCACAGCCCGTAGCCGGTCGCCTCGGTGCGTGCCAGCGAGCCGCCGAATTCCAAACCTTTGCCGGTGAGCACGCCGGAGTATTCGTCGCGGATGCGCTTGTATTGGCCGAACAGGTAGCCGATTTCGCGGGCGCCGACATTGATGTCGCCGGCGGGAACATCGGTGAACTGGCCGATATGACGCTGCAACTCGGTCATGAACGCTTGGCAGAAGCGCATCACCTCACCGTCGGAACGGCCCTTCGGATTGAAATCAGAGCCGCCCTTGCCGCCGCCCATGGGCAGACCGGTCAGGGAATTCTTGAGAATCTGTTCAAAACCAAGGAACTTGATTACGGATTCGTTCACGGTCGGGTGGAAGCGCAAACCGCCCTTATACGGGCCAATGGCGGAGTTGAATTGCACGCGGTAGCCGCGATTCACCTGGACATGGCCTTCGTCGTCCGTCCAAGCGACACGGAACTTCACCAGACGCTCCGGCTCGACGAACCGTTCCAGCACACCGTTACGCTCATATTCAGGGTGCTTGGCGACGACCGGTTCCAAGCTTTCGAACACTTCACGGACAGCTTGCAGGAATTCAGGCTGATCGCCGTCGCGACGTTCCACTTGCGCATACACGCGTTTGACATACTCTTCAGTGAGCATAGCTCTCCCCTCATTGGTCGGGTTATTGATAAGACGGTTTTATTCTAAGCGCGGGCGTATATGCCGGCAAGAGCATGTGCGGCGATTTCCGCCCTTTGGACATGAGACAGACGGTGAAATGTACACAAATACGGGAAGGTCTGGCTTCATCAGGCGTGTCGCGCCACCAATCCCTGCCCGCCGGACGGTACGATGGCAACCAGGCGCTGTATCCACAGCCCACGTCGACTGCATTTCCCTTGGCGGACGCCGGCGGCGCACCACCTGACGAATTGTCGTCCTGAATGCCGGTAAACGGACAACATTGGAACCATCCAGTATGACCATCAGTCACATTCATACGAATCGAGAACAACAATGATAGACGGATTCAAGAAATTCATCGCCCGTGGCAACATGATCGACATGGCCGTCGGTGTAGTGATGGGCGCTGCAGTCACCGCTGTGGTGAACTCCATCGTCAACAACCTGATCAACCCGCTCATCGCCATGATCTTCGGCAAACCCAATATGGACGGGCTGCTCGCCTTCACCTTCAATGGTGCGACCGTGTCCTTCGGCGCGATTCTCAGCGCGCTGCTGAACTTCCTGATTGTTGCGGCGGCTGTGTACTTCTGCATTCTGGTGCCGATCAACAAGCTGCGGGATATGTCGGAGGCGTTGATTGCCAAGGCCAAAGGCGAAGCGGACGCCAAGGCTGAAGAAGAGCAGGAACAGAAGCTGAGCAACGACGAAGAGACCGTGCTGTTGCTGCGTGAGATCCGTGACCAGCTTGCCAAGCAGAATGGGGAAGCCGCCGCAGATATTCCGTCTGGCGTGCGCTGACACGCGAAACCCGAACCCCGAACCCTGAACCTTGACCCCTGAACCTCTGAACCTCTGAACCTCGAACCCTGAACCCTGAACCCCGACCTTCCCAAACTGTCTACGCCTGTGTGCCCGTTTGCGTAGCTGGTTTGTGGGTGTTTCCAAACTGGTGATGTTGGCGGGTTCCTGAGCGTGGCTGGTTTGTGGGTGTTTCCAAACTGGTGATGTTGGAGGGCTCTTGAGCGTGGCTGGTTTGTGAGAGATTCCAAACTGTCTACGCTTGGGAGGCTGTTTGCGTAGCTGGTTTGTGGGGGTGGGCGGCAGGGATGTACTGGAACTGTCGTCCCCGCCTGCTTCTGCCGACGCTGAGAGCCCTGTCAGTGTCGGCAGAAGGTTGGGAATTCGATAGGCGGCGGTTGTGCGTAGCTGGTTTGTGGGTGGAATACGTGGGAAATACGATAACCCCCGGAACTCTGCTGAATTCAGGATTCCGGGGGTTTCTGTTGTGGAGCTAGCCGGGTTCGAACCGGCGACCCTCTGCTTGCAAAGCAGATGCGCTACCAGCTGCGCTATAGCCCCGTGTGAAAAAAAGAGCGGCTCGCTGGCCGCTGATTTTTTCGACGTGGGCCCGGGAGGACTTGAACCTCCGACCTCATCCTTATCAGGGATGCGCTCTAACCACCTGAGCTACGGGCCCGATCCATACGCTAAAAGCGCACAAGCAGATATAATACCATATTTGGGACTTCCGTCAACCTGGGTCCATCCGGCGTGTCGGGATTGGATCTGATCGGTTGTTGTCTGATTATTCGCACCTGACGGACATGCTGATGCATCGATGTCATGACGGGCATCCCTGCAGCACATCGGGCGGTAAGCACCGTTAACGGTGCCCGCGCGAACCCCGGCATGCAATGCTTAGACGCCGGCACTTCTTCGGCATCGACTACGCTGATGGGCATGTGTGGACGATTCGCGGCAGAGCTTGATTACCCTGAAATTGCACAGATGCTGCACGCACAACCGTCCGCCGGATTGCCGAAACGGTCATGGAACATCAGTCCCACTCAAACCATAGCAATCGTCGGACAAGACGCGCATGGCGTCAATCACCTTGCCCCGGCTTACTGGTCGCTGATTCCGCCCGCCGCCGAATCAAAGAAACTCCCCTACCCCACATTCAATGCGCGCATCGAATCGGCGCTTGACAAACCGACCTTCGCACAAGCTGCCAAACATAATCGCGCCATCATCCCCGTATCTGGCTACTACGAGTGGACGCCGGATCGCGAACCCTACTACTTCCATGCGAACGACAACCATCCATTGCTGCTGCTTGGCTTGTATTCCTGGTGGAAGCCCCGGGAACAAGCACATGCCACGTGGCTGCTCACCGCAACCATCCTGACGCGTGACTCGGTCGGCATCGCCGCGCAGGTACACAATCGGATGCCAGTGCTGACCGACACGCAACACGCTCAGGAATGGCTCAATCGCGACATTCCCGGAGATGATATTCTCCCCGCGGCATCCTCACGCGGGGCGGCGTTGTCGCAGACATTGCTGGCGTGCCACCGTGTCGCGCCGTTGCACGGTGACGGTCCGGAACTCACCGAGCCGTATGATGACATGATGTTGCGCTTCTGACCGCGGACCGTACCATCCGGTCGCATACGAATACCGTATGAGGAACCGGAAAACAGAAAGGACCCATGCCGTGACCTACCGACGCCGCGTCTCAAGGCGCGTCATCTCGACCGACACCATCGATATCGACGGAATGACAGTCACGGTGATCCGCAAGCCGATCCGCAATATGTATCTGCGTGTCCAGCCGCCAAACGGCGACATCCGGGTGACCGCCCCCGCACGCATATCCGCCGGGCAAATCGTGACATTCGTCCATGCAAGACAGGAGTGGATCCGCGCCCAGCAACGAAAAATCCAGTACATGCAACGCGAGACGCGGCATTTGATCGAGGCCGTGGACGAAGACGATAAGCGGATAGCAACCGGTGAACGGTTGCCATCCCAAACCCAGACAGTGACACAAGCCGACGGGCAGCCGGGGCGGGAAAGCCATTCGGGAGACGACGGACAGCACAATCCAGACAGACAGCTTCCAAGAAGCGGACACGCAGATGCCACGGTGTGGACCGATGAAGTCCAACGGTATGCCCGGCACACGCTGGAACAGCGGCTTCCCGCGTTGCTGGACCATTGGACGCGCGTAATCGGGCGCTCGCCGACGCGCATCACATTCCGCATCATGCGGTCGCGCTGGGGGTCGTGCACCCCCGCGACAGGGCGAATCCGGCTGAACCTGCAACTGGGACTGATGGAACCGCGATTCCTGGAATATGTGCTGGTCCATGAAATGACCCACCTGTGGGTGGGCGGCCATGGACCGAGGTTCCAGCAGCTGATGGACCGGTTCCTGCCCGGATGGCGTGACCTGCGTCGGGAACTCAACCAATACGCCGTGCTATAAGGCTGTGCGTGAGTGCTGCCTAACCTGCGATGTTGTCGCTTGGCTCGCCCGCCTTTGAGGATTTGTCGTTGTCGGCGATCTCCACATGGTCGGGCGAACCGCTTTTACGCACTTCGATGGTCTCAATCCGACGTCCGTCGACCTTCGTGACAATCATGTCATAGCCGTCATCAGAGTGCAGAATATCGCCCACAGCGCCCATCTTGCCGGTGTGCGCGAGAAAATACCCGGCGACCGTCTCATACGGCCCATCTTCGAGCTCGATACCGGTCAAATCTGCGAAATCCTCGATGGTCATGCCGCCGTCGATCGTCGCCACACCATTGACGAAAGCCGTATCTGGAGCAGTTTTACCGTCCTTGGTTTCCGGCAGATCATACTCGTCATGGATATCGCCGACCAGTTCCTCGGTCATATCCTCGAGGGTCACAATGCCGTCCGTGCCGCCGTATTCGTCGATGACCACGGCAAGGTGAATGCCGCGTTTGCGCAGTAGTTCAAGGCTGGGCAGCAACTTCGACGTGCCCGGCAGGGAGATGCCTTCGCGTGTGATATCCGCCACGGTTTTCGCATGGGGGTCGCGCACATCCAGCAGGTCGCGCACATGCACGAAGCCAAGGACGTCATCGAAATCCTTGCCGGTGACCGGATACCGGGAATACGGCATTTCGCGCACGTATGCGGCGGCATCCTCAATGGTCATGTCGCCTTCGAGGAAGATGACATCGGCGCGCGGTCGCATCACTTCGGCCACAATCGTTTCAGACGCGTCGAATACGTCGTCCAGAATGGTGCGTTCATCCTTGCCGAGTCGCGTATTCGTGTTGACCAGCACACGCAGCTCCTCGTCGGAAACCTCGCTCTCCGTCTCGTTCGGATCGAAGCCGAGAAGACGGACCAAACCATTGGTGTTCTTGCCGATAAGCCAGTTGATCGGTTTGCAGATGGTCGCGAACACGTCGATTGCAGGCACCACCGCGCGTGCGATTTGTTCGGTGCGCTGCATGGCGATACGTTTCGGCACCATTTCCGAGATGACGATTGAGCAGTAGGAGATGATAAGCGTCAACACGATGGTGGTCAGCGGTGCGGCGATATGCTGCGGAACACCCCAGCCGACCACAACAGGCACGATCATTGGAGATATTGCCGATTCGCCGAAGGACGCCGAGAGGAATCCAGACAGGGTGACGCCGAGCTGCACCGTGGACAGGAAGGTGTTGGGGTCGCGTGCGATTCGTGCGACACGCGCCCCACGGGCATCCTCCTGCTCCATCTGATCAAGCTGCGACCCGCGCAGACTCACTAAAGCCAGCTCGGTGCCTGAAAACACCGATCCGAGCACGAGAAATACGAAGATCAGCAGGACATTCAACCACAGTGACGACATGGCTTCCACTCTAGAAGAAGCGTCGGTCAAGCGGCGATCCTGCCGTGCGAGACTGTGAGACGCTGGCGAGTGGGAACGCCGTGGCAATCCAGATGGTCGGCGTGGAGCTTTCGTCCGAAATTACGGGGTGGGGTCGCTAGAAGCTCAACACTTCCACCAGGCCGGAATCCATGCAGTAGCGTGCCCCGACAAGCATCAGGCGCTCATCCGCCAGAGCTTGCTGAATCGGTTGCGAACGATCGACCAGTTCCTCGATGGTATGGGCGATATGCACGCGTTCGATATCCTCGTGATTGCGCAATTGCGCCTCATATGCCTGAAGGACGGACGGGCCGACTGACCGCACAATCGGGGAAGGCGCTTCGGCGACCAGATGTTCCAAGGATTCTTCCAGTTGATCTTGCGCGCTTTCTGCGGCTTGCGCGTCATTCATCGTTTCGATTTCATCGATGATGGATGCCAGCGATTGCGCGGTTTCGAGCGAATCATCGCCATGCCTCACACGCGTCGCCAGCGCTCCAAGCTGCGTTTCCGCGGCCTGGATGGCACCGCAGTGCTGATGCCCGAGAATGACCAGCAGACTGATATGCAGCTTGTCAACAGCGTATTCGAGCGAGGCAAGCACACTATCATCGATGATCTGCCCCGCTGTCCGAACCGTGAACATATCGCCGAGACCGGCATCGAAGATAATCTCCGGCGGCACCCGGGAGTCCGAACAAGACAGCACAGCCGCATCGGGACGCTGAGAATCAAGCAATGATTCACGGGTTTCACGATCCTGCCAGGCGTGTGTCATCTTGCCTTGAGCGAAACGCCGGTTACCGGCGAGCAGACGGCTCCACGTCGAAGTTGCGGTCGGTTCGTGCTGGACGTCATCATTGTGTGTCTGGTCTGCCATGGAATCTCCTGCCTGTGATGTGCGTTGCCATCGTATCGCGGATTTGGCTATGCCGTGGGCTGAGCAGATTCAACGCGTCCAAACTGTGTGCATCCGGCGGGATGACGGCAACCGGCAACCGCTCCACCGGTTACGGTGGCGAGACTCTTGCCATCATCGGCTTGAAAATACGACAGTATCGCTGTGCAGCGCATGGATGTCAAGCACGACACAGTGTGATGATTGCCACAGCAGAAATCCGAGTTTTTCCATCGGTCATGGTCTAGCATGGGAGCCACGCGGGGCCGGAACCTCCGGGCCCGTACACAGGCGGGCCGTGCGCAAAGCCCGTCAGCATCGAACAACGAGACGACGAGGTGCACCATGACACTACTGCAACATGAACTGACCGACTTCACTGTCCAGGCGTTCCAGGACAACGATTTCCACGAAGTGACCAAGGCTGACGTGCTCGGCCACTGGTCCCTGTTCTTCTTCTATCCGGCTGATTTCACCTTCGTCTGCCCGACCGAGCTTGAAGACCTCGCGGACCACTACGAAGAGTTCAAGAAGATCGGCTGCGAAATCTACTCCGTCTCCCACGACACGCATTTCGTGCACAAGGCGTGGCATGACGCGAACGAGAAAATCGCTAAAATCCAATATCCGATGCTCGCTGACCCGACCGCACTGCTCGCACGCGACCTTGACACCTACAACGAGGAGCTCGGCCAGGCCGAACGCGGCGACTTCATCATCAACCCGGAAGGCAAGGTCGTCGCTTACGAGGTGATTTCCTCCAACGTGGGACGCAACGCCGAAGAACTGCTGCGCCGCGTGCAGGCATCCCAGTTCGTCTACGAGCACGGCGATCAAGTGTGCCCCGCCAAGTGGGAGCCGGGCGAGGCTACCATCGCGCCGTCGCTTGACCTTGTCGGCCAGCTGTGACATCCGGCCGATCAGCTGAAAATCCCTACCCCGGGTGCCGTCGCCGGTCGCGCCATTGCAACCAGTCAGGTTTGTGGCTGCGCCAGGCGGCGGCACCCGTCATATGAACCCGTAATCGGTACGATACGAGGAGCTGACAATGCAACAGCAAGATGATTTGTATGATGTCGTGGTCATCGGTGGCGGCCCTGCCGGTCTGACCGCAGGCCTGTATTTGGCGCGTGCACGATATCGCGTTCTGATACTGGAAAAGGCGGATTTCGGCGGGCAGATCACCATCACATCCGAAGTGGTGAACTATCCGGGTGTCGAACGCACTGACGGCCGAAAACTCACTGCGACCATGCGCAAGCAGGCGCAGAATTTCGGAGCGGAATTCAAAGTCGCCGAAGCAACAGGGTTGGACGTGGACGGTGACATCAAAGTCGTCCACACCAATCGTGGGGATATCCGCTGTTTCGGCATCCTTATCGCGACCGGCGCTTCACCGCGCAAAATCGGTTTTACCGGCGAACAAGAGTATGCCGGGCGTGGCGTGGCGTATTGTGCCACGTGCGACGGTGAATTCTTCAATGGCCGTGAGGTCATCGTGGTCGGTGGCGGGTTCGCGGCGGCAGAAGAATCCGTATTCCTGACAAAATACGCCAGCAAAGTCACCATCCTCGTGCGTGAAGGCGATTTCACCTGTGACGCTGCTGTCGCAGCCGAAGCCAAGAACCATCCCAAGATCGAAGTGCGGTACCATACGCAGCTCGAAGGGGTCGCCGCCGGTTCTGGCGGGCTGACCGAGGCGACACTGCGCGATACGCAAACCGGCGAAACCACCGTATGGAAGCCTGCGGATGGTGGGACATTCGGCGTGTTCGTGTTCGCCGGCTATGTGCCGCAGACCGAGCTGGTTCGCGGTGTTGTTGAGCTTGACGACCACGGATATGTGGTCACGCACGGCTACTTGGAGACCTCGGTTCCTGGCGTGTACGCGGCAGGCGATCTGCGGGTCAAGAACTTGCGCCAAGTGGTCACGGCGACTGCCGATGGCGCGATTGCCGCGGTTGAGCTGGAACGCTATGCGAAGCAGCTGAGTGAGAAGACCGGACTGGTGCCGCCGCGCCCGACGACATCCGCATACGAGCAGCAGGAGGAGAAGGCCGCGAAGGCCGCCAGCGCGTCGGGAACATCTCCGGCTCCGGCTCCGGCGCCACAGCGTGCCGGCGGTGCTTCTTCCGCATCGGGCGCCGGTAATCATGCGTTCTTCGACGATGCGATCCGTCAACAGCTTGCGGTCGTATTCTCGCGGATGGCGCGTCCGCTCGTGTTGAAGCTCGAGCTTGATGATTCGCCGCTGTCCAAAGAATTGCAAGCGTTCATCGGTGAAATGGTGGCGTTGAGCGGCGGCAAGCTGAGTACCGTGGTCGATACGGCTTCGGCTGATGCTGGTGAGACGTCACTCGATGACTCCCTGCCGGATGCGCGGCCGAACGTGCGGTTGTGCACGGTCGGAGCGAACGGCGAGCCGCAGGAAACCGGTATCGCCTTCCATGGTGTTCCGAGCGGGCATGAGTTCAACTCCTTCGTCCTTGCTTTGTACAATGTGGCTGGTCCTGGGCAGGCGCTTGATCAAGACACCGCTGAGCGGATTGCTTCCATCAGCACGCCGGTTGACGTCATGCTGCTGGTTTCGCTCACCTGCACGATGTGCCCGGAAACCGTGCTCGCGACCCAGCGGATCGCTGCGGCGAACCCGAATGTGCGGGCGGAAGCATACGATATCGCGCATTTCCCTGAGCTGAAGGACAAGTTCAATGTGATGAGCGTGCCATGCATGGTCATCACTCGGCATGGTGCCGGTGCTGATGCTGATGCCGCGGGTTCGCCGACCATCGAGTTCGGCAAGAAGTCGGTGCCGCAGATGCTTGATCTGCTGGGAGCCTGATTTCTTTCGTGCAGATGTTGGGTTGGCATCGCACCCATCTGAATCGCGGGCGTATAGGAAAAAACGTGGTGCTAATGATGCGGTCGAGCCTTTGCAGGAGTAAGTGTGTCGCGAGGTGATTAATCATTCGCTTATTAATCCCCGCCTATCGGGGATGTCGTGCCGCCCGTCGTCGTTGCATATATCGCATTAGGACGAAATCAAGAAAAGCACGCAGGTGCCCTGTCTGCGGCACGCCGATGAAGAAGAACGGACGCACCGGCCGTGCAGGACGAACCCAAAACCGGGAGCAACTACGACAACGGCATCCAGTCGTACAACAGGGACGACCCCGCCGTCGAGACTGGATTCCACATCCGCAAAGGACACGTCGGATAGCCAAAAACGAAGTCTAAAGCACCACGTTTTTTCCTATACGCCGAATCGCGCCCGTCGTGTGGGTATCATCCCATACGACGGGCGCGATTGTTTAGCGAGCGGCGGTCGGTTTTCGATGGTGATGGCGGGACTTTTGTCGATGATTGCGCTGCGGCGGATAATCTCCCGGGAGATTATCTGTGAGAGCCGGATTCGGTGATAATCCGCCAAGAAAAACGTTGGAATGACGGAGCACCCCTCATCAGCCCGATGGGAGATTATGAGCCGAATCGCACATCGCGTGAGAAATCCCATATCGATGCCGGGGAATAGACGGTATCCGATGATGTGCTAGGGCGCTTGTGCGGCTGCGGGCAAAACTGCGACGGATCTGGCGTGTTGCGTATGTCGTCGTATGCGTGACATGGTTTTGATGGTTGTTGGCGCTGCTTGATCAGGGTTTTTGGAGGGTGTTGTGTATGCCGTCACAATCGCAACACGGTTGTTGTGGTTGTCAGCGCTGCTTGGTCAGGGTTTCTGAAGTGTTGTGTATGTCGTTGGATGCGAATCGTGCAGCAGACGGAATCCAGACCATGCAGCCGACCATCACGCGCCAATCGCGCTCGACCATCGCCGACCAATCGCCGCCAATCGTCCCCAGTCACGCGCCAGTCACGCGCCAGTCGCCCGCCAGCCACACGCAAAAGCACCGAATACGCGAGAAGGTCCCGCACCCCACAGGGTACGAGACCTTCTCGTTTGCACTGGTCGGAAATCGGAATCAGCCCGTGTTCTGCAGGCCTGCAGCGACACCCGAAACGGTGCACAGAATCAGGTAGATGAACTCTGCCTGTTGGCTTTGGCTGAGTTCTTCCTTGTCCACCTTGCGACGCAGCGAACGCAGCGCCAGCACCTGGGTGACGGACAGGGCGTCCACGTACGGGGAACGCACCCTGATGGCCTGACCAAGCACGTGACGGTGCTGAAGCGGCCAAGCGTCGCCGACAATGCGCAGCACCCACTTGCGGGTCAGACGCATCTCGTCGAGCACCTTGTCGCGCAGATCATCGCGATCGCCGAGTGCCAGATACATCTTGGCGATACGCTCATCGGTCTTTGCAATCGACATTTCGATATTGTCGATGAAGGTGGAGAACAGCGGCCATTCCTCATACGCCTTGCGCAGGGTATCGAGGTCGCCGAACTTCTCGCACGCTGTGCCCAGGCCGTACCATGCGGCGAGGTTGATGCGCGCCTGCGACCATGCGAACACCCACGGGATGGTGCGCAAATCGTCCAGCGACTTGGCGCCCAGGCCGCGCTTGGCAGGACGGGAGCCGATAGGCAGCAGACCGACCTCGGCAAGCGGGGTGACGGTCGAGAACCATTCGGCGAAGTCCGGCGTGTGCAGCAGATCGAGGAAGCGCTCGTGCGAGGTCTCGTTGAGCTCATCAGCCATCGACTTGTACTTCGCGGTCATCTCCGTGTTGATCTTGTCGATGCTCGGAGCGGACTGCAGAAGCGTTGCCGCGGCGACAGACTCGATGTGGCGGATGCCGAGCACCGGGTTGCCATAGCGGGCGAAGATGACCTCGCCCTGTTCAGTGAGCTTGAAACGGCAATTGACCGAGCCGGCAGGTTGCGCGAGCACCGCACGGTTCGCCGGGCCGCCGCCACGACCGACAGCGCCGCCACGACCGTGGAACAGCGTCAGATCGATATCGTGTTCCTTGGCCCACTTGGCGATACGGCCTTCGGTCTCATGCAGCGCGAGGATGGATGTGGTCGGGCCGGCGTCCTTGGAGGAATCCGAGTAGCCGAGCATGACCTCCATCTTGCCGCCGGTGGCTTTCAGGCGTGCCTGCACCTCCGGGATCTTGATGATCTCGTCGAGCACGTCCACCGAGTTCTCCAGATCCTCAAGCTGTTCGAACAGCGGGATCACGTCGATGGTCGGCACGTCCTCCGGATGGGCGAAGGCGAGACGGTTGAGCTCGTACACGTCACGCACGTTTTGCGCGGACTTCGTGAAGGAGATGATGTAGCGGCGGGCGGCCTTGATGCCGTTGCGCTTCTGGATGGAACCCAGCGCGCGGAAGGTGTCGAGCACCTCATGGGTCATCGGCTGCAATTCGCCGCGTTCGCCGTGCAAACCATGCTCGCGGATGTCCTCGAGCGCGCGCGAATGCACGACTGAATGCTGGCGGAACTCCATCTCCACCATGTGGAATCCGAAGGTTTGCGCCTGCCAGATGAGATCCTGCAGCGGGCCATAGGCTGCACGCGGGTCGCCTGCGGCGGCGAGGGAACGTTGCACGACCTGCAGATCCGCGATGAAATCGTCGCAGGACTTGTACATGAGGTCGGCGTCACGCTCGATCGTGTAATGCAGACGATCGGCCATCACCAGCATCACGGCGCGGTGCAATTCCTTGGTGGAAATCAGCGCCGCCTTGGATGTGAGCCGTTCGCTCATTTCCTTCTGGTGGTTCCACAGGTTCTTCAATTCGGCGCTCGGCGGCGTGGTTCCCGCTTCCATGGTGAGGTTGCGGCCGACAGTGCGGCAGGCTTCCTCAAGGGCGGCAATCACGTGATCGCTGAACTTGCGTGCGACCTGACGGCTGACCTTCGCGGTGACGTTCGGGTTGCCATCGCGATCGGAACCGATCCAGCTGCCTGGATGGAAGAACGCGGGGCATACCGGCGGGACAAGCCCGGCCTTGTCGCCGAGAATCCAATCGTCGAAACGACGATAGACGAGCGGAATCGTCTCGAACAGCGTGTTGTCGAAGATATCGAGGATGGTGTCGGCTTCCTCGACAGGCGTCGGCTTCTTCAACGCGATCGGCGAGGTGCGGAACAGCGCGTCGATCTCGTTGTACAGGCGACGGTAGTTTTCCTTCTTGTCGGAGCCGCCGAGCAGCTTGTTGGTTTCAAGCAGCTGGGCGATACGACGAATCTTGCCTTCGACTGCCTTGCGGCGGGCTTCGGTCGGGTGCGCGGTGAACACAGGGTGGAACTCGAGCTTGTTGAGGAGTTCCTTCGCTTTTGCCGGGCCCATCTCGACGATGAGCTTGTGATAGGCGTTGGTCATCTCGTTGACCGGATCGACGGCTTCATTCCCGACGACTGCGGCTTCGCGCTTGTGCAGCACGGATACGCGGTAGTTCTCTTCGCACAGGTTCGCCAGATGGAAGTAAGTGGTGAACGCGCGGGCGAGCAGTTGTGCATCGTGCAGATTCATCGCGTCGATGGTTTCGACTGCCTTGTCCAGTTCACGCTGTCCTTCGCTCGGATCTGAGTGAACGTTGGTGAAATGCTCGGCACTGGCGTCGGCCACGTATTGGCGGACGGTATCGAATGTCTCGAGCAGTTTGGGATCGAATTCGCCGAGCACTTCGCGCACGATCTGCAGACACAGATCCATGTCGTGCTTCAGCGAATCAGGGAGAGCACGCTCTTCCGGGCCTTTGGTGCCCGTGCCGGACGTCACGATAGCGGCGTCGGCTGGCGTGATTTGCTGATTTTCTGTTGTCATTGAACCTCCTTTTCCAAACCTTCGGTTGTTCGGTCTGCCGGTCTTCCGTGGCTCCTCCACGGTTGTGGTGCCGGCCGTTGCGAACCCAAAGCCGTCGGTTCAGCGGTTGCAGTGGCATTATACGGCCGCGTATTCGACGGTTATGTTACATGTCCGAAATCTGTCCGCGATTTGACCATATGGTGGACATGACACTGGATCGGCGGTTTTTCGCGCAATCGCTCCCCAATTCCATCGCGCGAGACCGTGCCTGCAATGCAAGCGAACGGGTACGGCTTGCGATAGTAATGGAACCGTGACTTCACAACAGCCTTCACAACAGCAAGGAAATCCACAAACTGGACTGCGGGACAACGCGCAGACAAGCGGTATCGAAAACGCCGCGGCTGCGGTGAGGAAATACCATACGCACTCCATTCCGCTTGATATGGAAGATATTGAGCGAGACTGGGACAAGCCGATCACAGAAGCGGGAATCGCGGCGAAAGCCAGCGTCATTGTGCGTGTCGGCATGCTGGATTTGGGGGCGGGCACCGGAAGTTTCCGCGTTCGTGAGATGATGCATCGCATTGCATACCCCTTGGGCGTGCACGTGCGTGCAGACGTGAATCTTACCGATATCGAGGCCGCTTGCACGGACGGGCATGATCGAATCACCGAAGTGGTGGATCTGCCCACTACCGGTGTCAATACTGAGCGAATCTGGCTGCTTGAGCATTTCGCCGACTGGTTCAATGTGAATCTCGGCAGCGGATCAATGTACCACAGCCGCACTGAAGTTTCCGAAGGGCTGATGCAGCATCTCGACCAGCGCGACGCATCCCAGGTGTCCGCCGATCTGTCCAAACAGCTGCGCAAAGAACGCAAGGAAAACAAGAGTCGGCACGACATGTGGGATCAGGCTGCCGAAGCCGATGACGATCCCGTGCTTGACGCGCTCGAACAAGCCGAACGGGCCCGTTCCGGCAGCGAGCATGCTCAGACGGCGGCACCGCTGGATATGCGCGACATCAATCGTGCGGAACATGAACACAACAGCCAGGAAGAGCGCAAGGCCGAATACCGCGCCGAATACTGCGCCGAACGCGAGCACAACGCGCCGTCTCGCCGTGAGCGTTGCGATGAAGTCCGGGAACGTCGTATCGCCCGTCGTCTCGAACGCACCCAGCATCCACCGAAAGGCGAGTACGCAAGCCATTTCGACCATGTCGGCCAACGTCCGGAACACCGGCGTGGGGTTACCGTACGTCAGGCGCACGAGCGGCTTGACATGATTGAGCATCGCAAACCCTTGTATTCTCCGGCGTTCGCAGGGCTCGCCTCGGCGTGCGCGTGCGCGGCCTTCGTGTTTCTGCTCGGCGGCGGTCCCTACGACATGATCGGTGCGTTCGTAGGTGCCGGTCTCGGCCATTGGCTGCGCCGGCGGCTGTTCGTCCACCATCTCAATCAATTCTTCGTAACTTTCGTGTGTGTGAGCGTGGCGGCGCTGGCTTGCACGGGCATGTTGCGTCTGATCGGCCTGTTTGACCCTGTCGCCTTGCAGCATGACACGGCGTATATCGGGGCGATGCTGTTCGTCATTCCTGGATTCCCGATGATTACGGGCGGGCTGGATATGGCGAAAATCGACTTCCCTTCCGGCATTCAACGGGTGGCGTATGTGCTGTGCATCGTGCTGATCGCCACACTCGCCGGCTGGATGGTCGCGTCGATCGTGCATCTCAATCCTCAGGGATTCGAGCCGTTGGGTCTCAACCCGGTGGTCAACTGCCTGCTGCGCATGGTGTTCGCGTTCATTGGTGTGTGGGGCTTCTCGGTGATGTTCAACTCGCCGCAACGCATGTGCTTGGTCGCCGCCGTCATCGGCATGATCACCGACACTTTGCGTCTCGAAATCGTGGATATGGGTGTGCCTGCCGAGGCTGGGGCGTTCATCGGCGCGCTGCTTGCAGGTCTGCTCGCCTCCGCGTGGAGGTCTTCGGTTCGGCGTGGACTGCTGCCGCCGCACTTGGGATATCCGCGCATCTGCATGACTGTGCCGTCCATTGTGATCATGGTGCCCGGTATGTATATGTATCGCGCGATGTTCTATCTCGGGGCTTTCGACACGTTACACGCGCTGGATTGGGCGTTCCGCGCGTTCATGGTGATTATCTGCCTGCCGATTGGACTGGTGATGGCGCGTGTGCTCACCGATAAAAGCTGGCGGTATGACGTGTGAGGCGTGTTCGCGTTGAGCTCTCAGTCTCGCGATGCTGTGATTCCGATGTCGTGATTTCTCGGACACGACGCCCCGAAAACGGAGATGTCTTGCCGACGGCCTGCTTCTGCCGACGCTGAGGAGTTCCTAAGCGTCGGCAGAAGGTTATTGGTCTGCTTCTACCGACACTGAGACGTCCCTCAGCATCGGTAGAAGGTGTGATGCACGGTTTGCGATCTACAGGAGCGCCGGTGCCGGAACATGTGTTGACCTATACGACTCCACGACAATCTCCTGCATCACCCAAAAAGAACCCCGGCGGTGGGTGCCGCCGGGGAGGAGAGAAAGGAGAGAGAAGAAGAAAAGGGTTGAATTATCGGGAACTCATGTTCCTGATCAGTTGTTTGCTGACATGTTCTATTAGAGTCCACGATGCTGTGTGCGTCTCGAAGTTTTCCTGAAAGTATTCTGCCAATACCGTGTCGAAATCGTGCTGATGCTGGTGCGGCCGAGCGAGATCGGATCCAGACGGCTGGGCAGGCTTGTATAAGCGTCGCAATCGTACCGAAGCGGACGCAATCCGTGATGGCCGCGCCGCCGCGTACACTGACATACAGTGAATGAACGGCCACGCCTACACGTGATGACCGTGATGAGAGCATCAATTGTCAAGGAGAATCTTATGCTGCTGTCCGACCGTGACATCCTCGCCGCGCAGGCCGACGGTCATATCTCGCTCGACCCGTGGACGCCCGAGATGGTGCAGCCCGCTTCCATCGACGTGCGTCTGGACCGTTTCTTCCGCCTGTTCAACAATCACGCATACACCTACGTAGATCCGGCGGAAAACCAAGGGGCGCTGACCGAGCAGTTCGAGGTTCAGCCTGATGAGCCATGGATTCTTCATCCGGGCGAGTTTGCACTCGCCTCCACTTGGGAGTACGTGAAGCTTGACCCGACCATCGCAGCCCGTTTGGAAGGGAAAAGCTCGCTCGGCCGCTTGGGCATCCTGACCCATTCCACGGCCGGCTTCATCGATCCCGGCTTTGAAGGGCATATCACGCTTGAACTGTCGAACGTGAGCACGCTTCCGGTCAAACTGTGGCCGGGCATGAAAATCGGTCAGATGTGCTTCTTCCAGTTGAGCTCCCCCGCGGAACATCCATACGGATCCAAAGGCACGGGCTCGCATTATCAGGGACAGCGCGGACCGACCCCATCGCGCTCGTATATCAATTTCTACCGCGCGAAGGTTGACGACTGAGCACGTGCGCCGATTGGTTTCGGTCGGCGTACATGGTGTCGTGTTACGGTAACCGTCTCGAATCTAGGTACCGTTGCTTACTTCCGTGTATCAACCGTCGTATCAACCGTCGTACTTCCAAGCCTCGTGTGCCGTTGCGCCGTGGCGGTGTTGTGGCTCCCGCCATTCAATCGACGGCCACATCATACAGGTATGTGTCCGGATGGCGGCGCATCCGCAGCGTACAGTCGTGCATATGCCACTCCGGCATGGTAGACACAGCGCTATGCGGTTGGCACGCTCGCGGCATGCCTGTGACATTCCTGTGACGTGCCTACGGCTCGTGTCGTTTTGCGCGCGGCACCGCGCGGCCGTGTGACATGTCGGCAATGCGCATGACATGATACTTGCTTACTGCAGCACTACAGCTAGAGCTCAGGTACGTGCATGCCCCTCACACCCCAAGCGATACCTAAACGATACCCAAGGAGAATTTGCATGATTTATGATTTCACTTCGCTGATGGAACGGCACGGCAAGGACGCTCTCGCTATCGATGGTCTGGGGTCTCAGCCCGGATTTACTCCAGACCCGCCAAAACCTGGCTTCGATGTCATTCCGATGTGGATTGCCGACATGAACTTTCCCACAGTTCCCACCATCCCGCAGGCGATTATCGAGCGTGCGAAGCACCCGGCTTTCGGCTATTTCCAGATGAGCGACGCATATTTCGACGCGATTGCCGGCTGGCAGCGCGACCGCAATGGCGTCACCGACATTCCGCGTGAGGCGATTGGATATGAGAACGGCGTGCTCGGCGGCCTGATGTCCGCGGTCGCGGCGTTTGCGGCTCCGGGTGACAAGATTCTGCTGCACAGCCCCACCTACGTGGGATTCACCATGGCTCTGGACAATGCGGGATACGCCATTGAGCACAGTCCGCTCAGGCTTGATGAGCATGGCGTGTGGCGTATGGATTTCGACGATATGGATCGCCGTCTCAAGGAGCATCACATCCATGTGGCGGTGTTCTGCAGTCCGCACAATCCTTGCGGCCGCGTATGGGAGCGTTGGGAGATCGAAGAGGCGATGGAGGTGTTCCGTCGGAACGACTGCATCGTCATCTCCGATGAAATCTGGTCGGATATCGTGCTTGATGGTCATCGGCATATCCCTACGCAGGCGGTCAGTGAGGATGCGAAGCGACGCACGGTCGCCCTGTATGCGCCCTGCAAGACCTTCAACGTGTCCGGCCTCGTCGGTGGATATCACATCATCTATGATGGGTATCTGCGTGACCGGGTCGAGGCGCAGGCGTCGAAATCGCACTACAACGAGGCGAATGTGCTGGCCATGCACACGTTGATCGGCGCCTACACGCAAGAGGGACGGCAATGGCTTGATGAGTTGCTTGTCGTGTTGACGCGCAACGTGGGGCTGATGTTCGACTATCTGTCGTCGGTTGACGGTGTGGAGGTCGCCCGGCCGGAAGGCACGTACATGCTGTATGTGGATTGCTCGCGTTGGTGTCGGGAGCATGGCGTGACCATCGGACAGCTTGAGAAGCGCGGTTGGGATGTGGGTGTCGCATGGCAGGATGGCGTGATGTTCGGCATGCCTGACACCATTCGGATGAATGTGGCGCTGCCGGAAATCCGTGTGCGTGAGGCGATCCGACGACTGCGCGAATACGTGTTCTGAGATGCGTGTGCGTGTACGTGTGTGTACCGTGTTCGGGATGGTTCGAATCTTCTGATGTCTGACGTTTGCCGTCTGGCATCTGCCGTCTGACCGCTGACGTCAGGTGCGGCCGTGCGCTGCCTGCGTTCGCTGTCGGCGGCATATCGCCGGTCTTGTTGCGGCTAGCATGGAAGACATGGCAGATGTGAAGATGATGGGGCCGAACGAGTTGCGGGAGTACGCGAAGCGCGGTCAACGTGAGCATGATGAGGTGAACAAGGAGCTTGAACGTCGTTGGCATTCGTATGACGGATTTCTGCCGGATGCACCGTTCAAGTCGATTCTTGACAGCAACGACGACGAGTGAGCGATTGATTGGTCGGTCGGTTGATTGATTGATGGCCGACCGACCTATTCGTCTGCCGTGCGACAATCCTGTCGCAGCACAAGCAGATACCTCGGTCGGCACACCGCAGTACGTACCGGGTGTCCGGGCTCGCTAGGTTTGCGGGCATGTCGGACACGCCGGGCATGTCGGACGCACCGAGCACACCCGACATGCCCGATGCGCTGATATGCGAGACATGTCAGACCTCATCGGCATTGCGAATCCGGGCAAAGCCCCGGAGCATCAATCGTGGGCCAGTTCGTCCGCATCCGCATAGAACGCGAAAATCTGCTGAAGATACGGTCCGAGAATCTCATTCGGCATGCTGAAGATTTCATGCAATGCGTCGGGAACACGCACGAGCTTCGCATTCCCCCCGGCATTGTTCACCCAGTGGATGAACCGGTTTTGCGCTTCGTTCAGCACCCATTGGTCGCGCCCCGCCTGGAACAGGAGCAGCGGAGTATCAATATTCGCGCACGACTGTGGCTTCTGTACGGCGTGCGACAGTTTGAGCGATTGACGCACCCATTCGAATGTCGCTGCATACGTCTGATTATGCACGTCGCCGATTCGTTGCTGCTGATACCAGCGTACTCGCGATTCACACGCCCCCGGATAGTCGTTCATATTCAATTCGGGAGTGAACTCGCTTTGTCCGAACACGATATGCTTGCCCAAGCCGAAGGTGCACATCAGGCTCGCGGCAAGGTACGCAATCCAATTCGGCATTCCCGTCTGTGGGGCGATCATCGGGCTGGACAGCACGGCACGGTCGAAGGTGTCCGGATACGTTTCAAGCAATGCGGCGCCGATACCGCCGCCCATCGAATGGCTGTACAGGAACAGCGGCCGTCCTCCCGCGTATTCCCGGCCCACTTCAAAGGCGAATTTGTTGAGATCGGCGACATATCGATGCCAATCGTCAATCCAAACAAGGGACGGATTGTCAATGTCTCGTACAGAACGGCCATGTCCGCGGTGTTCCAAGAAGCACACGGAATATCCGGCAAGGAGGAAATACCAGATCATTTCACTGTATTTGGTCGCGAATTCAGTAAAACCGTGCGAAATGACGATTGCACCATTGAACATCGCCGTGGCGCCTTCGACGTTGAGCTTGTCGAAGGCTTTGGCGTCGTAGCAGACGTAATGGAGTTTGCCTTCTTTCGCCGGCTTGCCGAGCCTAGGCGCTTGTGCGGGATCCATCCACCCCTCGGTGCTGCACTGCTTCAATGCGGGCATGACTACGGTATCCATCTGCGCCTGATAATGGCTCTCGTCAATTAGCGGAATGGTCATGGCATCTACTGTAGTCGAACCGGCGATACCGGCATATTGGCCAAATCGATGCCGAATGACCAATACGCCGGTATGCCGGCTGTATGTCGGGTTGTTCGCTGGCAGGTTGCCCGATGTGCGCCCTATGCGTTCCTCTATGTCCGTTCGCTATGCCCGGTCTGATACCCTCGGCGTCATTCCTAATGCCTGAATCAGAAAATCGCGTTGCAATATCAACAAGTTGCGGGCGACCGTTGGGTCATTGGTCATATGGGTGATGCCCGTGAGCGGCAGGAACGTATGTGGCTTGCCGGCTGCCATAAGAGCCTGGGACAGGCGCAGCGAGTTGGCGATGCTCACATTGTCGTCCGCGAAACCGTGAATCAGCATGAGCGGGCGATCCAGACCAGGCGCGTCTTCGATAATGCTGTTGGCGCGATAGGTTTCCGGGTCGAGACCGAGATACCGTTCGGTGTAATGCGTGTCGTACAGGGTCCAGTCGGTGGGCGGGGCGCCAGCGCATGCCGCGTGGACGGTTTCCGGCGCGTCAAGTACCGACAGCGCTGACAGGAACCCGCCATACGACCAGCCGATCATCGCCACGCGGTCGGTGTCCGCTTCCGGAGCGGCTTGCTGCAAGGCGTGCACGGCTTCGACTTGATCGGCGAGCGTGACCCGCTTCATGTCGTGGAAGATCTCCCTGTCCCAGCGTGGACCGCGACCGGTCGTACCGCGTCCGTCGGCGGTGACGACGAGGAATCCTTGATCCGCCCACCATTGCGCGTCCCAATATGCGGATTGGCTGAGCGTGACTTCCTGGTGGCCCGGACCGCCGTATGGTTTGAGCAGGACGGGCAGACGTTCCGCGCTCGCATATGGGCTGTCGAGGCTCGGCCGGGTGATTGCGGTATACAGCTGGTGTTCGCCCAACCTGACGAACCGGGTATTCGGCGTGAATCCCGGTGTGGCCGCATGATTGGCGATGTCAGCGCGCAGATGGTCATCTAGGGAGGGGAACCGGTCTGCGGTTGCGGGATTGCCATCGGCATCGAGCGCGAACAAGTGGACCATCCTTGATTGCGCATGATCCATATCCCTGCCGGACATGACGATTCCTCGACCGCTTCGTGAAGCGGTCCATACGCCGGGCGATATGGTGACCGGCGTGATTGAACCGTCGAAGCCGAGCCGCACCACGTCGAAGCTGCGGGCGTCATGAAGGTCCGCTTGATTGGCCCACATATCCGGTACGTCGGCTGCTTGCGGGTTGTCAGGCGTGCGCTGCACTACGGCGAGAACGTCGGTATCGCCGGCGTCCAGAACCGTGCGCACCTGCCATCCGACCGGGGTGAATGCCTTGCCGTCAACAGTGAGTCGATTGGTGTCTGTGTCCATGTCGTTGAATGCGCATACCAGTCGCCCATTCGGGGTGAATGCCGGTGTTCCGGCGATCAGGTCGAGCCATTGGGGATTCGTGTGCTCTTCGAGTACGGTGGTGGTGCCGTTGTGTTCGACTTGGAGCACCTGATCGTGGTTTTGCAGACGGTTCTGTACGAGCAGCAGCGGGCGATGCCCTGCCTCCCAACGCACGACGGCGAGATACTCGTAAGCCTTGCGATCCCAAGCGATGCGTCGGGCGTCCATGCCGCTGTAACGGCCGTTGCCGTCGAATTCAAGGTCAACCAACGTGAGGAATACGTCCGCGTTGCGGGTCAACGCTTGCGGATACCGGCGCGCGGTTGCGTCGCGATCGGGGTTCGCCGGGTCGCTGATATGCCACGTCGGTTCCGCGGAACTGTCGAAGGTTTCAAAAATGACGGCATTGGAGTCGGGCGACCACCAGAATCCGTCGTACCGGTTCATCTCCTCCCCTGCGGCGAATTCCGCCAATCCGATGGTCCACGTGCGTTGGGCGGGGTCGGGACCGTTGTGCACGCCCCAGATCGCATGGATGCCGTCGTGGAGGGAAGATTTGCCGCTTCCGTCGGATTCGCCGGTTTGCGGCCAATCCGCGATATCCACCATGACCAGATGCTCGCCGGTGGTGTACAGCACGTGTCGGCCGTCCGGCGAGATGCGGGGGTTGAGTACCGGTACCAGGTCGTCCGGATTGGCGTTCGGTGCGAGGCTGTCTTCGTCGTCCTCGTCCGCACAAGTATGCAGGCCGTGAGCGGAATCGATCTCCGTGATATCGGTGTCATCCGATGGCGCGGCCAAGGCGTCAACGGCAAGCTGGCGTGTGCGCGACCCATGGCCGTCCTTGTCGATTTGCGTGAGGAACAGCTGGCTGTTGATGGTGAATACGACGCGCTCGCCTGCCGCATCAACCGAATACGACACAATGCCTTGCCCGCCTTCGCGTGCTCGTTCGCGGCGTGCTCGTTCTTCGGCGGGAACCTCTTCGGCGTCGGCGTTGGGGAGCAGCTTGCGTGGATCGGCGAGCAGGATTTCTTCGTGCTTGCCGGTGGCGGTGTCGAATGTGCTCAACCATAGTGAGGTGACTGTGTCTTCCGGACCGTCGGAGCGCAGGAATAATGCTCGGGAGCCGTCTGCGATGACGGTCGCCGAACGTGGTGCTCCGCATGTAAAACGCAAGCTTCGGGCTTTGCGTTCAGGGAACTGTTCGATGGCCGATGGTGCCGCGGATGCGGTATCTGATGTTGGTGTGACGCCTGATGCTGTGCCTGATGTCATGGGTGTGCTGGGTGCGCCGTAAGCCGTGTGGTTTGGGCTGTCACCGGCGGTGCCGATGGTGTTCGTATGGAGTTCGCTCATGGTTTCAGCCTACTCTGATGAAGGCCGCTGGGCGCATCCCATTGCTGGAACGTGGTGCAGTGCCGGTGTCATGTCCTGAGTGCGTGACGCTCCTTCTTGCGATGGGGTCGTCTTGTTGGCCATGTGTCATGCTTGTGCACCTTCTTCGTAGCGTCGTACATGCTTGATGCTCTTGGCAAGCTCGTCACTGATGTGTTTGTTTCCAACGTTTCTGACATGATTCCTGTATACTTTTGGGGCAGCATCACCATCCACGCCCCATTGAATGAAGAAATTGCAAGTATTGGCGCTTGATTTTGGTCGAAGTGATGACACAGCGTAGGATGGACGAGGATATAGAAAGGGATCACTATGAGCGTTCTCGACCGTTTTGAAAAGAGCGTGGAAGGCGCCGTCAACGGTGTGTTTTCGAAGTTCGGGTCCAAGGACCTGCAGCCCGTCGACCTGTCAAGCGCCCTCGAGCGTGAGATCGACGCTGAAGCCATGCCGGTCGGTCGCGATCGCACAGTGGCCCCGAATGAGTACCGTTTTAAGCTGAGCACCCCTGATTTTGATCGGATTGAACAGTGGGGCAGCGAAGCGCTTGCCAATGAGCTTGCGGACAATCTCACCCAGTACGCCAAGAGCCAGAATTACGCCTTTGTTGGACCGGTTGTGGTGATTTTTGAAGAAGACCTCGACCTCAGCAAAGGCAACTTCAAGCTGAGTTCGGAATCCGTGCAGGGCAATGCAGTGCCTGTCACGACTGACAACCAGTCGCAGGACAGCCCGATGCTGGAAATCAATGGTAGCCAGTATCTGCTGACCAAGCCGAAGACCGTGATTGGCCGCGGTTCCGGTTGCGACATCGTCATTGACGATCCGGGTATCTCCCGTAAACACCTTGAAATTGACATTACCGATAACGGCGTGATCGCTCGCGATCTCGGCTCGACGAACGGCACATTCGTCGAGGGCCATCAGATTCCGGCGGCCACGCTGCTTGACGGCAACACCATTACCATCGGCCGAACCCGCATCCTGTATTGGGCTTCGTCACAGGATCAGGACTGATTCAGCCTGAGAGCGAGTTTCGTTATGCCCACCGAACTTACCTTCGCAATCCTCAAGTACGGGTATCTCATCCTGTTGTGGGTGTTTCTCTGGCTTGTCGTTCGTTCTTTGCGTCGTGACATCGAGACGTTCAGTCCCCATAAATCATTCTCACGTCGTCGACGTGACCGTAAAGCACGCAAAGCGTCGAAGAATGCCGCGCCCGCGGTACCGTCTGCGGGGAGGCAGTCCGCGCCTTCGCAACGCCAGTCCGCCCAGCCGACCTTGCTGGTGGTTATTGACGGTCCGCTTGCCGGCAGTTCTGTTCCGTTGGGTAATACGCCGATTACGCTCGGTCGCGCCGCGTCCAATACCGTCGTACTCGATGATGAGTTCGTGTCGTCGCATCATGCTCGTGTCTATCGTGATCCCACGACGGGCTCGTGGGTGATCGAGGATCTTGGCTCCACGAATGGCACGGTAGTCAATCAGCGTCGTATCGGTGCTCCTACAGTGCTGTCCGCACGTGTTCCTGTCCGTATCGGCGCTACAACATTCGAGCTGAGGTGATGCCTGATGCCGAATGCAGCCAAGCAGACGTTGTTCCTTTATTCGACCACCGTTTCCGACGTAGGTACGGTTCGTAGCAACAATCAGGATTCCTCGTTCGCAGGGGAACGCCTGATCGCCATGTGTGACGGCATGGGTGGCCATGCCGGCGGTGATACCGCATCCACAATCGCCATACGTTCGCTTGCCCATATCGAACAGGATGACGAACAAAGCAGTGTGGAAGCTGTGGCGCAGATGATGGAAACCTCCGTAATGGCTGCGCATGATGCGATTGTCGGCAAGGCGAAACGTGAACGTAAGCTGGCTGGCATGGGGACGACGGTCACCGCCGTTGCCTTGGTATCGGGCTATTGGGTCCTGACACATATCGGCGATTCCCGCGCCTATCTGCTGCGTGACGGCAAACTGTCACGCATGACCACCGATCACAGCTACGTGCAGCATTTGATCGACACTGGTCGTATCAGTCCCGCCGAAGCGCGCAACCATCCGCAGCGTAACGTGGTGATGCGGGTACTCGGCGATTTCGATATCGACCCTCATCCGGATATCGCCATATGCCAGGCTCATCCGGCCGATCGCTGGCTGCTCTGCTCGGACGGTTTGTGTGGCGTGCTTGAAGATTCGACTATCGAGGAGATGCTCAGCACGGTCTCCGATCAGGAGGAATGCGCGCAGCGCTTGGTGTCCATGGCGTTGAAGGCCGGCAGCACGGATAACGTGACCGCGGTGATTGGCGACGCCACACTCGCCCTCGATGCAGACGCCTTCGACTTGCCGCACCAGACCCCGCTGATTGGCGGTGCGGCAAGCGCCAGCCTTGAAGCAATCGCCGATATCATGCATAAGCCGGTAGCCTCGGCTCCGGTGCTGCGGGCCGGCAAGAACTCGCCGGCGCAACGTGCAGCCGCATTGGTCCAGAGTGCAGTGCATGCGGAGCAAGACAAGGCGGTCAAAGAAGAGGAACAAGGGCCGAAATCCCGTGTGGCCCAGCCGTCGCAAGTGCGCGAGGAAAACGGCGAGATACCCAACACTGACACCGGCGAAATCCCCGTGGTCAAGAAGCGTGACGGCCGTATTTCCGCCGACCCCAATGATCCAGAGGTTGCGAAGGCCATCCAGCGTGAGCAGGCGCAGCAGAACCGTGCACATCGGCAGCGCGTCCACCTGTCTCGCCTCGGTATCATCGTCGCGATCGTCGTTGTTATCGCGGCGCTGGTCGGTGCCGCATTCGCTGGCTACCGGTGGAGCCAAACCAAGTATTACATCGGTGAGCATGACGGCGTGGTGGCGATTTATCAGGGTGTGCCGACGAACGTATTCGGCGTCGAACTGTCCCACGCGATCCAAGACACCGACATCAAAGTGTCCTCCTTGCCTCAGTCTTGGCGCGAGCAGCTGCGTGACGGCATTACCGTGGATAGTTTGAGCGAGGCGCGCAGCCATGTCAAACTCATCGAGCAGGAGATGAAAAACTTCAAGGAGACTGAACAGGCGAACAACAAGGGATCTACGGATTCAAGCGGCACAAAGTCAGCGAGCCCGTCATCCACACCATCCGCCAGCGCAACCTCCAGTCCGTCCTCCAGTCCGTCCTCCAGCGCGGCTGCATTGCGCGTTCCCCTCCGGAATGTGACCGCATGGTCCGCCGACGCGTGGGTGGTGATTGGATGATCGTCACACGTCTGCGCCAGATGTCGTTGATGCTGCTTGCGATGGCAGTCAGCCTCATCGGCTTCTTCCAGATGTTTGAACGCACTGCCGGGACGTTCCCGAGCAACTACATGCTGCTGCTCGGTGTTGTCGCGCTGCTGTTCATCATCCTGTGGTCGCTGCTGCTGAAATTCCAGCCGTACGCGAGCCAGTCGATTCTGCCGTGCGTGCTGCTGCTTACCGGTATCGGCGTCACGCTCATCGCGCGTATCGATCAGCAGAAAGGCACCCATGTCGGCACAAGACAACTGACTTGGCTGTGCTTGGCGTTGGTGTTGTGCTGCGTTCTCGTGGTCTGTCTGCGGGACTACCGCGTGCTCAGGCGATTCTCATACGTGAGTATGGTGGTCGGCATCGTGTTGCTGCTTTCCCCGATGATTCCGGGTTTGGGCAAGACGATCGGCGGCGCGCGCATCTGGATTCGTATCGGTCCGTTTTCTTTGCAGCCTGGTGAATTCGCCAAGCTCTTCATCGCATTCTTCTTCGCTTCGTACCTGTTCGATCACCGTGATCAGCTTGCCGTCGGCGGCAAGAAAGTGCTGGGACTGCAACTGCCGCGTATCAAGGATTTGGGTCCGATCGTGGTGGTCTGGGCCATGTCGATGGGTGTGCTGGTCATGCAACGCGATCTCGGCACATCGCTGATGTTCTTCGCGATGTTCGTGTGCATGCTGTATGTGGCAACCGGTCGGAAAAGCTGGATCGTCATCGGTATTCTCGCATTCGCGGCGGGTGCGGTTATCGCCAGTCGCCTGTTCGTGCATGTGGACAACCGTATCGATGCTTGGCTGCACCCCTTCGACGCGAAGGTATACAACCGGCAGGGCGGCTCTGAGCAGTTGGTGACCGGCCTGTTCGGCCTTGCATCCGGCGGCCTGATGGGCACTGGTCTGGGACAAGGCCATCCGAGCCTGACGCCATTGGCGAATTCCGATTTCATCTATTCGTCCGTAGGCGAGGAACTTGGCCTGACCGGTTTGTTGGCCGTGCTCGCCCTGTATTTGGTGATTATTGCGTCCGGTCTGATCACTGCGATGAAAATCAAAGACGGGTTCGGCAAACTGCTCGCCTCTGGACTCGTGTTCACCATGGCCGTGCAGGTGTTCACCGTCGTCGGCGGCATCACGCTGGTGATTCCGTTGACCGGTTTGACCTTGCCGTTCATGGCTGCAGGCGGTTCGTCGTTGATTGCGAATTACATCCTGATCACCTTGTTGCTGGTCATCTCGAACGCTGCGAACAAGCCAGAGCCCGAATTGACTTCCGATACGTTCCAGTATGAGGCTCTGGCCGTGCTGCGTGACCACGAACTCAAGGAACGGGCAAAAACGGCTGCACAGGATGCGAAGAACCAGGAAAAGCAGCATCATCATGGTGCTCATGCAGCCCAGGCCTCCCAAACCGAGGACGCCCCGACCATCGCGGTGCAGGACGCATCGCAGTCTGAACCGTTGTATGATGCACAAGACCACGGTGATTGGGGAGACTGGCGCGATTTCGCCGATGATGACGATTCCCCGACAGAGACGACCAGCCATTGGCCGACGCGTGCGTCACGCACAGAAGACGGGCTGGACCATGCCGAAGCCGATGAGGAGCCCGGCGGGAATATTCCGCCGGCGCCTCCGGAGTCTGCGGCGCGAACGGTGAAAGGAGGAGCCCAATGAACAAGAGTCTCAGGCAGATTTTCACCGTCGTCGTCGTGTTGTTCGTGATTCTGGGATGCTCCACCACAGTGTTCACCGCGTTCCGCGCGAACGAGCTGAATTCCGACCCACGCAACCGTCGGGCGTTGTACTACCAGTTCGGTGCTCCTCGAGGGTCGATTCTCGCGTCTGACGGTACGATTCTCGCAAAGTCGGATCCTTCGAACGACGCGTTCTCGTATCAGCGCTCCTATGCCAACGGTGAAGAATACGCGCCCGTCACAGGCTTCTTCTCCATCAGCCAGAACGCGGACCGCGGCATTGAAGCGTCCCGAGCCGCGTTGCTGAGCGGAACATCGAGCGCGCTGGCGGTGCAGAAGTTCAAGGCGCTGCTTACCGGTACGGAGAACAAGGGCGCTTCCATCGAGACATCCATCAGCACGAAACTGCAGGATGTCGCCTATCAGGCGTTGACAAGCCGCGGATATGACGGGGCGATCGTCGCCATCGTACCGAAGACCGGCCGAATCGTTGCGATGGTGAGCACACCCAGCTACGATCCGAACGTGCTTGCCCAGCATGACACGACCGCGGTCAATAACGCTTACGCCCAGCTGACGTCGAACGCAACCAATCCGATGCTCAACCGCACGATTTCCGAACTGTATCCGCCCGGGTCCACGTTCAAGACGGTTGTCGCGGCGGCGGCACTGGAAAGCGGCAAATATCAGGCGGACACGCAGATTCCCGCGGGCAGCTCGTACACCTTGCCGAACACGGCGACCCAGCTGACGAACACCACCGCGGCGGCGAGCGGCACCAACGGACAGTTGACGTTGTCCGATGCTCTTGCATATTCGTCCAACACCGCATTCGCCCAACTCGGCGTCGCTCTCGGTGACGATGCCATCGCAGAACAGGCGAAGAAACTTGGCTTCGGCCAGTCGATCACTGTGGATGGTTCGGCTTCCACGGGCAACCCGATGAAGGCGGTCGCTTCCACCTTCCCCTCGAATCTGTCTGCGGACAAGCTCGCCCTCGCCTCCATAGGCCAGGGAGATACGCTCGAGACTCCTTTGCAGAATGCGATGATTGCGGCGGCAATCGCCAACGGCGGTACGTTGATGCAGCCGACGCTGGTTGACCGGGTGCGTGCGAGCGATCTGTCAACCATCTCGGAAACCAGCCCCACGGTGATGTCTCAGGCCATGAGTTCCAACACGGCTTCGGCACTGACCTCCATGATGGAGGACGTGGTCACGAAGGAAAGCCCGACGCTTGCCATCGACGGTGTCAAGGTGGCCGCGAAAACCGGAACCGCGCAGATCGGCACAAGTAACCAGTCCAATGATGCGTGGGTGATGGGCTTCGCTCCAGCTGACAATCCGCAGATCGCGGTCGCTGTTGTGGTACATAATGTCAATACGTTCGGTGTTACCGCTGCCGGTCCGATTATGAAGCAGGTGATGGAGGAGGCGTTGAAGCAGTGAAACTGATTGAAGGGCAGCTGATTCATCGCCGGTATCGCTTGGACCGCAGACTTGCGCAAGGTGGTATGGGCGAAGTCTGGAAGGGCTATGACATTCAGCTTGGACGTCCCGTCGCCATCAAAGCGTTGCGCAGCGATGCCGCAAACAGCGAGGCAAAGCTGCGTCGCTTGCGCGCCGAGGCACACAATTCCGCGAATCTCGCCCACCCGAATATCGCCGCACTGTTTGAATACTATGAGCATGACGGCATCGGGTTCCTCATCATGGAATACGTGCCGAGCAAATCCTTGGCGGATTTGTACCATGAAAAAGGCGCGATGGACCCCACCGAGTTGCTACCGATTCTGATCCAGGTGGCTCGCGGGCTGTTCGTCGCCCATTCGCATGGCGTAATCCACCGTGACGTCAAACCGGCGAACATCATGGTCTCCGACGATGGAGAAGTGAAAATCACGGATTTCGGCGTGTCGTACTCCACAAATCAGGAACAAATCACCCAAGATGGCATGGTGGTCGGTACAGCGCAATACATTTCCCCGGAACAGGCCCAGGGCAAGCAGGCAACAGCCCAGTCGGATATTTATTCGCTGGGGGTCGTCGCGTATGAGGGGCTGTGCGGGCATCGTCCATTCACTGGCGCGACCCCGGTTGATATCGCAGCAGCACATGTGAACGAGCCGGTTCCGCCGTTGCCTGACACGGTTGATTTGCAATTGCGGCAATTTGTCATGTCCATGTTGGCCAAAGATCCGCGGGATCGCCCGAAGGACGCCTTGATGGTGTCGCGCACGCTGTCACGTATTGACCGGCGGCTGATGGACCAGGAAACCAAACTGAGTGACGACACAACCATTGTGCCGTCTCACGGGCGTCTGCCCCGCAGAGTGAGCAGCACGCCACACGTCGGTGCGGCTGATCCGGCAGATACGCCGGACGCACAGCGGCCGAAACAAATATTCATTAGCGGAACTGCGGAGCCGCGGACAGTGAGTTCGACATTCCGCCCGCAATGGAAGGAGCAGCAATGAGCAGCAGTGTACCCACTTCGTTGGCGAACGGCCGATATCAGCTCGGCCAGCTCGTTGGCCGGGGCGGCATGGCGGAGGTGCGTGTGGCGCTCGACAAGCGTCTGGGACGTACTGTAGCCATCAAGATCATGCGCTCCGACCTCGCCAATGACGAGATCTTCCTCACGAGGTTCCGCCGTGAGGCCCATTCGGTCGCGCAGATGAACAACCCGAACATCGTTAACATTTACGATTCGGGTGAGGAAACAATCGTCAACGACAGCGGACAAACCGAGCGCGTGCCTTACCTGGTGATGGAGTACGTCAAGGGACAGACCCTGCGTGACATCATCAAGGCGAACGGTCCGCTTAGCCAGCGAGACGCCGAACAGGTGATGCTCGGAGTGCTCAATGCGCTCGAATACTCGCATCGCATGGGCATCATCCACCGTGATATCAAGCCCGGCAACATCATGATTTCCGACCAGGGCGTCGTGAAGGTCATGGACTTCGGCATCGCGCGCGCCTTGGACGATTCCGCCGCCACCATGACCCAGTCGCAGGGCGTCGTCGGCACCGCTCAGTACCTCTCCCCCGAGCAGGCGCGTGGCGAGACCGTCGATATGCGGTCTGACTTGTATTCCGCCGGCTGCGTGCTCTATGAGATGCTGACCGGCCGCCCGCCGTTCACCGGCGATTCCGCGGTCGCCATCGCCTACCAGCATGTCTCCGAGGCTGCGACTCCCCCGAGCGCGGTGATTCCGGGCTTGCCGAAGATGTGGGATAACATCTGCGCGAAAGCCATGGCGAAGGATCGGCAGAACCGGTATGCGACAGCAACTGAGTTCAAGAACGATATCCTGACCTTCATGAACGGCGGGGTGCCGATTGCGGCGACGTTCAATCAGCTGACCGATTTGGCAAATCCGGGCGCTCGTACCGGTGAAGCGACTCAGGTGCTCAACCCGCCGCAAGTCACCACGCAGACCAACCCGGTGATGCCGGTGACTACGAATCCTTTTGTTGATCCGGAAGGTGAGACGCGCGCGCAGCAACGTGAGGCGGAACAGCAGCAGCGTAAGAAGAAGCGCATCATTATCGCTGTGATCGCAGCCATTGTCGCTATCGCGGCAATCTGCGGCATCGTTTTCGCGCTCATGCATTCCAAGAAAACGCAGATGGTCACCGTCCCGACCTTCTCGTCCTCCACTACCGAGGCGGGGGCTGAGGCGAAGCTTGAGGCTGCTGGACTGAAAATCAAGGTGGAAACCGATACGAATTCCACCGAGCCGAAGGGCACATTCACCAAGCAGTCCCCTGCAGGCGGAAAGAAAGTCGCTGTCGGTTCGACGGTCAAAGTGTGGTTCTCTGCCGGTCCGTCAACAGGTACGGTCCCCGATGTGAGCGGCAAGTCACAGGATGATGCGCGTTCGGCGCTGGAAGCGGCAGGATTCAAGGTGGCCTCGAGCACGCAGACCGAAGACAGTGACACGGTGTCCAAAGACAATGTGACGCGCACGAGCCCGGCAGCCGGGTCGAAGCAGTCGAAGGGCACGACGATTCTGCTGTACATCTCCTCGGGCATGACCAAGGTGCCTGACGGGTTGGTCGGGCAGTCGAAGGACACGGTGCTCAGCACCTTGCAGGAACGCGGCTTCAATACGTCGGTTGAGGAGGAAAGCTCTGATACGGTGCCGTCCGGTGCTGTGACGCGTCTTGACCCGGTTCCGGGAACGTCTATCGAGCAGGGCTCCACCATTAATGTGTATGTGTCCAAGGGTAAGGAGCAGGTGACTGTTCCGTCGGTTGTCGGCGCAACATATGCATCGGCTAAGGCGACATTGGAAGGCCTCGGCTTCACGGTGTCCAACTCCACGCAGAATGCGAAGGACACTGATCTGGTGACCGCTCAGAATCCGACTGCTGGAACGCAGGCGGATAAGGGCGCGTCGATTACGCTGACTACAAAGTCTTCGTCTTCGTCGTCGTCTTCGTCTTCGTCGTCCTCTGCTTCAGCTACTGGTTCGACGCAGCAGGAGACGAACCAGCCGTGATTAGCAGCTGATGAGCAATTTGCCGGCCAACGTGATGGCCCGGAACACCGTATGAGTGGTGTTCCGGGCCATCACGTTTCATAGGTTGTCTGTGTGGGCCGTTTGTGCGGGTTGTTATCTGCGCTGCCGACCCCTTTCCCAAACTGGTTACGCTGGCGACGGTCTCAGCGTAGCTGGTTTGTGGGGTTGGCTGTTCCGGTGGTGTGCGCTGCCATTCTCCGCCTCCCAAACTGGTTACGCTGGCGACGGTCTCAGCGTAGCTGGTTTGTGGGGTTGGCTGTTCCGGTGGTGTGCGCTGCCATTCTCCGCCTCCCAAACTGGTTACGCTGGTGACGAGCCTAGCGTAGACAGTTTGGGAAGGACTGCTGCGGTTTTTGGATTGTATTGATGCGCGTCAACGATGATTGCGGCCGAGAATCGCGTTTTCGCCTGCCTGCGCACTTGTCTACCGTGCATCGCCTGCACTTGTCCACCGCCGCGAACCCACTGCCACGTGCGAACCCTTCGCCACCGCCACACGCGGATTCAGCGGGTCTTCATGATCTTCGGTTGACGCCCCTTCGCATGCTCCACGGCGTTCGTCTGCCCGCACACGGCGAGCCAGTTCGCCAGCAGCCGGTAGCCGTCCTGCGTCATCACCGATTCGGGGTGGAACTGCACGGCGTACATCGGCAGCGTGCGGTGCTTGATGCCTTGGATGGTGTGATCGTCGAGCGCACGTGCCGTGACGACCAAATCATCCGGCAGCGAATCCGGTTCAATGGCAAGCGAATGGTAGCGGGTCGCGGTCATCGGGTTCGCGATACCGGCGAAAATCTCATCATCGACATGCTCGACCTGGCTGGTTTTGCCGTGCATGATGGTCGGCGCGTGATCCACAGTCGCCCCGAATACCTCAGCAAGCGCCTGCAACCCGAGGCAGACACCGAACATCGGCTTGCTGGTCGCCGCGCACAGGCGAATCATGTCTTCGCTTGCCCCGGATTCCGATGGGGTTCCCGGGCCAGGTGAGATGAGGACGCCGTCATAGCCATCAATGACCCCCGGCTTCGACGGGTCGATCGCATCGTTGCGCACAACATCCACATTGGCGCCCAACGTGCGCAGATAACCCACAATCGTGTAGACGAAGGAATCATAGTTGTCGACGACCAGGATATGCGCTGAATCCGTCATTGCCTCTCCTTTACCGGTATGTATTGCAAGCCATCTTACACAGCGACATAGTTCGACATCTGCTGGAGTATCGGTATTGTGGACGCCGCCCACGGATATACCCATTGAAGCAGCGCGGCGGCTGCGGCGACGGTGAGCAGCGCCATCAGAATGATGCGAATCGGCAGCACACCCGGCTGAAGCCGCAGAATCGTGCCGTAAATGCTCGCTTCCGGACGTTGCTTACGCCCGTCATGGATGGCTTTGAGCACAGGCCAGCGCCACACGATGGCGGCAGCAATGAACAATACGGCGTACATGACGAGCGCCCACTGCACGATTGGCATGAGGGAATCGAGCTTCGATACGGCTGATTGTTTCGGCGTGCTGGAGAAGCTGACTGCCCCAGAGGCATTGCCTGAATCGAGTTCGGCGGGAATCCCGTCGGAGACTTTCGCCCAATACGCGAATTCGGCGTATGCGATCCAGCGGTGGGTCGGTGTGGAATATCGCGGGGTGCATGTCGTCATGGTGAGCATGCGCTTGGTGGGCGCGCTGCCTGGCTGCTCCGGGTTGGCGGCGACCACTTGTGTTTCGGTGGGCAGCACGACAAGATGCTTGGTGTACCGGTACACGTACCAGTAATCCTGGGTGCGGATGATGATGGCGTCACCCGTTTGCAACAGGTTGATGTCGGCGAGCGGCGAACCGTAGCCTGCGCGGTGGCCTGCAAACGCGAAATTGCCGATGGCGCCCGGCATCTGGCTTTCCTCGTAATGACCCATGCCGTGCTTGTTGAGCTGCTCGAGACTGGTTCCCTGGACGATGTTGCGCACCCATTGGTTGCCGAATCGTGGGATGTAGACTTCCGCGACGAGGTCGCCTTCATTCGCGCTGGTCGGTTGTATAGGGGGTTCTCCCGCCTGTTCTTTGGCGATTGCGGTGCCGGATCCGCTTTGCGCGGGCTGTGTCCAGGTGGTGGTGGCGGATTCGCGGGCTTGGGCTTGGGTGTGTTCTGATTGCACGCCGGTCCACCAGAACAGCCATACGATGTACAGCGCGCAGATGACGGCGGCGGTGATGAGAAGTTCCGCGATGATTCCGATGATTTGCCACCCTGCTCCGAGACGTTTGGTTCGCTCGGGTTGTGGGGTGGGATCGGTTTTGGCTTGCTGTGCCGGTGAAGCTGCGTGTTGACGGTGGCGCGCCGGTTGATATGACGGTGATGTTGGGTCGCTCATGATTGATGGTCCTGGTATTCGATGGGTAAATCGTGCGTCATGCGGTCAGTCCCCTGATGTGCCGCCCGATGACGAGTTCGAAGTGTCTGTCCCGGTGGAACCGGATGCGTCGGTATTGCTGCTGTTGTCGGTGGCGCTGCCGTCCGTCCCGGTGGAACCGGCGGAGCCGCTCGGTGTGCTGCCGGTTCCGCTTGCGTCGTCTGAGGTGCCGGAGTCGTTGGAACTGTTGGAGTCGTTGGAATTGCTGGAATCGTTGGAATTGGAAGTTCCACTATTGGTTGCCTTGGCGTATTTCAGCGGTTGCATCGCCAGCGGGGATTCAGGGAATTTCAGCGTATCCTTCGTCTCAACGTCCCATCCGAGCCCGAACGCGCTCACATACTCTTGGTACACCTGCACCGCTTGTGAGTCAGCCAGCGCATTGAGCATGTTCTCGGTCGGTCCGATCGCGGAAATCGTATACGGCGGTGAATACTGCTTGCCTTGCAACATCAGCACGTTGCCGACGCATATCACGGCGGAGTTGAACAGCACGCGCTGGTCTTGGATCATCATCGCCTCTGCCCCGCCGGCCCAGAGCGCGTTGACCACCGCTTCGATATCCTGCTGATGAATCACGTAATCGTTGATATTCGAAGCCGAACCGGAACTGTTCACCATGGTTTTCCACAGCGGTGAATCGTCCAGCGTGACTGTGATGCCCGGCCCCTCAACAGCAGGCAGAACGGTGCCTGAGCCGGCGTCCTCGCTGTTGGATGAGTCGCTGTCCCCCGTGCCCGCAAGCTTGTTCAAGGTGTTGATCTGCGAGTTGAGTTTGCTGACTTCGCTGCGAAGTTTGTCGGCTTGTTCCACACGTTGTTCAACCATCTGCGCGGTATCGGAAGTGACGGTCGCGGTGCGGTTCACGCGGATGTTGGTGGCGAGCAGGAAGCCGGTGAGGGCGACGACGACGAACACGGCTATGCCGCCCAGCATGGAGTGTTTGACCCCATGTTTCCCGGTGTGTCTGCTCATGTCGCCTCCGCCGTGTTCGCTGCTTTCGAGTGTAGCCGCTATGATGACTTTTTAGCCTATTCGAATGGAGACTATGCACATGGCTGACGAAGAGCTGCACGAAACCGACGAACAGTCGGTCGACAACGTGTCGGACACCACCGCGTCCAATGACGGAGCGAACGATGACGATTACGGCATCCCGATGGATGAAGTCGAGGCCGTGCTGAACGCTACCGCCGACAAATCATCGATGACTCCGCAAATGCAGCGCATGATGAAGCGTCAGGCTGAGAATACGAAACGCGTTGAGGAAAGCATCAAAAGCACCAAGTCGAACCCGCGTTGGTTCGTGCCGCTGTTCTGCGCGTTGATGATTATCGGCCTGGTCTGGGCGGTGGTGTACTACCTGACCGGCAAGTATCCGATTCCTGCCATTGGCGCGTGGAATCTTGCGGTCGGCGGTGCGCTGATCATGATCGGCTTCCTGATGACTATGGGGTGGCACTGACCGCTCCTCGGCTGCGGTGGCCGCCGCTCTGAGCGCATGACGCCCGGCGGCCACTGTGCGACCGCCAACTGCGCAACCGTGAGATTTCGCGTTTTCGGTGAACGCCACGGTGCGGTGTTGTGGCATCGATGATGATGTTCGTCGCGCTGGCGTATGGCTGTGTCGGGCTGCGGCGCGTCGATGGTGATCATCTGTCGTCCGTGTCGGAGCTGATGTCGGTACATTGCTTATCTGCGGCCTTTTCTGCGGTGCCGAGAGCGTGTATCTCATTTAGCTGTGGTACCTTCCGGACAGTATCTGCGTTATCCGTGTACGTGCACGCCTGGTACCGCGAGTGTGGTCCGCGGAATCCCAACGACGCTGCCGTCGGTATCGGTCGCCGGCGAACCCGCCTACGTGAGATAGGCCTCGGCGTGTACTACGAGTACCGCAGATAGCCGTCTTCGCGTGCATGGTTTCCGGTGCCCGCGCTGAATCCACCGATGCCCATCATCCCCCACCTCGTCGCCAATCATCCGGCATATGACTCCATCCGTCACCTTAACAACGAGACATCACCCGCAGCGTCACAAGGGCCACCGCCGACATCCTGTGAATCATCTAGGCCGCTCTACGATTTCACGCACACGAAGGCCGTTTTCTTTCCTGACATGGTCGTAAGGAACACGAAGGTATCTCCCCCGTCGGCGATGTGATAGCGTTTCCGCACTTGCGCCACGCTCGCGGGATAGTTTCGTACCGCGATATTCGCTTGTGTGATGCCTTGCAGCGTGTGTTTGACCGGGCCATACGCGGTGATGGCGAACGATCGTCCCGGGAACGCATCAATTGGCTTGTCGGAGACAAACAGGTGGCTGTTGCGGTCAATCTGGGTGATGCCGAAACGCTGCGTGAGCAGGTCAAAGCAGCCGGCTTTCATCAGTGATGCGTTCGGCTCGTAGAGGTATGCCAGCTGGTTTGGGGACGCTGACAGGGTGTTCTGCTGCGGTCGTTCGCGTTCGCGTTCGAGACCCCTCGCGTCGGTGGCGTCTTGGGGGTGGAAGCTGAACACGGTGTCGTCGTCCACGCAGGTGACCAGCAGTGAGGGTTGGGTTCCGTCGTTTTCGGCGGTGTGACGGGTGATGACGAGCAGCAGCTCCTTGCATTCGTTGTGTACGGAGACGATATGGATTTCCGATACCGACGCGTGCGCGGTTGAGGCGTCGAGGGCGTGATTGCAGTCTTGAGCGGCTTGATGCCAGTCCAGCATAGGGGAGAGCTTGATGATGATCGCGGGGGCGATACTGGCCAGTTTCGGCAGGATGGTCAACATGTCAGGCGTGCAATCCGCAATCGCATAGGTACGGGAGCCATGGGCGTCACGACGTGCGGGGTCTGCCATGACGAGCGTGGCGGCGGGCAGCTCGTCGAGGATTGCGTCGGCGTCGGCGTTCATGATTCTGGCGTTGCTGATGCCGAGGGCGCGCATGTTGTGCTCTGCGAGTTCGCACAGATGCTGTTGCCGCTCAATGTAGACGGCGTGATCGAATATGCGGGACATGTACGAGAAATCAACGCCGAATCCACCGGTGATATCAATCAGTGTGGTGGGGTGCGGTGCTTCCGACGAGAGACGGCGGGCGAGATCTGCTTTGTACTGCGCGGTGGACTGGGATGAGCATTGTTCCATGGCGAGGTGCGGAGGATAGATGATGTCGTCGCATGCCGCCCATTGGGGGAGTTTGGTGCGTGCGCGCTGCCAGCCTTCGATGCAGTCGAGCGCGACGGCGAGGTCGGTTCCATCTTCGGGATGCGCGTGGAGCGCGATATCGCGTACCGGCTCTGTGCGGTGGTCGGCGATGAAACGTCGTGTCTGCTCGTTGATATCCATGCCGCCATCATACGTGGGTGACGCGGTGGATTGTTGCGCAGTGTGTGGGCGGTCGGGCTGTGGGTGCCGTGTGACTTGGGATGATGCTGGAGCGCACTTCTGGATATGACGCTTGGTTTTGTGGTTGCCGGGCAGGGGGTTGATGGGCTAATCGATGATGTAGTGCGCCAGGAAAGTGGTTGCCGGACGATTGATACCGATATGGGTGGGGACGGTCGGATGCCTTGGCTCCAGGACGCGCCAGGACGCTGAGGGACCGGTTGCGTGGGCTGCCGTGTGGGCTGCCGCGGAATGAGCCGGGGATGACGGAATGGTTTATCCACCAAATGTGGATAAGTGGACAACTCGGTGGATAAGCTGTGGGCAACACCACATCTAGGGGTTGCCGTGTCGATGCGCTACTAGAGAAATCTATCGAATATCAATCGATTTTGAAATTGTGGATAACTACTTGTGCACATCGTCCACAACTGAAAATCCTTGTAAATGCACGTTTTGTGGATATCTGTGTGGATAACTCGCACGGTTTTCCACGACTTATACCCCACTTATACCCAAGTTATCCACTGCCTTGTCCACAGATGTGGAAAACTACATCGGTGTAATTCCGAAAGACGGCTGTTGCGTGCTATTGCATAGCTGTGTTGTGAGAGCGGGATTGGCGATTGGCGTCGGGATTGTGGGCGCGACCGGCAAGTGGGTCACATGGGTCGCAAGCGGGGGAGCGGACGGGCTGGGCTGCGGACTGATAGCCGGCGGGTTTGTCTTCTCCGCCGGTGCTATTCCGTCGGCGTGCGATGCCGCCGTCGCTTCGCTTACGCGATTCGCCCGATTGGCGGGACGCACAGCGCCATTGCGACGACGAGTGCGATCGTCACGACAGAACCGTATATCCATATGCGCTGGCTCATTGATCGCCCGCGCAAGGAGGGAATGCCATCCATCAGCAGCCAAGTCAGCAGCCCGCCGACCAGAAAACCGCCCACGTGCGCCTGCCATGCGACATTCGGCATAACCACAGGCAATGCGAAGTTGATGACCATGCACACCAGCATGGGCTTGAGATCGGCGCCCATCTTCCGGAATGCCAGCAGCAGTGCCGCGAACAATCCGAAAATCGCCCCGGATGCCCCATATGCCGCCATCAGCCAATTCCCGGTCACATGGCACCACAGGGTGAGGGCAGTCGCGCCGCCAAGCCCACTGATCAGATACACGGCCAGGAACCGCCAATGGCCGAACATCCGCTCCAGCACCGGCCCGACCGACCACAGCGCCATCATGTTGAAGGCTACATGCGCAATGGACGGGGAATGCAGGAACATCGAGGTCAGCCACGTCCACGGATGCTCCACGGCAGTGATGGGCATGAACATTCCCAGTCCCAGCATCGATGTGAACAGGCTGGGCGACAGGTGCTGAAGCAGAACCTCCAGAAGCCAAACGATGACGCACGCCACGCAGATCGTCGCGGTGATGACTGGCCCTCCGCCACGCCACTGAGCCGCTATGGAACGCCGATCGAGGGTAAAGCTGCCAATTCGCATGGTCCCACTGTAGCGCCCGTCGTTGCGCTGAGGGAGGGAATATGCCCTTGGTATGGGGGCTCTTGCCGCTCTTCCACTCAATCGTCACAATCGAAGCCGTAGTATGGTAACCAGAGTTGACTTGAATGGGCAGGTCACCTGGTACCTGAAAGGAGCCGTCATGGAGCAAAAGTCTTCTAACGGTTGGAAGTTCTTCGCGCTGCTGTTCGGAGCGCTGCTCGCTGCTGTTGCGGGTCTGTACATCTACAAGCAGCAGAACCCGGACTATGATCCGTGGGAGGAGCCGTGGGAGAACAGCTCCTCGCCGGTTGATCTGGGTCTGAACAAGGACGACGACGAAGCCGAAGACGAGGCGGATGACGCCGCCGAGCCCGAGCAGGCTTGATCGTCTGCCGAACGCATCGATTCGAAGTATCGAAGTATTCCGGTGTATTCGGCTTTCCAATCCATCGTTACCATCATTGATTCCGTGCGCCATGTGCGTGCGGGTGCTATGCAGGAGCGTCCCGCGTGGGGCGCCCCTGTTGTGTTATCTGGAGTTGGGTAGCGGGCGTGTCGCTTTTGCAAACGATTGCTTCCGCTTCGCTGTCCTGCGTGTGAACCGCATGAAAGTGGGCTTCAAGCATTGATTAATTCAGTAAAGACAAAGGTGATCCGGCTGCCTGCTGCGGAGCGATTGCGCATGGTTGAGGGGGTGATGTTAATATCTACCTCTGAGAACGTATGCAGAAAGGGGCGCACTGCGCTTGTTAAGCCGTGCCAATGCCGAGACCTTCAGGCATAATGGTTCTTGGAATAGGTTCCGTCAAAGGGAGTCAGATAATGACCGAAATCACTGCACCGAAGTCTTCGCTTACTTCCGGTGAGTTCACCGACGAGATTCGCGAGCAGCTCAAGTACACCCAGGGCGTGACGCCGGAGCAGGCGACCGCCGCTGACGTGTATGTGGCCACCGCTGCTGCCGTGCGCCGTCACCTCGTGGATTCCTGGATGAAGACCCAGCACGACATGGTCAACGGCGACACCAAGGCCGTTGGATACCTGAGCGCTGAGTTCCTCATGGGCAAGCAGCTTGAGAACGCGCTGCTGAACGCCGGCCTGACCGAGCAGTTCGAAGGCGCTATGAAGGAGCTGGGCTTCGACACCAAGGACGTCATCGACGCCGAGTACGAGCCTGGCCTGGGCAACGGCGGTCTTGGCCGTCTCGCCGCATGCTACATCGATTCTCTCGCTTCTATCGGCGTGCCGGCATTCGGCTACGGCATCCGTTACCAGTACGGCATTTTCAAGCAGGAATTCGACGAGAACGGCAAGCAGGTGGAGACCCCTGATTACTGGCTCGTCAACGAAGAGCCGTGGGGCCACGTTGATTACAACCGCGACCAGCGCGTGAACTTCGGCGGCGAGGTCGTCGAGGAGAACGGCAAGCGCGTGTGGAAGCCGGCTTGGGCTGTCCGCGCCGTTCCGTGCGACTATATGGTTCCGGGCTACAAGTCCGGCCGTGTGAACACGTTGCGCCTGTGGACCGCGAAGTCCTATGACGAGTTCGACCTGCTCACCTTCAACAAGAGCGATTATCTCGACGCCGTGATCCCGAAGGTCGAGGCTGAGAACATCTCCAAGATCCTCTACCCGGAGGATTCCACCCCGCAGGGCAAGAAGCTGCGCCTCGAGCAGCAGTACTTCTTCGTGTCCGCGTCCATCCACGACGCAATCCGCGTGTTCTACCCGGGCGAGAAGAACCCCGACCTGACCACGCTGCCGAACAAGATCGTGTTCCAGCTCAACGACACCCACCCGGTGATCGGCATTCCGGAGCTCATGCGCGTCCTGATCGACGAGTACGGCTACGACTGGGATACCGCTTGGTCCATCACCAACAAGACCTTCAACTACACCTGCCACACCCTGCTTCCGGAAGCTCTGGAAGTGTGGCCGGCATCCCTGATCGGCGAGCTGCTGCCGCGTCACCTTGAGATCATCAAGAAGATCAACGAGCAGTTCATGGCCGAGCTGAAGGCCAAGGGCGTTGCCGACGATCAGATCGAGCGTATGCGCATCTACACCGACGGCCAGGACGCTTCCGTCCGCATGGCGTACCTCGCCACGTACGGCGGCTCCTACGTCAACGGTGTGGCTGAGCTGCACTCCGAGCTGCTCAAGGACGTCACCCTCAAGGACTTCTCCTCCGTGTACCCGGACAAGTTCACCAACGTCACCAACGGCGTCACTCCTCGTCGCTTCATCAAGCTCGCCAACCCGCGCATGTCCGACCTCATCACCGAAGGCCTGGGCACCGACGCATGGCTGTCCGACCTCGAGCAGCTCAAGGGCCTCATCCCGCTGGCTGATGATCCGGAGTTCGTCAAGAAGTTCGCTGAGGTCAAGCAGGCCAACAAGAACGACTTCGCCGCATTCGCCAAGCGCAAGTACGGCTTCGACATCGACCCGAACACCATGTTCAACACGATGATCAAGCGTCTGCACGAGTACAAGCGTCAGGCCCTGAAGATCCTCGCGGTTATCGCCACCTACGCCGACATCAAGTCTGGCAAGGTCGATCCGGATACCCTGGTTCCGCGTACCGTGTTCTTCGGCGCGAAGGCTGCCCCGGGCTACTACCTGGCCAAGCAGACCATCCAGCTGATCAACAACGTGGCTCGCGTCATCAACAACGATCCGGCCACCAAGGGCAAGCTGCATGTCTACTTCCCGTGGAACTACAACATCGAGCTGGCTCAGAACCTCATCCCGGCCACCGACCTCGACGAGCAGATCTCGCAGGCCGGCAAGGAAGCTTCCGGCACCGGCAACATGAAGTTCGCTCTGAACGGCGCTCTGACCGTCGGCACCCTGGACGGCGCCAACGTCGAGATCCGTCAGCGCGTGGGCGCTGAGAACTTCTTCCTCTTCGGTATGACCGAGCCGGAAGTCTCCGCCATGTACGCCAAGGGCTACGACACCAAGGGTCTGTCTCGCGAGTACTACGAGAAGGATCCGCAGCTCAAGCAGGCCATCGACATGGTCGCGGACGGCACCTTCTCCGACGGTGACAAGGACACCTACAAGGACCTCGTCAACGACTGGCTGAACAAGGACTACTTCATGACGCTCGCGGACTTCCGCGCGTACATGGACATCCAGGCCGAGATTGAGGAGACCTACCGCGATCCGATGAAGTGGGCTCGTATGGCTGTGCTCAACGTGGCCAACTCCGGCTACTTCAGCTCCGATCGCTCCATCGAGGACTACCTCGAGCGCATCTGGCACACCGGCGCTCTCAAGTAAGCGTCAGTGCCGGCCGGGATGGGCGTGAACGCCTGAACCGGTAGACCAGCAGGCCAGTAGATTGGTTTAGACCGGTAGATTGGCAGGCTGGTAGGCCGATGGACCGGCAGATCAACGAGGCGGAAGCTTTGCACTGCATGTGTAATGTGCGGTGCGGGCTTCCGCCTCTTGCGTTATCGGCGAATATGTGTCCGGTGGCGGGGCGTGGTGGAGTCTGGTTGCCGGATTGGTGGATTGCTGTTCCGGTTTGCGTGCCGTCCTGTATGACGTGGCATACGTAAGTCGGCATTTCGGTCCCAGGCGGGGCCGGAACGCCTTCCATCCGTCGTGTTACGTATGCCGTGGCATACGTAACGAATCAGATTTAGCCGAAACGTGCCCGCGTCGGTCCGTGTTCTGCGGTTTGTGTATGTCCGGACATACACAAGCTGGTATTGCAGTTTCCGGATGGCGTGGGGTGTCTTTTGTCTGTTGCACGACGTATGTCGTGGCATACGCGGCTGATCGGATTTCGTTGGGACGTGGCTGCGCTGGGTCGTGTTCCGTGGTTTGCGTATGACGTGGCATACGTAAGTCGGCATCATGGTTTCCAGGCAGGGTGGGGTGTCTTCTGCCCGGCGCATAACGTATGTCCGAACATACGCGGTGCAGCACATTCGAACCGTCCATACGCCTTGTGTCACGCCATGTCGCGGCCGGTCGTGGCAAAATGGGGGGTATGCCGGTAATCAGGGAACAGGATATTGATAAAGGCCGTGACGGGCTGCAACAGTGGCGTGACAAGGCGCGGGAGCTCGCCACGCAGGATGACAGTGAGGCGGGGCGTCTGACCGTGTCTCCGAGCGATCTGCCCCGCCCGGTGTGGGCGTGGGCCGTGCGGTACTCGCTGTATCTGCTGGAGCGCAAGGCGCCGGGGGAGGGCATCGAAGTGCGCGTGGCACCGTGGGGCGCCATCAAGATCCTGGATGGGCCGGCGTCTGACCCGCATAATCTCACGCCGCCTGATGTGATTGAACTCAAGCCGGACGTGTGGCTGCGTCTGGCATGTGGCATTACTACGTGGGCCGAGGAGAAGCAGGCCGGCCGCATCAGCGCAATCGGCGAACGCGACGATCTGAGCGGCCTGCTACCGCTCGTCTGAGCGTGCGTGCGGGGTGCACTCGCAACACCGTAATGTACGACTCGTTCTACGCCGAACATTCTCGATGTCGGCATCCACTTGAATGTGGGTGAGGTGCATTTCACGAAATGGTGAGGTACACAGGATGCAAGGCGCAATGCTGTCCACGTCGGAATCGTGCCTCATGCGTCGTTCAAGCAATGGTTGACAATGAGACAACGGTGATTGATAACCGTCAAGGCGGTACTTTCGCAGACGTTGCATACACAAACTGGCTACGCTAAGAGCCTTCTTAGCGTAGCCAGTTTGTGAGGGGGAGGGGCAGCGAGAGCTATCTGACCTGGGTCAGTACTTCATGCCCATGGCCTCGCGGACCTCGTCCAGGGTCTGCTCGGCGATTTCGTTGGCGCGCTTGTTGCCGTCGTGCAGAATATCGCGAATGGCGTCCATGTCTTTGGCCAATTCGGCGCGACGTTCACGATGCGGAGCGAGGAATTCGTTGACCGACTTGGTGACATACGCCTTCAACGCGCCTGCACCGGCATCACCGATCTCTTCGGCGATATCCTTCGGATCGCGACCGGTCACCAAGCCTGCGGTGGTCAGCAGTGCGGAAACCTCCGGACGGTTCACCGGGTCGAAGGTCACCTTGCGCTCGGAATCGGTGCGGCTCTTCTTGATGAGCTTCGCGGTTTCTTCGGCGGTGGCGCCCAGCATGATCGAATTGCCATAGGACTTGCTCATCTTACGGCCGTCGAGACCGGGAATTTCTGGGGCTTCAGACAGAATCGCGTCCGGCTCAGGGAACACCGGATTCTTCTTCGCATACCGCTCGTTGAATCGACGCGCGATGGTGCGCGTGATTTCCACGTGCGGCAGGTTGTCCTTGCCGATCGGCACGACATTGGCCTTGCAGAACAGGATGTCGCATGCCTGATGCACCGGGTAGGTGAGCAGCAGACCCGTCAGCGCATGACCGGAAGCTTCCATTTCGGACTTCACGGTCGGGTTGCGGTGCAGCTCCGCCTCGGTGACCAGCGACAGGAACGGCAGCATGAGCTGGTTCTCCGCAGGAACCGCGGAATGCGTGTAAATCATGGTCTTCTTGGGATCGATGCCAGCGGCGACATAATCGAGCACTAGGTTAAGCACGTTGTCTTGGATGTGTTCGGTGGTGTCGCGGTCGGTGATCACCTGGTAGTCGGCGATGATGATATTCGTGTTCACGCCGGCGTTCTGCATATTGACGCGTTCACGAATCGAACCGAAGTAATGGCCCAAGTGCAGCCGTCCGGTCGGACGGTCGCCGGTCAGCATCGTGAACTTGCCCGGATTCTTCTTGAGCGCCTCCAGCGTTTCATCCGAACGCTTCTTCGCGGCGAGAAAACTCGCGCTCATTTCGTTGCCTACAGCAGTCACTTGCTCTTCTGCCATGACCATTCCTTTGCCTTAAAAGCCCAAGTAAAACTTGCTTTTATCGTAAAAGTCTCAGCAGACAACCATCACGTGCATAATAAGTGGTACTCTCTTATATGATGATTCAACAACTATAAGTATTGCAGGGGGTCAGATGGGCCGCGGACGTCAGAAGGCAAAACAGCAGAAAATAGCCCGTAAGCTCAAGTACCTGACTACCGATACCGACTACGATGAGCTCGCTAAGGAGCTCAATTCCCAGGAGCCGGGTACCGGTTCGTTCGATCCGTTCGCCGACGTTGAAGAGCAGTATGCGCATGAGTCGGGCGAGGGCACAAAGAGCGAGTCATCACCAGTTGATGACGATTTAGACGAATACGCGAAGTGGGCTGCGGAAGCAGCGGCGAAGGCCGCCAGCGACGAGCAGCCGGCGCAGCATACGCCGGTCAAGCCGCATAAGCCGATTCATATGCCGTTGCCGAGCGCCATGAAGCCGAAGCCGCATCCAAGCGACGAATCGGCGAAGTGAGCGCGCCGGTAGCCAGCGATAGCTTGTGTTGCGCGTAGCCGCGGGGCTGCGGCGATGCATAAGCTCAGCACTATACGAACTGACCGCGTCCGGTTGACACACCGGGCGCGGTCAGTTGTGTTGTGGACGGGACTTTGTGCCGGAATTGCCTGTCAATGGATAAACTCCCGGATTTCGTGGGAGATTATTGCGGATACGGCGTTTGGCATATAAACTCCCGCTTGAGGCTCTAAGGCTGATTTTTCAGAATCACGGAATTCCAACGTTTTGATTGGGAATTTATCGTTCGCGTTGCGAAATCATCACAAACTCCCGGACTCCGCGTGGGAGTTTATCCGCGAATCGCGGAATTCTGCATAAGCTCCCGTAATACTGGAGGCGGCGAGTCTGCGCGGCCGCGTGAGCGTAAATCCAGCGCGGGGTCCATGACGGTGCAGTAACACTCACAGCACATTCCTAGTCGAGGTGCTGAGGGGCAACGTTTTCACGCTCTCCGCCCGGCGAATCATATAACGGCCGTTGATACGGCACAGTGTACACACGTGTGCGCGTAGCCATGCGGCGATTATTGTGCCGCATAATATCCCGCTGTAATTTTCCAGAACATCGTTGATATCGCAGATACCGAGAGACAACATGTATTGCAGCGCTTCAACAAATATCAGTGCGGCAAGCACGAAGACATGTCTCCACGGTGCTTTGCATAACATTTTGGACATCATCATGCCAGCTGGGATAAAACAAAGTACGTTCAAAATCAGCGTTGGCGAAATCGGCGAGATTTCATTGGCGATTGCAGTGATATCCCAATTCATTCCCCGAACGCCAGAGCTTTTGCACATCACGGCACCAATCAGCAGCACGCCATACGCACCGGCTTGTGCCTCCCCGAAGCGTCTCGAAATGCCGATTCCGAAAATATCCAGATCTCGATAACACAATACGATGGCGCAGAGTACGACAACTGCCGTTGATGCGATGTACAGCAGCGGATTCGTTTCCAATGCCCCATGTGTCATTGTCAGAAGATACGGCCATGCCACGGCTGTGAATACCCAATACGCTATGCAGCCGCACGCCAGCGATAACAGTATCTTGACTGTTCTGGCTGCAGCGCAGCCCATAATCCCCTGCTTGTTGTTCATCATTTGCGTCCCCCAAGGGCATGGCATATGTGTTGGTTCGACATTCGTGGTTAGAACTCGCGCCCACTCTGTGATTCTTGCGAGAAACAGAGGAGGCGCGAAGAGTCATCATCGAATATTATATGAGACCTTCGGGCGATGACGAACCGGTGAGCATCATGCGAATGGACAGTGTTTCCGTGCCGACCGCCTTTTTCCCTAGGTTCCGCCTAAAGTAGCGGCTATGACTAGTCTGCTTGAACACCCCCGTGGCGCCGAACCCGGTAAGTCCGGTGATCGTAGCGCGTTCTGGTTCGAAACCATCACCCGCCTGCCGGATGCCGCGGACGGCAAAGGACGCGGCGGCGCGCGGTATGGGCGCACCGGCATCATCCACACCCCGCATGGCGATATTCATACGCCTGCCTTTGTGCCGGTCGCCACGCAAGGCGCGATGAAAGCCGTCCTGCCGGAATCCATGACACAACTGGGCGCGCAATGCTTGCTGTCCAACGCGTTCCATCTGTTCGAACGTCCGGGTGAGGACGTGCTCGACGCTGCCGGCGGGCTGGCGAAGTTCATGAACTGGGATGGCCCGACCTTCACGGATTCCGGTGGATTCCAAGTGCTGTCGTTGGGCGCGGGATTCAAGAAAACGCTGGCGATGGACGTGACCGGCATGAAATCGGATGACGTGATTGCCGAAGGCAAGGAGAGACTCGCCTTCGTGGATGAGGATGGCGTCACGTTCAAATCCCCGCTCAATGGGGCGAAGCACCGGTTCAGCGCGGAAATCAGCATGGGAATCCAACATAAGATCGGTGCCGATATCATGTTCGCCTTCGATGAGCTGACCACGCTGATGAACACGCGCGGCTACCAGGAGCGTTCGGTCGAACGCACGTTCCGGTGGGCGAAGCGTTGCGTCGCCGAGCATGAGCGGCTCACCCGGGAGCGGCTCGGCAAGCCGTACCAGGCGTTGTACGGTGTAGTGCAGGGCGCGAATTATGAGGATTTGCGCCGGCATGCGGCACAGGAGATCGCCTCGCTGGACTTCGACGGCGTCGGCATCGGCGGTGCAATCGAGAAGCGGATCATCGGCGATACGTGCGCGTGGATCTGCGATGCGATGCCGGAGAATCGGCCGCGCCACGTGCTCGGCATCGCGGCGGTGGACGATATTTTCGCATGCGTGGAAAACGGCGGCGACACGTTCGACTGCGTGGCTCCTGCCCGTTGCGGGCGCAACGGTGCCATTTTCACGCGGGATGGCAGATACAACATCAAGCGGGCTGCGAACAAGTTCGACTTTTCGCCGCTTGAGGAGGGCTGCGACTGCTATACGTGCACGCACTATTCGCGGGCGTATGTCGATCATCTGCTTCGCGCGAGGGAGTTCAACGGCTTCACGTTGGCGACGATTCACAACGAGCATTTCTTCGTGAAGTTGCTAGATGATATCCGCGCGTCGATTGATGGCGGGTATTTCGACGAGTTCCGTGACGAGACGCTGGCGCGATTCTACGCGAACGGGTCGCGTGGGTGACTGTTGGCGCGCGGGTGATTCGCAGGATTGACGAATCCGCAGACGTGCCAATCCAGAGTGGCGACACGCCGAAACTATAGGCTTGCAGACAATGGACAATCATGGTATCTTGTCTATTTGTCTGCGAGCGTGGCGGAATGGTAGACGCGCTGTCTTCAGGTGGCAGTGAGCGAATGCTCGTGAGGGTTCAACTCCCTCCGCTCGCACGAACAAAACCGGAGCTTCGGCTTCGGTTTTTTGTTTTCCGGCGTATAGGGAAAATCGTGGTGCTCTGGCTTGCGGGCACCGGGTTGAAAGTGTTGATGAGTGTATTCCGTGTTACGGTTGGTGTAGGGAAGGGGAATCTGCTGGAAAGGATTGGCCGGCATGAGTGGTTCTGAAACAAAGAACCTGCAGACTGCGCTGAAGCAGTTTGCGAGCGCGATCGATGTCCACAATCTGGAGTCGGCACTGGCGGCGGAACACGTTTCAACACATGTGTTCGACGTGCTTGGTGTGGCGAGCCGGGAAGTGCCGAACTGCAGGATGCTGGCTTGGCTTATGGATCCACACGGCCCGCATGGCCTGGGCGGTCGTGTACTGAACGGCGTGCTTGGCTATCTTCGAGCACATACCACATGCTGTATCGGCGGCGCAATCCCCGATACCCTAGACATGGCCGATTTTGCTGTCCATACCGAGGTTGATACATGTGGGGCACGCAATGAGGATGACGGGGATGGACGTATGGACATTGTCGCAGAAAATAGGATTGCGCGCATTGCGTTTATCTGGGAAGTCAAGATATTGTCAGACGAGCATGACAACCAGTTGAATCGCTACGAGGAAGCGGCCGGCAGCCTTTACCCCGGTTGGACATGCGTATTTGTGTATCTGACGAGGCGTGGAGACACTCCCGGTGACAAGGATTGGATTGCTCTTTCATGGCTGGACGTGGCAGGGATCATCGAGAAGGCACGGAATGACGCCGGCAGTCAGGTTCCGGATTATGCGGGACTTGTGATCGATGACTATGTGGCCACGGTAAGGAGACGAATTGTGGAAGAAACAGAAACAAAGAACCTTGCGTATGAAGTATACCGAGAGCATTGGGAGGCGTTGAACTTCATCGAAGGGGCTGTGAAGGATGAGCCGTGTCGCTTGCTCCGTGATGCCGGCATTCGATGGGTAAAGGACGTGGGTCTTGACCTGCTTGACAACATCAAGGAAAGCAAAAAGAAATCTATCCGGTGGAGCACTCCCGATCTCGTGGATAAATTTGGAAAGCCAACTGAAAGCGAATGGGGTACGGACTGGGCGTGGAACTGGGAGGTGATTCTTGATGGCGCTCCGCAACAGCATGCCGTTAGGCCGCGGATGGGGATTGCGTTCAAGAACACGAGTCACCGCATGCCGCAGGAGCGTTTCGACAGCGTAAAGATGTTTCTTGAGGCGTTCGGTCAGAGTCATGCGGACAGGAAAGATGACTACGTGGGCTACTGGGTGTATGGCGACGTGTTCATGCTCGGCCGTGATGACCCGGCCATATTCTCCGACTGGCTCGATCATCAGTGGTGCAAACTCCAGAAGTGCGCTACATGCGGCCTGCGCAAGCTGGTCGTGCGGTGACAGACCCAGCGGCATTGATGACGCCGGGTCTGAGGAACATGTCAGTGGTTGCCGGTATCTCGGGCGCTCTGGTTTTGGATCCGGGTGTATGAGTAAATTTGCAGGCGGTCGTTGGTAATGCTTGTATATGCGGCGAATTCCTAGGCGCATTCTGCTCAATACCCCTCCAATCCGCCGATACAAAGGTGGGACTCATTGTCGGCGAAGGCGGTGGAGTTAGACAGGCCGACGATTTGTGGCCGGTGCGGGAGAAATAGATGATGTCCCTTGGGTTGGTGTATGAAGGGGTCGCCTTTTGTGTTTGCCGTGGCGTTGTCGTCGCGGCCCCTGTTGGCCGGTATCCTACTCCTGTTCCTGGCGTGTGGTGGTGTCGAGCGCGTCGAACGCGGCCCTGGCCTGGGAGCGGGCCGCGGCGAGCTCGGCCGCGGTGGGCGTGTGCGTGTCGGGCGCGTCCCACGCGTGGGACGTGTTCTCCGGGCTCCATATGCGCCGGTCCGTGGACCATTCCTCGTCCGCTTCCATCAGGACCGCGCCGACCAGCCGTTGCAACGCGTCCCGTGACGGGAACACGCCCACCGACGAGGTACGGCGCTTGATCTCCCGGTTCTCGCGTTCCTGCACGTTGTTCGTGCGGATCCTCAGCCAGTGGTCCTTGGGGAACGCCATGTACGCGAGGCATTCATCACGCGCCGCGGCGAACGTGCGGGCGGCCCTCGGGTCCGTGGACGCCAGCTCGTCCGCCGCCAGCGTCCACGCCGCGTCCGCCGCGGCGCGCGAGCCCATCGCGAACGGCAGGCGCACGAGCGCCG
>NZ_WBSO01000006.1 GCF_009299485.1 Bifidobacterium apri
AGCGGCAGCAAGAGAACAACATACACCACCACCACCAACCACGCAAACCAACCCCACACCACACACCCCAAAACCCCCGGAAAACCAACCAAACACCGGCGTGTCGAAAAAACAACCAACAACCAACCAAAACACGACACAACAAACCACAACAACCAAACAACAACACCAACGCACAAACAAAAACACCAAAAACACCAGCGCGTCGCGCTCAGCCACAGCCAATCCGGTTGCCTTCATGCCCATTGCCGCACACAGAGCCAGATTTGCGTACCCCGACTATTCCCGATTCAATCAGCCAACGTCGTTTCGAGTGAACCATCCACTGGCGGTGCCCCAACTGCACATGTGAGTGACACACTTTCTTTCGAATGCGGAAGGTAATCAAGCACCCCATACCAAGTTCCGTCATCATGTTCCGATGCTTCTCCCCGCGTATTCATCGCCTCCTGGCATGCCAGGAAGTCCTGTTTACCGATGCGGTATTTCTGCGGGTACAGATGCTGCAGTGTTGCCTGCGCCTGAACGTAATAGCTTTCCGGCGTATGGTCAAGCAAATCATTGACGGCTTCAGTTGCACCGTGCCAAGTACCTTCTTCGTAACTCACACTCGGCTTGGTGAGTACAACTCGTTTTGGCATATCAAGATAGGGGACGTCCAGGAGGTGTCGGACGGCGGATGGCATGAACAAGACAGCGCACAGGACAGTGACGATTGCGCCGAATCTCAACACCCAAATACGGGCTCGAGTATAGATTTCAGGCTGTTTTCGCCATCGAAGCGCGACCAGGACAGTGATGGCGGCAAACCCAATTGGCGTAATACCGAACATGATGCTTCGCACGAATCTGTTGACGAATACTGACGCAATCATCCACGCGATGGTGACGGTGACGGCTGCTGCAATCGGGATGTTGTAGGCGTTACGATTCTCGTCAGCGGCTTGCCTCCACTCGCGTTGTGCCGTCTGCTGCATCCGGGGATATCCGATGCGGATCGGTTGGGAATCATCGCCAATCAAGGTGTCAGCCGATCGGCGTTCTTGGTTGGAAACTTCGTCGTAGCCTGCTCTACCGAATGACTCGTTCATCATGGACTCCTCCTCGAGCGGTATGTTCGTTCCCCTCGTGCTCTTATACCTTTCTTGGTACACGGCATCGCACATGGGTGTGCATCCCATTTTCGGCCTAGACATGCCATTATCGGCAACTGTCTGTATCGGCGTGTCGCGGCGATACGATGATACTCAATCCGGTTGCGAACCACCGCACTCGGAAGTAACGATGGTGCTCCACAAAAAAGGGGCGCAGGCAAGGGAACTGCGAGAATACGGCAGACCAGAATCGGCCAAAACAGAAGGGAAAGATGATGGTTCAGCACACAATCTGGCATTGGGGTAAGTTGGCAGATGGGTCCGCGCGGACGCTGCGAGACGCCATGTATGGGGAAGCTGTCGGCGATGCATTGGGTGTCCCATTCGAGTTCAGTGCTCGCGGTACTTTCACATGCACAGGCATGGCATGGGACCGCGCGAATGGAAGCGTCGAAGTCGGAGGTGGAGTTGGGGCTTGGCACCAGCCCGTCGGCACATGGAGCGATGACACTGGGATGGCCTTGGCAACCTGTGATTCGTTGCGAGAGCTCGGCAGAGTGGACGTTGCGGATATGCGTGACAAGTTCATACGGTGGCGCGACAGCCAGGACTACAACGTTGACCGGCGATTCGACATAGGCGGCGCTACAGCGAGCGCACTCGCGAGCGGGCACGGATTGGCGGGCGAGCGCGACAACGGCAACGGCTCGCTCATGCGCATCGTCCCGCTGGCGTTCACGGATGCCGTCGACGACGAAATCCGCTCAGTGAGCGCGATTACGCACGCTCATCCGATAAGTTGTGAAGCATGTGTCACGTATGTTCGGTATGCGCGGTTGCTGCGGGATGGCGCGTCGCCGCTCGAGGCATTGCATGACAAACGAGTCGCATACGTTTTGAGCGGAGTCGCTTCTAGAACCACCGCAGGAGTAGGGGTTGATGATTTGACGATCATCCCCAAACTGAATCGAAAGGACGTTGCATCCAGCGGTTTTGTTATCGATACCTTGGTGGCTGCGATCTGGTGTCTGACCACCACCACGAGGTATGCGGATTGCGTGCTTGAAGCAGTCAATCTGGGAGAGGACACTGATACGACAGCCGCGGTGGCGGGTGGTCTTGCCGGAATCGTCTATGGTATGGGTGCGATTCCGGATGAATGGCTGCATCTGCTTCGTGGCAAAAATGTGATTGACCGTTGCACTATTGTTGACAATAGATGACAGTTCGCACGTCAAACGTCATGCCATGCCACACAGGAGTAGCAACCATGAGGACAATGGCAAATCCGAAGGATACTTATCTGCTGACGACCTTTCAGGAACTTCGCTATAATGGCCGCGAGGGTTATGCCCGTATTGTGGTGCAAAAGTGTGTCCGGAGAGGGAAAAGCAATCGGCCTTGTTCCTGGTTGCACGCGTGAAAACAATACAAAGAAGAGGCCAATTGCTCGTACTGATATTACCTTGGCTCAGGACGAACCTTGGCTCAGCCGCGTGAAGCCGGAGGAAGCGGAGGCATCGCATGATCGGCGTCTTGCCCGGGAAGCGGCACTGGCATAGTCACAGTATGGGGTAGGGGCACAGGCAGCGGTGGTGCAGACTCGAAAGGAGGCGGCACGGGAATGGCCTCAGACTCCGGACGAGAGGCATCAGCAGATGGAATAACTGCGTTTGTATCCGCCTCTTGCGTAGTCGATGACGTCGTTATCGGGGATTGTTCACAATGTTCATCGGCAAGACAGTCAGGGCGAATGGTTTGGGCCGGGACCGCAACCCCGCTCACACATACGTATCCGCGGCCGACACCCATATCCATTGCCGTGTTGCGCGGAATTTGCACGCCCAATAAATCACCATCAAAATCAGGATTCGGCTGGAGAATTACACCGCATCTTGATTTTCTTATCAACTTTGTCCAATGGGTGTACATAGAACGAAGATCGTCCGACCGCGCCGAGACGATAATGTGTATATTATCTTGTTCACTTTCTGCTAGCTGTGCCAATGATTTATCGGCATCATCGACTCTTTCCGCATCATCAATAAGCAATACAGTCGGCTCAGTTCTTGTGACAATTTCAGAAAGCAACGAAGCTCGATCATCAGCATCAATTGCGATGCGCTTGATACCGCCACTTTCAACTAGCGGCGAGCGCCGTGAAGCAATAGCCCAGACTTCGCATCCGGCTTCACGGAGAACTTGCCCGAGACCCATCAGCAATGTCGACTTCCCGGACCTTGCCGGGCCAGCAATCAACGCATGTTCACCAGGATAGAGTTCAAGCATCGCCGGCTGTAGATCAGTAGCACGCAAACCGACAGGAATAAGCCATGTCTGCGATGCGATATCGGCGGCACACCCGATGCCGCTTACCGGCACGCTTTCGGGTAGCTCTTTGGTCACCGCGTCTTTCTCGCGGCAACCATGCCACATGGCCTGAACGCGCTCGACAGCTTCATCGCTAGAAATGGATGGCGAGGCGACCTGCGTCTGAAGATGTGTCGTTACGGGAACACAGCGGCCACATACTGCAGAGGGAATTTCCTCACGCGGTATTCCAACACTTGCGTAGTCGTACGGTTCAGACAGTCGGAAAATCCATTTTTGTGTCGTCACATCGCTAATCGCCGAAGGGATCATACGAACACGAGTAGTGCTGGCGGCGCAATACAACCCCACTTCCGGGCCATCCGCCCAAGCCTGATATAGCCCCTCCATCAATTCCAGACCCGCATAGTCCTGATATTCGTCTTTCAACGCAGCCAAGCCATTTATCAGTACTAGCAGCTTTCGCTCTCGATGTTCGCCGGCTTTTCTTCGATCCAGTTCAGCTCGAAGATATCCAAGCAGTCGCAAGCGTTTCTCCCGCATGGCGATTCCCGAGCCGGCATAGCCAATACTGTGAGGCAAATGCCGCAATGACTGCAACTCCCCCGCACCCATGTCCAAGGTAAGTACATCAAGTTGTTCCGGCGACACCGCCGTGCACAATGTCAATGCAAGTGATGTCAGAGCTGCGGTCGCCCCGGTATTCGGCAATCCAGCGAATATGATATTGCCCTCATCCATGTTCCATCCAGCGGGAATTTGACGCTGACAATCAGGATCATCGGCAAGTGCGAAGTCGGCAATCGGCCATTTGAACCCTCCTACGGAGGATTCTTCCGAGACGCCTTTCTCAAAACCTCTCAGTGGAATAGTGTCCTTCAGGGGTTCGGGCCACACCCTTCTCGGTGCACGATAGCCTGCTTCCAAATTCGCTTTGGCAATAACCTCGATCATGTTATCCAAATCAGTACGCGATCCAAGCCTGCCGTTCTGTCGTTTCAATGCTGCCGGCGCTTGCCCGAACACCACCGGTCTGACACCAAGCGTTTCTACGCGATCGGTCTCCACGGTACCCGTTACCAATGCGGTTTGAATGAGACTGATATCATGCTGTCCGAGCTTGACGTATGCCCGTCCTTGCTGGGTTCGCGCAATCGATGCAGCGTCAGGCACGCCGATGACACTGGTTGAATCCGCGGCGCTTTGCACACGCAACGATACTCGCAGATTGGTGTTAGCCAAAATATCGTCATTTACCACCCCGGCGGGACGCTGCGTTGCAAGAATCATGTGCACACCAAGGGTACGTCCAACGGCAGCGATTGAGACCAGTGAAGAAAGCACATCAGGGTACTCTTTGGCCAGCATAGCGAATTCGTCCACGACCAGCAATAGCCGCGGGAGCCGCTCCTTTGGATTTGTGCCCATATAGGCATCAAGATTGTCTATTTCCGGCCCTGCCTGCGCGAACAGTCTTTGCCGGTATCTCATTTCAGCTTCCAAGGCGCGGATGGCCCGGTTAGCGAGCTGCGGATCAAGATTCGATAGCGTACCGATGGTATGTGGAAGCTTTTCGCAAGCCTTGAATGCTGCCCCGCCTTTGAAATCAACGAGGATGAAATTGAGTTTTTCCGGTGAGTTGCATGCCGCCAGTCCAACGATAAGCGAACGGAGAAACTCACTCTTCCCTGAACCCGTGGTGCCGCCGACCAGCCCGTGCGGACCGTCCTTCACCAAATCGAGGAGCAGGGGACCGTCCTTCCCCACACCAATCGGAGTAGAGACCGTATTGCTGCCTCGTTCCCATAATTGGATAATCTCTTTTCCACTCAACGTATGTATCCCAAGCAAATCGGGTAAGCGGACAAGAGACGGCACTTCTTCCTTCGAGCCCGTGAGCTCGGGGTCATCGAAGTGGGCGAGGTGCCGCGCGGTTATCGACGCGACGTCTGCACTGACTCCGGAAAGCACGACATCGTGAATCTCTATATTCCGCTCAGGATATCGGACGGTGCCCTCGCCGTACCTTGTCGCTTCGATAATCACCGTGCATGACGCAGGCAGCTGTTCAACGGATTGCGCAATGACTATTCCCGACACGGGAACCGTACGTTTGTCCATCACCGACGGGATATCGACACGGCCATGCCCAAGAAGATCCCGTGCAGGTGAATCCCTACCTTCCGTAAGCACATCGCTGTCGACAACAAGCAACGCGGCCGGCTGAGGAACAGCATCGATATGTTCTCTCAATGCATGCAGTAACGAACTGCTGCGCTCAGGATTGCATGAGGTCCAACGGTCCCCCTCGCGAGTGCCGGCCATACTTGTATGCGGCAGCCACGTGCTCCAATGCCAGTCTTCCTCACGCCCCGGATCGCAAAACACCATGCAGGCGAGATCAGCCGGTCCTGCATGCACGCAAGCTTGGATGAGCAGGCTCCGCCCCACAGCTAGAACGGACTCACGATCGCCGATTACACCTACGACCCCTGCATGGTTCAGATCTATTTCCACCGGTGATTGCGGTATACAGTTCTCATCGATGATGTGCTGGACTTCATCGCTTTGGCGGTTCCGCTCGTTGATGACCGGTTGCCAAGGCACAGAGCCGATGCCGGCGTTGAGCGTCAGGAAATCGTCTGAAGTAGGCCTGCACTGCCACAACCTGGTATCAGGCAACGCCGCATAACGGGCGCAGACCGCTGGATCAGGCAAGCTGTCGAGGCGCCGCAACCGTTCAGCATCGGCTTGTTCCCGCAATTGTTCCCTGAATTCTTCCAAGGCCGAGCGATACCGCGATTCCTCGATCTTCTTCTCGTGATGCTGGCGTATCCGCTGTTCCACCCACATCATCAGCGCAATGATCGGACTCAATCCAGCGAATACCGCATATGTCCAATTTTTCAGCACTACGACCATCATGCCCGCCATGAGCAGCGGCCCGATGATCGCCGCCAGATTGAATTTTGCCGGCGCCGAGACATTCCGGTGTTCGGGTGGTTCCGCGGGCGCCGGTTTCCCCGGGCGCCCTGCCCGAGGCGGACGATTAAACGGTGCAGTTGAGAATGCAGTCAGATTATGCAAGGATCCTGGACTCGGCGCTCGATGCTCATGCGGTGCTTTTCTGAGCGTGAACGCGACACCACTAGCCGTGATAACCGCATCATTACAAACGAAAAGACCTTTCGCATCAACCTGTTGACCATTAACATAGGTACCGTTAAGCGAGCCATTATCAGTCACCCACACCCCATCGCCCTCTTGTCGCAGGGAAAAGTGGTGCTTTGAGAGCAATCTCGATTGTGATGTGATATCACAATCAGCCGCACGGCCTACGGTGAGGATGCCGCCCGCAGGAATCGTATGCATTGCGCCGGCATCCAGACCACCGGACGTAAACAATACCCATCCCTCAAGTCTCCCAGGCGAGCATAACGGATGATCAGAGATAATCATGCCTTCGACCATATTGGTCTGGGCGAGGGTATCGTTCGGCGAACAACGAAACTCATCACAGTACAAGGACTGCTCGGGGAAAACGCCCTGCCCAGTCACCCTTTGGATGAGTTCTCCGAGAGTGACATCTGGAGAGAAACGCGTGATATCTACCTCGTACTCTCGCGCAGCAACGTCAACGACCACACGCATAATCTGCTCCTTGATCTGTGCATGTTGATGGTACCCAACGAGAATATCCAATCTTGACGATGTTCCAATATTCGAGCATCCAACATCATTTCAGCTTTCATGAAGATAACATTGTTGCGACGAACAGCGCATCGAGAAAGGTTTGCTATGCGTATTCTGTCTTCCGAAGAAGCCAAGACGGCTATCAAACAGATGCAGTCAATCATCAACGGCGGATTCACCGATCAGATCAGCCAGCTGGATGCACAGGGACAAATCCTTTCAGATCCAAATGTATGGGACGGCCCTCTTGCTGACCAATTCCGCGGCACGACGTGGCCCGAGACAAAAGCGGCGCTGGACAAAGCAAAGTCCGAGCTGGAAGAGCTTCGTGGACAATTAGACCAAATCGCGGCAAATATCTTCTCCGCAGGCGGGGCGAACTAGGCGTTCCTTCTCCGGGCTTCCCTGCGCAGCCATGCGGGGAAGCCCGCTTTACGTATTGATGCTGTGACATTGAGAGGTATACACGATGGTCGATTTGGGCCCGATTCATGAACGAGTGAAGTTTAATCACGCGGATGCGCAGCATTTTGCGAAAGCGTGCGAAGTAGCGGCTCAATCGATTGACAATCAGACAGGCTCACGATCTTCCTGGGAGAGGACGGCCCTTGAGGATTTCCGAGGTTACTTCTCTGAAATATTCCGCTCCAATGCAGCAGTCCGTGCGCGGGACGCATCGAATCTATCAACCAGCCTGAACGCGGTGGCGCGAGCCGTCCGCCGCGTCTCGGAAGAGGCCAGAAAGGAACAGCAGCGCAGAGACACCGCGAGGCAATGGGCTTCACAGCATGATGACTGGTGGGAAAAAGCGCGGGATTGGTTCATAGGGCAAGGCGACACCCCTCCGGTAAAAGCCGGGGCCACCCCTGTCGTCATTGACACCCCTGTCCCCGCCTGTGGTTCTCGGAAAACCCCCGCCCCCGGCTCTGCGAGCGGATCACATTCTGGATATACCTCCGCACGCCCTTCGAACCTGCGCGCCTTCGCATCCAACAGTATCGGTGCAGACGGGTCACTGCGGCAACGGCTCGCGTCGGTATCAAGCGCCTATTCGACATTCCGCAGTTCTTGCCGGTGGGGTGGGGTGAATTGCGACGGCGTTATCGGGGCTTTTTCGCGATATCTCGACGCCAATGCAAATGATGCGTCGTGGGCGAATACCCTGGCGAACGCGTTCGCGGCAGCCGGCGGCGAGCATGCCTTGTCGACATTGCCCGATGCCGCGATACTCGAAGCACTGAGCAGCGTAGGCGTGAAAGTAGCCCGCGAGCCTCTGTCGATTGAGGATCCCAAGTTATATGGCGTCCAAACCACCACCGGGTATGCGGATGACCCTGTCAATACCGCTACGGGTGCGTTCATCGAGACAGAAACCGATATGGCTTACACCGGCGGATGCTCGTCGCTTCGCTTCGAACGCGTGTATAACTCCGGCGACCGGGAAATCAGATCACTGGGGATCGGATGGTCAAGCGTCGCCGATGAAATGCTCTCTTTCGATGCGGATGGAGCATCATGGAGACGCGCAGACGGACGAATCGTTGCCTTCCCTAGGCAAGGCAACAGCTGGAGCCGTTCAATCGGAGACTCGTACTGGCTGGAAGCGGACGACGATGGCTGGATCATCAAGGACAGACACAACGCAATACGAACGTTCACACGTTCTGGCAGACTGTCAGGTTACGGCAGTGACCGTTGGGACTGGATCTCATGCGAACGCGATGAACACGGACGCCTATGCGCTTTGGTCCATGCCCGGGGAGCACGTATTTCTTTGGAATGGTCCGATGCCGGACTGATTTCGTCCGCCAGTATGGAGTCCTCCGCTTCCGAGTATGTATACGAAACGGATGGCAGACTCATATCCGTTTCGCTTCCCACAGGTACCAGGGCATACGAATACGCCGGCAATGGGATGATCGAGGCAGTAACGGACGCGGACGGCGTGGAGGTAGTGCATAACACATACCAGGATGACGGCAGGTTGCTGTCACAAACCTCCCCGACAGGGCGCACATCAGTCTACCGTTATCTCCCCAATGGCGTGACAGTGGTTTGCGATGAGGACGGTAAGCGTTCTAACACCTGGATTTCCGACACACAAGGCCGATGCGTGGGCATTATCGACTCGCACGGCAGACGGCAATCGCTGTCATATGACCGGTGGGGCAATGCACTGCAAATTATCGAACGCGATGGTTCCGTCACAGCTCGCTCATATGACGAGCACGGAAGACTTGTTCGAGAGCATACGCCCGAAGGCGCCGATTTGCGATGGAGCTATGATTCCCTGGGGCGTCTATGCACATTGTCGACAGGCGAGGATGAAGTCACACTCTTCGACTACGCAAGCGAGGGGCGGCAGCCCATACGGATTACAGACCCTTCTGGAGGGGTGACCTCGCTAACTTGGCACGAGGGCCTGATGACAGGCATCACCGATCCGACCGGCGTACATATCGAATTCCAGCATGATAGTCGCGGCAATCTCACCGCCATGACGGATGACATGAATCGTACCGCCCGGTGGAAATACAACAGCGCGGGAGCCATTACCGAAGCCATCTCCCCGGCAGGATTCACGACCTACTACCGATATGACGCAAACGGACGCCTCATTTCCCGGAAAGATCCCGACGGTGCCGTATGGCGTTTCTCGTACACTTTGGGCGGGAAAATCCGCTCAATCACCCGGCCCGATGGCTCGACGGACAGTGTTGAATACAATGAGCGCGGTGAAGAACAGCAACATCTGGATGCATTGGGACGTTCGGTCGAATCCAGATTCGACGATCTGGGGAACCTCAACGCAGTTATCCTGCCGGATGGCAGTGAATGGCAATACATCCACGACTCCCTGTCTCGACTGACGACGATTCTCGACCCCGATAAACATGCGTGGAACTACCGGTATTCAGCCACTGGCGACCTGACCGGCGTCCAAGACCCTTCCGGTGTCACCGTATCGGCCCATATCAACAGAAAACAGCGGGAAATCTCCATGAGCGACGGATTGATGAGTACGACGCTCACCGCAGACCCGCTGGGACGCATCATCAGTGAACGGCGAGGAAAAGACCCGGCAAGCACAACCGTCTACGACCGATGCGGCAGAGCTGTCGAAATGCTCGACCCCGAAGGCGGACGCACGCTCTTGCACCGCGATGCCGCAGGCAGAATCACCGAGCTCGTCACGCCAACGGGACTATCGACACGTTACACATACGACGCTACCGGCCATCTCTCATCGGTGACCGAAGCGGGCGGGGGCACCACGACTTTCCAGTATGACGAGGACGGCAATCTGGTCAGGCAGATCCTTCCGTCCGGAGATGAAGCAAGCGCGACCTATGACGCATGTGGCCGCATGCTCACCTTGAAACGCCCCGGCGACGGCATGATGCGCTGGACGTACGACAAGTGCGGCCGGGTCACCGCCCTGTACGACACCTGGAACGGATTGCGCAAGTTCAAATATGATGCATCCGGGCAGATTATCGAGATAATCAACGCGCTGGGAGGCGTTACCACGCTTTCCTACGATGCACTGGGACGTCCTGTCACGGTCCGGGACCCCTTGGGCGGCGAAACCAGCTACGAGTGGAATGCGCAAGGCCGATGCGTGGCAGCAACCGACCCGCTGCTGCGGACCATCACGGCGGGATACGATGGTGCCGGACGGCAGATCTGGCAGAAGGACCCTGACGGGAAGCTGTCCGAATTTACGTATGACCGCCAAGGGAATCTGGAGAAGTTCACCGTCAACGGTCACACCGTTCAACGGTTTGCCCGCGATGCTGGCGGGCATGACATGGCAGTTGCCAATGATGCAACGATTGAACACCTGCATTGGGATAACCGCGGATTGTTGACGCGGTATGAACGCCCTGAAGGCGCTGTCGAATGGCATTATGATGCCGATGGCAGGCGCATCTCCATGACGGGCCCAGACCGGCGCACGACAACATACCGCTACAATGCGGCCGGCAAGGTTTCGCAGATATCGCACCCCACCGCAGGCAATGCGAGTTTCCGCTACGACGCCGCCGGGCGAGTCAGCTCGGTGATATCAGGCAAGATACTGCAGACATGGCAATATTCGGGAGTCTGGCCTACGATGCATTCTGTAGCCGGCACAGCGACAAGATCTTCGCAAACAACAATCAAACGGGATGACGAAGATCGTATTCTCTCTATCACCGACGAGAACGGAACCACAAGCTACGAATATGATGCCGCGGGACAATTGGTGTCTGCCACCGGCCCGCGTGGCCACCGGTCTTGGGAATACGATCTATGCGGAAGAATCATCAAGGAACAAGGACCGCAAGGAACCACCGTATACTCGTATGATGCCGCGGGACAATTGGTGAAGTGCGAAACCAACGCCGGCATTCGCCGCTACTCGTATGACGCTGCAGGCAGACGCATCTCGGAGCACGGTCCGGGCGCTTCGTCCCGAACGTATCAATGGAATGACAGCGGGTATCTCAGCTCGGTTTCGTGGACACCTGCGCAAGGGCCGACACGAACCGTGAACTGCATGACAAGCCCCCTCGGTTACCTGTTACAGCTCGACGACCGTGCCGTTTGGTGGGATGTCGCAAGTGCCGCACCGGCACCGATACGATTCGACGGCGATGATATCTGCTCAGTGGCAGCAGCATGTGGCATCGGCGGCACTTGGAAGCCGACTGGATGGCGTATGCTGCGCCAGACGCTCCCCTCAGACCCATGGAGCGATGGGCTCTCCGCCGACGAATCAGGCATAGGACCTGCAGGAACGCTTCATTTCGCCGGACTGGAATGGCTGGGCAACCGCGTATATGACGCCCCAACGCGCGGATTCCTCTCCCCAGACCCCGTTCCCGCCCCATATGGGGTGGCGTGGGCCGCGAACCCGTATGAGTACGCCGGCAATAACCCCTTGTCCATACTGGACCCCAATGGCCTTAAACCCGTCACCGACATGGCGGTACTGGAACAATGGAGCAACAGCCACACCGGCTTCATGCAGCGAGCCGAAGACTGGACAAGGAATAACTGGGAATACCTTGCCGGCGGCGCGATGGTCATAGCCGGCGGCGCAATGATGTGTACGGGAGTCGGAGGCCCAGCAGGCATGGCTCTTCTCAGTGCCGGAGCGGATACCATCATCCAAAAAGCCACCACAGGCAATGTCAGCTGGGGAGAAGTCGCATTGTCCGGCGTATTAGGCGGTGTCGGAGGCTTTGAAATCAGTGCTGCGCGAAATGCGGTTATACGGGCAGCTACGCATGCATCATGTACAGGATGGAGCAAAGCCATGGCGGTATCTGCCGTGAAGAAAATCTCAATGCGTGCAGGGGTGAATGCAGTTGTCTCAGGGACGGCAAGCGCCGCCACATATTCATTGACATCGCTTTTGCCCGGACAGGAATTTACTGCCAGAGGCGTTACTGGAGCATTCCTAGGAGGTGCTGCCGGAGGAGCCATGAGCGGCCTGGCCGAACCTACTGTAGCGACAACATTCCGCGGATCCGTCTGGGCGAGTAGGGTATTTACCATGGCTTCTGGCGCCTCCGAAAGTTTGATTTCACAACGTATCGGCGATGGAAAAGTCGACTTCAAGCATGTTGGAATCTCCGCAGCGTTATCTCTCCCTATTGATAAAGGCGCTGGAAGTGCTGCAAAGAAGTTCCATGCCGTTCCCAATGGAGAAAACAGTATGAATCAATTGGCCCGCTTCGGGACGGGTAGCATAGAGAAATTGCGAACAGGGACCAATGGGCCGAAGCTCGTCCGTAATTCATTAATTGGCAGCGCATTCGGTATGCCTGCGGACATCATTGGCACGGTGACTGGATTATGGTGATGAAGAAGAACATGAAGTCAATCCTGACCGAGGGTTGGGACGTCATGGTGATATCAGACATAGTGGCGATAGTTTTGCTGGTGCGCAACAGGCATACAGACTGGCGAATGGTTGCCGCAGTGTTGGTGTATGCGTTCGTCGTGGGGCTCATCATGGCGCTTCTGAGAGGACACCGATGGGAGATGCTGTTCTGCTTCGTGGGATTGTACCTGATGGTTGTATTACCATTGTTCATGATGACACGGCAGATCGTTCCCGGAATGCTGCTATATCTGGGAGTTCTCGTTATCAGCTTGTCTATCTTTTGCCGGCTGCTAGGCGAGCCTCATAGCGCAAACGCGGCGATGGAATGGCTTCAGGCGGGTACACACGCCAAGAGAACCAGGCTCGCACTGAATATCATCTGCGCGGTGATTGCGATCGCGCTCGCATGCCTGCTCGTCAACAGGTCCGGGTGGGCGCGCGTCAGCTCACTGTGCGTGTGCAGCCTGCTTGTCGGCATGGTACCACCCCTGCTGCACGGCGCCTGGCTGACAGTTGCCATCCCCCTGGCCCTCATCCCCGCCGTCCCCCTGCCACTCCTGTTCATACCGGAAGTACAGGAGGCGGCCCTAGGCAGCGTTCTCTACCTGGCCATGCTCTGGTTCGGAGCCGAGCTATCCGAACTGCGCCTGAGCAAGCATGCCGCCAATAACGCTCCACCCTCCCAAAGCCCATCATCACACCAGCACAAAACCCCGGCGACAGCGACCGGCCGAATGCATCCGGGGCACATCGCAGGCTACTGGCCCGCATCCGCCGACCAGACAGCACGCACCTACGGGTACCAGCCGGTCAGCGAATGCGAGGAAGCCATCGCCGCAGGCACCGCAGGACACGGGCTCGTGAACTACGGCGTCATCGAATACGCCGACAACCTCGCCGTATCCGTCAACAGCAAGACCATCCTCTACGACGCCGCGAACAATCTGTGCGCATGGTACGTGCTGTTCCTCGAAGACGCCATCTTCTATTACGACGACCGCGAGCTATGGAAAAGCGAAGCTGCCGACGCAAGCGACCCCGACGAGCTCAACGGCGTACTCGGACTGGAAATCGACCCCGCGCACACCTGGCTCATCCCCTACTCCACGATCGAAACGTTCCAGGAAGACCAGTACAGCCGACACCTGGTCCTCACACTCACAGACAAGACGACATGCGAAATCGCCCTAACGCCTAAGCACAGCATCATCGAGTTCGGCAATCGCCTTGCCAAAAACACCAAGCAACGCCACGACCAAGCCAAACAACTCACCGCACGCATCACCCAATACCAACACCGCGACACCAACCAGCCCGAGACAACAACTGACACCGGGCAACAAACCTGTCTGAACACCCCGGACGATACCAACCACAAGGAAAGGAAAATCCAATGAAAGCAGGACACATCACCAACTACTGGCCCGCATCCGCCGACCAGACAGCACGCGCCTACGGGTACCAGCCGGTCAGCGCATGCGAGGAAGCCATCGCTGCGGGCACCGCGGGCCCATCCCACAGCGGCGAGCGCGGGCTCGTCGATTACGGGATCGTCGAAGTGCAAAACAGCGACGAAATCGTGTCCGTCAACGACAAGCATGTCCTGACAGAAACGCGGGAACTCATGCTCCTGGAGGACGCGATCTTCATCAGCCCTAACCTGCACCTGTGGAAAAGCGACGAGTCCATTGTGCAGGGGGCCGACGACCCAGTCGACGGTATATGCGGACTGGAAATCAACCCTGGAAACACTGAGATCATCCCGTATTCTGCTATCCAATCCTTGCGCGAGGACGAGCACAGCCGTCACCTCATCATCGACGACGGCACCCAACACGCCATCACACTGGCCCCCAAGCCTGGGCTGCTCAATCTGGCGAGCCGCACCAAACGTCGCCATCAGCGCGCGGAGGAACTCACCAAGCTCATCAACCAGCACCGGTAACCGCCGATGACGGGCGCATCGATCGCTGCCGCACGCTCGACGCGCCCGTACAGTGCAGATACGCCATTGGCTGTTTCCGGGTCTGTACGACACAAACAGCACGACACTGTGGACAATTCTCCCGATTCCGCGACATTGCGCGGTATGCTAGCGAACGTACGTACCATCGCATGGAAGCACGCGCAAATCGGACCGCAGATCCAGCGGTCGCAGAGCGCGACGAAGGGAGAGTCAATGAACCGTCCGGTGCTGTACACCGACTTCGACGGAGTGCTCAACGCGTTCCCTGACAAGGACATCCAAGACAATGGGGGCGTCGGGCACACGCAATGGCTCGATGACGGCGATCCGCGCGCGCAACTGTACAGCACGGAACGCGCATTCGTACTCACCGGCGACGACATCGTGCGCACGCCATGCGGCTACTATCGCATCCGCTGGTCACGCAACATTGCACAAACCTTGCATCGACTCGCATCCGAAGGCGATATTGAACTCAACTGGCTGACCACCTGGCAACCATACTGCTCACGCATCCTCGATCCTCTGCTCGGCTGGGATCCACACATCGAACACACCGCCATCTGGTACGATCCCATCTCATACGAACGCCGGTACACCGGCAAGCTGAGCACGGTATTCTCCCGGGTGCGATTCGAAACCACCCAAGCAAACCCCTCACCGGTCATCTGGCTGGACGACGAGGAATGCTACGAGACCGCGGCGGACCGAATCCAATCCCTCCACCCCAAGGCACCGGTACTGATGATCCGTCCGGACGCACGAATCGGAATCAGCCGCAGACAGTGGCGCATCATCAAGAAATTCATCCAGGATCCTGAAACATTCCCTGAACTGACACTCGATGAGGAACCAACCATCCGCGAATATCCCGGGCACCTCGGATTCTGATTTCTCCCTCCGGCCAGCACATGGAGTGTGCCTCGCGGCCATCTGCGATATCTGTAGCACCTGTCTATCTGCAGCACCTGCCGCGAGATATCTCGCGTATCAGGGTCCGATGCACCGGGTGACAGCGGCAGCATCGTTGATATTCCGCGGTGTATACGACCGGAAACAACCGGCGATCACCCAACATTGCAGCCGACACAGCATCTCATCGATACCGCGATACCATTCGACGGCATCATCGCATTCAACGACCAGCTGGCGATGGGCGCGCTGTTCACGCTTGTCGCCAACGCCATCACCGTGCCGGACAGCGTGCAGGTGATCGGCTTCGACAATATCGAGGAAGCCGCATACTTCCAGCCGCCGCTTGCAACAATGGATTCGATGATCGATTGGATCGCGTCCACATCCGTTGAACGCATCCTTCAACGCATTGGCAGCGACCAGCCGATCAAACCGCAGGCTATCGTGCGCGCGGCATCACCGTACGAACAGCACGGCAATATAAGCCATCGTGACCACAATGCCGCCGATCAAGCCACCCAGATGCGCCCACATGTTGATTTCCTTATTTGTCAGGCCAGGCGCAATGCACAACGCCACATTGAGCAACACCGATTTGAAGTCGAGGAACTGGCTGAGACCGGGAACGAACAGCATCGCGACATAGACGCCCAGCAATCCGCAGATCGCGCCCGACGCCCCGGCGGACACCACATAATACTCGCCACGGGACTTTTGAATCCGCCATGTGAGCAGGTTGCCGCACAATCCGGACACGAAATACACGACCAGCATGAACAGTGACCCGCCGAACGCGCCCGAGCCGAACATCCGCTCGACCAGCACCCCGAGATTGAACAGCGACAGCATATTGCACGCCAGATGAGTGATGCCGAAATGCACGAACATCGACGTGATCATGCGCCACCATTGGCCATGTTCGAGATCCCAAACCGTCATCGCGCCAAAACGCCGTGCGACATCGAGATTCGTGCTGCCGCCCGCCGCCGTTTCGACGATGAACACCAGGATATTGATCGCAATCAAAACAAACGTCGCCGGGGCTATGGCCGCCGTGGTCTGGGCAATCGTGTCCATCTGTCATCTCCTTCAATATGCGTCTCACTGTATCAGCCGACCCTGCCGATGCCGACAACGCCCGTGCCCTGCGGCGGTTTCGCGGCTGCGCCTGCGCTTGTGCAGCTTCCCGGCGCAACTTCCCGGCGCGAGAGTACAGTGTCTTGCACGTCACCGCTTGGCGTGACAGCAATCCGCACCCGCACCACTGACGCGAGCGGGAACTACCGGGAAGGAGGAGCCATGAACCGTCCGGTGATGTACGCCGATTTCGATGGCGTCCTCAATGCCTTCCCCGACAGCAAGGTCCAACGTCGTGGCGGAGTTGGGCACACCGAATGGATCAAACCGGATGATCCGCGCGCATCCTTGTATAGCGAAGAGCGCGCGTTCCGGCTCACCGGCAATCTTGTCGTCGAAGTGCCGCCCGGCAGATACCGACTCCGCTGGTCTCGCGAGCTGGCTGACGATATGTATAGGCTCGCCGTCGCCGGCACCATCGAACTGGCTTGGTTGACCACTTGGCAACCGTATTGTGTCAGCACGCTCGACCCGGCAATCGGCTGGGATCCAGATGTTGTGCATACCGTACACTGGTATGACCCAGTCACCAATCAAGGGCGATTCTCAGGCAAACTCGACACGATATTCTCCCGGCTGCGTTTCGAGACCTATCAAAACGATCCGTCACCGGTTATTTGGCTCGATGACGAAGAATGTTATCCGGCGCGAGCCAAGTACATCGAGGCGTGGAATCCTGCGGCGCCAATACTCATGGTCCGCCCGGATGAGCGCATCGGCATCTCGCGCAGACAATGGCTGCTGATCCAGGATTTCATCCACCATCCGGACGAGTACCCGCCCGTCACCCTTGACGAGGAATCGACCATCCGCGCCCACGCAACACATCACGGCTTATAACACCGCTTCTCAGCCTGATACTCGCGTTCCCGGCAGATTAAGCGTATGCACGCTTCATGTTCATCGCATCCGCTCCCGCCGGCGACGCCATACATCGCATCCGATACCCACGCCGACAACAAGGCCCGCCGCGGCGAGCGCGCTCCAACGAAGCATACGCGCCGTCACCCCTTGCGATGATGACGGCATGTCAACCCCGTCCTTGGCGGAAGTGGCGTCTGGCACACGCACCCCAGAAACCAGCAGACGATGCGTATTGACCCCGTATGGAGTGCACGTCATCAGCGTCACGCGATCCTCCGTGCCAGAAATCCGTAATATCGCAGTGTCTTCCGGCTTGATCACCGTCACCCGATCGACGCGGTAGGCCATGGTCGAGCCAAGCACCGTCAAGGAAAAACGGTCACCGGCAGCCATCCCATCGAGCTTGGTAAACATGGACGCCCCGGCAAGCCCGCGATGGGCGGTAATCACCGCATGAGTCGATGCGCCGCCCACCGGCAGGCTTGTTCCCATCAGATGCCCGGCACCGGCGGACAACACATCGGACGATGTGCCGTGTCTGATCGGCAAATGGACTCCTATGGACGGAATCGAAATGACGCCCATCACTCCGTCCGGGGTTGCAAGCGCCGACCGGTACGCTTCGGCGGCATGACTGTCCGGGGCGACACCGAGTGTCGGCTGTCCGCTTGCCGCCAGCCAACGGTTGTACGCCTTCGCTTGGGCGAGTGCCCTGTCGCGTTTTGCGCTCGGCCATGCCGCCACGGCACGTTCATGGTCGTCCGCCGCTGCGGCAAGACGCCCCGTTGACCATGCGCGTACAGCAGGCGGGAGCAGAATCAGGCCGATCGCCGCGGCGAGGAGCAGCGCCGCCACGATCCGCATGGCGATGATTCGCCGTTTCACCGGCATGCCCCGCATGTGCACGCCGCCCGCATGGCTTCGATGGCACGCTCGAGTTCCACAATCCGGCGGATTTGCTGGGAAATGAGCAAGTCACGCAAATCTTCCGATTGCCGCCTGTCTGCTTGTGATTGATGGGCGGCAGACGCGCGGAGATTGGGGGTTGCGTTCGAATTGCGGGCAACGCTCATGGGGGATGTTGCCGCCGCCGAAACCATCCTCGACGAGAGCGAGGCGGGCGTGGCAGACATGCCAGACGCGGTTGGGAGACTCGACGGCGCAACCCTCTTCCCGTTGACACCGGTCCCCGACCGCATATGCGCCTGCGCCTGACGCCAGCGGTCGAGATCCCGCTCGTACGCCTGGTCTTCGGCAAGCTGTTCAGGCGTCTCTTCAGTGCCGATGCTGCGCCACCGGGCAATGCACCGCTCAATCCGTTTGTATCCGATCAACGCGGAATCCAAGCCGGCTTCGCGGAAAATCCGTGCCGGTGACTTGCCTTGCCGATATTGGCGCATGCAGATGCGCTTGAACGCCTCCGTATACCGTATTCTGCCTGCACTGACCGCGGCTACAGCCGGAAGGGATCGCAGATATTTCAGCTCTTCCGCGGTGAATGTGCCGTCCGGCAGGTCCAGCCGCTGTCGAGCACGGCTGAGTTGTCGCAAAACCAGCAGGCGATGTGGCGCTGATCGCGTCATCGTCGTCTCCTTTTGTTCACGTTGATCACGGTGTTCACTTCCGATTCGGTGCCGGCCGGATTCCCCTGCCAGCCGGCAACCGCTCGGAACGGCATTGGGGCAGCATAGTACCTGATGAAGCCTGAATATACGCCCCGAGCGTACATCCGAACAGCACACCGTGTGCGATGTTGCCCGGTTGTGCGCTGTCGTGGTTGCGCATGATCGCGCGCCCGCGCACGTCGTATATTCATGGCCGTGTGCCCGGATTGGGCTTATCGGCCTCAGCCGCCCCGCACGCCGTCACATGCGCCGCTCCATCCTGCGGACGATGACGAGCGCACCACCGGCAAGTGCGAGAAGTACCGCCGCCGATCCTGCAATCACGATGCCGCCGGCAGCACCGGTCAACGGCAGTTCGGTCAACGATTTGACGTTGCGCACCCGGATGCCACCGTCCTGTGCCACGGTGACCAGATCATACGGGTCCAGCCCGGTGTCACTGAACGTAACGACAGTACGCTTGGCGGTAGCGTCGTACGCGAGCGTCACTTTGAATGAGCCGGTCACCTGGGCGGCACCATCGGCGACGCGCGTCTCACGTACGGTGTAGGTGCCGTCTTCAAGTCCGGAGAAGGTGACTCGGCCGTTGTCATCGACACCCGCCTGATAATCCTGCCCGAGCATCTGCACCGGCTTGCTGTTATCCGCGTCATACAGCGTGAACTGCGCGCCGGTCACCGTGGAACCGTCCGCGAAATACTTCTGGAATTCGAAGGTGTTGGTATACACATCCGTTTGGTTGGATTTTCCTGATGCCACACCGCCTGCAGTCACTCGGGCACTGTTGCTGGCCACCTGGTCGTCGGCGGCATGCTCGTTCACAGTCGCCTTGTAGGTCACGGTGAACGCTTCTCCTGCGACACTTTGCATCGTATCCAGCACGCTGCGGGCGATGGTCACGGTGAAGGTGGGATCCGACCCATCCTCCACGCCGTTGCCGGTGACTGTCGTATCCGCAGGATCAACGGTATAGTCGGCCGCCGGCAGAGCAGTGCCGTTGTTGCCGTAAGTCACGGTGATGTTGCCTTTCCCGGTGTCGATGGTCAGGCCACGGCTCGCGTAATCCTCGAACACGTAGGTGAAATCATCACCTTTGCGGGTCGTTGATGGCACGGTTCCGGTGATGCGGTATGTCAGTTCGTCGCCCACACGAACCGTGCCGTCATGGCTGCCGGTCACGCTTTTGCTCGGCGGGGTGCGGTACGCTTCGTTTTTCACGATGATGCTGCCGTCCGTGTTGAACTTCTCGTGTTTCGTGCCGACCAGCATGGTCAGCGAGCGCACGGATTCGGGCATGTCCGTGACGCCATCGGACAGTTTCTCCGTCACATCGACGATTGCGTACAAACCGCCTTGCAGCCCAGTGATGGTCAGCGGGTCTTGTGTCGCGGTGTGCTGTGCGCCGTTTGCTGTGACGTAATCGGCGAGCGCATCAGCGAATAGGCGCGAACTCGCATTCGCCGCCCATGGGAATGTGGTGCTCTGGTCGATCGGGTTGCCGCTGACGGCCTGCGCCCACATCAGCGGGTCCGCATCTTCGGGCGCTTCTTGTTGCAGTGCCGTTTTGATGGCTTGACGGACTGCTGCATCAGCGGCACTGACGGTGGTCAGTTCGGTGGAATCGTCGCTGTTGAATGTGGCGATGGGTGCGACGGCGAAGGTGTGTCCGATGATTTCGCCGCGCGAACCGGATTGGATGATGATGGATTTGTCGTTGTCTGCCGCAGTGGCTGGAGTCGGGGCGAGCGCCGCCGCTCCGATTCCGACGATGCCGAGCAATGCCACGCTTGCCGCTGCAATCGAGCGGATCGGCGATGGCTTGTCTCTCCACGGCGATGATGGGTGGCTTGTTCTTGATGAGGCCCTGTTCCAGGCCTGCGAAACGATATGTATCAGGGATGTCATGATTCCTCCTACGGTGTGGTGCCGGTCGTGGTGGGCTTGGATGTGCATATGGTCTGTGTTGCGGTGGCGCGAATCGCATGCGGCGGCGAGCGAGGGGCGCCGAATCGGTGTTTTTCGCCGGCGCGAATCGCATGTGCCGCACGCACCGGGGTCAGCGGAATCAGCGGGGTCTTCACACTCATCGGGTGTTCCTTTCAACCATTCGTCTGCGGGAACGCCTCAGGATCCACGCTCCTGTTCCGGCGAGCGGCAGCCCTACGGCGAATGTCAGCCATGGACGATCCAGATGAATACCGGAGGCGCCGGTCAGAGGAATCTGGTCGGCCAAAGCAGGGGTCGCGGTGTTGACTATCGTGCAGGTGGCTTGCGTTCCGGGCGCGATCGCCACATCACCTTCCGACGAGACGTTGAGCTGGTTGCCCGCCGCATCCGCGCAGGTCCAACTCCCGGACTCGTATCGCGCATAATTCGGGTACGGTTTGCCGTCTACGGTGTAGTCATCGTTGTGTGTTTCCGCCAGCCGGTAGGTTCCCGGTTCGACCGCTGTTGCAGGCAATGAGGCGGTATTGTCATCCTGCGCTGGTTGCGACGGCGCGGCAGGGCTGATTCCACTCTCGCTTGCCGTGTCTTCGGATGACGCTCCCGGCTGTGGGGCGGAGGCGGAGACCAGCGATGCCAACAGATTCCATGCCGCAGGCTGCGCGGGAGTGTATGCGGTGGCGTGGGTGTTGTCTACGGTTTTAACAAGCGTCAGACTCGGCGCGGCCACCTGCACGACCGGCCGCGCGTATGCCGCGGTCAGTTCGTCGGATACGCTCTCTTCACTGCTGTCACCGCTGACGGTGACCGTGACGGTTCGGTAGCGCAGCAACGCCGAGCCTTCCGCGTTCGAAAAGAATCCGGGCTGTCCGGAACTGGTGGTGTTGCCGGGGGCATCGGTCAGTTCGTCTCCGGTATCCGGATACGTGCCCGTGCTGATGAAACTGCGGTATGCCGCCGCGGTCGGGGTGATTTCGATGGACACGCGATAGGTGGTTTCCGGGTCGAGGGTCTTGCCGGCCGGCAGTTGCAAGGTCAGGGATCCTGACACCGGATCGAAGGCGGCGACGATGCCGTCGGTGGATACTGTGGAACCGTCTGTCTTGGTCGCGCTGACCGTGGGTGTGACGACTGCGTCTCCGCCGATGGCTGGCGATCCGCTGTCGTCGAGGGCGATCACCCATGAGGACAGGGTGTCGCTGATGCTCACGTCACGATACCGGACGGTGGATGTGATGATCATGGCGATATCGTCGAAGGCCTGCGCGAGACTGTCCGGATCCGTGCCCGAATAATGGACACCTGTGGTTGCGGTCGCGAAGCTGGACATATTCGCGTCTGCGGCCTGTCCGGCGCTCACTGTGAACAGTGCCGTCCCGTCCGCCCGCCTGTTGGCCTCCTCGACAGCCGCGTCAAAGCACCGGCTGGCAGGGTCTGAAGTTCCATTGCCGTAGACGCCGTAGCGCTCGTTCCAGTCATCGCCGCCCATGGCAGAAGAGCGGAACGTCGGCGAGCCGTCTGACAGCATGACGATATACCGGCGTTCAGCGGTGCTGCCATGCAGCAGGGTGTTCGCGGAGTGCAGACCGGCTTCCCAGTTCGTGCCGCCGCCGGTCGCCGACGACGCATCCAACCCGTCAAGGGCCGCGGACAACGCATCCGCATCATCGGTCCACTGCTTGTCACCGAATGGAATGACGCGCGCATCAGTATCGAAATCAACCACCGCGATCCGCACGTCGCCGCCGGTGGATTCGTCAAGCAGCTGTGCGGCAAGCCGTTGCGCCGCCTGCGTGACCACCTGCCATCGGGTCAGGCATGTACTGCTCGGCCCGTGGCAGCTGGGATCCTCGTATTGCGCCATACTGCCGGAGGAATCCAGCACCAGAACCACGTCGGCGCTTGTATGCTCGACAGTGCCGTCGATATGTTCTGCACCCGTGACGCTCAATGTGAGCCGGTAGCGCTGATCATCGAGGCGTTCGATGGTTTTCGTATGCTCCGGTTCGGGAAGCTGCGCGGTCGCGCGGTCGGCCATAGGACGTACCGCATGGTTTTCGGTTGCGGGAGCCGCTGGGATTCCTTCCGTCTGCCGGTCGGCGAGCGGTTCCGTCTGCTGTGCCGGTTGTGCCGGTTGTGCCGTTACGGCGTGTGCAACACCTTCGGCGGACGCCCCGTATGACAGCGCGCAACCCAGCATGCTGAACAAGGCCATCGCGCACACCGCGAATGCGCATATGGCTGTATTCCGATACGTGGTATGTCGGCGGTGCCGTGCTCCTCCCGCCGTGCCGCCATCCCGTCGTCGTGTCATGGCTCCTCGCTTTCCCTCGTCAAGCGCGGCTTCCATGCCGGAGACCGCCCGTTGCGTGGTTGATAGCGGCAGTCTAAAATCCGCGCCACGCTGCGCGAAACCCCCATATTCACCCCGATATCATGGGGATGCAAAGACCGTTCCCCCGTGACGGTCGCCGGCGGGCATGGTTCCGGCTGACCGCGACACTCCCCCTTCCACCCTTGTTTTTCCGCGGATTTTCCCCTATCTCAAAAATTTGTCCGATTATCGGACACTCCGCGGTGTGGAAACGCTGATTATCGTCCGAAAGTCGCTCGACCGTCCTGGATGCGGTACGTTTGCGCGGCCGCCGGCATCACGCCCCATGGCCTCCAGCGGTGCAGGCCATATAAGCAATCAGCGATCCGAATGAACGGAAAAGCCCCGCTCCCCCGGCACTACCGGCACAATGTCAATATCGACATGCTCGACGCGGCTCCACCGCGGGCCGCCTTCCACCGCACGCTCAAACCGTTCCACATCAATCCCGGCACCTTGGGCTTCAAGCTCAACCGAGCCATCCATACGGTTGCGCACCCAGCCGGTCAAATCATACCGGCGGGCGGCCATCACCGTGAAGTAGCGGAAGCCAACCCCCTGCACCACGCCGGTCACCACCATGTGCACACGCGATTGCGACCGTGACGATTGCGACCGTGGCGTATCCGCATGCGATGCCATCCCAAGCCGACCTTTGATCAGATGAACGCGCGCGGGCCGAAAATCGCGGTTCCCACGCGCACGATGGTCGAGCCTTCGGCAATGGCGAGCGCCATATCGTTCGTCATGCCCATCGACAGTTCATGGCAATGCGCGGTTCCGGGCGTACCGGCGGCGAGAATCCGATCGCGCGTCTCACGCAGATGGCAGAAGCCACGACGAATCACCGCTTCATCATCAACGTGTGCGCCGATTGTCATCAGGCCTTGCAAATCAAGGCCTTCAAGTGCTCCGATCTGCCGCGCGAGATCGACTGCCTGCGTCGGGTCGCACCCTGATTTTGATTCCTCGCCGGACTCGTTGACTTCCAGCAACACACCTGTGGTGATGCCGCGCGCGAGAGCACGACGAGCGATTTTCTGCGCGAGATCAAGGGAATCAACGGATTCGATGGTTTCGACAACCGGCAGCACCTTGCCGATCTTGTTGCTTTGCAACTGACCGATGAGATGGAAGGGGATATGATGCTCCGAATTGTCATCATGTACATCGCCGTCGCTGGTTGCAACGCCGAGCGAAAAACCGCGCGACGCGCATTGCCGTGCCAGTCCCGCCGCCTTGGCGACGACTTCCTGTGGTCGGTTTTCGCCAATCATCCGCACGCCGGCGTCGATGGCGGCCATGATCTCGCCAACATCACGCGTTTTCGTGGCGGCAAGCAATCTGACCGAGCCAGGCTCCCTGCCGGCTTCCATTTCAGCTTGGGCGATGCGGTCCAACACACGATGCACGCCGTCCGCAATCTGTTGCGCCCGGTTCGCGTCGATGGTTTCGTTCGCCAGATCCTTGTGATCCATATACGCTGTCATGCATGCCTCACATCCGCCCGCTGACGCGGCTGGTCTCCGCGGGTTGTTCTGTTTGCCTCGTTCTCATCGTAGTAGGTCTTGTGTATCGCAGCGATGATCGTCCCGATGATCGGCGATGGTGTTCCACGTGAAACCATCAAGCAGGTCGGAAGGCCGGCATGGCACGGGTTGCGGCAGCAGACCCAGCATCCACGCGCAATAGCCGATGATGCGCTCGGGGCTTACTCCTTCTTCGCGAAGTACGCCTAAGTCGAGGGCATGGTCGCGTTTTGCCAGGCGTTTGCCGGAGATGTCATCGACCAACGGCAGATGCGCGAACTGTGGGATAGTCGCCGCGCGCGATGGTGTTTGCGCCAGTTGCGGTGACCGGAGCCGTTGCTGCTGCTCTGGTTGTTGCTGCGGCCGTGGCTGCGATAGTGTCCGCGTCAGCGTCTGCGACTGCGACCGCAACGCGTGCCCCAGTGCCCGGCGGATCCACAGCTGGATCGCCGTCGACCGCAGCAAATCGCGACCGCGCACAATCTGGGTGACACCCATATCGACATCATCGATGCTGGCGACAAACTGATAGGCGAACAATCCGTCGGAACGTCGGATGACGACATCGCCGACCTGCCGTCCTAGATCGATGTGCTGCGATCCGAACACCTCATCGTCGAACGCGATCGCACCTGCGGGATTGCCGGGTTCAGGCACCGCGATACGCCAGGAATGACGGTCGCCACGGCTGACGCGGGCGTCACGCTCGGCGGCGGGCATGGTACGGCACGTCCCCGGGTAGACGATGAAGCCGTCGCCTTCGTTCGGGGCGGATGCGGCCCGGATATCGGCACGCGAGCAGAAACACGGGTATATCAGCGGTGATTCCGCACGCGGTCTCGTATTCGGCACCGGGTGTCCTGCTGTGTGGACGGTTGCGTATGGCAATGGCATATGGCGGATGCTCAGGGACGCAGATGGGCACCACCCGTCTTCTGGGATGGATTCCTGGATTATCTCGCTCAAGGTCATGCCGCTCAGGGTCTCAAGTACCTGCTGGTATCTGTCAAGTCGCGCCGACTGGTATACCGGGTCGCCGTCCCAATCCAGCCCGAGCCAGTTGAGATCATCCATGATCCACCGGTCGGCGTCCTGTACCACACGCGGGGTGTCGACATCCTCAATCCGCAGTATCAGTCTGCCGCCTTGTGAGCGCACGCCCAGCCAAGCAGCGAGTGCCGCATACGCGTTGCCGATATGCATACGCCCGGTCGGCGATGGTGCCAAACGTCCGATAACCGCTGAATATTCCACGCTTGCAGTCTATCCGGCGGACTAACCGCTGAATCCGTCCCGACAGGCCGACCGCTGATACGGCGCCGGTCGGGACGGCCCATCGCTTTCACCTCTCCTGACAGGCTCATCGTCGATGTGCACGTCACCGCTGCCCACACATCTTGGACGCTGTGCGACTAAGAGCACGATGATGTTCAGGACTATTCCCGCGCCCCGCTGCCTTTGGTCACCGACACCCGACGAATCCAACATCTCGCGAAATCGGCCTGTGCGGGAGAGGGGTTATTGGCCAAAATGTGTGTCCGGAATCGGGTGTGAGGGGTTGTCCTGCCGGGCGTGTCGCGGTTTCGAATCCTCATGCCGCCACTTTCGAGCCCGGCCAGAATGTGTGTCCGAAACCGGCGCGGACCCGTTGCGGCGCAAGGCGTACGGGCGGTTGGAATGTGCCGAGTCGCGCATGTCATGACATACGTCGTGCGCCAGACAGAAGGCTTCCCGCACTGTCCGGGAGCCATACCGTCGGTTTGCGCATGCCTGGGCATGCACGAACCGCAAAACAGGGATCTCCACTGCCGTTTTCCGTCGATATCCGTTCAGCTTCGCATGCCACGGCATACAGGACGTGCACACGACCAGAGCAACAATCAAGACTCCCACACACCCCACCAGCAGACACACATACTGGCCTATAACCCCGGGAGAGATGTTCAGATGTTCTTCTCGATAGCCGCGAAATCGAAGCGGAAACGGGAGATTTCAAGATTCTGACCTTAGATTCCGCGCACTTGAATCGTGGACAAGGCACTGAAAAACAAAAAACCGGGTTATTGGCCAAAATGTGTGTCCGGAATCGGGTGTGAGGGGTTGTCCTGCCGGGCGTGTCGCGGTTTCGAATCCTCATGCCGCCACTTTCGAGCCCGGCCAAAATGTGTGTCCGAAACCGGCGCGGACCCGTTGCTGCGCAAGGCGTACAGGCGATTCGAATGTGCCGGGTCGCGCATGTCATGACATACGTCGTGCGCCAGACAGAAGGCTTCCCGCACTGTCCGGGAGCCATACTGCAGGTTTGCGTATGCCCGGGCATGCGCGAACCGCAAAACACGGGGCCTCCACTGCCGTTTTCCGTCGATATCCGTTCAGCTTCGCATGCCACGGCATACAGGGCGTGCACACGACCAGAGCAACAATCAAGACTCCCGCACACCCCACCAGCAGACACACATACTGGCCTATAACCCCAGGATTCGCTTCGATGCCGGACACACATTTTGGCCTATAACCCAAAAAACCGCAGCCATGGCTGCGGTTGAAAGTGCCCCCTCGGGGATTCGAACCCCGGACACGCTGATTAAGAGTCAGCTGCTCTAACCAACTGAGCTAAAGGGGCAAGTTGGTTAGTCGATTTCTCGAACCGAGTGATTACTATACTCGCCTCTGATTCGAACGCAACTTATATCCCTTTTCGGCGTGTCGCATTCTCGGGGTGCGTGGTCCATTCGCAATCAAACCACGATGAATCCACGGCCAAACAACAACCCGACCGGCGGCGAATCACGAACATCACGACGTATATCACACGAATCCGGCAACGTCACCTACCATCCGGCAATCAAGACCATGGTTTCCGCTACACTAGCACTCGCGCCGACGTCCGGCGCATCCATCCGCGAACCCTGCCGCGGGCCAATCATGCCCGAAGCCGGCAGGCGCCGACGACCACCGCCTACCACGTCTGGGAGTCATGCGGCCTATGGAGGCACAGGCGCCCAGGCACGCGAATCCATTCGTTTCTTCGCGCAAGCGCAGATAACACAAGAAAGACAAGAGAGAAGCAGAGCAGTGACTTACTCACTTTTCGTCAAACTAGCCGCCGAATTCGTCGGTACGGCAATCCTCATGGTATTCGGTAACGGTTCCGTCGCCAATGTCGAACTCAAGAACACCAAGGGCCACCACGCCGGCTGGCTGAACATCGCCATGGGCTACGGCTTCGGCGTCATGTTCCCCGTGCTCATGTTCGGCGCGGTCTCCGGCGCCCACATCAATCCGGCGATGACCATCGCCCAGGCCGTCAACGGCTTGTTCCCATGGAACGAAGTGCTGCCGTACATCATCGCCCAGCTGCTTGGCGCGATCGTCGGCCAGCTGATTGTGTACGTCACCTACTACCCGCATTACCGTGACACCGAAGACGCCGAAGCAATCCTCGGCACCTTCTGCACCACCGACGCCGAGAACGACCGCGTGAACTACTTCCTCAACGAGTTCTTCGGCACCTTCATGCTCGTGATCGGCGCGCTGTGCTGCCTGTCCATGCCGTGGGGCCAGAAAGACCCGGCCGCCGCATCCATCGTGGTTGGCTTCATTGTGTGGGGTCTGGTCACGTCGATGGGCGGCCCGACCGGCCCAGGCCTCAATCCTGCCCGCGATTTGATGCCGCGCCTGCTGCACCAGCTGCTGCCGATTCCGCATAAGGGCGGCTCCCGCTGGGGTGAAGCCTGGATTCCGGTGGTCGCGCCGATTCTGGGCGCGATTCTGGGCGCGTTCCTGTTCAAGACGATTTTCGCCTGATGATCGGATGGTCCGATTACCGGATCATCTGATTGTTCACGGCATCCAACCCGGCGACGGTGAAGCATACCAGTGCGCACCGTCGCCGGGTTTTGTATGTGTCCCGAGGTTTCAAGCGCAACCGGCTGGCTTATTCCACGCCGATCCGACTCTAGGTACACAGTGGACTAGACTGAAATCCAATGGTTCCCGAGCGGGGACGGGAATGCCATTCTGGCGCCGACCCCGCATCAGCACGGTTCCGAAAGCAGAAAGGCATACAATACATGGACGCGGATCTGGTAATCGTCGGCGCAGGCCTGTTCGGCCTGACCGTGGCGCAACAGGCGGTCGAAAAGCATGGCGCGAAGGTGGAAATCATCGATGTGCGCGATCATATCGGCGGCAACGCATACTCGTACATGGACAAAGAAACGGGCGCGGAAATCCACAAGTACGGCGCCCACCTGTTCCACACCTCCAACCCGCGCGTCTGGGAATATGTGAACCGTTTCACCGAGTTCACCGATTACGTCCACCGCGTCTACACCACGCACAACGGCGAAGTGTTCCCGCTGCCGATCAACCTGGGCACCATCAACCAGTTCTTCCATGCGCACTACACCCCGGCCGAAGCCAAGGCGCTCATCGCCGAGCAGGCGGGCGAGCTGGCAGGGACAGATCCGGCCAACCTCAACGACAAGGGCATCTCGCTCATCGGCCGACCGCTGTACGAGGCGTTCATCAAGAACTACACGGCCAAGCAGTGGCAGACCGATCCGAGCGAACTGCCGGCAGGCATCATCAAGCGCCTGCCCGTGCGCTTCAACTATGACAACCGCTACTTCCGCGACACTTGGGAGGGCCTACCCAAGGACGGTTACACGGCGTGGATGGAGCGCATGATTGACGATCCACGTATCCACGTGACCCTGAACACTGACTTCTTCGACGAATCCCAGCCGCTGAACAAGAAGGCACTCGTGGGCAAGGTGCCGGTCGTCTACACCGGCCCGGTCGACCGCTACTTCGACTACGAGCTCGGCGACCTCAAGTGGCGTACCGTCGACTTCAAGGAAGTCCGCTACGATGAGGGCGACCATTTCGGCTGCCCGGTTATGAACTTCGCAGATTCCGACGTGCCGTACACCCGTGCCATCGAGTTCAAGAACTTCAACCCCGAACGCAAGGATTCCCAGAACCCTGACAAGACGGTGGTTTGGGAAGAGTACAGCCGCTTCGCCACCCGCGAGGATGAGCCGTACTACCCGGTCAACACCGCGGAAGACAAGGCGCTGTACGAGCAGTATGCCGCCAAGGCCGCGCAGGAGCCGAAGGTCGTGTTCGGCGGCCGTCTGGGTACGTACAAGTACTACGACATGCACAACGTGATCGACACCGCGCTCACCGCCTACGAGGAACAGGTGGCACCGCTGCTCGGCTGAGACCGAGGCGATGGCGATCGCATCGGATCGCGCTGGAACGCCGAAACGCCGGCATGGGATTGCTGATTCCATGCCGGCGTTCGCGTACTGTGCCACGGTAGGCCTTGGCGTGAAACGTATCTCATCCCGGTGCGACTGACCAGTCGCATCACCGGCAACTATCGGCCGCGCACGCCGGAAAACCGCCCCAATCGCGTCGCCATGCAACACAGCAGTCACACCGCAGACAGATACCCCGGCCAACCACCCCAATCATCCCGACACCTCGCCGCCATGCGACCGGCAGAGCACACCGCAGTCCCAAGACGAAACGCCGACTTGACGAAATACAGGCCAACCTCATTCCCCTGGGCATCCACGTATCATGCGACAGGCCAGTCACACCGCAGACAGATACCGCCGCTGGGAGGCCTCCTCGCCCCGATACTCACCCGCCATGCGACACAGCAGTCGCACCGCGGGCAGATAACCGGACGGACAGCACCAGAAGCACCGGTATCCGCCCGCCGCGCGACCAGACAATCACACTACAGCCAGATACCGCCCCAGCCACACTACCGCAGCAACGAAAAACCGTCTGCTGTGCCGAGAAATCTCTCAGCGTCGGCAGACGGTTATCAATAACGGGTAATCACGGTATCTGGCGGCAAATATCAACAATCATCTGTCGCCAGACACGCAACGCACCCAATCAGGCGTGCCACACGTCCTTGCCGGCGGCCTTCGCAGCCGCGACATCGGCGTCAAGCTGGGCCTCATTGGCCTCGGATTCGCCGGTGATGAACTTCTCGACGAGGGCCTTCGCCTCGCCGTCCTCGTGCTGAACGGCCGGGGACTTCATGAAGTACGCGGAAGCAGACAGCACCGGGCCAGCCAGATGACGGTCAAGCGCAATCTTGGCGGCGCGCAGCGCGTCGATGACCACACCAGCGGAGTTCGGGGAATCCCACACTTCGAGCTTGTACTCAAGATTCAGCGGAACATCGCCGAACGTGGTGCCCTCAAGGCGCACGAACGCGAACTTGCGGTCCTCAAGCCACGCGACATAGTCGGACGGGCCGATGTGCACATTGTGAGGATCCATCTCGTGAGGCACGATGGACGTGACAGCGCGGGTCTTGGAGATCTTCTTGGATTCCAGACGCTTGCGCTCAAGCATGTTCATGAAGTCCATGTCGCCACCGACATTGAGCTGGTAGGTGCGGTCAAGACGGACGCCACGGTCTTCGAACAGGCGGGCGAGCACGCGGTGCGTGATGGTAGCGCCAACCTGGCTCTTGATATCGTCGCCGACAATCGGCAGACCGGCCTTGCGGAACTTGTCCGCCCACTCCGGGTCGGATGCGATGAACACCGGCAGGCAGTTCACGAACGCGCAACCGGCATCGATGGCGGCCTGGGCGTAAGCCTTGTCAGCCTGCTCGGAACCGACCGGCAGGTAGCTGATGAGGATGTCGGCCTTGGTGTCACGCAGCACCTGAGCGACATCCACCGGCTCGGCATCGGACTCGGTGATGACCTGACGATAGTACTCACCAAGGCCGTCGCCGGTCGGACCGCGCTTCACGGTGACGCCGGAGACTGGCATATCCTTGCAGAACTGGTACGTGTTGTTCATGCTGGCGAAGATTGCCTCGTTGAGGTCCTTGCCGACCTTGGCGGCATCAACGTCGAACGCCGCGACAAACTCGATGTCCTTGATTCGATACCCACCGAACACGTTGTGCATGATGCCGGGGATCTTCTCATCGTCCTTGGCATCCTTGTAATATTCGACGCCTTGAACGAGAGACGAGGCGCAGTTGCCTACGCCAGCGATTGCCACGCGAATGCTCATTTGGACTCCTCTTAACTAAGCGTTGCGTTATTCCAAACTTCAAGCATACCGTTTCGTTTGGAGAAGCACACACGAAATCAAGAAGAAACATCGCCAAACGGAGCGAATCACGATACTATGTCCATCCTGTTCAGACAAATCGAAGCTCGTTGCATGGTTTTGCGGACCCCCGACACGGGTACGGATTCAGGCGCGGCATGCCGCGAACATGGATCTTCAAGCTTGGGATGCTCAAACCTGGCAAAGGTGGAAGCGCAGACAGAGGGCACCCCGACCGCTGCGATTCGCGGGTCGCACGCGAGAGAGGCATCGGCAGCAGCATCACGCGACCCAGTCCCCGACCTCGAAGAAATCGAGGTCAGCAAAACGGCAAGTAAGCGGCACGGCATGTTTCCCCGACTATCATCAGCGAGTCTCAAGTTTGTGAGAGTTCCGTTCACAAAGGACGGTTTTTCAGGTGCTCCGGCTACGGTTGCAACCATGGCTTCACAGAAACGTAGTGCTTCATCACGCCCACGCAGCGCGCGCAGCGCATCATCCACGCGCAGCAGCGGGGGCGACGCATACGATTCCTACAGCTCACAAAAGGCTTCAAACTCCGCATCGCGCAACCCAAGCGGGGCGCACGACTCCAAGCACGGCTCCCATCGCGCGCACGGATCGCACAGCCAACGCAACAGCCGCACCTCATCCGCCGCGTCATCACGCCGGGTCGCAGCGACACGCCACAGCGGTCCAGGAACACACCGCGCCGAAGGCAAGGGCCCGAAAACCCGCGTCAAAGGCCGCCATCTGATCCTCAAATGGTCGCTGGGACTGATATGCACGTTCATCGCAGTCGCCGCGGGCGCTTTCGCGTATCTCTATGTGACTACGGAAATCCCGCAGCCCGAAAAAGTCGCCATGGCCGCGAAAACCACCGTGTATTATGCCGATGGCACCACGCCGATCGGCAGTTACGCCGCACAGAATCGCGAAATCATCAACTGCTCGACACTGCCGAAATATGTCGGCCAAGCCATCGTCGCCTCGGAAAACCGCACATTCTACCAAGACAGGGGCATCGATTTGCGCGGCATCGCCCGTGCCCTGCTCACCAATCTGCGTACCGGGTCGCGGCAAGGCGGATCGACCATCACCCAACAATACGCGGAACGGTACTATCTCGGTGAAACAACCACGTACAAAGGCAAATTACGCGAGGCGATCCTCGCCATCAAAATTGCACAGACCCAGTCCAAGGACACCGTGCTGTGCAACTATATGAACACGATTTACCTCGGGCGCGGCGCATATGGCATCCAAGCCGCCGCGAAAGCGTATTTCAATAAGGACGCGAAAGATCTCACCGTATCAGAGGCCGCCATGCTCGCCGGCATCATTCCGGCGCCAAGTACATGGGATCCGGCGATCAGCCCCAAACAGGCGACTTCTCGATTCAACCGTGTGATTCGCATTATGAAAGAAGACGGCTACATCACGGCCACGCAGGCCAAAGAGGCCGCCATGCCGCAAACCATCACCCAGACGACGGAAAACACTTATCAGGGGTTCAAGGGCTATCTGCTGACCATGGTTGAGCAAGAGCTCGTCAATTCCAAAGCATTCACCAAGGATGAGCTGGAAACCGGCGGGTACAAGATTGTGACCACCTTCGACCAAACCTTGCAAAACGAAATGCAATCCGTAGGAGACAACCGAGCATCCGGTATGCCGGAGGGCATGCAAATCGGCGCGCTGGCGGCAGACCCACGAGACGGCAGCATCAAATCAATCTACGGCGGCAACGACTATCTGACCCACCAACTCAACAACGCCACGCAAGCCACCTACGAACCCGGTTCGACCATGAAGCCCTTCGCACTGCTGGGGGCCGCACAGGCAGGCGTCAGTTTCAACACCGTGTTCAACGGCAACTCACCACAAACCTTCAAAGGACTGGTCAGCTCGGTAGCCAACTCAGGCAATGTGAGTTACGGCTACATCAATCTGTACAAGGCCACCGCATACTCCGTGAACACCGCATTCATGAACCTCAACGAGAAACTCACCCCGCAGAAAACCGCGGAAATCGCACATTCGGCGGGTATCACGAGCGACATCGACGAAACATCGCCGTATAACGTACTCGGCATCAACTCGGTGACCGTCAAGGAACTCACACAAGCGCACGCGACCATAGCCACCGGCGGAGTCAAGCACACCTTGCACTGCGTGTCCAAAGTCCTCAGCTCCGACAACAAAGAGCTGTACGCCGCGAAAACCGGCGACGAGCGCGTATTCGAAGAGAACGACTGCGCCCTGGTCATCAAAGCGATGGAAGGCACCGTGGAATACGGCACCGGCAAGGAAGCCAGATCCATAGGACGCACCATCGCCGGCAAAACCGGCACCGCAAACGATGCATACGCCGCCTCCTTCGTCGGCTACACGCCCCAACTGATCAGCACATGGGCCATGTGGTACCCGGACGCGAACGGCAATCCGCAGGAAATCGTCGATTTCAACGGGTATACGCACTCTGAGTATCCGGTGCACCTGTTCACCGAATTCATGAAACAAGCGTTGAACGGAACCGAGGACATCGCATTCCCGACAGCGACCGACGACGGCAAGGTCGGCGGGCCGGACGGCACGTGGGGGACCGGGCGCAGCAGTACGAAACGCTCGTACTCCGGGTCTTCCAATTCAAGCAGCCCGTCCCCCTCCGCCTCAGCGACTACGAATGCAGGCACTGCGCCTTCAACCGGCACCACCGATGAGGGCAACAGTGGCGCCACAACATCCGGCGGTTCCGCCGGCTCTGGCGCAGGCGCAGGAACCGGCGGAACCGGAGCCGGCGGCACGGGAGCTGGAGCGGACGGTACTGGTGGAGACAGCACTACCGGCGGCAACGGCACCACGCCTCAGCAGTGACCTTTCTCGTCACCGCTGAGCACTCTTTTATACAAACTGGCTACGCTGAGAAGCCTCTCAGCGTAGCCAGTTTGTATAAGAAGAAGGGAAGTGAGAACCGTCCGCCGTCCGGCACGGCACAACCCGTCCGGCACAGCACAACCGCAATCCAGATAACAACGGGCCCGGCCACCGTGTCATGCGGCGGCCGGGCCCGAATCATCGCTGTGAGCCGATGCTCGACTCAGGCTGAAGTTCAGCGCTCAGAACGATTAATCGCGGAGATAATCGCCTTCAGCGAGCTGGTGATGATCGACGAGTCAATACCGACACCCCAGATAATCTGGCTGTCACCCTCATCGCCGATCTGGCATTCCACATAGGAAGCCGCCATGGCGTCCGTGCTTGCGGTCATCGTATGCTCGACATAATCTATGACGGACACATTGATACCCAAGCTGCTCACCGCGTTGATGAACGCGGCGATCGGGCCATTGCCCATACCGGACAGCTCACGGATATGGTCATCACCGCTGTCGGCAAGGTCAGCGCCGCGGTCGAGCATCTTCACCTTGATTACGGTGTCAGAACCATCCTCACCGGAGGAGACAGAGACATTGAGCAGCTTGAGACGGCCCCACTGCTTCAGAGTCTCATCGCCATGGTCGCCGACAATCGCACCCGCGGCGGTCGCACCGGAATCCTCGACCGGCAGGTACTCGTCCTTGAACAGGCGCCAGATGTCCTCGTCCTTGACTTCGCGCTTGGTTTCGTCAGCGTAAGCCTGCACGACCTTCTCAAACTCGATCTGCAGACGCTTCGGCAGGTCAAGATTGTGGTTCGTCTTGAGCAGGTAGGCCATGCCGCCCTTGCCAGACTGGGAGTTGACGCGGATAATCGCCTCATAGCTGCGGCCGATATCCTTCGGGTCGATCGGCAGATACGGCACCAGCCACACGAACTTGTCGAGATCGGCTCCAGCACGCTCCGCCGCCACCTGACGAGCTTCCAAGCCCTTCTTGATGGCGTCCTGATGAGACCCGGAGAACGCGGTGAACACGAAATTGCCGGCGTACGGGTGACGCTCAGAAATCTTCAACTGGTTGCAGTATTCGACGGTCTTGCGGATTTCCGGAACGTTGGAATAATCAATCTGCGGATCGATGCCCTGAGTAAGCAGGTTGAGGCCGAGCGTCACCAAATCGACATTACCGGTACGCTCGCCGTTGCCCAGCAGGCAGCCTTCCACACGGTCGGCGCCAGCCAGCACAGCCAGCTCGGTGGCGGCCACGCCCATGCCCTCGTCGTTATGCGGGTGCAAGGACAGCACGATGGACTCGCGATCCTTGAGGTTGTTCGACACGTACTCGACCTCGTCTGCGAACACGTTCGGTGTCGTCATCTCAACCGTCGCAGGCAGGTTGATGATCATACGATGATCCGGCGTCGGCTTGATCACGTCAGTCACCGCATTGCACACCTCAACCGCGTACTCAGGCTCAGTGCCGGTGAAAGACTCCGGAGAGTACTCGTAGTAGAGGTCCGTGCCCTTGGCTTCGCCCTCAAGCTGCTTGCACAGCGTGGCGGCATCCGTAGCAAGCTTCTTGATGCCTTCCTTGTCTTTGCGGAACACGACCTCGCGCTGCAGCACGGAGACAGAATTATAGAAATGCACCACCGCGCGCTTGGCGCCGCGCAGGCATTCATACGTCTTACGAATCAGGTGTTCACGCGCCTGGGTGAGCACGATGATGGTCACGTCGTCGGGGATGAGCTCGCGCTCAATCAGCATGCGGATGAAATCGTAATCCGTTTCCGAGGCGCTCGGGAAGCCGACCTCAATCTCCTTGAAGCCCATGGAAACCAGCAGATTCCAGAACCGCAGCTTGCGTTCGGAATCCATCGGGTTGACCAGCGCCTGATTGCCGTCACGCAGATCGACAGAGCACCAGCGCGGAGCGCGACGCAGCTTCTTGTTCGGCCACGTACGCTCAGGAAACTCGAATGGCACCTGCTTGTCGTACGCAACATACTTGTTGTACGGCATATTGCTCGGCTTCTGCGGGCCGCCGATGAATCGTGCCGGAGGCAGCAGCGGGTCGTTGTTCCCTCCGTTGGACGCTGCGGCGACTGCCGCAAGATCAAATACTGATGATTGATCCTGACCCATCACTCCTCCTTATCTTGGTTGTGCCGCGAAAACCACGGCAGCGTTTCGCGCGCGGTCAAGCCGCGCCGATGGGTGCCTTATTACGCGTTTACCTCCGCGTAACACGGACGGTTTCATCCTACCGGGAGGTATTCATATTCCTTCGAGAGGTTTCGGGATATGACCATGAAAAGCCGGACAATCCCGCGCCGCGCGCAAGCCGCCCGCGTGTCGGCAATCGCAGGCTAACCAGAAGACATCGCGCCCAGAGAAACGTCTCATGTACCGCAGATGAACAATCGGAATCATACGGCGCATAAGACGTCTCCGCCCCGGCACATCGCCGTAGAGTGGGAACTATGACGCTTCGATTCCGCGACGACGGCACATTCCGCATTCTTCAGGTTTCCGACATCCAAGACGGTCCCCGCGTCAGCGATGACACCCTGCAACTCATCGGCGACGCCGTACAGGAGGCAGACCCGGATTTGGTCGTGCTCACCGGCGACCAAATCCGCGGGTACGACCCCGCATACATCGACACGTTCGTCTCCCGCCGCGGCGACAGGCCCGGCGACCATGTGCGCGTCGTCAGCCGCTTGGAAGCCGCGCTCGAACGCGTGCCCTCGCAGCGAGAACAATGCCGGCGCAACCATCTGCCGGAACCCGACGAAGCCACGCTGATGGAGCGTGCATGGCAGCACGTGAGGTCCACATTCTCGCAATTCCTCGGGCCGATTGCCGCCCATGGGGTGCCGTTCGCCGCGACCTACGGCAACCACGACTTCCAGTGCGGCATCGATGTGGACGAGCAGGACGACCTGTACCGTGAAATCGACGGATGTCTCAATCCGGTCGCCGGCAGCAGCCCGCTCGCGCTGGAACCTGGCACGTTCGCCCTCCCTGTGATGTCGAGCGGCGGCGGGCGTATCGCGATGGGCGTGATGATGATCAATTCCGGCGATTACGCGCTTGACGGGGACGCTTCGCGAGCCGTGCCTTCCACCGGCCCGGTCAGTTCCGGGGCGCATCCGGTTGTGCAGGGAAGCGGGCTTGATCTTGTGGATTCCGACGGGTACGGTGTGCCGTCTGCCGCCGCCATCGATTGGCTTGCTGATGCCGAACACGAGCTGTGTGCACGCAACGGCGACGATCTGCCTGTTCCCGCAATCGCCTTCCAGCACATCCCTACGCAAGAGTTCTACGATTGCCTGCGCGAAGTGCCGTGGTGGACGATGAACGCCGTAGAAGGCACGCGGGCGTTTTCCGGACGTTGCTTCCTGCTCGATGAAACGGTGTGCCGGCCGGGCTCCGTGCTTGGAGAATCAGTAAACTGCGCGGATATCAACGTCGGCGAGGTCGCAGCGATGAGACGCGCAGGAGGGTATTTCGCGCTGTTCGCCGGACACGACCATAAAAACGCCTATGTCGGGCATGCCGGTGGGCTGGATCTGGGGTACGCGCCGACCTGCGGGTTCGCCAGCTACGGGCCTGACGCCGATGCGCGCGGGGTGCGACTGCTTATCTTCCGCGAAGATGATCCTGCCGCATACCAGACGCGCATGATGACGTGGGGCGAGCTCGGCGGCGGACAGGTGCGTGACAAGCTGCGGTTGTTCCTTGGCGATTACGGTGCCGCGGATGCCGCGACCGTGCGCAATCAACTGCGCCGGCCGAAAGTTGCGGGAACGATTGGGATTGCGACAGCAGGCCTGTTGGGCGCAATCGCCGCGAACCGACGCCGGCGGTAGGGGCGGCAACGTCAGAAGGGAGGACGGGATTTACTGCCTCGGTCTTGGTATCCGCCTGCGGTGCGGCTACGCGGTCACACCCCAGGCAGATAGACGACCGGCTCTCCTCACCGAACCGGCAGCAATCAAGCCCCATGCGACCGCCGAGTCACACCGCAGGCAGATACCCGCCCGCGGCACTGGGCTGGAGCCGTGCACGTACACGTCGCCCACGCTGACGCCGCTGCCAATCCGCATTCGCTTGCAGTCGCCGCTCCCAAATCCGACGTTCCCACGTCACCATCGTGTCCGCCGACGACTGCCCATTTGGCGCCTCACGCCCTTCATATCCCTTATGTCCTTCATATCCTTGATATTTCATCATCGTCACCTCTTCGTCAGTGAACCCCGCCATTGGCAGATTCATCATCAGTGCATTCGTTGTCAATACATACGTTGTTGTTCTTCCGGCCCCCACGGCATCGCTCCAGCGAACGTCAAACGGAGAGCGCCAAGCCAGCGCGGCGGACAACAACAAAGAATCAACAGGGAATCAACAGCGGTTCAATCACCGCTATTCCACGATTCCGCCCACCGCCGCAAGCTCAACGGACAGCGACGTTCACAGGCATCGCAACCGAACAGGACCCTGCCATGCGACACATTCGGCGGATTCCTTCGATGGAACGCATCATCATACGAGACATGTCAGCCGGCTCCTTTCTTCTTGCAGCGCCTTCGACAACCATCAACCCGCCGCGGCAACCGAATCAAACCCCTCGACACATCAGCTGTTTCGAAGCTTCCGCAGCGGCAACGCCACTGTAAGCATCAGCCGGGCGGACACGCAAGACCTCGGTTAGAGCCGCAGCCGATATCCGGTCATAGAACGGTCTTGTCTCGCCGCTGTGACACCACCCGCATGTACACTACCCAAGTAAAGGGGATGTGATGGCGACCAGCACGCCATGGTCTGCGCTGACATCCGTCACCGTTCCCGGCAATCATCCCCGGCGCCACCCCACGCGGATCCGCAACTCCCCCAAACACAATGACGGGGGCGAAGGTTCTCACCTCCGTCCCCGTCATCAGGTCTTGGCTATGTGTCTCGCCGCCCGCCTATCAGTCAGCGTAGGCAACGTAGCAGCGGGCGACGTCAACACTCGCCATTGCGCACAATCACCATTGATTCACGCAATCGGCGACAGCCCGTGGCACATAGCATCGACCGGCATGCAGCGGCTGTCAGCCCTCAATCGCGATGCGATGCGGCTGGTCAACCTGCGCCTTGGCCTCCTGCTTCGGCATCTGCAGACGCAGCGTGCCGTCCTTGTACGAGGCGTGGATATCGGACTCCTTCATGTCGTCGCCGACATAGAAGGTGCGGCTGCACGTGCCAGCGTAGCGTTCGCGGCGCAGCCACTTGCCGTCCTTGTCCTTGTCTTCCTTGGAATCATTGCGATGCGCGGAGACGGTCAGATACCCGTCCTTGAGCTCGATGTTGATGTCGTCCTTGTTGAAGCCCGGCATATCCATCGCGACCTCGTAGCCGTGATCGGTCTCACGCACATCCGTGTTCATCAGACTGCTCGATTGCGCGGCAGCAAGCTGACGGCCTTCGTCTGCCGCGTCACGCCAACCCGCGAAGAACGGGTCGTCGAACAAATCTGAGAACATCGTGTCATTCATCAAAGCCGGAAACATAGCCATAATCGGTACTCCTTCACGTTTGGAGCCAACGCGGCTTGGCAGCCGACCGTGCGACATGTGCGTGCCGACGATCGGTTTCGTAGACCCGCGTCCGGAACCCTCCCGGGCTCCTGACCTTGACCTTTCACTTCATCCAACTTCCCACGCCGGGGTTCATTCCGGATTTTCACCGTGGGGAAACATTCGGGTGCGGGTTTTCCGGACGCTTGACATGACGCCATGCCCAGCCGGGTGAGGGAGATTGTTCCCGATTCACCTTAAGCACGACAAACTCCCGGGAGATCAATCCGCGGGTCGCGTTTTGGAGATAATCTCCCAACGACATCGTTGATATTCCGCGACCCATGAAACCGGCCCGATGGGAGTTTACCGGCGCAACCGCAACAACGCGATAAACTCCCGCACGACACCGGGACTTTCGTCAATCACGGCCGCCGACGGCATAAACTCCCGCAACCCTCGGGAGATTGCGCCTGATTCGCCCCGAGCACGGTAAACTCCCGGGAGATCAATCCGCGGGTCGTGTTTTGGAGATAATCTCCCAACGACATCGTTGATACGGCGCGACCCATGAAATCAACCCGATGGGAGTTTATCGACGAAACCGCAGCAACGCGATAAACTCCCACGCGACACCGGACTTTCGTCAATCACGGCCACCGAGGACATAAACTCCCACAACCCTCGGGAGATCATGTCGCCGCCCATCGTCGGCAGCAGACCCCGCTCCGTTCAGTCCACCCAGTCCTCGATTTTCGCGGCTTTGACCGGATCATACGTATCCGGTTCCACAACGATGTCCAGCGTGTAATACGGGATGGCAGCGCGCAGTTGCTCTTCAAGCCGGTTGATCGCGACGGCGTCGTCCAGTTCGGTCTCGTTGCGGAACTGCACTTTAAGCAGCACAAGAATGCGTTTCTCGGACAAATGCATGGCCGCCGGATCGGCAAGCACCCGTTCGACATCGGGATTATCCGCCAGCACCTGCGTGATTGTACGGTACGTGTGATCGCTTGCGCCTTCGCCGATCAGCAGCGACGCAACCTGCGCGCCCAACAGCAACGCGCCCACAATCAGCAGCACGCCGATGCTCGTGCCGCCGATGGCATCCCAGATCTCGTCGCCGGTAAGAATCGCGAGCAGCGATCCGAGGAACGCGAACGCAAGACCCACCACTGCAAGCGTGTCCTCGGCGAGTACGACCGCCAAATCACTCGATTTCGTGCCTCTCCAGAATTTGATGAGGCTGAACGGACCCGGATCATGCGTTTCCTCGAAGCGTTCCTTCGCTTCTTTGATCCCGTTGTGCAGGCTCCATGCCTCGATCGCCGCACAGATGACAGTCACGACCAGCACAATCGTCATGCTGTGCACGTTCACGACATGTGCCTGCGGCCCGCCGGAGACGACCTCGCGGATTTTCGCAATGGATTCGCTCGCCGAATATACGCCACCGATGGCGAACAGAGAGACTGCCACGATGAATGACGCGAGATATCGCGCCCGCGACCAGCCGAGCGGATGCTTGCGGCTTGGCGGCCGATGCGACAGCTTATTACCGATGATCAACGTAAGCTCGTTGCCGGAATCGGCAAGGCTGTGGACGCTTTCGGACAGCATCGAAGCCGAATGCGTCATCAGGAACACCACGAATTTCACCGCCGCGACCATCACATTCGCCAGCAGCGCTGCGATGACGGCGATACCGATCTTCGCATTATGTGGTTCCGTACCGTCCGGGGCCAAATCGTGATTCATGGCGGCGTTGCCGTTGGGTTGCGGCCGGTTACGTGGCACATCATGGATGATGCCGACGGGTTGCGCCTGTTGTCCGTCTTCCTTGCGATCTTGTGTGGCCATCGTCGTCCTCCTTGGCCCGGTATCACAACAGTTCAATACCGGATTCCTGTTCCAGCATAGCCCGGGGGCGGTTGCGGACGCCCGCGGTCTTCATGCGTGTCCGATAAAATGATGTTCGATGTGCCGTTCCGCGACATTCCGGGCGAAATACCGGCGGCGACGATGCACAGAGCAGAAGGAGGCAGTTTCGTGAGCGACGTGAAGGCGCAACTGGAACGGCTGCGGCCGGTCTATGAAACAGGCGTGCTTCGACTGCTGCTGCGCAATCATGCGATGACGTACGTCGCGTTGCTGCGCACCTGCTTCAAACCATTGACCGCCGAGCTGCCGAAGGAGACGCTTGAGATGCGGCTCGCCGGCGCGCTTGAGGAGCTCTCGCACGACGGCGAATGGCAGTACAAAGACGGCGAGACCGCCCAGGACAGCGCGCATCAGACCTTGGTCGAACTCACCCGCGAGGGCGAAGGCGACTACGCGTGGCTCGCAAACTCGTATGACCCCGCGTCCCACCATTATCTGTACCGCCTGACCGCCCGCGCTCACCGCGCGATCGACGCGTTGTCCCAACTTGAGGACACGACCCGCGCGCTGTCCGGCGCTCAGGCGAATTCCATCATCATGGAAGTCGAAAACGCCCGCAAACGCCTGACCGTCGATCCAAGCGAGCGCATTGCGTTGCTCGAGGCGGAAGTCAAGGAACGCGAGCAGGAAATCGACAGGCTTCGTAAAGGCGAAGCGGTGGAATCTCTGAGCGACAAGGACGTCGAGGACATCATCGCTGTTGTGCACAACACCTTGCGTGGCGTGCCGGTCGATTTGCATGAGCTCGCGCTCGAGGAACGCGACAATGGCGATGCGCTGCGCCGACGCATGCAGGAACGGTCGATGAGCGTGGACGAGATTCTTACGGCATACCATGAACGCTACCGTCGTTCGATGCGTGAATCGGACAGCGGGCGGCGGTTCGAGGACGCATTCCAAGTGATTGTCACGGATGAAGGACGACGGCAAATCGATGATGCGGTGCAGGATATCGCGAGAAGCCCCTATCTGCATGGCGAGCCGAATCAGCTGCTCAACCAGGTGCGCGCTGAATTGAAACGGATTTACGAGGGGATTGAGGATGTCCGTCACCAGGTACGCGTCTCGGATGAGGCGGTGAGTCGTCTGGTCCGGCAGCGCAGCGACACCAGGTATCGCACGGCGTTGGACACGTTCAACCGCTTGTTTGCAGCGATCAGCCGTGATATCAGGAATGGCGAGACGTCCCCGAGCCCGTATTCGCTTGACGTGAATGCGGCCGCGTTGTCCCCGCTGCCGACACGGCCGGCGCGCCCGATGGCGTTCGCGGCTCCGCCAAGCTTGGAAACCATGTCTTTGCCCCAGGACGACGACAATCCCGGATTCGCCGATGTGGATTTGCGGGCGATGGTCGAGGCGGGCGGACCGCGGCTGCGGCATATGCTGTCGCTGATCATGCGCAATCCGACGATGCGCGACGGACGGATTGACATCGCGGCGAGCTTCAACCAGCTGGACGATTCGCAGCGCCGTGAAAGCGAACTGGTCGGCTTTCTGGGAGCGTTGCGCGTGGACGATGACGGACAGTTCTCGACGTGGCGTTGCATCTGCGCGGACGGCAAGACACGCGCGTGGCGTACACGGCCGGTGCTCGCGGACGTTGACGTGGTGCGTGGGATCATCGAAGAAGACGCATGACGGCAGGCAACCGGCTGCGGGCGGAAAACACAGGACGGATTGTCGCGATGGCGAGCGGACGCGGCAGCTGGAACACCGTGAAACATGTGGGAAAGGACGGGACGAATGACCGATGAGCTTGATGACATGATGGCCGCCATGGGCACGGCACGCACGGGCGGCAACGCCGATGCCGCGGCGGACAACCGCAAGGACGGTTCCGACGATGCCGACGCCGTGCAGCATACCGGTGCGGGCTTCGGCACGATGGGAGATATCGACATCGACCCCGCCGATAATCCGCATGCGCTGTTCCCCGGGGATACGAGCACGATGGATCTCGATGCGAGGACGGTCGCCATCAAGCTCAAGCGCGACAGGTTCATCACCGATGACGTGTATGAGACGGCTCTGGACCATGTGGATGATATTCGCCGTTCGCTCAACAATGATCTGCTCGAGCTGGTCGATATCCCGCGCTACCGAGTCATGTACGCGCGCCCGGTAGCGGCGGACGATCTGGGGGCGCGGTCCTTGAAGACCAGAGCATCGCTGACCCGCGAGGAAGCGGCTATGGTGGCCTTGCTGCGTATTCGCGTACTCGGCTACGAAAGCTCACGGGTGCCGGCGAAGGACTGGATCATCAGCGCGGACGACATTCGTGCCGCGCTGACCACGGGCGCCGGCTGGCTTGCCTCGCGCAATGACGAGGAAGGCGTGATGAAACGCATCGGCAGTGTGATTTCGCGTTGCACCACCTACGGGTATCTTGCCTCGGTGGAAGACACTGGTGACATGTATCGCATCACACCGCTGGTCCCCGCCGTGCTCACCCCTGAACTTGCCGAACAGTGGCTGGGCGAAAGCGGGGACAGCACCGCCGACGAGACGGATGTTCCTGAAGAAGATGCCCAGACTGATGCCGATGCGACCACTGCTGGAACCGACGAAGAAACGAGGTTGTGATGACCGACGAAGCATTGATGGCGGACCATTGGATGCTTGCCAGCCGCCAACTGGTCAATTGGGGATCGTATGAGGGCTACCACGTGTTCCGCCCGTCCATGGATCCGGTCATGCCGATTACGCTGCTCGCAGGCGCCAGCGAGTCCGGCAAATCCACGCTGGTGGACGCACAGAATTCCCTGCTTTACCCTGCCGGTACGGCCTTCAACAAGGCATCGAATTCAGGGCGTTCCGAACGCAGCGACTACACGTATCTGCGTGGCATGACCGCCGTGGCGGATGACGCGGAGGGCGGGACGGCTGTCTATCTGCGCGGTTCTGCCGAGGACGGTACGCCGACCGCGGTGTGGGGCGCGATTGTGGACACGTATGTGAACCGTATGGGCGGTGAGACGCTCTCATGCGCGAAATTCCTGTACCTGTCCCCCGGTGACGAGCGCGGTAGCGTGCGGCGCCAATACGTGTCTTGGAATCATGAGATCGACCCGCGCAAGATGGACGGGTACCGGTCCTCGCCGTTCACCGCCGACCAGTTGCGCAAGGTGTACCCGGGGTGCGCGGTGGTTTCGAACGCCGAGATCTTCCATGAATCCGTGTGGACACGCATGGGACTGAAAGCGGCCGCATGCCGGTTGCTGTACAAAATCCAATCTGCGGATGCGCCTTCGCGGCTGGACGATATTTTCAAGCAAGGTGTGCTCGATGTCCCGAACGCGTTGGTCAAGGCGCGCGAAGCGGTTGAAGATTACGACCGGTACGCCGAGAACTTCCACAGTATGGAAGAAAACGTCCGGCAGATGGACGCATTGCGCGAAATCCGCGACGAATACGCCGAATACCACAAGGCGGCAGAGCAGACCCGCGATCTGCACGTCGCCGACCCGCAAGATGATGCCGGACTGGCGACGCTGAGTTCGTGGGTGTTTTCCCGATTGGCTGCCGCCGTGCGCGAACAGTTGCCGCAAGACCGTCAACAGCTGGAACGGCAGCAGGAACAGTGCCAGAAGGCCGATGCGACAGTCAAGGACGTGCGGCGCGAACTCGACGAAGTCAGCGAGATGATGCACGGCGCCGGCGGCGACACCTTGACTCATCTGGAAAACGAGCGTGCACAAGCAATGCAGGAACTTGAACGGATGCGTCACACCGTCGGACGCATCCGGCAGGCGTTCACCCGGGCGGACGAGCCGATGCCCCAATCCGAGACGTCATGGGAACAGCGCCGGCAGGAAGCCCAAGATTTCATCGAAGACGCGGATGCGCAACGCGCTGAGCTCGAGCGTCAGCGGGACGCTTACGTCGTCCGCCGCAAAGGCATTACGGACCGTCTCGACCCGATCAAGCGCGATTTCGAACGGCAAAGCCGCAAACGCACCCGTATCACGCAAGAAATGGAAGACGACCGGGCAGCAATCGCGCAAGCGACCGGACTGAGCGAACGCGATCTGCCCTATGTCGCCGAGCTGATGGACGTGCGCAAAGACGAAGAACGGTGGCGTACCGCGATGAACGTGGCTTATGGGCCTATCGCGCAAATCATTCTGGTCGATCGTCGCCGTGAGCAGGGGTTCGCCCGCAAAGTCAGCACCATCGACCCGTCAACCATGTTCCGTCGCACTTGGCAGTTCATCGATATTGACAATATCGACGATCGAAACGGCACCCGCGAACATGGGGAGGACGGCGAGCGCAACGACCGTCTGTCCGGCAAACTGCGGTTCCGCGAGGATTCTCCATTCCTGGGATGGCTGCGCGAGCAAACCTCGTCGCGACGGCTTGACGCGCTGTGCGTCGAACATATCGACGACGCCGACACCGCCCGGCAAATCCAGCCGGACGGGCAGATCAAAGCCGGTCAGCGTGGCTCGTATGGCACCAAAGGCATCAACAATGTCATCGGTTTCGCCGACGAAGCGTACCTGCGAGGGCTGAAACAGCAGATCGACCGTCTGTCCGAACAGCTCAGACAGTGCGACTTGGATGGGGAAGACATCAAACGTCAGCAAAGTCATCTGGATGAATTGCGCACGTTGTCTTCCCAAATCGCTGATCTTCCGTGGACGGAAGTTGACGAAGCCGGCACCGAAGCGAAAGTGGAACGTCTCGAGCACGACATCGACACGCTGCGGGGCGATCCGAAACTCGCCCAACTCGCCGAACGGCGTGACCGGCTCCAGCACACGTTGCAGGACGCGATGGCATCGCAGACGAAGGCACAATTCGCCGCCGCCAACGCGCAACAGGCCGTCGATGCCGCCGAAGCGTGGCTGACCGAACGCGCAGGGCAGATCACCGACACTCCGGAACAACCGACGCTGCCGGATGCCGTCGCCGAACTGCTGTCCACCGCGTACAGTGCGGCGACCGGTTCTGTGGCCGGCGAACTGGCCCATATGACCGTCCTGCCTGGGCAACCTGGAATCCGCCGGTTCGACGAGCGGGTGCTCGCCATGGTGGGCAATGCGATCACCAAGCGCATCAGCGACACGGCAGCGCAATCCAACAAAGCGCGGACATCCGTCGAACGGCGCATGTCCGACTATCTTGCCCGTTGGGCCGCAGACGACACAACCGTCACTCCTACGGCGGCCGACTACCGGTATTACGAGGACGAGTTGGAGGATCTGTCCAAGATTGTGACCAAGACGGCGACTGCCGAAGAAATCGCCAACAGTGTCGACAAGATGCAGCGCGATTTCAGCGAATTGAGTATGAGCCTCGACAACGACCAGCGCGAAGTGCGCGACCAGCTCGACCGCATCAACTCCATGTTGCGCGACCAGCAGTTCGGCCCGCGTCACGGCAGTCTCACCCTCGATGTCACCATCAAGCCACGCAGCGCGTCCTTCAACGGCACGTTGCGCCGCACCATCGGGCGGCTCAACAGCTGGCAGGCCGAGCAACCGTCCGACACCGCTCCTGACAGCCGCAGCGCGAAACAGGCGTTCGACAGCTGCAAGCCCATGGTCGAACTCCTGCGTGACGAGCTGGCCAAAGTCCGCGACACCGCGGGAATCCGCCAGTACGGCGCCAGGGATCTTGATTCCCGCGCACGCAGTTCCTTCTACGCCGTCGTCCATCATGACGATGGCCCTGACGAACGTATCTCCTCGACCGGCGGCAAGTCCGGCGGCGCGTTGCAGGAACTCACATCCTTCGTCTATGGCGCTGCGCTCATCTATCTGTTGGGCGGCGATATCAGCGGACACCCCACCTACACCACGCTGTTCCTCGACGAGGCGCTGATCAAAGCGGATGGCCGGTACACGCAGCGCGCACTCGCAGTATTGCCGCGGCTGGGATTCCAAGTCATCGTGTCCGCGCCCGAAAGCAAAACCGGTGAGATCCTTGAAATGGCGACACGCGGCTATGTGGTGTTGAAGGACGAGGACCAGCATTCGCATTTGCAGGAGCTTGACTTGGTCGGCGCACACGCGGACGGCGGGCCGTTCGGCGAGCCCTCCAACCATCGCGCGGAATCTGCCGGCGATTCTGCCGGAGCGCAATGATGGCGGGTTCACGCGCACGCGGTGTAGATGCGGCGAAAGCGCCCGAGGCGATCCGCGACATCGTCGCAACATACCTGGCGCGGCACCGCTATGATGCCACGCCGGCATGGCCGTTGACCTTCACCGTGAGATGGCCGGACCAGCGCACACTGACCTCGCAAGCGCCCGACTGGCATAAAGCCAACAACACATTGCGCGACTGGGCGCAACACCAAGGTTGCCTGACGACACTGAAACGCCGGCTCATGGTCACGCCCGTAGCATTGATCGACACCGTCACCGTAGCGGATGAGGCCACGGCGTTGCGCGTGGTCGGTGGCCAGGGGGCACGGCAGTATCGCAAGGCGCGCACACGCATCGACCTGCTGACCCGCGAGCTCGGTGTTTCCCGTGAAACTTCGTCGGCCGTGGCGAAAACGCTGGATCGTGAATCCGATACGGATATCGCGCTGCTGATCCGAGCTGCGCGGTTCTTCGCCACCCATGATGCCGCCGGCATGACCCCACGGCAAGTTCCGCTCGCTGGATTCAGTGCGAAATGGCTCGATCAGACGCACATCAAACGGCGTGATGCCATATGCACCTTGTGCGGCAAGGATTCACTGGATTTTTCCGAACGTCCCACAGAATTGCGCATGCGGTGGCTCGATCCGGCGTACACCGACGAGCCGGAGATGGTGATCACCAAGGCATGGCAGCCCGCCCGTGAGCGCAAGGTCCGATTCGTCATCATTGTGGAGAACAAGGATACGTACCAAGGTATGCCGCCGGTCAGGGACGGGCTGTGCGTGTGGGGTTGCGGCAGGGCGATCGAAGCGTCGATCTCGTTGTTGCCGTGGCTTGGCGCTGCCTGCGAGGATAATTGCGGGGATGATTATGGGGCCCGGGTCGTGTATTGGGGCGATATGGATGCCGACGGCTTGGAAATCCTTGACGCCGTAAGGCAGGCTGGGGTGCGATGCCGGTCGCTGTTCATGGATATCGAGGCTTACGGACGGTACTCATGGTTCGGCACGAATCTCAAGCCCGAAGGCACTCCAATCGCGACGCGCGACCCCAAGGCAACGCCTACGCTCAATCCCGGCGAGCGCGAATTGTACCGGATGGTCTGCGGCGCCGGCTCTTCCGGCCGACCTGAGTACCTGCGCGTCGAACAGGAACGCATCCCGCTGGTCGACGCCGTCGATGTGCTGCGCTCATTCGGATGGCAGGTTATCAATCATCAATACGAGGAGGATCAATGACAGACACCACGCATCCGGCACCTGCACGGCTTGAGGTCGGGCAGACGGCCCCGGATTTCACACTTCCCTCTGACACGGGAGACACGGTTACGCTATCCGCGTTGCGCGGCAGGAATATCGTCCTGTATTTCTACCCGGCGGCGATGACCCCCGGTTGCACGACGGAAGCGTGCGATTTTCGCGATAATCTTGCCCGGCTGTCGGCGCGAGGATTCACCGTGCTTGGCGTGTCGAAGGATCCGATCGACAAGCTCACGCGCTTCCGGGAGCGGGACCACCTGACCTTCCCGCTGTTGTCAGACCCCGATTTGACCGTGCACCGCCTCTATGGCGCGTATGGCGAGAAAAAGCTGTACGGCAAAGTGCATGTAGGTGTGATTCGCTCGACATTCGTCATTGATGGTGACGGCATCATCCGCGTCGCGAAGTACAACGTGCGCGCGAAAGGGCATGTTGATGCGTTGTTGAAGACGCTCGACAAGCTCGATGATCAAGAGTGGATGCAGCGCTAAGCCGATCACGCCCAGTGGAACAACGATACGCCGCAGCGCGACCGGCAGTAGGCGTTGCCCAGCCATGTGTGCCGCGAGTTCGGCCACACCGCGCCCAAGCGAGGAGCGTTCTGGCTCATCCAGATGCTGGGGGCACGGCCGTCGGCGCTGCGCGATCCCAGCAGGTTGAACCCGTTCTTCTCCACCAACCAGTCCGGGTGCTGGGTGGCGATGGCGAGCCCTTCCTCAAGCGTGAGCGGCAGGCGTTCGTCGGAATCGATGAGTTTGCGCGCGACATCCGGTTCACGGTTGACATACGCCGTGCCGGTATGCGGATCGATGACCAGGTAGAACGGACCCTCTGGAGGCTCAAAACCGTCCTGCGGCAGGAAACTGGCGATATCGCGCGGCGGCATCGTTGTGAAACCCGCCATGCGGTTGATGCTGGTTCGCGAAATCAAGGATTCTGGGGACACCAGTTCGCGTGTCGGCACGAGCAGAATATTGGAGCCGAGATCGCTGTTGTCAAGCGCGCTGATGAGCGGACGTGCGAGGGCGCGGAATGCTTCGGCGCTCATATCGGCCACATCAGGGTAGCCGAGCGCGACAATGCGGTCGAGCTGTTTGAGTGCTTCCTGTGATGCGATGGACATACCCCCAAGTGTAGGACATCTGCATGAGCGGGCAACCGTCGATTACGCACTGAGGTCTCAGCCGGATTGGTGTAGGACATCCGCGTGAGGAGCAACGAATCGCATGCCGGCGGCGAGCCAACGACGCGTGCGGTTTTGCGTACCGGCGTTCCACCCCGCGGGAATCCGCAGATGCGCACCTATATGCTCTTGCCCGTGCGATGACGCCGCCAACTGCCGACAACTGCCGGCAATCATCGACACATCCGCGACAACTTGACGCAACCGGCACGACATCCAACACTCCCCGCACACCCCACACCCCGGCAACTCGCAGATACGCCCACAACCCACACTCCCCGTCTATCAATACCCCCAACAACCCACAGATATCCCAACATCCGCGACAATCCGACACAACCCGTACGACATCCAGCACACCCTGCGACACATCTCCCGCAAGAACTCCGGATTGTCAGTCCATCGTTCCGACACACCCATGTAAGTTTGCATGTCTCATGGTTCGTGGTATTCTATTCGAGTTGCCCGGTTACACGCATATGCGGGTTTCCGAAAGCAATGGAGGATTCGCCTAGTGGTCTATGGCGCACGCTTGGAAAGCGTGTTGGTGTAACAGCCTCACGAGTTCGAATCTCGTATCCTCCGCACGCAGGGTTTTGAGCGAAATCTCAAAACCCTTTTTTCATGCCGAAAAACGGCTCCATTCCGTTGATTCGCGACGATTCACACCGAACGCAGACTTACCTTCAAATGCCTTTTCGCACCGTCCGATAAGCCGATATCCGCGGTAGGGGAGGTGGTACGTACGGTAGGTCAGATCGGCGTACCACCTTCACGATTGGAGAGCCACATGGACATGCTTGATTCACGGCGCTGCCGTACAACTCGCGTATTCGAAGACAAAAGCAACGAGAAAAGAACTGGCCGATATTCAGGACGAAGCTTGAAATTCGCTAGTGCCACACTTCACAATTTAGTCAAAAAGGAATCTTGCAATGGCATGGCTCATCCCCTCGGGATCCCCATCAATATTTTTCACTCAATGAGTGCTTACGCCGACTCTCTCGTTCCCTTGACACTGCCCACTAGGTTCTCACTACTTCCCAATGGAGGTCAGTACGCAACTGCTGAATCGACACAAGTCTTGTGCTAATCAGCCTTGGCAAACACTGAATCGTCGCACAGCCGCAGCAATGACGCATTCTCCGCACAACGCGCTCATACGCATCCCATCCGCCAAACCCCAGGAAACTCAGCGCCGCTTCGCCTTACTAACCGCGCTGACCACTTCTTCCACAACAACGGCGAGCGCCATGCAGATCGCGCATACGAAACCCATCCACGGACCCATGCTTTCCCCGGTGTACGCCTCGCCGCGCTTGGTCAGTTCGTAGATGGGGATGCCGAACATCCTGACGGTCAGCGCACTGGCATTGGTGCGGTAGGCTTCCGTGTAGCCGAAGTAGATCGAGATGCCCATCAGCACCATTGCGATTGCGAATCCGACGGCTAGGGCGATAGCGATGCCTTTTTTCTTCATGAACCCCAATGGTACCCCCTTGATGCGATAGTCCGGGCATTGTCTCCGGGTCTGGCTTGCCCCGGTACACCGTTGTATTTCGCATTTGTGTAGTACCTCGCAATCTGTATCCCGCATTACCGGGTTCACAGAAGGCGGTACGGGCGAGTAGCGGCGTTGATATTCCGTGGCCCATACTTCGGATATCGCAGTTTTTGAACCCGCTAATGCAAGATATGGTTTGCGAGGTACTACAGAAATGCGAGATACACGCCAGAAGTGCCGATGATGCCGGCGGCTGCAGCGCCTCACCGCAGTCCGGCGGGACCGGCGAGGTAGGCCCGAGAACCGGCTAAGGCCGACAATGCCGGCCGGCCCGGCTCACTCAGAGGCCGCCGCCTTAGCCCCGGCCCCCTGCTGCGGGATCTTGCCTTCCCGCTCGGCGCGCTTGGCGACTTTCTTCGTCATCTTGGCCACCATCTCGGTGACGTTGAGCATCATCAGTACGCAGATCACCGCCATCGGAGTCCACTCGCCCGAAGGAAGCATTATCGTAAGGAGTATCAGCAAAACAACGATGTTGATAAGCACGAGATCGATGTCACCGAACGCTTTCTTGACATCCTTGACATCCTTGTTGTTCTTGTCGTTGGCCATTGTCGCTTCTTTCATTCATTCGATGCGCTCGGCTCGCACGCAAACGCACTATTGCGAAGCGGCTGCACGAGCATTGTGCAACAGGGAGAAGCACGACGGGCTTGAGCCCCCCCCCGAAGAACCGACGAGACCAGCTACGTGTACCGTGCATCACACTGTTAGTCTCAGATTACCCATATCGCGAACGTCCTCAAGAGATAGACACGCGGAATATAGGCAAATGTCACGGGTTTGTTGATTCGACTTGCAGTTCGCCGCCCATAACACCGCCAACGATGGCATTCGTGCGGACCGCCACTCACCGAACTCACCACCACTCAATGCGCGCAATCGACACGATACAGCGCCCAGCCGCGTCCATACCGCCCCAGATCGCGCACCTTGACAAGCGTGCCACTCCTCACATACCCGTCGATCAGCTTCTCGTCATGGAACATGTCGTACTGCTGACGGAAGGTGAACATCTGCAGGCTCGGCGCCTGGGGGCCCATCGCCAGGAAGTACACAGCTTCCCCATTGCCCAGCGGGCAGACGGTGCCCAACAGCCGGTCGCCCTCACCCGAAGCGAACGCCAGCTCCGTCTGTTCAAATTTCGCGCCGTTCTTCTCTTTCATCGGGTTGTATATCGGGTAGAACATGTTGGCGCCGTAGAGGCTGACGGCATACATCGAGCCGTTGAGCGGGTCGGAAATGATGACCGCGCGCGTGCCGGTCACCTTCACGACCTCACTGAGCGCGTGGTATTTGCTGGATGTCAGCTGCTCAGTCGGTCGGTCATCAGTCAGCTGCACATTGCGATAGACGGATTGCGACAACGCCGCCCGTTCCGTATTGCCGAACTGGCAGACGACGGCGAGCGCAGCCAGCACAACAACAACAACGATGCGCCGCAAGACGGCGCACGTCAGCCGAATACCCTGCTCCGTGCGCACACCGCCGTTCCACGGTGCCGGGACCGACACCGACGCATCTGTGCTTGCCGCCGCACACGCAGCAAACACGAGCAGCGGAATCATGCCGAACGGAATCATGCTCAGCGGCCGGGTGTCGGCGCGATACCACGCTGCGGCAACGATGTTGGGGAACCATCCGGTCAGCGAAGTCGAGCACACGAACAGCAGCATGAGCAACAACCAGGCAACGACCAAGGAGATCGCGTCTTTGCGGGTGTTGCGATATCCTCCGTCCTCGCCGTCATCATGCCGGAATACCGTCCGGGGACGTGCGATCACGAACCCGATGACCACCAGCGCAAGCACGGTCACGACAGCCATCAGCCAGCCGGCCGGGCCGGAAATGTTGTCTGTGATAAAGGTGCGGAGCGCTTCAGGCACGCTGCATGACGGCACAAAAGTGTGGAACCATGACGCCGGATTACTGTATCGGTTGGATTGGTAGGAGGCGCGCATGTATACGAACAGCGCGACCGCCCCGCACACGACCGCGCCGGCGAGCGCTGCGATCACTTTCCATGGCATGCGCAGCACGATGAACGGTGCCATAAGCAGCAGCCAGGAGAACACGATGCGCGGATGAGCGAATACGCACAGCCCACCAATAGCGATGAATCCCACAATCCACGGCCATATGCGTGGCTGCGCCGCTGCGGGCTGCCCCGTGTTGTCGTCTGTGTGGCGCCGCCATCGGTCGATCAGGGCATCGCATAAGCGCAGCGTGGCGTATAACCAATACGGCAGCAAGGACGTCGCCAATCCATAGGCGAATAGAGGCCCTCGGGCGAGCATGAGGAACGGATGGCTTGCCGAGGACACGGACAGCACGGGCACGATAATCGCCATTGCGCCGGAGAACAGGCGGCTGTCCACCAAACGCGTCCAGTATGTGGACAGCATCAGGACGCCAGCCGGCCACACGATCCCCGAAGTCACCAGCCATACGATGTTCACCGCCGCGTAGATCGGCATATCCGTGCCGAACACCGACGCCACCTTCACCAGCCCGGCGGCAAGCAGATGGAACAGCGGCGGATAATACGCGTCATTCGGCCACAGGTGCGTCGCTGCGCCAAGCCCCTCCTGAAGAATTCGGCGGATGAAATAATAATGTGCCGGAGCGTCAATCTGCTGCAACGGATAATGCCAGATCATCGACGTGTGCGGGAACCATCCCATCACCACGCCAAACGCAATACCCACCCCGATCACCGGCGGCATCCAACGAGCAAACTTCACCCCCTCATTCTATCGGAGCCGATGTGTGGCACGAATTGACCGCATACCAGCGAGACAGACCGCAAAAATCAGGACAATCCGCCGCGCATACGCCAAATTCAAGGATTTCTCAGCATTTCACAAGTACAATGTCAGTGTCGCGCAAGACTACATGAACGTAGACTAGCAATAGTGTTGGTATGGGATTATTGCCCCGCTGACTGGAGCGTCCCGGCCAACGCCATCATGTACGCACCCGGCGGCAAGCACCGCCAGAGACTGGAGAAGTACCGCATGTTCGTTCTCAAGAACGCATGGGCAGCGCTCAAACGCCACAAGTGGCGCTCACTGCTCACCACTATCACCGCCCTGATTGTCACCTTCGGAACGATGTTTTCCACTGCGGTCATCCAAGCAAGCGACACCGCGTACGGTTCCGGCTACGACGCCCAAAAACCGACGCTCGACCTGAAACTCAAGCAGTCCGTACAGTCGAAGTACAACGGCGCCGACTCCAGTTGGACCAAGAACTACCTGTCGTGGACGCAGTATTCCACCTACGCCAGCGCCGCGCAGAGCGCCAGCGTCAGCTTCACCTACACCTTCACCGAATCCGTGCCGGTCAGGCAGACATCCAAGTTCAAAGCGGTGGCGGGAACCGCCGACCAAGACGCCAGCAAGACGGGCGGCGAGTTCACGCTGCGCACCTTCTACAGCAAGGAAGCCGCCAAAGCCAACGCACAAGGCGCCTTCACCATCGTCAAGGGCAAGAACCTGTCCTACTCCACCTCCAGCACGGATTCGACTTCGGCGCTGATTTCGGAAACCGTCGCCAAGAAGAACAACCTCAAGGTCGGCGACACCTTCACCATCGCCAACCCCACCGACGCGAAGACCACCGTCAAGCTCAAGGTCGCCGGCATCTACCGCTACACGGACGGGAAGGCCGCCGCATCAACGAAACTCGCGAAAGACAATCGCGATAACGCGATTTTCGTCGGCTACTACGCCTTCGCCATCAACAACTTCGACACGACCACCGGCAAAGGATGGGCGGTTCCGGATCTCCAGGTCACCTTTACGCTTGACAGCGTGAGCGCGTACAAGAAGTTCGTCGCGCTGGTCAAGAAGGCGAAGCTGCCGACCGGCTACGAAATCGTCTCCACTTCGCTTGAGGCCTACACCGAAAGCATCAAGCCGCTGGGCAAGCTGGCAGAACGCTTGCGCATCGCACGTATTGTGCTGCTTATCGTCGGCGGGTTGTTGCTGATCGTACTGGTGGCGCTCGGTTTGGTGCACCGCCGAGGCGAAATCGCAACCGCCATGCTGGTCGGCGTCACCAAGGCGCGCATCGCATGGCAGTTCATGTTGGAAGTGCTGTTCCCCACGGTATTCGGCTTCGCGATCGGCACACTGGCAGGCGGATTCGGCACCACGCCCCTCGCCCATCAGCTCGCCGGCGGGTATGACGTGACGATATCCGCGAGCCTCGTGTGGCAGACCATCGGCTACGGCCTGCTCGTCTGCTTGGTGTTGTCGTTCATCGCCATGTTCCGTGTCGTCGCCGTGCGCAGGATCACCTTGTTCGCGCCGCGCGCCACTCCCGCCACGCAACCCATCGAAGACACCGCAGACACCACTGCCCCGGCGCCACAGGCCGAACAAACCAAGGAGGAATCCAAGTGAGCGAGAACAACGAGCCCGTCAAGGCCGACCAGATCGAACAGCTGGACGAATCCACGGAAGCCGTGCAATTCAGCGTCGTCATCGATGACACCGATACCGCGGATGACACCGTTGCGACGGATGAGCACCCTGCGGATTCTGCCGACGTCGATACCGACGCAGATGCCGACGCGCAAACCGACACCAAGGCAGCCGCCACAGGCAGCGACGACGCGGCACACACCCCGCACGCCCGCAGCGCGCGGACGGTAGCACACGCCGACACCGCGACCCGCGCTTCGTCCCACATCGACAAGGAGCTGCGCCATCGTCGTCACGTCACGCTGAAGGCGTATCCGTCGTTCGCGTTCAACAACGTCATCCTCAGCAACCGCAAAACCGGCCGTGACGTCCTCGACAACATCAGCATGGACTGCTACAACGGCCGCACCTACGCGATCATGGTCGACCCCGATGACGCCGAACAGCGCGCCGGATTCATGGCCGTCGCATCAGGCATGGTGTTCCCGACCGGCGGCAGGGTCATGCTGAAAAGCACCGACCTCGCGTCCTTCGACCCGGCTGAAGCGCGCGCGCACCGTCTTGGCGTGGTGCCGCAACGCTATGCAATTCGCGATGACCTGGACGCCATTGACAACCTCGTATACACGATGGACGCATCCGGCCGCAACTTCCTGCAGCCCAAGCCCGATATCGCGCGCGACCTGTTGGACCAGACCGATTTCGGCGATGGCAGCGAGCTCGCCACAGAGAACTATGAAGCGCTCGTCCACACCCCCGCAGGCAAGCTCAGGGAAATCGACCGCAGGCGGCTGGCCATCGCACGTGCCATCTGCTGCGAAGCCGGGATTTTGCTGCTTGACGAGCCGACTGGCGGTCTGGATGCGGATGACGCCGCAACCATCCTCGATCTGCTCAACAGTCTCGCCCACCCGAACCGGCAGACCGCGGATACCGGGCGTTGCGTGATCATCGTCACCGACAACGACGAGGTGGCCGACGCTTGCGACGAGGCGTTCACCCTGTACGAGTAGGCGTTCGGCGGGCAGCCGCCAACCCGCTGATATAAGCATGGCCTGCATCCCCGGCATTGAGGATGCAGGCCATGCTTTTCATCATCAGCGTGCCATGCGGTCAAAGGCTCAGTACCCCTGAATCCAGCTCCGTGCCGCGCTCACACCACACGCTGGTGGAACCGCTCGGCCAGCGCCGGAATATCCGGCTCGCCGTACTTCTCCACCAAATCAAGCCAGGCGCGACGGTTCTCTTCGCCGAATCGGGCGGCCTTGTCCGCGTAGGATTGCGCGGTCAGGAATTTCGGGGGTACGGATTTGCTGTTGTACTTGTCCGCAACCATCACCACTTCCTGCTCGAGATTCAGCGGAACGTAATCCGCCGGCGGCAATGGCAGCCCCTGTCGGATGACCTCATCCTTCGTCAGCCCCACGCCTGTATGGTTGCGCGCGAATTGGGCAATGGATTCGTCCACTCCCTCATCCAGCAGATACTGGTAGCCGAGCAATCCGTGCTTGATATAGCGCGGACCGTCGAATTTCAACGGTTCGCCGTCGGAGCCGTCCTGTTTGAGCACGCGATACGTGCCGATATCGTGCAGCAGCCCGCCAATCACGACGAGGTTTTCGTCCAACAGTCTCGGCGGGATCTCGCCGCCGGTGATGCCGTCGGATGCAGCGGCTTGCGACGGGTCAGGACGTCCGGATTGGTCTTTCGGCAGCGTGCAGCGTCGCACGAACAACGCGTTCTGATGCCGGACGATTTCGCGGGCGATGGTCGCGACGATGACGCAATGCGTGTGTATCAAATCGTATGCGGCCTGCGATGGCGCGATTTTCCTGTGCAACTCATCAACTTGGGCCAATGTCGGAACATATCCACTCATACGGTCCATTGTAGGGAGCGAGCCGAATCCCCTCCGCCCATTGCGCCAGAAGCGCTCCCTCACACACAAACCAGCTACGCAACACGCCCTCCCAGCATCACCGGTTTAAGTAGGCACACAAACCAGCTACGCCCAGGAGCCCGCCAGCGTAGACAGTTTGGGTAGGCACACAAACCAGCTACACCCACAGGCCCACTAGCGTAAACAGTCTGGGCAGACACACAAACCAGCTACACCCAGAAGCCCGCCAGCGTAAACAGTCTGGGCAGACACACAAACCAGCTACACCCACAAGCCCGCCAGCGTAAACAGTCTGGGCAGACACACAAACCAGCTACACCCACAAGCCCGCCAGCGTAAACAGTCTGGGCAGACACACAAACCAGCTACACCCACAGGCCCGCCAGCGTAAACAGTCTGGGCAGACACACAAACCAGCTACACCCACAGGCCCGCCAGCGTAAACAGTCTGGGCAGACACACAAACCAGCTACACCCACAAGCCCGCCAGCGTAAACGGTTTGTGGGTTAGGGCGAACTCTCAGATGGTTTCGAGACGGAAATCACCGGTACGATTCGAAGCGACGATCATTTCATCGTTGTTCAGCTCCGTCCAACCGTCAGCCTCACTCTGCGGGAAGCCGGAACTGGCGACAACCACGCCTTCGGAGGTCCCGTCAACCCCTAGAATCCGCCGATACCTGATAACGCGATAGTCAATGGCATGCTGCTGCCAACCGTACCCTGAGTAAACCTCCATGATGCGCGACGGCACCTCGGTCCGCCCCGAAGCCCGCAACGCGACCAGCTGGTCGCCGCTTTGAATCATGCAGTTGTAACTGGATTTCGGATACGTCTGCCGCAGTTCGCGCACCGCCTGAGCGACTGCCTCATCCAGTGGGAAACCAAAACCGATATACTCCAGAATCACCGCGAAGAACACCGCGGAATCGCTGCGACCCCCCGTGGACAGGAACACGCTGTGGTCCACAGGAAAGTCACGGTTTTCAATAATGTTGCGGCCGTGTTCATCCGAAATATCGCCGTTATGGATGAAACTCAACCCGTTGGCGAAGAACGGCTGTTGGTTCTCCAGAATCAGCGGCAGATGGGAGCTGGCGAGGCGGAAATGCCACAATGCTCCGCGTGCCGGCTGTTTGGCGAGATCCTCAAATACGGGATCATGCAACGCAGACGTCGTTGTTTTGTACAGACGCGTACCGGTTTCCGGCGAAGGCGCGCCGCCATCCCTACGGTATGGCGGTTCCTGGGGCGTGCGCAGCGAAGCGGTGCCCCAGCCGTCATTGTGGACTGCGCTCATCGCGCGAAAGTCCGTGACAGCCTGACCGCCCAGCACATCCTCCAGACTGCGGTTGATACCCGCAGTCGCATAACCCAGTAATCTGCACATATTCATCCACTCTAACGGTAAGTAGGACACCGCCTGTGCGCGCGGCTATAGAGGTTTGTTATAGCGTTATAGCCAAGGGCCGCCCGCCATGCCCTGCGCTCAACAGCGCAGCAGACATGGCGAACGGCCCTCAGTATCACACGTCGGCGCCCAACCCGGCGCTCACCACCCGGCGCTCACCACCCGACGCCTATCACATGCGATGACAAGCCGCAAATATGCGACGGGCGATGCGGCAAAAATGCCACCGGCCGCGATTGGCTTACTTCTCGCCGCCGTGATGGCCTGATCCGGTTTGTTTCGACACTCCACCGGCCTTGCCCGGATGGTGTTGCGTCGTCGGCTTCGCCTGTTTCGAGGCCTGATTCGCGGCGGGCTTGACTGCAGACGGTTTCGCCGCCTGTGGTTTTGCGACAGATTGCTTGGCGCCGCCAGCCGGCTTGGCCGCGGGCTTTGCGCCACCTGACTTGGCCGCCTGGCTCTCTGCTTTCGCCGATGCCTTGGTTTCCTTGGCATCCTTGGTCTCCTTGGATGCGGCGGATTTCGTCGAAGACTTCGTCAGCGCGAGCACATCCTCACTCGACTCAATCTGGCGCAGATTATTCGCCTCGCGTTTCAGTCTCGGAGGCCGACGCGTCGACAGGAACAGCGGCTGCACCTCAATCAGCGGATTGTACGGCGCCAGGCCGAACCACTTGACCGGCGAACCCGCCGCGTGACGAATCGCGTATTTCATCTGCAGAGACAACGCACCACGCTGCGAAATCGTAGATTCCGGCATCAGCGCCTTGTGAATCAGCACATACTTGATCGTGCCCACACCCGGATCGGCGTCGAGCTTCGGATATTGCGACTTCTGCTGCGGCAGTTCACCCGTATGCTCCAAATCATGCATGATCTGGTGGATATATGCAGGAATGGACTGAGAAACCTTGAAACCAAGCCGAATCTTCACTCTGAACAGATAATCGGTACCGAAATCCTCCACCGAATACTCGCGAGTGAACGGCTCGTCGGTCGTCTGCACGGACACCGCCCACCATGCGCGCGCACGCTTGGGGTGGTCAGCGAAAATCGAGAAGAAGATATCCGTATCAAGACGCTTCATCTCGCTGTCGGATGTCAGATACACGATGTTGTCCGCGAAATACGGGATGCGGAAGTCGCCATGCAGTTTCTCGAGCGCCGGCAGGAAATCCTTGCGCTTCATATGGCGACGCTGCGACCGTTCGATCTTCGTGCCGTCATTCCACGTGACCATGATCATCAGAATCAGCAAGGTCAGCAGCATGGTGAACCAGCCGCCATGCATGAACTTCGCCATCGATGCGATGAAGAACATGATCTGGATGGACAGGAACACGATCGAGAACACGATCGCCCCGACCTTGTGCCGGTTGTACCACATGTACACGGCGAGCAGCACGGTGGTGGTGATCATCGTGATGGTCAGCGCAAGACCGTACGCGGCGGAAATATGCTCCGAATCACGGAACAGGAACAGCACGGCAAGCGTGGAGACGCACAGCACGCCGTTGACCACCGGAATATACAGCTGGCCGCGCGTACGAGCCGGGTAGCGCACCTGAAGATGCGGCATCCAGTTGAGACCGGTGGCTTCGGCGACCATGGTGAACGCGCCGGTAATCAGCGCCTGCGAAGCGATAATGCCTGCGGTGACCGACAGCGCGACCGCAATATACCGCACGCCCGGGCTCATCATCTGGAAGAACGGGTTCAGGCTGTCTACGTTCTCAAGCGCAGGATTGTGCTGATTGCGCAGCATCCACGCACCCTGTCCGAAGTAGTTGAACACGAGCGCGACTTTGATGAACGGCCAAGTGAAGTAAATATTGCCGCGGCCGACGTGACCCATATCCGAATACAAGGCTTCCGCACCCGTGGTCGACAGGAAGACCGTGCCCATGAGCGCAATGCCCGCCGCATTATGCGGGCTGAACAGGAAGCGGATGCCGTACACCGGGTTGAGTGCGGCGAATACGCTCCAATCATTGCCCAGGTTGAACACGCCCACGACGGCGAGGAAGGCGAACCACACCATCACGATACTGCCGAAAACGCGCCCGATGCTTTCCGTACCGCGTGACTGCACCGAAAACAGCAGCAGGATGATGACCGCGGTGATGATCATCGTCAGATTCGCGTCTTCCCGGAACAACGGTTCGAACACCGGAATGGTTTTCAGGCCTTCGACTGCCGAAGAAATCGACACGGCCGGGGTCAGCACTGAATCTGCGAGGAACGCGGCGCCGCCGAGCATGGCGGGGATCGCCAGCCAGGCACCGTATTTGCGGATCAACGAGTATAGGGCGAAAATACCGCCTTCGCCCTTGTTGTCGATGCGCATGGCGATCAGCACGTATTTTACGGTGGTGATCAGTGTGATTGACCAGAACACGAGGGACAGCACGCCGAGGATTGCTTCCCTGTCAGCATGCTGGATGCCGCCTTGGCCATTGAGGAAGGTCTGCATCGTGTACAGCGGCGACGTACCGATATCGCCGTACACCACACCCAGGGCGACAATCGCCATGGTGAATGTGACTTTGTTCGGACCGGACTGCACTCGCGTCCACCAGCGGCCGATAGCCCCCTTGGTCGCGGTTTTCGCGAGTTTCTCCGCTTCCTTATGCTCTTCTTCTTGCTGCTTGGCGATTACCTCGCGCTCTTCCTTGGTCGTCGTCTTGCGGGAGACCTTGGGCGCGTTGGTGAAGGTATCGGCCTTCAGCAACGTCTCACGCATACGTTCGTCAGCCTTCTGCTCTTCTGATTGCGTAGACTGATTGGCGGTATGCGAAGATTCACGCTGCCGTGATTCCGCCATAACATTTCCTCCATCGGCGGGGACCTTCCCCGCTCGTGAACTCTCTTGCCTGGCATCGGAACCGTGCTGTCATCACGATTCCTTTACAGACAGCGGCAAGTCTATACGACGGGCGCGAGATATTGCAACCACCAGAGGAAATAATGAGGAAGATCAGAACAATCTGCCCAGTTTCTGCCGGCGACCTGGAGATAGGAACCCAACCGTCGAATCCCGGCAAGACCCGCTCGCAGGGATCCCGACATACCGACGCAACTCCCGATGTCTGCCGCAGATGCGAGCACGATTCGCAGTCCCTGAGCCGCCCGGGCCACAGGAATCCGACGATACACGATCATCTCAAACTCGCCGCAGCGCGACCACCACAGGAACCCACACACGACGAAGCATCAACCACATGTCGGCAGAAATACGCCCTCAATACACCATCCCCGAACCACATGGAACACAGCAACACGAAGATACGACACCATCCACGACTCACCGCAGGACAGTCCTCGCTCTCTCCCACCCCCACGTTCACGAGCCGCTGAATCACCACGGACGTTCAGATACCATACACCTCGCGCGTGGTGCGGCGGGTAGCGCGCGCGACCTGGGCGACCGGCAGATCGAAGACATCGGCGAGCGCAGCCAACGTGTACGGAATCATGTACGGCGCGTTGGTCCGCCCGCGGTAGGGCATCGGGCTGAGATATGGCGCGTCGGTCTCGACCATGATGTGGTCAAGACCCACCAGTCGTGCCGATTCGCGGATGCCGTCGTTGCCTTTGTAGCTGACCGTCCCCGAAAAGCTCAGATACCAGCCGTGTTCCGCGGCGATGCGCCCCATATCGGCGTCGCCGGAATAACTGTGGAACACCGTGCGTTCGGGGCTGCCGTCCGCAAGCAGCGTGTCGATAACTTCCCTGTGCGCATCGCGATCATGGATCTGCATGGGCAGCCCCAGTTCCTTGGCGAGCGCGATATGGTCGCGGAAGGCTTGCCGTTGCAGCTCCTTGGCACCCTGGCCCGTACGAAACAGGTCCATACCGGTTTCGCCAATGGCAACGACTTCACGCGGGTGCGCGACGGCGAGCTGGTGGACGCGCGCGAGGGCGTCTTCAAAACTGACATCATGGTACGGCTTGTAACTCAACGGCAGGCCGTCCGGACCGGGAACGCCACGGTGGCCGTGCAGCACGGCCTCGTTGGGATGTATGGCGAGTGCCGCATGGACAACACCCGGATGATCAAGCGCCATCTGGACGGCGGTACCGAGATTGGGATATTCACAGCCGACGTCGATGATCCCCTCGACGCCGACGGCTTGCGCTTGGGCGAGCAGCTCGTCGACCGAATAGACGGGCACCGGCGGCTGGTCGCGCTCGATGGCTTGCCGGTTCATTTCGCGAGAGAAGGGGACGACGCTGGCCACATGCGTATGGTTGTCGATGACCTGCGCGTCGGCGGGAAGCGGTTCAGGGGCGGGCGCCCAGCTGCGGTCGCGATGGTGATGCTTGGACATGGCTTCCAGTCTAATCGCGGGCGGCGTTGATGGACCAAGGTATTGGTTGATTGGCTGTCCAGCTGCCCGATTGCGTATGTGATGGCATACACAACCATGCGTAAGGCGCAGAAGGATGGCGGGACACCTTGATATCCGTCGGCTCGCGCATGTCCGGACATACGCGACAGCGCACAAGCGACATCTGCGGGCTGCCGGGCGCCTCTTCTGATGCGCAACGTATGTCCTGACATACGCGCGATACCGCACGCGACTGACAGCAAACGACCGACGGCACATGGCCGACGGCAAGTAACCGCCCGGAACCCGCTCGGAGTACGATGAAGGTTTTGGACATGGGCGCATGGCACGCGTACATCATTTGACAGATTCACTTACGAGTAAGGAGCATCATGGCGAATCATGGCACTGTCGATCCGGCTGATTCAAAAGCGCTGCAGCCCGGACAACTGCGCGAATTCTCCCAGCGGTTCAATGCCGACCGGGCGAATGCGGTCGCGGCGAATGCCGCCACCAGCATGGGCGTGCTGAAGGCCGCCACCGATTATCATGGGGTGCGCGCGCTTCCGCGTGATTTTTCCATCGAACTCAAGCAGGGCTCAATCACGAATCAGGAGCGTTCCGGCCGCTGCTGGATGTTCGCTTCACTCAATACGCTGCGCTACGAACTCATGCACCGTTGGAAGCTTGAGGATTTCGAATTCTCTGAGTCTTACTTGTTCTTCTGGGATGCGGTCGAGAAGTCGAATACGTATTTGGAGAACGTGCTGGCCACGTTGGACGAGCCGACCGATAGCCGCGTGTTCGAAATCATCAACGATACCGTCGCCGACGATGGCGGCTGGTGGCAGATGTTCGTCGCACTGGTCAACAAGTATGGCCTGGTTCCGAAATCCGCATATCCGGAATCCGCGAATTCCCGTAATTCTGATGCGTTCAAGCAGTATTTGAACACGAAGTTGCGCGAATTCGCCGCCGATTTGCGCGATCGTCATGCAGCGGGCGAGGGCTTGGAGGCGCTGCGCGCAGTGAAAACCGAGGATATGGCGACGGTATACCGGATGTGCTGCATCGCGCTCGGCGAGCCACCGGAACGGTTTGATTTCCTGGCGCGGACCAAAGGCGACGACGATGCCGACGGCAAGTCATCCGCCGATGCCGCGAATGCCGATGCCTCCAAGGAAAGCAAAGATGGCAAGGACAGCAAAGCCAGCAAGGGCGAGGATGGCCGTGACGACCGTCCGCAAATCCGCGAATATGGCATCACGCCGCTCGAATTTATGCACAAGTATGTGCCGGTGGATGTGAATGATGCGGTCACGCTGTGCAATGCGCCGATGGCCCGCACTCCGTTCGGCAAACGGTACCGGATCAAATGGACTGCGAATGTGGCGGAAGCCGGGGATATGGAGTTTGTCAACGTGCCGCTTGATGTGTTCCGCAAGGCGGCGATTGACCAGCTCAGTGCCGGTCACCCCATTTGGTTCGCCTGTGATTGCATGCAGTTCTCGCTGCGCGACGCCGGGATTTTCGACCGCGGTACCGTGCGCGTGGATCAGCTGTTCGACACCGAGTTCACTTTCGACAAGGGTCAAGGATTGGAATACTGGGATTCCGCAAGCAACCATGCGATGACGCTGACCGGCGTGAATCTGGATGCCGACGGCAAGCCGGATCGTTGGAAGGTCGAAAACAGCTGGGGCAAGGATGCCGGCAAGGACGGCTATTATGTCGCGTCGGCAGATTGGTTCGACCGGTTCGTCACCGAGCTGATCATCCGCAAGGAATATCTGGATGAGGCGACGAAGGCGATTCTCGACACTGATCCAGTGGACATCGAGCCGTGGCAACCGCTGACTCGACGCTGCGACTGAAGTCCGCCATCATTCCCACAAACTGGCTACGCTCAACGGGCTCTGGGCGTAGCCAGTTTGTGTATTATCCCGCCGACCAACCCCACCACTGCTTCTACCGACGCTGAAACCCGCCACCATCCCCACAAACTGGCTACGCTCAACGAGTTCCAAGCGTAGCCAGTTTGTGTATCACCCCCACCGACCAGCCCCACCGCTGCGACTGACATCCGCCATCATTCATTCCCACAAACTAGCTACGCTCAACGGGCTCCAGGCGTAGCCAGTTTGTGTATTATCCCGCCGACCAGCCGCACCACTGCGACTGACATCCGCCATCATTCCCACAAACCAGCTACGCTCAACGGGCTCTAGGCGTAGCCAGTTTGTATATCACAGCAGCCGGTAGCTCCAAGGGTTGTGCGGAACTTGCCTGAAAAGAAGAAACCCGGCGGTGAGAAGCCGCCGGGCGAGAGAGAAGAGAGAAGAAGGGGTTCAATTATGGGGCCGACCTAAGGGGCCTCGCCACCGGTCGAACCGCTGACATCTATTATGAAACAGCCTGATTCTTGGAATAACGATGTGCGTTTCTGAGAATACGCTGGCAAATATGTAATGAAATTGTAACGATACAGTCACATGCCCACACTGCGTCGTATCAGTCTGCCCGAAAACATGTTACCGCCCAGCGGCCACAGCTTTCTTATACGCCGTTCCCCACTGCTCCATCGCATCCAGCACCGGCTTCAGGGTGCGCCCCAATGGCGTCAGCGAATACTCCACCCGCGGAGGCACTTGCGCATACACACGCCGCTCAACTAAGCCATCGGCCTCCATCTCGCGCAATTTGGATGTCAGCACTTTCTGCGAAATGCCGCCGATGGACTGTTTGAGCTCTCCGAACCGTTTGGTACCGGGCATCAAATCACGCAACACCAGCACTTCCCACTTGTTGCCGATCAGTTTGAGTGTGGTTTCGACCGGGCAAGCCGGCAAATCACTCGGCGACACGCCGGCGACCATGATTTCAGACATGACTTCTTTTCCCTACTTTCCTTTGAAACTATCAAATTGTTACCCAATGGTGCCCAAGGCACTTTTCCTTGCTTGGTTTCCTTTTGTAACTATACCTGCTATATTCAATAGTGTCAAAAAGAAACCTAGGTTCGTAAAGATACCGACATGGCGTTCACCCAGGCAACCAGCCGAAAGCCACGCCGGAAATCGAAACCCGAGCCAGCAATCGTAAGGAACACCAATGACCTCCATCGCAGTAGTCGCAGCAAACGGCAAGGCCGGTAAGCTCATCGTCAAGGAAGCCGTCGATCGCGGATTCGACGTCACCGCCGTCGTACGCGACGAGAACAAGACCGTCGCCCAGCACGCCATCATCAAGGACCTGTTTGATTTGACCGCCGACGATCTCAAGGGTTTCGACGCGGTTGTGGACGCCTTCGGCGCCTGGAGCCCCGACACCCTGCCGCAGCACTCCACCTCGCTCAAGCACCTGGCGGACATTCTCTCCGGCACGCAGACCCGTCTCATCGTGGTCGGCGGCGCAGGATCGCTGTACGTGGACCCCGAGCACAAGACACAGCTCGTTGACACCCCGGACTTCCCGGACGCCTTCAAGCCGCTCGCCAAAGCACAGGGCAAAGCACTCGCCGAGCTTCGCGAACGCAAGGACGTGCGCTGGACCTTCGTCTCCCCGGCAGCCGACTTCCAGGCCGACGGCGAGCGCACCGGCAAGTATATTCTCGCCGGCGAAGAGCTGAAGCTCAACGATCGCGGCGAATCCATCATCAGCTACGCCGATTATGCCATCGCCATCGTTGATGAGATCGCCAAGGGCAACCATATCGGCCAGCGCATCTCCGTGGTGCGCGCCTGAGCCCGAGCCGCGCCCTTACCGCTCTTCGCGATAATCGACGTCAAGCCAATGCCCACCTCCCACAACCGGTACGATACCGTCATGAGAGGTGGGCTTGTCTGTCACGCGATGTTACGAGCGCGCCCCGGACACGAGACAAACCCAAAACGGAAACCCCCACCCCCAGAAAGGCATGACATGAACCAGCTTGCGCAACGCTTGACACCGCTGGTGCGCTACCTTGCCGACGAACGCGCCCACACCGGCGGCTGGACGCCGGGTATCCGCACCGATGAAGCGGCCCTGTCCGCCATGACCGCGCAGGACCTGTGGGCGCTGTTCCGTGCGTTCGTGAACACGCGCGAACCGATCGAGCCGGACAAGGGGTGGCTCAAGGACCAGGACGCCCTGTTGCACGATATCATCGCAGACCGGGGTATCACCGCCATCGACGACGCCTGCGTCATCCCTTCCGCGACCGACCCGCGACTGCGGTTGTGGCGGGGCGATATCACAGCGATCCGGGCGGACGCCATCGTCAATGCGGCCAACAGCGAGATGCTGGGATGCTGGGCGCCGGGGCATCTGTGCATCGACAACGCGATCCACACCTTCGCAGGCGTCGAGCTGCGCCTGGAATGCGCGCGAATTATGCGTGAACAAGGCACGCCCGAGGCGCCCGGACGCGCGAAAATCACGCCGGGGTACAATCTGCCGGCGGCGCATGTCATCCATACCGTCGGGCCAATCGCCGCAGGGCACCCCAGCGACCGCGACCGCGAACTGCTCACCTCGAGCTATCGCAGCTGTCTCGACCTCGCCGTCACACACGGCCTGCACAGCATCGTATTCTGCTGCATCAGCACCGGGGTCTTCGGCTTCCCACAGCAGGAGGCGGCTGAAATCGCCGTACGCACTGTGCGTGCGTGGCTTGACCGGCATGCGGACACAAGCGCCAGGGCCGACCAATCAGGCGAACCGGCCGATCCAGACCATGACAGCACTCCGACAACGCCGACCGTCATCTTCGACGTCTTCGGCGAGGCGGATGAGCATATCTACCGCCAGCTGCTCGGCATTCCCGGGAACCAGGCGGCATAGGCGGCAAGCACACCGCCGATCCACACCGCGCCGGCACCCATCACGACCCCGCGAACCCGCAGAAAGAAGCCACCATGCCGTTCATGTCACTGTTCACGCCACCCGCTATCAATCCACCGGCAACGGATAATCGCGACACATCCGAAGATGCCATCACCCGTCTCACGAACGCTATCCACGATGCGGACACCATTGTGGTCGGCGCAGGTTCTGGCATGTCCACATCCGCCGGATACACGTATTCGGGCGAACGCTTCGAGCGGTATTTCAGCGATTTCGTGAACACATACGGCATCGGCGACATGTATTCCGGCGGGTTCGCCGAATACCCGGACCTCAACACCTACTGGGCGTGGTGGAGCCGCCACATCTACATCAACCGCTATATGGCCCCGCCCAAGGATACATACGGGCTGTTGCGCAGTCTGCTCGACGGCCATGATTACACGGTCATCACCACGAATGTGGACCACTGCTTCCAGCGAGCCGGCTTCCCCGACGACCGCCTGTTCTGCACGCAGGGCGATTACGGGCTGTTCCAAAGCTCACGCACCGGCACCTCCCGCACCTACGATAACGAGCGGGATGTCAAGCGCATGCTACTCGCGCAAGGCTTCACCTTCGCGCACATGACCGCCGACACCGCCGACGACTGGGGTGAGCTGATTGCAGCTGACGAGGCCGGCGGATGGGCCGGCATCGGCATGACAATTCCGGACGACCTCATCCCGTATTGCCCGGATGATGGATTCCCCATGGCGCCGAATCTGCGCTGCGATGACACCTTCGCTGAGGATGAGACATGGCATGAATGCGCGGAACGATACCAGAGTTTCCTCGACACCCGCCGGGCATGCGAAGCCGACGGCAGTCGGACCCTGTTCCTTGACTTGGGCAGCGGCGGAAACACGCCGATCATCTTCAAGTTCCCGTTCATGCAGTGGACATCCGTCAATCGCAACGCGACCTATGCGAGCATCAATCTCGGCGAAGCGGTCACCGCGCCGCAGATCGCCGACCGGTCCATCCTCATCGACGCCGACATCGACACCACGCTGCGCAATATCGCTTCGAGAGGATGAATAGGTTCGCAGAATATCAGGCTGAAAACCAGCATAAAATCAACCAGGCGGCGGGACCCACCTCACAGGGCAGGTCCCGCCGCCTGGCATATTCGCAGATTTGCGTGATTCGCGCAATCCGCGATTGTTCAGCCGGCGATTATTCAGCCGTCTTGGCCGGCTTGTCAGCGGCCTCTTCCTCAGCCAGCTGTGCCTTCGCCTTGGCCAGACGCTCGGCTTCCGCGGCCTTGCGCTGGGAAAGCTGCTCTTCGAAGCGATCGAGCTCCTCCTGCACGGCTTCCTGCGGAATCTTCGCGAAAATCGGCTTCGGCTTGGCGACCGGAGCGCCGGTGTCAATGGCCTCGCTCTTCCACGGGTGCACATTCACACCGAGCTTGTAATCGCCGGTGATCACCGGGTAGTGGAAGTCCGGATTATCAAGATCCTCGACCTCCTCGATATGCGGCAGCGGCGAGAACGTGCCCTTGCCGCCGAGCGCCTCCCACACCTTCTGCGCGGAATGCGGCAGGAATGGAGCGAGCAGGTGATTTGCGTCCGCCACGGCCTGCGCGGCCACATGCAGCACGGTGGCGAGATGCTTCTCGTCATCCTTGATCTTCCACGGTTCGGTGGCGGAGATGTACTTGTTGATATCACCCACCACGCGCATCGCTTCATTCAACGCGTTCTTCTGATGGTGACGTTCGATCAGACCGCCGACCACATCGAAGGCTGCAGCGGTCTCCTCGAGCAACGCGCGGTCTTCGGATGTCATGGAATCCTCATCGAGTTCAGGAATGGCGCCGAAATTCTTGTAGATGAGGTTGGCGACACGGTTGACCAGGTTGCCCCAGCTGGAGGCGAGCTCCTCATTGTTGTGCCGCACGAATTCAGCCCACGTGAAATCGGAGTCCGATGTTTCCGGGCCAGCCACGGAGATGTAGTAGCGCACCGCATCCACCGGGTACCGCGACAGGATGTCCTTCACATAAATCACGATGCCACGCGAGGAGCTGAACTTCTTGCCTTCCATGGTCATAAACTCGCTGGCCACCACCTGCTCCGGCAAGTTGAGCGGACCGAGTTTGCCGGTCTCGCCGCCCTTGGATCCGGCACCGTTGTACGCGATCATCTCAGACGGCCAGATCTGGGAGTGGAAGGTGATGTTGTCCTTGCCCATAAAGTAGTAGCCCGGCGTCTGAGGGTCATTCCACCAGGCGCGCCACGCTTCGGGATCGCCCTTGCGGCGAGCCCATTCGATGGACGCCGACAAGTAGCCGATCACCGCGTCGAACCACACGTACAGCTTCTTGTTCGGGTTGTCGATCCAACCCTTGACCGGTACGGGGATGCCCCAATCAATGTCGCGCGTGATGGCGCGTGGCTTGACTTCCTTGAACAGGCCGAGCGAGAAGTTGATGACGTTGGTACGCCATCCTTCGCGCGTCTTGAGCCACGCGAGATTCGCTTCGGCGAGCGCCGGCAAATCGAGGAAGAAATGCTCGGTCTCTTCGAACCGCGGGGTTTCACCGTTGATTTTGGAGACCGGGTTGATCAGCTCGTCCGGGTCGAGTTCGTTGCCGCAGTTGTCGCACTGGTCGCCGCGCGCGCCGTCGGCACCGCAGATCGGGCAGGTGCCTTCGATGTAACGGTCCGGCAGGGTGCGGCCACTGGACGGGGAAATGGCGACTTTCTGCGTGCCCTTGTAGATATACCCGTTTTTCAGGCACTGTTTGAACAGTTCCTGCACGACGTGCTCATGGTTCGTGGTGGTGGTGCGGGTGAACAGGTCGTAGCTCAGGCCGAGGTCGCACAAATCCTTGGCGATCACGCGGTTGTAGCGGTTCGCGAGCTCCTGCGCGCTGACCCCTTCTTTATCAGCTTCAACGAGGATCGGGGTGCCGTGCTCATCGGTTCCGGACACCATCAGCACGTCATTGCCCTTCATGCGCTGATAGCGCGCGTACACATCCGACGGGACGCCGAAACCGGCGACATGCCCGATATGGCGCGGACCGTTCGCATACGGCCACGCAACATTGACCAAAATATGACTCATATGCTTGATTATCAGGCTCAGCGCGGACAGCAAGAGCTTTATCCGACGGGATTGGACAGGCACACGCAGATTCGTCCGGGCATCGCCGCGTATGACGGACAGTATCACGCCCGCGCGCACCATGTGCGGTTTGGGCCGATCGTTCCTCCTGCGATACCGCCCGGTTCCTGTCCTGTGACACGTTATCCACAGCTCGGATGGTTGTCGTACACCGGGCAATCACGGTTATGCACATTCCTTTCCAGCGTCGTTGCCTGCGCAGCATCACGCCGGTATCTTTCCCCGTATGACTATGTTGACAGGAAACGCACCACCGGGGCGCAAGCAGACCCGCCGTCGGCCGGAACCATCCGGACGGCATCAGCAATCATGTCCTGCCGCATCGGGACATGCCGGCAGTCGCGAAGGGGATTCACCGCATCACTCGCATGGCAAGGGGCCGTCAGGACGCCGCCGCGTGATCCGACAGGGGTTTTCGACCGGGCATCCGATCATCCGCACATGCCGGCTTCCCGGTCCGATGTGTGTCACACGCATGGCTGATTACGGAGTGCTCCACAGCTTTGATGACATCAGCGCGTATTTGGGGGAACATGCCGACACACCGGACGGCCGGGGGCTGATCTGCCGCCATGCGTCGCCGATGGACGTAGTGGCTTGCGCGTCACTTGCCGCGTGGATTTGGGTGGGCGGGGACTTCCCTTCGACTATCGATGTGGTGTCCGATGCGCATTACCGTTCGCTGGCGCACGGACGTAGAATCCGCCCGTTCAACAGGCAGATTGACAGCCAGTACATTGTCACGGTCGGCGGCATGAAAGTCACTTCGCCGGCAAGAACGGCGTGCGACCTCGCATTGGTGCAGATCGACGCGGCCGATGAGCAGCTTGAAGTTGGGGGAACCATCCGATGTCTGATGAACCGATATTCATTCGACATGGCCGATTGTCTCGCGATCTTCGACACCGACAGCCGTCACTGGCCGAATATCCGGCAAGCTCGCGAACTGCTGACCGCCACGGCGGCAGACAACAGTCAGGGGCAAGCATGAGCGCGCGACGACGACTATCGGTCATATCCCAACCGAAAGGAGCCAGGAAACCGGCGGAACGGTTGCATCATCAACGATGGGCGCCCGAACATCAGCCCCCGGCAGCGGGCACGCTGTCACCGCCGCCTCCCCCGCTGGTCATCACACCCGTCATCGCGTGCAATCCCGATACCGACATGTCTACGCTCTGGCTGATCGCGCGCGAGTATCCGCACTTACGCAAATGGCTGATCGCCAATCCCAAAGCCGACGCCGCCCTGCTGGAATACGTATCGCAAGCGGGCGGTCCAGGCGTCCGTGAGGCGTTCGACATTTTGTTCGGGCAACCGCGGGACGACCGCGCGTAGCCGCAAACACATGACGCAGACATGGACGCTGGCAGCGAATTGACAAGCCGAACAGCCGGCACGACGGCGCGACGCTATCGTGGCGACACGACCGGCACAGGCTAGGAACGCATGTCCAGCACCGTCGAATACACCTGCTTACGGTTGGCGAGCGATCCGTCCGGCAACGGGTGTTCCTGTACGACCTGCGCGATGGCGTCTTTGATGCGCAGCCCGTCTTCCCGTGCACGGTCGATGGACAACACGGCCAGATCCTCCACGCTCAATGCGGAAGGCGCGCTATCCCGCGCCTCATCATCGCTCGCGCCCTCGATGACCAATACGATTTCGCCACGCGGCGGATCGTCGTCCACCGACTGCTTGATCTGCGCAATCGTGCCACGCCGGATTTGCTCATAGTCTTTGGTCAGTTCGCGGCACAACGCCATCCGGCGATCTGGTCCGAACTCCCCCAGCAAGTCGGGCATAGTCTCAGCGATGCGGTGAGGCGTCTCGTAGAACACCATCGTGCGTTGCTCGGCGCGCAGCGAGCGCAGGCGTTGCATACGTTCCGCGTGTTTGCGAGGCACGAAACCCTCATAGCAGAACCGATCCGTCGGCAGGCCTGACAGCGCGAGCGCATCCAGTACCGCGCTCGGCCCGGGAGCGCACGTCACCGGCAGTCCACGTTCGATGGCTCGACGCACAATCGCCAGACCGGGATCGTTGATCGTAGGCATCCCGGCGTCCGAAACCACCAGCACGGTGGCTCCCTCTTCAACGCTGTCGAGCAGTCCGTCGGCTTTGTTGCGTTCATTGTGGTCATGGTAGGCGATGACCTTGCCTCCGACATGCACGCCAAGACGGTTCGCCAAGTCGTAGAGGCGGCGGGTGTCTTCCGCGGCGACGATATCCGCGCGCTCCAGCAAAGCCACCAGTCGCGCCGACGCATCGCCCACGTTGCCGATCGGCGTGGCGGCAAGCACGACCGTTCCGGCGGGCACTTCGACACGCACGCCGGTATTGGCCGCCCCGCTTGTATCGTATTGCATGTGTTGGGGTCTATCATGTAAGGACTGCGACGCCGACTGGCGTCCCTCGATGTCACTGGTCATATATCCAGTATCCTCTACCTTTGGGAGTGATGGTGTTGAGTTCCGTGAATTCTGGGCGAACACGCCCGTCGGCAAAGGTCGGCGGCGCCCTGATCCGCTTGCGCGCGCGGCTCGCCGCCGCCCCCCGTCTGATTTCCTGGCTGCTGACGGTACTTGTGGCTGTGTTCGGTGGTCTGCTGCGATTCATCCGCCTTGGCGAGCCGCGTGCCGTGGTGTTCGACGAAACCTATTACGTCAAAGACGCGTGGACCATGCTGCTGACCGGCGAGCCACGCAATTGGCCGAAATACTTGAATCGCGGCGGACTTGATTTCCCCGTCGACACCGTGTTCGCGGACGGGGACACGAACCGGTGGCTGGGCAGCGCAGAATACGTGGTGCATCCGCCGATCGGCAAATGGTGCATCGCGCTTGGGTTGAAACTGTTCGGCGGCGCTGGCAACACGTTCGCGTGGCGTGCGAGCACCGCAATTGCGGGGACGCTTGCAATCATCATCATGATTCGCGTGGCGTTGCGATTGTTCGACAATATGTCCATCGCGCTATCCGCGGGCCTGCTCATGTCTGTTGACGGTGTGGGTATTACGCTCAGCCGCACTGGTTTGCTTGACATATTCATCATGGTGTTCGTGCTCGGCGCGTTCGATCTACTGCTCATGCACCGCGACTGGGCGCGCGCCAAGCTCCAGGCGCATTATGCTGTAGACGCTGCGCGTCGCAACGCGCACTGGGTGCCGGATACATCCCGTCGCGCACGCCGGATGCAACGCAAGCGCCTCGCCGCCACGGCAACAGAGGCAACAAACGCCGACGCATCGTCATCTGTTCAGACAGTCGAACGCAATCAGAGCATGCTGCTTGATGCACGCGGTCCGGTCATCGCGTTCTCTTGGTATCGTGCCGCCGCTGCGATTCTGATCGGCCTGGCGACCGGCGTCAAATGGTCCGGCATCTACTTCATGGCGGCGTTCTGCGTGATCAGCGTGATTTGGGACGCTCGGGAACGTTACCGCGCCGGCTACCGCAGCTGGCTGTCCACTGGCCTGCTGTGCGACGCGCCGCTGACCGCACTGTATATGCTGCCGCTGTGGGCGGGCACGTATCTGGCCGGATGGATCGGCTGGTTCATCCACCCGGACTCGTATATGCACGATTGGGCTCGCAACCATCCCGGCCAAGGCGTCACATGGCTGCCAGAAGGGCTGCGGTCTTTCGTCGAATACCACGTTGAGATGTGGCAGTTCCACACCACGCTCGACTCGCCGCACGATTACAAGGCGAACCCGCTCACATGGCCGTTGCAGGTGCGTCCGACCAGCTTCTACTGGGAAGAGCTTGATGGGCATCCGGGCCTGTGCTCGCTGGCACCGCATTCGCAGTGTGTCTCCGCAGTAACGTCACTGGGCAATCCGCTGATCTGGTGGCTCGGCTCTTTGTGCGCGATCATCGGCATCATCATCGCCATCGTCAAACACGGTGACTGGCGTATCTGGGCGGTGCTCGCAGGTTTCCTCGGCGGCTGGCTGCCATGGGCGCAATACTTGCATCGCACCACGTTCACGTTCTACTCGATTGTCATTCTGCCGTGGATCATTCTCGCGATCTGCTATGTCGGCGATCAGGTGCGCCAACGTGTCAGCACCGGAACCTGGCGGATTGTGCTGGCTGCCACATTGGTGCCGATCATGCTGGTCTCGGCGTTCTTCTACCCGATCTGGACGGCGATGCCGGTTCCGTATGAATTCTGGTTGAGCCACATGTGGTTCAAGTCGTGGATCTGACGGCGCAGACGCGAGCCTATTGTGGCGATACTGCCGGTGCGGCATACCAGCTCGCGTGCGAGCCACAACGCCGGGCCGGCAGAAGACTTGCAGGGCTCACAACCGCCAGGACTCACACCGGCCTCACACCGGCCGGGATTCGTAAATCATCTTGCGGTCGCCGAAGTACAGCGCATCCTTCCATGACGAATCGTCTGGCTTGCCGGTCTTCGGCTGTTTGATCGGCACGAAGAACCACCGCACCAATCCGACCACCATGTCTTGGATGGAATGCCAGATGCCGATATACGACACCAACGCCCACAATGTCACCACGGCATTGAAACCGGCGAAAATCGCATTCCCCCAGTTTGCGGACAGATAGTCCGCATACAGCACGAAGCACGAGAATACGACAATCAGCCACGGCATGACGACATACAACGGCGGCGAAGCGGTGCGGTTGCTGACTTTTGGCGTACGAACGAACGGAATCTTGGTGTTGGTCATCCCCTGTTGGATGGACTTGAGCGTACCCGCGAGATTCACGGTCAGCAGCACGATATTGAATCCGTAGATGCGGAAGATATCGGTGCGCTTGTACCCGTTGGCTTTCAAATCATTCGCGTAAGCGGTGAAATACGGCAGTGAGGCCGCCACCACCCAAGGGCTGAGCAACCGCTGGTCGAAGGGATACGCAAGCAGGAACATCAGGCCGAAGCTTGACCATGCAATCGATGCCATGTAGTTGACGCGCAGGCACCATTCACCCAGCCGCACCGGATTGCCTTGGCGCCGGCGTGCACGCACGATACGGAAGAACTTGCCGATGATCAGCAGTCCGCCGTTCGCCCATCTACGCCGTTGGACCACCAGTGAGCCGAAATCGGGCGGCGTCGAACTATAGCTCAGCCGCTCCGGATAGTTCACCAGATGCCATCCGTAATAGCCAAGATCCACGCTGGATTCCGTGTCCTCGATGACGGTTCGGTCCTGGATGTATGTGCGCACCGTGCGGCTGCCCTCCGTGGACACCACGCAGATGTCGTCAAGCGCCCGCTTGCGGATGACCGCGTTCGCCCCGACCCAGAAGGTCGCGTCGTAGTAGGTCATGCCCTGATGCAGCACATGCTGGATATCCGTGGTCGCCGCAGCGATGCGCTCGATTCGGGTCGGCGCACCGCGGTATGAGGAATACGGCGTCTGGATGACGGCGACGTGCTCGTTGCCTGGCTGCTCAAGCTGGTAGACGAGCCTTAGGCAGTAATCGCGCAGCAACATGGAGTCGGCGTCGAGCGTGAGTACGTATTCGGAATCGCGCATCACGAAATCAGGGACCTCGCCGGGACGCACGTCACGCAGAATGACACCGTCCGCAGTCTCCTCGCGTTTGACATGATGGCCCATAAGTCCGATGAACGAGTTGAGGTTCATCGCCTTGTTGCCTTCCTGCGACAGGGAAGCGTACTGCTTGCGTTCGAACGACCAGCCTTTGACCGTGAAGATCCACACGAGCCGGTTGTACAGCTGGATGATGCGTTCCGGGCTGATGAATCCGCGCTGATTCACCGCGTCATTGAGCGCTTCCTCGGTTTGTCGAAGATCGCGTGCGAGACCGCGCAGCACTTGGTTGCAGAAGAATTCATCCGTGTGGTCCTCGACGTTCCAGTAGTCGGCTTTCGCGTCCAGCCAGCGCACGGCGGCGCGGTAATCGTCGGCGCACCGGGCGATGGTGCTGCGGCGGGCCCGCACCTGGTCCTTGAAGGTGGCGGCCGCTTCATCGCGGTGCTGGCGGAATCGTTCGGCAGGCTTGGACAGTTCGTCAATCACCGACGGCATCAACGCACGGCAGGCTTCAAGAATCCTCCGATTCTCGTCGTTCTTCGGGTGCGGCGGGTCATCGATCAGCAGCACAATCGCCAAATCGGGGAATTCCTGCAATGCGGCGGACCAGATTGTTTTCTCCACGACTTTCGGCTGTTCCACGTAGGAGGGAATCAGCACGGTGATGCCTTTGTCGTACTGGTGGGAGAAATACTCGTCAAGGATGGCTCGCGGGACACGTTCGTGGGTGAGGAACCGCCTCATGGCGCCCTGACGGGTGACGAGATACACCATGGCGCTGAAAATCAGGGTGGTGACGATGACGAGGTACAGCACATCTTCGATGACGAATCGCAGGGTGATATCCGGATTGTTAACGAACATGGTGAGAATCATCGTGACCATGTACACGATATAGGAAATGACGGTGCATACCATCGCGATGTATCCGAGAATAATCCGCCTGCCGGATGGTTTCGTATGCATGATGGACAGCGGTTGCGTCGAGGTTTCTGCACCCCACTGCCTGCCCTGCCGAGCGCTCTTGTGCTCTGCCGTTTTCCTCATCACCTGTTAGGTCCTGTCTTCATTCCAGTCATGCGTCGTTGATGGCGATTGTGAACGCCCGCACCGGTATGCGGTTTGCGGTGCCCGCGAATATTTTGTTCCCGGATTCCCGCAACCGTATTCCACGCTACCGCATATCATGGTCACGGGGGTGTCAACGGGGGTGCCGTGCATTCCTTCTCATCCTTGCTCCGGATTCTGTCCGCAACGTGGGCAAGCCGTATTTCGAACCGGTTCAAGGTACGATGATAGAAAAAGATGCTGTTCGGCGCAGGCCGGTGCCGAATCCGGCACAACCACCATCAAGGCCGCTCGACACGAAAGGAATGGCCATGGGCGCACGAAAACCGCTGTTCCCCGGACGCCGCTTCTCATTCCTGAGGCTGGGCATCGCCGTGGTCTGCGCAACATTAATCGTCACGGGTGTCTGGGCGTGGCTCGCCTACACGAAGACAGCATCCAAGGAACTCCCGGAACCATGGTTCGGGGGGTATGTCGACGTGACCGCGATGCCGAGCTACACCTTCGAATCCGACGTCGGCAACGCATACCACAACGTGGTGCTGGGCTTCGTCACAGCGTCGGGGGGATGCACACCGAGCTGGGGCGGGTACTACACCCTCGATGAAGCATCCTCGCAGCTCGATCTCGACAGCCGTATCGCCAATGTGTTCCGCACTAATCGCACCGTGACGATCAGCTTCGGCGGAAAGAACGATACCGAACTCGCCAGGCAATGCTCCACCGCCAGTTCGCTGAAAAAGGTGTATCAGTCCGTCATCTCGCGATATCATGTCACTTCAATCGATTTCGACGTCGAAGGCGACAATCTCGACGGGTACAGCGAAAGCGCCATCAGACGCGCGCAAGCAGTCGCCGGCTTGCAAAGCGACGCACAAGCCAAAGGACAATCGATAACCGTCAGTCTCACACTGCCGGTAGGCACCGATGGTTTGACCGACGCCGGGCTCGACACCATATCCGCATTCATCGACGCCGGGGTGAACCTCTCGACGCTGAACCTTATGACGATGGATTTCAACGTCGCTTCCAGCACAAGCGCGCAGTCCGACCTCATCAAGCAGGCGCTGAACAGCGCACACCGACAGTACAAACAGCTGCTGTACAAGAAACGTAAATTGTTCAGCGACTCACAAATCTGGGAGATGATGGGCGCTACGGTCCTGATCGGCCAGAATGACACCGACAACGAATATCTCACGCTCGATGACGCCCAGAAAGTCAACACGTTCGCCATGCAGACGAATCTCGGCCATCTGGCCATGTGGTCGCTCAACCGCGACCAGCAGTGCGGTGAGAACTTCAGCAGCGACGCCGTCGAAACCTCCTGCAGCGGAGTCAAACAGACCGGTGGCGAGTTCGCCACTCTGCTCAGCTCCGGTTTCAAGGGTTCGCCCGGCACCATCGTCGACATGAATTCAGCGACCTGGTCTACTCCCCACGGCAAATACCCGCAATGGGACGACACCACCGAGTACGCCAAAGGCGACAAGGTGACATGGAAACGCAACCTGTATGAGGCGATATCAGACAACACCGGCGAGCGCCCGGACAGCACGGCGTCCGGAACGGATTCGCCGTGGCGTCTGATCGGCCCGGCGTAACATCTTCGCGCCACTGCGAGCGCGGCAACAATGACGCTTGCGGCATGGGCGGATATGTAGGCATCGGTATCGTGGGATTCCATACGGACAGAAGAGGAACAATGGCAACACAGCAACACAGCACCTTGGGGCTCAATCAAGACGATGCCCGCACGCCTCAGACACGGACCAAGATCCTCGCCATCGCATGTGCGGTTGTACTCGCCGCGGTGTTCATTGGTTATCTGCCGGGGCTGCAGTACGCGGCAGAGCGCACTCCGACCGATTTGGTCATGGTGACCATCAGCTTCCTGATCTGCATGGCGTACAGCACCGAATTGAGTTCCGTACCCGTGGCGAGCAGACATACCGCCATCCCGCTGTTGGTGACGATGATGCTAATCACCGAGGGGTACAACAACCTGCTCAGTTTGCTGATCATCATCACCTTGGTGTGCGCGACTCTGTCTGCCCGTAACGTGTTCATCGGCAGCATCCGCGCCGCCGCCGCCCTCGTGCCGATTCCCATGGTGTGGTTTGTGCTCGGCGATTCGCCCAAGCTGCTGCACGAGATATTCACCTCTTCCATTCCCCGACCGGAAGCGTTGCATCTCATCATCACCAATTGTCTCCTCCCATTGGTCATCGCCACCGCATTGCTGCCGCTGGTCCGATTCGTCTGCGATATGGTCATGTTCTTCATCAGTGGCGTGCCGATCAGAAAATCCTTGGGCGAATATTCCTTCACCAGGATCATCGTCCTGTCCTTTGCCGATTTTGCTGCGATTGTGGTGACGATTCTGCTTCCGGCGATCTACCAGTATTCGGATCTCAAGATTACGGAGTCGCCTGTGCGCTCCATTCTCACGGTTTCCTTGGATGTCTACGCCCTGATTCTGATGAGCTTCTATACGTTGCGACGCATGGCCCGCGAGGAAGCGTCGTTGCGCTGCCTGCTGCGCATCAGTGACGCCCTGCCCTTGCCCAGCGCCCACACCGAGCACGCCTTGTCGAATATCATCAACCAATCGCTGCCGAATATCCGTTGCATCATGATGACCGATGACCAGATGACTCCACGGCCGTTCCATTCCTACCGCCATTCGCAACGCATCAAGGAGCAGGGCAGCCAGTACACCATCGTATTCGAACGCAGCATCTTCAACCGACCGTTCCTGCCCTCTGACGAGGAGGTGCTCGCTGCGGCGGCGTCAGTGCTCAACGAGGAGCTCCGTATGAATCGCGAGGTGGGTATGCTTCGGTCGGAATCCGAAACCGATCCGCTGACCGGCGCATATACGTATGCCGCATTCATCGCGAATCTGCGAAGCATGCAAACCGAAAGCTCCAGCAACAACGTCGCCGTGATTTATCTGAACATTGACCAGTTCAAGCGCATCAACGATCGGTATGGCCGTCTTGTGGGCAATTCCGTGTTGCGAACCACCACGGCTCGCATCAACGAACTCATCCCGGACGGCGCGTTCCTCGCCCGGGTCAGCGGCAACGAATTCGCTGTCATACTCAACAACTTCGATAAGGCGGAGGATGTCGAGAATCTCGCCGACCGTTTGCGCGACAGCACATCCCTGCCGATCCAGACCGAGATGGGAACGGTGTCCATCACCATGGTGACGTCGCTGTCCTTCGCCACATCCGAGGAGGGCGCCACCCAGCTGCTGATTGACGCGGGGCTCCATGAATCGGATATCACCACGCCGCTGCATCATCAGAACCAATCCACGGAGGAACATCTGGCGATGTCCGACGCGTTGCGTGACGCCATTCATCAGGATCGTCTGTCTGTGATGTATCAGCCCATCTTCCGCTTGGATGATCGTACTATCCAAGCCATCGAGATGTTCCCGCGCATTACCGACAGCCACAACCACCGGCTGGACTTCGACTTCATTCTGTCCGAAGCGCAACGGCTGGACCTTGGCTGCGAACTTACTCTGAGTATGTTGGATCATGGTGTCAAAGATCTGCTGGAGTTCCGCAAGATCACGCCGACCCTAAACAACCTGTGTCTGACCCTCAACGGCAGCGAACTCAATGATTCGAGATTCTATGAGCGCCTCGAAATGCTCAACAAGAACCATCCGGACATCACGATCTGCCTGCAATTCGGCGAAGCGGTGCTCAATACCGCACAAGTGCAATTCGACGACGATCTGGCGGGACTGACTTCCATGAGCAATGTGCGCATCGCGCTCACCCAGGCCGGCACCACATATTCCGAGGTCTCCGCTCTGGCCAACCTCCCGCTGAACGTCATCAAACTCGACCCGAGCATCGTCAACGGGTACGGGCATCCGCTGGCCATGAAAATCATCGGGCGTACCGTTGAATACGCCAAGGAGGACCATGTCCACCTCGTATTCAGCGGTATCAACACCGTGAAACAGACAGAACTGCTGCATCATGTGCACGGCAACGAGGCGCAGGGCAATGTCTATGCGAGCATCATGGCCGCCCCGGAGCTACGTATGCGACTGGAAACCATGGGCCTTGCCTTGGGCGCGCCGGAACCTGAGCCGCAATCCGCAACGTCTGCCGACACAACCCCGGAGACCGATGATCGGGCAGGCGAGAAGACGGACGGCAACGACATCACCAAACCGTCCTACGATTTGTGACCCGTTCCCCGACGGCAAGAGTGTGCGTCGCCCACGATTGCACGGGGCGACGCAGTTACGGTAATCGTGTGAAACTGCGCATCGGGAACCCCATAAGACAAGTGCACGCGGTAGGCTGGAACGGCAATCGAAACCGACCAACGGAAGACAACAGCCTACGTGCTGGTGACATCCGGCATTCGATAAGGACATTATGGGGTTCATTGATTTTCTGATCCGGCTGCTCAAGGATCCACGAGCGGCGATCGCATCCTGGATTGCCATGGGCGTCGCGCCTACGCTGGGATTCATTTTCCTGATTGTATTCATTGAAACCGGCGTGGTGTTCTTCCCGTTCCTGCCGGGAGACTCGTTGCTGTTCGCCGCGGGATGCTTCGCAGCGGCAGACGCGACCACCGGCAAAGCGGCGTTGCCGTTGAATCTGCTGTTGCCCGTCGTGTGGGCGGCGCCGGTGATCGGCGACCAGTGCAATTACTTCATCGGACATTTCTTCGGCCGGCGGATCATCGAATCCGGCAAAGTCAAGGCGATGACGCCGGAGCGACTCGCCCGCACCGAAGGCATGATCGACAAATGGGGGCCGCTCGCCGTGTTCCTGGGACGGTTCTTCCCCTTCATCCGCACCTTCATGCCCTTCATCTCCGGCATTTCCGGCATGAAGTGGCGTCGATTCACGCCGTTCTCCGTGTTGGGCGGACTGACATGGTCGACCCTGTTCACGCTGCTCGGGTACTTCTTTGGCGGCATTCCGGTCGTACAAGACAATTTCGAGCTGGTGATTGTGGCGATTCTGCTGATTTCGCTGACCCCGACCTTCGTGGGGCTGGTCAAGGCGAAGACCGGCAAGCGGCGCGGGCGTGCAGCCGAACCGGCCAGGCATGCGGCCGATACCGCTCCTAGCGAGGTTGCCGGCGTCGCCGATGAGGCCGCAGCGGATAATGCGAATGTTGCGGCCGCCACGGTCAAGAACGCGGGGATGCTTCCCAACGATTTGTCTGGGGCAGATGTGTTGAGCGCGCAGGCCATCGCTGCGGCTACCGTCAAGGATGCCGCCGACCTGTCTGAGGCGACACCGCACAACTGACCCGCCGCCCCAATCGGCGTAGGCGTATCGGTGGCCGATCTTCAATACATTGCGGCTGATGCATTGCCGCCGACGCATTGAAGATGACGACCAGACACATCAGATGCAACACGCCTATGGCACCATATCGGATTGCGTTTGGCGGTATCTTGTACTAGACTTTGGTGAGTTGTCTCGATGAGCAATCACCAGACACGGGGCTGTAGCTCAGTTGGTAGAGCGCTTCGTTCGCATCGAAGAGGTCGTGGTTTCGATTACCATCAGCTCCACGAAAAACCCTCCTGCATTCCACCGCAGGAGGGTTTTTCTTTATCAATCCGGCACGATCGCGCCAAATCCTCAACCGACGCTGACTCGTCCCTCAGCATCGTCAGGACCCTCTGCCGACACTGACAGCACCGTTAGCGTCGGCAGAAACAGAACCACAACCCTCCACCGACGCACACGACCCACTCAGCGGTTAAGGGATTATTAGTATTGTGAAGGATATGGCGAGTAAGAATGAGCCGGCCAAGCGATACATGCTTTAGTTGGCATTGTATCCAAATTTCCTACTTTGCAGGGCTTCTTTCCACCAAGATTCCCTTGCAATTATATCCTCTTTGGAAACATCATCAGTGAAGGTTTCGAGGATGGAGTATTGGAAATTGTCTTGAATATATGGGAGCCCCTTTTCGTTTACTAGCTCCCATAGCTTTTTGTTCGGATATTTGCCGTTTTCGACTTCGTCTTTATCGTAGCCGCTCTTTATGTAAGTTTCCCAGCGCCCCAGAATACCATTTGCTCCATATGCTGAGCCGACATAGAGCTTTCCGGTATTTTTATCTGTAATTAGGTAAATGCCTTTGCGACAGCGTAAGGCCGTGCGCCATTCTGAGGATTCAGATTCAAGTTTTTCTTTAATTCGCGGTAACCCACGGATACGTTCTTATATCCAGGGAAGGTTGTATCGTTCAGGGTCTTGTCTGAGTTCCAGACTTCGATAACTTCAAGATCATCGATGATACCCTTCGCTAAACGAACGCCATTCTGAGACTTCTTATGAAATCTTACAACCAATCTGAAGTTGTACTTCTTGGTCAAATACTCAGCTGTCGCTGGTTGAGATTGGCCATTGTCTTTTATGACTTTGACAATTCCGGTCATTAGCCAATAATCGTCGCGGATTCGAATGAAACCTATTGCGATAACTCCATCTTTGAAAAAGATTTTTTTCTCGTTATGTACAAGAGCAGTAAGGTTAATCTCATCTTGTTTGGATGGATCTTCGGCGTCGGCGTTCGGGTTGAAACCAATATCACTCTTGGGCACCATGAAACGGATTTTTGTTCTGTCAATTTCTTCCCTCGTTAATTGGAGTAGATCGTTTAATCTGATAGTTTCCATGTTTGATTACTCCTTTGTAACCCTGTCGCCATTTAATACTTGGTATCAATGCAGGCGTACATGAGCAATGACACCGCGGAGAAGCGTTCTCCCAATAACTCGTATATTGTATATCATTCTACTTTTCGGAAACTCCCAGCTCTTGCGGGTATAGACATTCTTGTCATGTAAGATACGTCTGACGGTGTCGGCGCTCACTCCAAGCACTTCCCCCTATTTCCTACGGTTTATACCATTCTGAGTACATCTGCATAATCATCTCGGCGAGGACTTTCTTCTTGGCGCATTGATTCGTGGCTTCAATTCCGTTGTCTTTTAAAACTCTGCTAATAGTCGCTCTATGGCAGCCAAATTCCCATGCTAACTCGTAGGTAGATTTGCCCTGCTGATATTTCACGATGATTGTTCGACTTTCCACCTCTGAGAGAGTTTTTGTTACTGAGCAACGGATTTTACGATAGAATTGGGGGTCGTAGGATAAATCTGTGATGAATGGATCTACGTTAGTATTTACAGGGGTAGCATGATATTCTTTAATGTATTTTGCAACTATTAGATAATTCTTCGAGTAGGTTTGCGATAGCTCCACGAAAAATCCTCCTGCATTCCACCGCAGGAGGGTTTTTCTTTACCTTGTGAGTCGATAGCGGGGTTCTGGGGGCAACCGTCGCAGTTATGGGTTATCAGGGTTATCGCCGAAATGCGTGCACGATGGCCGCCCAATAGGGTCATCGGGATTATCGGTCAACACGAATGTCCGGCGTTTCAGCAATGCGTGCGCCCGCTGCTACTCTCCCGCAGACCGGTCATCCTTCAAACTGACCTCTCCTACAAACTGGTTACGTGGAATGGCCAGTTAGCGTCAACAGTTTGCACCACCACACAAACCAGCCACACGGAACGCCCGACCAGCGTCAACGGTTTGTACCACCACACAAACCAGCTACGCGGGATGGCCGACCAGCGTCAACAGTTTGTGAGGGGAGGGCGTTGGCTCTTGGGGATTATCGATTGATGAATCGATTGACCGATTGATTGATGAGCAGATTGATTGATGAGCAGATTGATTAACCAATCGCAGTAGCGGCATCAGTCGTCGCGGGAGAGGACATCGATATCACGCACGCCATCAATCTGCGCGATATCACCGATGCAATCATGCAAATCGCTGGTATTGCCCGCAAGTCGCAATTCGACCGCAGCGCCCTGCCACGTATCCCCATCGACATCATGCGTGGAAACAACCTGCGTTTCAAACCCGTGCCGGGCAGCAAGCAACAACGCCTGACGCAATGCACCCTTGCCATCCTGATATGTCACGCGAATAACGTAGTCGCGATCTCGTTTCAGTACCCACACCACGAAGGGAGCGATCGCCAACACCACGACAAAATACAGTCCGGTAATCAGCAGCGCCAACGGGAACATGCCTGCCCCGCACGCCATACCTACAGCGGCTGCGATCCATATCGCGCATGCGGTCGTCAATCCGCGGACCGTATCGTGGTTGAAGAAAATCACGCCTGCGCCAAGGAATCCGATACCTGTGACCACTTGCGCCGCAATACGCGAGGCGTCCCACGTGACCGAAGCACCGACAACCGCCGGAACACCCTCAATCGACACCATGGTGAACAGGCAGCTGCCCACACCGACCAGAATATGCGTGCGGATTCCCGCATCTTTGCGACGGGCCTCCCGTTCGAAGCCGATCAGCCCGCACAGTACCAACGCCGCCACAACAGCGACGACATCCATCCACGACAACGGCACCACACGCATACCAGCGCCTCCACATGATTCAACGAGCCTGCTGATTCCAAGCCTAGCGCGGCCGCACTGGAAGACACAGCGCTCCATAATCGCGATCGCGGGTTCGAGTCGCTGAACGGTGAAAGCGCTCATGGTTCCATTGGATTCCGCCCGGGCTTCCTACGACGACGCCAGGCAATGCCGTCACCAATGTGCCCGGCAACCGAAAATGCAAGGATACAAGCGGCGGCACCCTACCGCCGCGCAGCAGACGCTCCCGCCCCGGACTCCCCTGCCACGCGTTGTCTCACGAACTGATCGAACGTCTCGGCGGTGATTCCCTCGTAACCACGTATCGACGCGTATTGCGGCCCATGGGACGTGTCGGCGCGCATGTAACCGGTCTGGGCGATCGTAGTCGCGCCGGAACCCGACGCGGAGCGCAGGCCGCTTATCGAATCCTCGACGGCAACGCAATACGGCATCATATCCGGCTCGATGCCGAGCAACTTGCCTGCCGCAAGATATGGCGCGGGATCAGGCTTCTTCGCAACATCATCGTCCCCGCAAATATAGCCGACGAACACACCGTCCGGCGCTTGGTCGACCAAGTTCTGTGCAAGATTGCGTGGCGATGTCGTCACCAGCACCGACGGAATCCGCGCGGCAGCCAGCGAGCGCAGTACGTCCAACACACCTGGAATCCAGGGCATGCGCAAACGCTCCTGCTGCGCAACATAATCGACCATGCCTTGGGAGATTTCCTCGACGGTCAATGCCGTGCCGCGTTCGATCATCTGCCGGGCGACCTGGGGCACCGGGGTGCCGGAGCCTTGCCAGGCGAGGTCCTCGTCCCAGTAGCCGCCGTGGGCCGCAGCGAGACGCAGTTCGGATTCATGCCAATAGGGTTCTGAGTCGATAAGTGTGCCGTCCATATCCCAGAACACTGCTTGCAACATATCTGCCTCACTTGTGGAAAGTCATGCCGATGCGCGGCCGTCTGCGGGACAGCGCCCGGGCGGTCCACCGTCGTCATCTTCTCATAAGGCACGTAGAAGCTGGTTCGGTTAAGCTGTCATGGCGCGCAGGAGCCATCGGCATGGCCGGCAGCCCCACAAAGCCTTGCAGGCGCAATCCTTCTGGGAGAACTGGCGGATTTTCCCAATCCTCGCGCAAACTCCCATATCGAGCGCGGGAGATTGCAGGGAATCGGCCATCCCGCGGACAAACTCCCAACAAGAACGTTGGAAATCCGCGATTCAAGAAAAACACCCCAGAAACCCAAAACGGGAGAACACCGACGAATCAGCGCATCCGCGACAAAACTCCCGCACAAATCCGGGACTTCTTCGCCCACCAGCCCATGACGGCACAAACTCCCACGTCAAACCGAGACTTCATCACCCACCAGCCCATCTCAAGACAATCTCCCGAAACCATCCGGGACTTCTTCTCCTGCCCGCCAACGCACTACATGCCCGATGCCCCCTGCGCACCCGCCCAGACACAACAAAAACCGCACACCCGAATGGGTATGCGGTAAATGGAGATGAAGATTAGACTGCCGGGACCACCACCGGCATTCGACGCGTCAGCGGCGTGCGGTTTCTCCATACGGGCACGGGTTATCGGTATCCCCAGATGACCATGGACCGCGATGTGGAGCGTTGCGCATCCGTCCCGCTTGACGGCAATGCACGGGTGTCCTCGTGAATATCGCGCCGCCACATACGGGCACGTCGTGAACGCTTCACTTGCATGATGCCACCATCCGCGTCAGCTGCGAAGATACTTGAATCTTCCGGTTCGCGCAACCGTTTGATCTGTCGGCGCAATTGGCGGTTTTCTTCTTCAAGTTCCAAAATCCGCGCGACGCCGGCCAGATTGATGCCCTCGTCCTGGCTGAGCCGCTGCGCTTGGACCAGCCGGTGGATATCGCGTAGCGAATAGCGACGGGCGCCGCCTTCTGTGCGATCCGGCGTGACCAGACCCAGCCGGTCGTATTGCCTGAGCGTCTGTGGGTGAATGTCTGCGAGCTGTGCGGCATGTCCCACGGTGAACAGCGGCAGGTCGATATCGAACCCCACATCATCGGCGCCGTCGAGGTCGGCACGGCCTTCGACCAGCGCCACCGCGCACATGTCATACAGCGCGCGCACTTGTGGTGTCACCCGTGCCATGATTCCTCCTCCCGATGGTGTGTGTACATATGTGTTGCGTGTGCATATGCGTTGCGCAGCGAGCCCGCAAGCACGCAGTCTGCTGTCAGATTTCGTTGCCGTGTCTAGTTGCCAGATCTGAGCGATGCCGCCGCTGCCGTGCCAGAGCTTGACCACGCGGCCGCGCTGTCGAGTTGAGCCCGCGTTCGTGCAGGCTCAACCGAACGTTGGATGCGCAGCATTCCGCGCGTGATGGCATTCGATTCATCCATCGTCCACGGTCGCAGGCTCTGCCCACCGCCGGGCGGCATCGACATATCTCAGCGGGCGTATATCAACGCCTGTCAGCGTTCTCCAGCGAGTTGATCCACGAAGTCGCCGGTGGCAGAGTCGAATTCCTTCGCCGCGTGTTTGACGCCCAGACCCGGTTTCGACGGCACCCGGATCTGCACGCGGGCGACCAGATCGCCGTCGCGTCCAGGGACGCCATGACCGTCAAGCCTGATTTCCTCGCCGCTGGATGAGCCGGCAGGCACCTTGAAGGTCACCTCGTTGCCGTCGATATCCGTCGCTTTGACTTTGGCGCCGCATACCGCCTGTCCGACACTGACCGGCAGATCCATGACGATGTCGTGTCCACGCAGCGAGAACTTCGGATCTGCCTTGACATGAACGGTGAGGTACATGTCTCCCGGCTTGCCGCCGTACAGCCCAGACTTGCCCTTGCCAGGGATGCGGATCTTCTGCCCGTCTTCCACGCCTGCAGGTACATGGGTTTTGAACTGTTTGCCGTCTACGCGCAAGGACACAGTGGCGCCCTTGACCGCTTGGCGGAACGTCAGCGTGATATTCGACTTGCGATCCGCCCCCTGTTGCGGGCGCGGCGTCTCCCGGTATTCGCTGCGAGCACCGCCGAACGGTGATCCCGCGCCGGCACCTGCACCAGCGCCGCCGCCGAACATCGAGAAGATATCGTCCATATTCGGCTGGCCGCCGCCGGATGTCGAGAACCGGATATGCGTACCGCCGTTGCCGGAACCGCCTCCGAACATCGACCCGAAGATGTCCGAGAACCCGGATGTGTCGAATCCACCCTGGCCGGAACCGCCGGCGAACCTTGCTCCGCCCATGCCGAACTGCCGAATCGCATCATATTTCTGACGCTGATCCTTGTTGCTCAGCACATCGTATGCTTCGGAGATGTCCTTGAACTTCTCTTCGGCTTCTTTGGTCTTGTTCAAATCAGGGTGATATTTGCGCGCCAGTTTGCGGTACGCTTTCGTGATATCGGCTTCGCTGGCGTCCTTGGAGACACCGAGGACCTTGTAGAAATCCTTGCTCAGCCATTCATTCTCAGCCATCTATGCCTCCCATCCCCATAGATTCTGCGCGGTGCGTGAATGCGTGTGCGCTCCTGTTGTTTCTCCACGTGTGATGTACGCGTGGTATTCGTTTGTCGTAGCCGCTGGGCCGCGCCCATCCGTGACTGGATTTGCGCGGCCCGGCGAACGTGGTTCCGGCCGTCCGCCGCACCTGCTGGGAGGCGTATGGCGCCACCTGCTCAATGCGCGACGGCTGGTGGTGACGGGAGTATGGTTCCCGTCGTGAGGTCAGCTTTGAGGCATGGACACCACAACGCGAGCAGCCCTCACGACGCGATCGCCGATTCGGTACCCCGCCTCGACGACGGTGTCAACTGTCTCTTTCTTGGCTTCGGGATCCGGCTTCTGCAGGACCGCCTCATGCTTGGTCGGATCGAAATCCTCACCTTTCTCGCCGAATTTTTCGACGCCGAATTTGGCGAAGGTCTTGTCGATCTTGGTAGCGACGGCCTTGAACGAATCGTCCATCTGCCCGTGTTCACGGATGCGGTCGATATCGTCCAATGCCGGCAGCAGCGAGGTCAGCACGTCAACAATGCCGTATTGGCGGCTCTGTTCGCGCTCTTTGTTCATGCGGTTGCGGTAGTTGATGAACTCCGCCCGCTCTCGTTGCAGCGCTTCCAAGTATTCGGCGGCTTCCTTCTTTGCCTGGCCCAAGGGGGTCAGGGAGCCGTCCTTGTCATGGTCGGCGTCGCCGTCCTTGCCGTTGTCAGCTGCATCGGCGGAAGCGTGCTGTGCATCGGCTTGCGCGGATTGCGCGGCTTGCTTGTTGCCGTCTGCGGCTGTGGCAGGCTTCGCGTCTGACGGCGCTGCACTGCCCGCCTTGTTGGCATCCGATGCCTCGTGATGCGGCTGATCGGCGCCGCTGGCGGCGTCGGCGGACTGTCCGCCCGCTGTCGTCGGCGCGTTCTGCTCATGCGACCCTCCGGCCGTGCCGGATGTGTTCTCGCCGTTGAGCGAGTCGACATCCGGCAGGTCCTTGAGGTAATCGTCCTTGTTGAAGTCGGACATTACTTGTTGTCCTTCTTGTCGTCGTCATCGTCCACGACTTCGGCGTCAACCACGTCGTCGTCGGAGGACGAAGCCGCACCGGAAGCCTGACCAGCAGCACCCGCACCGGCAGCGCCAGCAGCACCTTCAGCACCCTGCTGGGCGTACAGCGCCTGACCGATCTTCTGCGCAGAGGTCATCAGCTCGCTCTGTGCGGTCTTGACCTTCTCGATGTCGTCACCCTTCAGGGCTTCCTTCAGGGCGTTGACTTTCTCGGTGACTTCCTTGACCACGTCGTCGGACAGCTTGGCCTTGTTGTCGTTGACGAGCTTCTCGGTGGAGTAGGCGAAGGATTCGGCCTGATTGCGGGTCTCGGCCTCTTCCTTGCGCTTCTTGTCCTCGGCCTCGTGGGCTTGGGCTTCCTTGACCATGCGGTCGATCTCGTCCTTCGGCAGGGCGGATCCGCCGGTGATGGTCATGGACTGCTCCTTGCCGGTGCCCTTGTCCTTGGCGGACACGTGCACGATACCGTTGGCGTCGATATCGAAGGTGACCTCGATCTGCGGAACGCCACGCGGAGCCGGAGCGATGCCGGTCAGCTCGAAGGTGCCCAGCGGCTTGTTGTCACGGGCGAATTCACGCTCGCCCTGATAGACCTGGATGAGCACGCTCGGCTGGTTGTCCTCAGCGGTGGAGAAGATCTCGGAGCGCTTGGTCGGGATGGCGGTGTTGCGGTCGATGAGCTTGGTCATGATGCCGCCCTTGGTCTCGATACCGAGGCTCAGCGGGGTCACATCGATCAGCAGGACGTCCTTGCGGTCGCCCTTGATGACGCCGGACTGGACGGCTGCGCCGACTGCGACGACCTCATCCGGGTTGACGGACTGGTTCGCTTCCTTGCCGCCGGTGAGCTCCTTGACGAGCTCCTTGACCGCCGGCATACGGGTGGAACCGCCGACGAGCACGACATGGTTGATGTCGCTCACGGAGATGCCCGCGTCGGACAGCACGTTGTTGAACGGCGTGCGGCAGCGGTTGAGCAGGTCGGAGGTCATTTCCTCGAAGTGTGCGCGGGTGAGCGTCTCGTCGAGGTGAACCGGGGTGCCGTCAGGCGTCATGGCCAGGTACTGCATGGAAATCTGCGTGCTGGTGGCGCTGGACAGTTCCTTCTTCGCCTGTTCCGCGGCTTCCTTCAACCGCTGCAGGGCGATCTTGTCCTTGCTCAGGTCGACGCCGTACTTGTTCTTGACTTCGCCGACAAGCCAATCGATGATCTTCTGATCCCAATCATCGCCGCCGAGGTGGTTATCGCCGTTCGTGGCCTGCACCTGGATGGTGGAGAAGCCGTCGTCGTCCTTGCCGATTTCCAGCAGGGAGACATCGAAGGTGCCGCCGCCGAGGTCGAAGACCAGGATGCGCTCGTCTTCCTTGCCCTTTTCAAGGCCGTATGCCAGTGCGGCTGCGGTCGGCTCGTTGATGATACGCAACACGTTGAGGCCTGCGATCTTGCCGGCGTCCTTGGTGGCCTGGCGCTGGGCGTCGTTGAAGTATGCCGGGCAGGTGATGACGGCGTCGGTGACGGGCTCGCCGAGCTTCTGTTCGGCGTCCCTCTTGAGCTTCATCAGGATCTGTGCGGAAATCTCCTGCGGAGTCCACTTCTTGCCGTCGATTTCGACCGACCAGTCAGTGCCCATGTGGCGCTTGACGGAGCTGATGGTGCGGTCAACATTGGTGACGGCCTGGCGCTTGGCGACTTCGCCGACCAGGATTTCGCCGGACTTGCTGAAGGCCACCACCGACGGGGTGGTGCGTGCGCCTTCCGCGTTTTCGATAACGGTGGGTTCGCCGCCTTCCAGCGTTGCGATGCAGGAGTTTGTCGTACCCAAATCGATACCAACTGCGCGTCCCATATGTTCTCCTTTATTGTTGCCTATGTTGTCTACGTCTTTGCCCAAGTGGCGCCGTCCGAAGACCGCACCTTGGATGCTTCCAAAACTTGAGCCTACATCACTCAACTTTGAATGGTCAACTTTTATTCCCACATGTCACGAAAATTTTTTCCGCCCATGCAAGCGAGCCACGCCGATGCCGTCAGCAAGCCAAAACACGCATGCCTGAAACGGGCCAGACCAGCTCCCCCTAACAACAAACGCCGGCCGACCGCGAAACCGCGGACCTGCCGGCGTTGTCCGCCCCGAAGGACGTCACACACTAGGAATTTAGAAGAAGGATTCGGAGATTCCCCACGGAGCCCCGACAAGGGCATCCGGATGGTTTCGAGCCTGCCGTACTCGCCAAACCCGACCCGCGAGAGGCCAGTCCAGCCAATCGGCCGACCCGAATGCCCTCCGGGGCAGCGGCAGCAGCCACAGCACACCAAAGGACATGCGGGGACTCCCTATTCAGTTATCGCGGCATTCGCCGGAGCCCTTTGGCGGCACCACCGCTGACACCGCCGCGGGGCTTACTTCCGAGCGAACATGCCGCGGCGCCATGCGGCGAGCAAACCACCGGCGACGGCGAGTGCAAGCGCCACCATCACCGTGCCGAGGATGCGGGTACCGGTTTGGCCGAGGGCGCCCACCAGGGCACCGGCCAACCCGGCTTGCTGGGCCTTGTCGCCAGCCTTGTCGCCAGTCTTCGGCGCGACCACCACGTTGCTTGCACCGTTGCCGGTGAGGCCGAACTCAGTCGCGACTTTCGTGCCGGACTGTTTGCCGGTGACGGTCAGCGTGTAGGTCGATGTGCTCGGGTCGAAGCCCTTGACACCATTGAAGTCGATGGTCGTGGTCTCACCGGTGGCGACGCGCACGCCGGAGACCGGGGTGTCATCGTTCGACGAGGCGAGCACGGCACCGGTCTCCGTGTCTTGCAGCTGGTAGCCGAGCACTGCATCGCCGTTGAACCCGGTGACCTTGGCCACGCCGTCCTTGACGGAAACCTTGGCGTTGGAGGACAGCGCGTTGATTTCCTGGGTCGAGCTGGCCAATCCGAGCGTCTTGGCGATGGTGAAGAAGTTGTCGGTCTGGTCGGTCAAGCCGTTGACGCGCGATGCGCCGGGGCCGGAAGCCGCGATGCGCAGCTGGGTGCCGGTGTGGCTCATCGAACCGCCCTTATCCATCGGCGAGGAGGACGTCGCGTAGGCTACATACAGCGCAGAGCCGTCGGCGGAACGCAGCGGGGTGGTCAAGCCGTAGTATGTCGGCCAAGAGACGATTTGGCTCGTGTGCGCGTGGTCAGCGGTCACAATGATCAGCGTGTTGGACAGGTCGACCTTCTTCAGCGCTGCTGCGATGGCCTTGTCGAGGTCGTCGGTTTCACCGATTTGGCCGCAGGCGTTGGCGTTGTGGTCCTGCTTGTCGATGGAAGCGCCCTCGACCTGCAGGAAGTAGCCGTTTTCCTTGCCGTTCTTGTTCGAAGACAGCAGGTCGATCGCCTTGTCGGTCATATCAGCCAGCGAGGCTCCCTTGTTGCCGAGCCATTCGGAGTTCTGGGTGCAGGTGACGAGGCTCTGATTGCCGTCCTTCTGTCCGGCGAGCGACATCTTGACGGCGGTATCGTAATCGTACGGCGTGGACTCGTTGTATTGGGTAGGCATATTCCCGGAGGAGAACAGGCCGAGCACTGGCGAATCCTGGTTCGCTTCCTTCAACGAGCTCAGTTGAGCCGGATCTTCGAAGTACTGGTATCCGCGGGTCTTCGCCTGTTCCTTCAGCGTCATGCCCTTGTACTCACCGGCCTGGGCGGTCTGGTTGAAGTACTTGTTGCCGCCGCCGAGCGTCACATCGGCACGCGTGTCGAGCAACTGCTCGGAGATGGAACCGATGCCGCCGTTCTGCTTGAGCTGGGCGACATCGCAACGCTTGGCGGAATCGTCGGAGCTGCCGTCGGTCTTGCCCTGCGGCCCGTAGCAGGAGCGTTGGGTGGAGTGGGATTCCATCACTGCCGGGGTGGCGTCCTGGATTTCCGCGGTGGTCACATTACCGGTCGCCAGCCCCTTGGCTTTGGCCAGCTCGATGAGGTTCATCTGCGGGTTGAAGCTGTTGTCCACGGAAACCGCGTTGTTATAGGTCTTGGTACCGGTCGCCCATGCAGAACCGGAAGCGGCGGAATCCGTCACCGCCGTGATTTGCTGGCGACGGTCTCCCGAGCCATCGCCCGCAGCGTAGGTCGTGTATTGTCCGACGCCGGTTTCCTTTGCGCTGGTGGCACCGGCTTGACCGATTTTGTCGATGCCTTCAAGCGTGCCGCCGGGACCATACAGGTAGTCGCGGGCAACGGTGATTTCGGAGTCACCCATACCGTCGCCAATGAACAGGATTACATTCTTCGCCTTGCCGGTTGCCGGCGTGTTGGCGATGCGCTGAGCGCCGCCATGGCTGCTCAAGGTTGCAAGGCTCGGGGTTCCCGCGGCGAGCGCGCCGGGAGCCAGAGCCACGCAGACGGCGCCGGCCATAAGAGCCGAGACGCCCGCCATGATCTTTGATCGAATTGGTTGCTTCACTTCTTTTCCTTTCCTCGACGAAAACCGAGGCAGGCCCCTGTTCGTTCGCCTGCGAACCATGTGGTTGTTGAGTCGGTTTTCGTTCCGTTTGCACGCTATGACGTCAAAGCATCGGGCAACGTTCGCACAGCCGAAGGGCAGTCCAACTCTTGGTGAATTCTCAGAAAATTCGCGCTCTTGGTCGATACGCGGAATCATGGTTGCGCAACCATCGCCAGCGAAGCTTGACAACGTTTGCAAATTTTATGAAACAGCTGTATACTGTCAAGACGGAATCAGCGTTGAATCTTGATGGCAAGCGCACGAAGCAAAGGGGCAGGAATGACAAAGGCTGGCATTCGAGATGTCGCCAGAGTGGCGGGAGTATCCATCTCAACGGTTTCGCGGGCCTTCACTCGCCCAGAACTTGTATCCGAGAAAACCCGGCGAAAAGTGCTCTTCGCTGCGGACAGGCTGGATTTCAACATCTCTCGCTCCGCCACTTCGCTGAAAACCGGTCAGGCATACCGTGTCGCGCTTCTGATGAACGAGGAGATCACCAGCTGGTTCAACACCGAAGTCTTCGCCGGCATCAACGACATCCTTCACGATGCGGGGTATGACATCTCCCTGTTCCAACACATCGACACCGCCGAAAACCGCAAGGAGTTCTTCACCACCTTGCCTGTCCGCCGCAATGTCGACGCCGTATTCGTTAACTCTTTCGCCATCGATTCTTACGAAGTCGAACAGCTCGAACGCATCCATGTCCCGATTATCGGCATCAACACGCCATCCACCTCGAATTTTGACGCCTCCGTCAGTATCAACGACGAAGAGGGCATGTTCATGGCGGCTCAGCATCTGATCAATCTCGGTCACCGCCATATCGTGTACACCTGCTCGGAGCCCGCCGAAGGCATCACATCGAGTATCGACGACCGCGGCCGCGGGTTCGTGCGCGCCTGCAAGGCGGCGGAACATAATCACGACCTGCAATGGCAGGTATTGTCCGTCCCCCGCGGCCGTGCATTCGCCGACTCCGCACTGACGGCGTTGCTGGCGCTCGACGAATTTCCGGACGCCATCTGCTGCCAGATGGATATGATGGCCATTCCGCTGGTGCTCAAACTCGAACGGTACGGTCATACCACCCCAAGGGATTACTCGATTATCGGCTTCGACGACAGTCCATACGCCGATACGATCAATCTGACCACCATGCGGCAAGATCCGCGCGATATGGGCCGGAACGCCGCCATCAAGGCGCTGAAACTCATCGCTGATAAGCCGCTGGACAACCCGCACGAAATCATCCAACCCCAGCTGGTGCTGCGCGGATCGGACGCCGTGTTCAAACAGTAGGATCGCCCGGCGCGCCGAGGAAGCGCGGAAGCTTCCCGCTCGGCGCTTCCCGCCATACCCAGCAGTACAGCGGTGTCGAAACAGCCATAGGGCGACTCCGCCGCTCCGGCAACCCGATCAGATCACCGGCAATGCGCACAGCAGCAACGTCACCGGGTACAGCGCATAAAACACCCACTTCGTCCAAGCATGACGGTATCCCAGTTCATCGCGCCGCGTATGCAGCATCGCCACACCGACTGCCGGCATGATGAAGAACACCGCTCCGAGCACGCCCGCAGTCATCATCATCGTGTTCTCATGCGCGTCCATGGCGTAGAACACCAATGCCATGCCGATCAACAGCACACCCATGTTGAACATGCCTTGGCGCAGCCCGACATGCAAGAGTAGCGACCATGCCAGTCCGGCGATGGAAACCAGCACGATGACAGCCCACTTCGAGATGCCCTGCAGATTCTCACGGGCCCAGTCAATCGCCGCGATCACAATCAGCGCAAACACCAGCGCAAACACCGGGTTTTGCGAGTTCATATCCCAGACCTTGCCGGATGTCGCCATATCGTAAGGGACTTCGGAGATGACGGCGAGCGCCAGCAGGCGTAGCCCGTATTGCGCAACACTATGCGTGTGGCGATACCCCTGCACCAGCAGCCACGAGTACAACGGCACAGCGGTCCAGGAGACCACTTCGCAGATGACCAGAACCGTCATCGCGGCCATATCATCGGATCCGGGACGATAGCCGAGGGCGGACGGCAGGACGGTCGTGCCGATTGCGGAGAGGAGCACGAACAGCCATCCGACGGTTTTCACGTGGAATGTCGTCATTCCCTTTCGGCGGTTATGCCCTCCGCGTGCCGTTTGGTCTTCCGTGTATTCGCCCGTCACGGTGTCTTCCATATCCGGTTTGCACCACCTATTCGTCTGTCGTGTCCATCATTCCGGCGGTGCGACCTGGATGTGGCGGCCGCCGGCAACTGGGGGACATTATTCCACACGATGCTGTTGGCCGTCTGGAATGCGGTGTTTTCACTCGCTGAGCACAAATGAGGTCAACGCGTCGTAATCGGCACCTTCCAGGGAAAGTACCGCCTGCTTGCAGATTTCTGGGTCATCCTGCCGCGATATCGCGGTATGCAAGTAGACGCCGTCGATGCCGGCCGAGGCCGCGCCTTGAATGTCGCACTGCTCCTCGTTGCCGACCATGAGCGCGCGATCCGGTGTCGTGTATTCGTATTCCAACGCGCGCAGGAAGAATTTCGGCGACGGCTTGCGCATGCCTTCCTCGCTGGAGATGACGATGCGATCGAGCGCCTTGCTCAATCCGGTGGCCTCGATTTCGGGACGCGTGTAGCAGGCCTGTGCATTGCTGGCGAGTACGGTGCGGATTCCGGCTTCGCGCAGTTTGCCGAGCATCTGGAGAGCCCCCGGGTACAGGCCGAACTTGCTGGTGCTGGCTTTGCGGAACACCCATGCCGCCTTCGCTGCGAGCTGCGGCGAGGCCATTGAGCCGCCAGCCGCATACAACCGCTGGAAAACCGGGAGTACGTCAGGCTCCACCCAATCGGGGTGTTCGGCGCCTTTGCGCGCTTCCTGCACGTTCACCGCGTTGAGCTGTTCGAAGCTCGCCTTCAGGTGCGCGGCATCATCGTAATGCGCCCCGGTGGCGTCAAGGAACTCCCACAATTCCTGCCATGGTTGTGCAGCCTGCTCGTCCGTGCGAATGTCGATCAATGTCCCGTACAGGTCGAATAGCACCACCTCGTATCGCATAGTCACGTTCCTCGCTCCTCCATATCGTGTTTGTGCGCTGTTACCCACCAGATGACGGACGTCGCGATGGCCCGCTTCACATACCGGTTTTTCTGCCATTGTACGCAGAACATGGATGCCATGGCGAGCAGATAGGCGGTTTGTGGAACGACAGCGGGCGGATATGCGGATCAGATCTGACCACGCATCATGCAAATCTGCGTATCCGCCCGCCGTCGAATACCGATTCACACGTGCACGATGACGAAGCTCTGCGGTCCCAAGGTCACCTCGCTACCGCGTGCCGAGGCGTTACCCAAGCACAGCAACACGGTCGGGTCGTTGGCCTTGTCGCCTTGCGGGGGCACGGTAATCGTTTCCGTGTTCAGGCCCGGATTCATCGCGACGACCAGCCGCTCCGCACCGTCTTCCGACACACGCGAGAACGCGAAAGAGCGTCCTTGCTCGGGCTGTGCCAGCACGACAAGCGGCGCCTTGGCACGCAACGCGCGATGGTCGGCACGCAATGACAGCAGGGCGCGCACCCATGCAAGCATGGAATCGGCTTCCCGCTCCTGTTCAGCGACATTCGGCGCGTCCGGTGACGGGTCGACCGGCAGGTAGAGCGAATCCTGATCGGCGCTGGAGAATCCCATGTTCTTCGATGTATCCCACTGCATGGGCGTGCGGCTTCCGGTGCGTGCGTACCCGCCTTCCTTGGTCGGCAAGTCCCGGTAACGCATGCCGATCTCGTCACCGTAATAGATGAACGGCACGCCCGGCATGGTCAGGAACATGCCCAGTGCGACTTGCTGTTCACGTTTCGTCAGACGCGGCGCGAGCCGTGGCGTGTCATGGTTGCAGGTGATGAAGCAGAAATACCCTTTGCCACGAATCGCCTGATACTGCGGAATGTACTGGCTGAGGAACTCCTGTACGCTTCCGCCGCCCTTGGCGCTGAAATAGCTGTGGTCGTCTGCCGTGTCGAGCGCATTGTCCGTATTGCGCGCGAGCAGGTTGTACCCGTTCGGCTTGCCGCCGAACCGCCAGTCGAGATAGAAGTCCATGTCGAAGCCCGCTTCCAGAGCCTGCTCCGGCACACCCCATTCGGAGACGAACGCCGCCTGCGGGAATTCGGATTTGACGGTTCCGAGCATCTCCTGCCACGCTTTGATGGTCTCTGGCTTATCGTCTCCGTCGTTCTTGACCAACGAGTTCGCCATGTCGACGCGGAATCCGTCGCAGCCAAGGTTGAGCCAGAACCGCATGACGTCCACCATCGCGTCACGGGTCGCCTTGGCCGCCGCCGAATCCGTGGAGGACTGCCACGGCCGGTCGCGTTTCGCGAAACCGTAGTTCAGCGCGGGCTGGCATTTGAAGAAGTTCAGGATATAGGTCGCGTTGCGTTCGCTTTCCCCGCCGATGAACGGCATCGAGTAGCCTTCGAACGCACTGTCGGTCCAGATGTAACGGTCAGAGTACTCGTTGCGCTCGGCGCGCTGGCTTTCCTTGAACCACTGGTGTTCTTCACTGGTGTGCCCCGGCACCAGGTCGAGCAGCACGTGGATGCCGCGTGTATGGGCTTGGCGGAACAGCTCGACCAGATCGTCGTTGGTGCCGTAGCGCGGGGCGACTTTTCGGTAATCGCGCACGTCATATCCGGCATCCTTGAAGGGCGAATCGTAGCAGGGGTTGATCCACAGCGCGTTGCATCCGAGTGATGCGATGTAGTCGAGTTTGCTGATGATGCCTGGAATGTCGCCGATGCCGTCCCCATTGGAATCGCAGAAGCTCTGCGGATAGATTTCGTAGAAGACAGCCGTGTCCAGCCATGCCGGCCGCGTGAATGTCGTTGTCATGTCGTTCCCTTCCTTGTGGCCCAACCGCCCGCCTGCCTGCCCTGCAGGCACGACCGTGGATGCCGCGTATGCGACGCTGCGCACGCTCGAGGTGTGCTTTACCGCACACACCTTGTCTGTTGCACCACTATTTTCAGTAGTGCAGCAAACGCTATCACACAAGATGCATTTCGACACTCACGAACGGCGCGGGCGGTGTGCCGGGGTTTACAAACCGCATGATTGCAGTCGTCAACGGCTGTCTCACGGCTGCCGTGTCGTGTCGCTTGCGCAAAAAAGACACGCGAAACAGTGAAATTTGCATCGTTTTTTGCGAACGTATGCAAATCCATGTATACTGTTGGTTGGTTCGGAGGTACGCAATGATCCGCCCACTTCGGTGAGCGGGCGTGCATCTCGGCAGGTAGCCTGAAGGGGCAAAAGGCCAGATGCGGACCGCTGCACCGAAAACACACTCGCTTCGCGCAAACGGAGCGGAATTTTAGGAGGTCAAGGATGACAAACATGAAGAAGATTCTGGGCGTCACCGCCGCTGTGGCGATGCTGCTCGGAGCGAGCGCTTGCGGTTCCAGCAATAACGGCGGCACCGCTGCGAAGAGCACTCAGGCAATCAAGCTGACCGTGTGGGGTCCGTCTGAGGATCAGGCGAAGTCCAGCTCTTGGCTGCCGACCATGGAGAAGCAGTTCGCCAAGGCTCACCCGGAGTACAAGATCACGTGGAAGAACGCTGTGGTCGCTGAAAGCGACGCAGGCACCACCGTGAAGCAGGATCCGTCCGCTGCGGCCGATGTCTACATGTTTGCGAACGACCAGCTCGGCACCCTGCTGGACAACCAGGCCATCGGCGAGCTTTCCGATGACGCCAAGGCACAGGTGAAGAAGCAGGACGACACCGCCATCATCTCCTCGGTCACCGGCACCGACGGCAAGATCTACGGCGTTCCGTTCACCGGCAACACCTACTTCATGTTCTACAACAAGTCTAAGTTCTCGAGCGATGACATCAAGTCCCTCGACACCATGCTGCAGAAGGGCAAGGTCTCCTTCAACATCGGTAACTCCTGGTACCTGCCGGCCTTCTACACCGGCGCAGGCATGACCCTGTTCGGCAAGAACGGTTCCACCGCCAAGGACGGCATCAAGATGGATTCCACCAAGGCCACCGAGGTCACCAAGTACCTCGTCAACCTGGTCAAGAACTCGAACTTCGTCGTGGACAACGATGAGGGCGCCGGCCTCGCCGCACTGCAGAACGGCACCGTGGACGCCATCTTCTCCGGCACCTGGTCCGCTTCTGATGTTCAGAAGGCCCTCGGCGACAACTACGCCGCTGCACAGCTGCCTTCCTTCACCACCGAAGACGGCAACACCTACCAGATGAAGGCCTTCTACGGCTCCAAGGCCATCGCCTACAACCCGAACTCCAAGGTCCCGCAGGCCGCTGCTGAGTTCGCCGCCTACCTCGGCTCCACCGAAGCCCAGAAGGCTCACTACACGATGCGTCAGATCGTCCCGACCGACAAGTCCCTGGCTTCGACCTACAAGAACGATCCGTCCGCTGTCGCCCAGAACGACACCATCGCGAACACCTCGATCCTGCAGCCGACCATCTCCGCAATGTCCAACTTCTGGGATCCGTGCAAGACCTTCGGCACCGCAATCGTCAACGGCGATGTGACCACCGACAACGCACAGTCCAAGACCCAGGCATGGATCGACGGCTACAAGAACATCGCGACCGCAACCTCCTCCTCCAACTGAGCTGGACGAGCGTAAGCGCATAAGTTCAAGTGTCTGAAAGACGCCCCGCCCCCGATTTCGCGGGGCGGGGCGTCTCGTACTTCAACCATCAAACAATCGAAAGGTCGTCCGCATGACAACTGCGACAGCCGCGGCGAAACCCAGAGCACGCAAGCGCAAGCGCGTGGACTCTGACGGTCTTCAGCCGTCACCATATAGATTCGCTACCGCGTGGAAGAACGGGGATGTTCTCACGCGCCTCTCACTGTTCATCTTCGGCCTCGGCGACCTTGCGCGCAAGCAGATCGTCAAGGGTCTGGCGTTCCTCGTCAGCGAAGTGCTGATCATCCTGTACCTGGTCGAAAAGGGCAACACGTACCTGAGCAAGCTCACCACCTTGGGCACGGCAAAGCAAACCAAAGTCAAGGTCAACGGCTTCTGGGTCTACCAGGCAGGCGACAATTCCGTCGTCATCCTGCTGTACGGCGTCATGAGCTTGTTCGTCCTCATCCTGCTGGTCCTGCTGGCGACATTGTCCCTGCGTAGCGCTTACAAGGCGCAGGTCGCCATCCAGAACGGCAACCGTCCCAACACCATCCTTCAGGATCTGCGGTCGCTGTTCGACCAGAACGCGCATGTCGGCCTGATGTTCCTGCCGACCCTCGGCATCGTGGTCTTCACCATCCTGCCGCTGGTCTTCATGATCTCCATGGCATTCACCAGCTATGACCAGAACCACACGGTCCTGTTCTCCTGGGTTGGTCTGAAGAACTTCGGCAAGGTGTTCAGCACCGGCGGCGGCGACGTCAACGCCAGCCTGTTCTTCTCGGTGCTGGCATGGACGCTCATCTGGGCGTTCTTCGCCACCTTCCTGAACTTCTTCCTCGGCATGTTCATGGCCATGATCATTGAGCGCAAGACCATCAAGGGCAAGGCATTCTGGCGCGCTTGCTTCTCGATGTCCATCGCCGTGCCGCAGTTCGTGTCCCTGCTGGTCATGCACACCATGCTTCAGCGCGATGGCGCGATCAACCGCTTGCTGGAAAGCTGGGGCTGGATCAGCAGCCCGCTGCCGTGGCTGTCGAACGCCAACTGGGCTCGTGTCACGGTCATCGTGATCAACCTCTGGGTTGGTATTCCGTACACCATCATGCAGATCACCGGTATTCTCCAGAACGTGCCGTCTGAGCTGTACGAAGCGGCCGAAATCGATGGCGCCAACTGGTGGCAGCGGTTCTGCAACGTCACCATGCCGTACATCTTCTTCGTGCTGACCCCGTACCTGATCACCACCTTCACGGGCAACGTGAACAACTTCAACGTGATCTACCTGCTCACAGGCGGCGAGCCGACACCGGTCGGCGCGTCCGCAGGCAAGACCGATCTGCTTATCACCTGGCTGTACAAGCTCACGGTCGATAAGAACAACTACAACCTCGGTGCGGTTATCGGCATCATGACGTTCATCGTCCTTGCCGTGGTCTCGCTGTTGACCTACCGCAACTCCGGTTCGTACAAGAATGAGGAGGGCTTCCGGTGAGTAATCCGACATCTGACACCACTGTCACCAAGAGCAAGGGCAATTCGTACAAGCGCCGTATCGCCGGCGATGTCGTCGCCTACATCTTCCTGACCATCATGGCCATCATCTGGCTGGTCCCGATCGTGTGGGTGGTGCTCGAAAGCTTCAACAAGAACACGCAGCCGTACCAGAGCACGTTCTTCCCGACGCAGTACACGTTCCACAATTACGTGCAGTTGTTCACGGAGACCGACGTGATGAACTTCCCGCGCATGTTCGCGAACACGCTGGTCATCGCCATCTTCGTGTGCGTCATCTCGCTGTTCTTCGTGCTGTCCGTGTCCTTCTGCATGTCCCGCCTGCGTTTCCACGGGCGTAAGACCTTCATGAACATCGCCCTCATCCTGGGCATGTTCCCGTCCATCATGGCCGTCGTCGCAGTCTACTTCATCCTCAAGGCCTTCGGCCTGACGGAAGGCGGATTCGTCATCATCGCCTTGATCCTCGTCTACTCGGCAGGTTCAGGCGCTGGCTTCTACGTCATGAAGGGTTACATGGACACCATCCCGATGTCGCTCGACGAGGCCGCCTACCTGGACGGCTGCACCAAGTGGCAGGTGTTCACCAAGATCATCATCCCGATCTGCAAGCCCATGATCGTATACCAGGCGATTATCGGCTTCCTGACCCCGTGGCTTGACTTCGTGATGGCGAAGGCGATCGCCCGCACCCAGGACAACTTCACTGTCGCTCTGGGCCTGTGGCAGATGCTGCAGAAGGAATACATCAATCAGTGGTACGCCCGCTTCGCCGCCGGTGCAGTGTGCGTTTCCATCCCGATTGCGATTCTGTTCATCGTCATGCAGCGCTTCTATCAGGAGTCCATGTCGGGCGCAGTCAAGGGCTGATTCCGACAATACCGATCAAGGGGCGGATCCGAGGCAGTAAGGCTCCGGACCGCCCCTTTTGCATGCGGCAGCACCGCACATCACACACACGATTCATCGCCGGGCACTTGCCAATACGAGGTACAAGCCCGGCACTAGGGGGATTTCATGTCTTTTGTCGAAGCATCCTGGCCTGACTACGCAGGTCAGCTTGGACCACAGCTGCTTGACCACGGCACGGTCTTCACCATCTGGTCACCGACCGCGGCTTGCGTCACACTGCGTCTGTTCCACACCAGCGACCCGCAAGAGAACCCGTCGGCGACCATCAACCTGGAACGCGCCCAAGACGGGGCTTGGCAGCATCGCAGCGCCGAGCGACTGGCTGGAACCTATTACGATTACTTGCTCACTTTCCCCGCGTCTGCAGTCAGCACGGTCCCCAGTGACGCCATCATCAACGCAGCCGCAGGCACGGTCACCATCCGCACCGCAGACCCGTGGGCCAAAGCGAGCGGCGTCAACGGCGAGCGCAGCATGGTGGTCGACTTGGCTTCCACCAACCCTGCAGGCTGGCTTGATGACCGTTCCCCCGATATTCCCGCTTCCCAAACCGTGATCTGGGAGACGCATGTCGGTGATTTCAGCAACGACCCGCACGGCGGGTTCCCGCCTGAGCATCGTGGCAAATTCCTGGCATTCACAGATACGCATACGACATTGGACAACCAGCCAGGTGGATTCCCCACCGGCATCGCGTATGTGAAGCATCTGGGCGTGACCCACGTGCAAATCATGCCGTTCTATGACTACGGGTCGGTCGATGAGGCGACTGGCACCCCGTACAACTGGGGGTATGACCCGGTCGCCTACGATGTGCCGGAAGGCTCATACAGCACCGATCCGTATGATGGGGCGGTCCGCATCCGCGAATGCAAGGCGATGATCGCGGCGCTGCACCGGGCGGGCATCCGCGTCATCATGGATGTCGTATACAACCACATGTACGAGAACGACAACGAGTTCGAACGCATGGCGCCTGGCTATTTCTGCCGTCGCGACGATGCCGGCGGGTTCGCCAACGGTTCGGGTTGTGGCAATGACATGGCTAGTGAACGGCCGATGTTCAGCCGATTCATTGTGGATTCGCTCGTGTATTGGGCACGTGAATACCATGTGGACGGGTTCCGCTTCGACCTGATGGGCTTGTTGGACACGCAGACGCTGAATCGTGCGCGTGCCGAGCTGGACAAGCTGCCTGGCGGCGAATCGATCCTGATGTACGGCGAACCGTGGTCTGCCGACAAGACGAATGCCGAACCGTCGTTCACCCTTGCGGACAAGCAGGGACGCAAGCTGTTGGACGCGCGTATCGGCTGGTTCTGCGATGAAAGCCGCGACTCCATCAAAGGCAATGTCATGCTTGAGCGCGAGCCGGGATATGTCAATGGGCATCCGTCCGAGTTCGTCGAGCTGGTCCGTCACGCGCTCAACGGCTGGCGCGGTACCGAAGCCCAAGGCAAGCAGGTCGGTCAGATTGTCCAGTATGTGTCGGCTCATGATGATTTGACGCTGTGGGACAAGCTCTGTCTGACGATGCGTGACGACCCTGCCCATACGGATTACGATGCGACGGGGAATGTACAGGATATTCTTGCGGCCAATGCAATCGCCGCCGGGCTGGTGCTCACATCCGCCGGCTTGCCGTTCATGCTTTCCGGTGAGGAGTTCACGCGCACGAAGTACGGTTGTGACAATTCCTTTGACCGCAGAGCGGAGCTCAACTGGCTGGACTGGAGCCGGGCGGCGCGTCTCTCGTCGCTAATCGAATGGTATCGGAAGCTGATTGTGGTGAGAAAAGCGCATCGGGACTTCTATGACGGTCGGCGCGTCGCCCTGGACTCCCCCGAGAAGGTCATCGCCGCGCGTGTAGGCGACAAGCTCGCGGTGTGCGCGAACCCCACCACAGATACCGTGACGATTCATTTGCCCAAGGTTCCAGCCGGGACTGCCCAGCATTGGGTTATCATCGCCGATTCGACCGATGCGGCGGCTTCTTGCGCGCATTCCGGTGCACAGATCGCCGGCGGTGTCGAACTGTCGATGCCCGCTCGCGCTTTTGTGATCGCTGAATTGCGCTAGCGGTCCCGTCGTTCTCTGCCGTCGCGTTGCCGCGATGTTTCCGGCCCCGTGCCGGCATGTCGTTCCGACTTGCGATATGCCGGGCGCGGGGCTTTCGTCATTGAATTGCAAACGATAGTAGGTTTTTGCTCAGCATTCGTCGCGATTGTCGGGAATAACACCGATTTTCATTAAGAAATTCAACCCTCCCGGCACATTGCAAACGATTTCAATACGCGATAGAATATCGATGTCCAGATTCGGCGGCTGTCCCAATGACGGTCAATGCCGCCGGCAAGGAATGTGTCATCGTAACTCGAGAGGAGCGAAGGAGCGTATCATGTCCGATCAGACGGCATCGTCGCCATCAAGCCAAGACGCCCGGCGGGAGGAAAGCCCGGAGCGTCTCGCACGGCCATTAATCAAGCTTGCCAAAGCAAACGGGATCTCCACGTCATATATCGATCAGCTCGGCACCTACGTTGAAATCCGGGATAATGTGCTGGTGAGCGTGCTCGCCGCGCTGGGTGTCGACGCATCCGACGAGGACGCCATCGCAGCGTCTCTGGAAGCCACTCACCGCGCCTCCTGCGACCAACTGATCCCGCCGACGGTCGTGGTATTCGCCGGCACCACGACCCGCGTGCCGATTCACGCTGTCACAGCATCCCCTGAGCTGTCTCTCACCCTCGAAAACGGCGAGACCTATGACGAGGATCTGACTTCCCTGTTGACCGCCGATGCCGACGCAGACCCGGCCATCCCCCACGCGTACACGCTGACTATGCCGAACGACCTGCCAACCGGCTACCACACGCTTCATGTGACTGACGGCGACCGTCACGCTGACGCCACCGTCCTGTGCGCGCCGGCGAGGATCCCTGTCCCGGAGCCGGTCGCCCAACACCACCGTTGGGGTTGGATGACCCAGATGTACTCCGTTCGCTCCAAGGAATCGTGGGGTGTCGGCGATTACGGCGACCTGCGCGAGTTATTGCACGATGCCGGCGGGCAGGGCGCTGATTTCATGCTGATCAACCCGATCCATGCAGGCACCCCGATTCCGCCGATCGAGCCTTCCCCGTATCTGCCGGAATCACGCCGATTCCTCAATGTCACGTATATCCGTCCGCAACAGATCGAAGAATACGGCGATCTGGACGCACAAGACCGCGCGCAGGTCGATGCCCTGCACGACAGCGTCAAAGCGGCCAACGACAATCCGGGCCCGCTGGACCTCAATGCTTCCTGGACCGCTAAGAGCAAAGCGTTGTGGGTGATTTTCCAGCATGGCCGTTCTGCGGAGCGCCAGGCGGCGTTCGACGCGTTCACCAAAGCCGCCGGACCGGATCTCGACGCGTTCGCCGCATGGTGTGTCGCGTTCGAAGTGTGGGGCGCCCCTTGGGAAGAAGACGAGAATCCGTGGTTCTCGACCTTGAACAGGGATTCGCCCGAAGTGGCCGCACTGGTGCGCGAGCATAAGGATCTGTTCGATTTCCAGCGTTGGTTGCAGTGGATTGCAGACGAGCAGGTCGCGCAGGCGCAGGCGGCCGCGAAGGATGCAGGCATGGCGCTTGGTCTGATGCAGGATATGGCGGTCGGCGTGCATGCCTATGGCGTGGACGTGTGGTGGAATCCGGAGCGCTTCGCGGTTGGCAGTGTGACCGTCGGATGCCCGCCTGACTTCTACAACCAGCAAGGCCAGGATTGGGGTCAGCCGCCGTTCAATCCGCGATATCTGGAACGCACCGGCTACCGGGTCTACCGCGAGATGGTCCATAACGTCTTCGCCCATGCCGGGGCGGTGCGCATTGACCATGTGCTCGGCTTGTTCCGCTTGTGGTGGATTCCGAAGGGCGAGGGAGCCAAGGGCGGCGCGTATGTCACCTACAATTACCGCGCGATGATTGCCGTGCTGTCGATTGAGGCGAGTCGCGCCGGCGGTATGGTGATCGGCGAGGATCTCGGTACAGTCCCAGCATACGTGTCCCAGGTGCTTGCCGACCATGGCGTACTTGGCACGGTTGTGGAATGGTTCGCCCGGGTCGATAACTCCCCGAACGCCGGCGATCCGTATGCCGATCCGTCCACGTATCGCAAGTATGCGCTGGCGTCGGTCACGACGCATGATTTGCCGCCGACAGCCGGGTATCTTGAGTTCGAGCACGTCAAGCTGCGTGAACAGCTGCATCTGCTGAGCGAACCGGTCGAGGAGTTCCAGAAGGCTGCAAGCGCGGAACGTGATGCAATGCTCAAGCTGCTGGTCGATGGTGGTTGGTTGGATGCCGCCGCCGCGCAGGATGTGCCCGCACATGAGCAGGAAATCGTCGAAGCGATGCACCGCATGCTGCTCAACGCCCCGTCGTTGCTGTTGCAAGCCGCGTTGGTCGATGGCACCGGCGAGCACCGCACGCAGAATCAGCCGGGTACCAGCACGGAATACTGCAACTGGCGTGTGCCGTTGCACGATGCCGAGGGCAATCTGGTCCACACGGATGAAGTGTTCAAGAATCCACGTGTCTTGTCGCTTGCCGCGCTGATGCGTGGCGAGTGATGGCGTAATCCGCGCCGGATGCGGCGAGAACGGCATTCGTCCAGGGCCGCCCGTCTTCTCTCCTTCTGAAGACGGGCGGCCCTGTTTGTATGGATGGCGTTGATGTTGTGCACGTTGCGAAAGGCGAAATGTCAGGCGTGCTGTTCCTGCTTGGTGCCTGTCACGCAACGATCGGCTTGTGCGTGACTGTCCGCCGGATCCGTTCCGCCGTTGAGCCAGTTCGCATCATCGTGGACTGGTGCGGATTGGCGCGTATACGGTGCGAAAACCCGTTCAAGCAGCGGGATGTGCAGCATCACGCACGTGCCATAGCCCATAAGCAGCAAAAGGAACAAGCCCTGCGGCATATACCGCCAGCATGCTGCGATCAGCGCCAGGTAGACTGCGTCAATGGCCACCATGCCCAGCGTCACAACGAAGTGGGATACGCCGAACACATACGCGTTGCCGAGCGTTCGGCCGAAGCTGTTTTCAAACCGCGCCTGCAACGCCCACACCCATTCGAATCCGATGATCCAGACGATAGTGAACGCGAATTTCGGTATCAGCAGCGGCGTGATTTGCAGGAATATCCACGAAGCGACAAGACCGGCCGCTACGGGGCCGAAAATCAGCCATATCAACGTCGATTTGGCGAAATTCTGGCGGAACGCGCGGAAATAGTTGGACGTGACATGCCCTTCACCGATGATTGCGCGACGTGCTGCATCGTGCCCTGACACCAGCGCGGCACCGATGGTGATGACCGGAATGCTGGTGACCAGCATCAGGATATTGATCCAGATGGCGTCGATGAGGTTGCTCAAGCCGCGCATGAACGGGGAATCCGGGGACAGAACATGCATGAAGACTCCTTGGTGTTGCTGATTCTCATTCATCCTAGCAATCGCCATCAGCAATCGTTATCATGCGATACGACGGTTAGCACAGGGCTGATATGCCAACGTGCGACGAGCTCCCGCAACCCGGTCGTTCGATGCACGGCGAATCCACCGCAAACACGCTGAAGGCGGGCCAGTCGCTAAACCGGTCCGCCTTCATTGTTAGGAGTTCAGAGGAAGAATTTCAGCCCTTGACTGCGCCAGCGATCACACCTTTGACGATGTACTTCTGGCAGATCAGGTAGAAGATGATGATCGGCACGATGGCCAGAACCAGGCAGCCCATCATCGCACCCATATCGACCGAACCGTAACCACCCTTGAGGTACTGCACGGCGATCGACATGGTCTTGTACTTGTTGAGGTCGAGGGTCAGGTACGGGAGCAGGTAGTCGTTCCAGATCCACATGGTCTCGAGGATGGCCACGGAGATGATGGACGGCCGCATGATCGGCACCACGATGTTGAAGAAGATACGCGGCACGGATGCGCCGTCGAGCATCGCGGATTCCTCAAGTTCCTGCGGAATGCCTTTGACGACGCCGGTGAAGATGAACACCGCCAGACCTGCACCGAAGCCCAGGTAGACGATCCACAGGCCCCACGGGGTGTTGAGGCTCAGCATATCGGCGAGCTTGGAGAGGGTGAACATGACCATCTGGAATGGCACGATCATGTTGAACAGGAACAGGGTGTACAGCAGTTTGGCCGCCCAGTTGTTCACACGCACGATCCACCATGCGCACATGGAGCAGCACAGCAGGATCAGTGCAACGGCGCCGACCGTAATGAATACGGTCCAGCCGAAGCTGCCGATGAGGTTGGTGCGTTCAATGCCGGTCTGGTAGTTCTCCAATCCCGCGAACGAATCCGCGTTCGGCAGGGTGAAGGCGTTCTTCGAGATGTACACCTTCTTCTTGAAGGAGTTGATGAACACCAAGACGATCGGGTAGATCCAGATCAGGGACAGGATGGTGAAGAACACCGTCCAAGCAGCTGGATGACGTACGCGCTCCGAGGCGTCGATTTCCTTTTCGTCGTTCATGCCTGCACCTCCTTGCTGGAAGTCAGACGGTTCTGGATGAGAGCCACAACCGCCACGATGATGAAGAACACCACTGCCTTCGCCTGGCCGACGCCTTCGAAGCCGATGCGGCCGTAGAAGGTGCGGTAGATGTTGAGGGCGACGAGCTCAGAGGTGTTGGACGGAGCGCCGTTGGTCAGCGCAAGGTTCTGATCGTACATCTTGAAGCCGTTGGTGACGGTCAGGAAGGTGCAGACGGTGATGCTCGGCATCATCAGCGGAATGATGACGTGGAACAGACGCTGGCGACCGTTGGCGCCGTCGACTTCAGCGGCTTCGATGACATCTGTAGGCAAGGACTGGAGGCCTGCAACGTAGATGATCATCATATAGCCAATCTGCTGCCAGCAGAGGAGCATGACCATGCCCCAGAAGCCGTAGGTCGACGAGTAGGTGATGGACTTGGCCCAGTGCGCGAGAATGCCGTTGAGCAGCAGCAACCAGATATAGCCCAGGATGATGCCGCCGATCAGATTCGGCATGAAGAACACGGACCTGAAGATGTTGGTGCCCTTGAACGCCTTGGTGAGCATGTATGCGATGGCGAAGGCCACGACATTGATGATGATGGTGGTCACGATGGTGAATGCCACCGTATACCCCATTGCATGCCAGAATTCCTTGTCTTGCAACGCCACTCGGTAATTGCGCAACCCCACGACACGGGCATCAGTGACCGTCGTGAATTTGCAGAAGCTCAAGTAGACGCCCAAGATGAACGGCACAAGGAAGCCGATGACGAACGCCGCGAAGGTTGGCAGCGCGAACAGCGCCCACCAGCGGCGTATGGACTTGCCGGCCATGGTGATCATCTTGCTCTCTCCTCTCTATCTCTCTCGCCGTCACCTCGTAGTGACAACGCTTGCAAAACTAACCTATCCAGCTCGTGGGTGAGCTACTTTGACCCACTGTGCGAGCCAACGAATACCATGGTACGCGCGTTCCCAAAAAAATACAAACGTTTTCATTTCGGCGTGGCGCATTGTTCTTAACCGGTTAAGTGTCTGATATTTCAGACATTTGCGAAATTCCGTATCCAACACTGCTATACTGAGTATATAGATTTTTTCGGGATATGTTTGCAACCGAATGCAATAGGCGAGTTGCATCCGCATGGGTCCCGCAGCGAATCGCAAAATCATGAAGGAGCCTATTACGACCGCTACAATCCAAGACGTCGCCAACCGCGCGAAGGTGTCTATTTCCACGGTTTCGCGATCATTCACACGCCCTGACCTTGTCTCCCCGAAGACCCGCGCGAAGGTCCTGTCCATCGCGGACGAGCTGAACTTCTCCATATCACGCTCGGCGGCGGCGTTGAAAACCGGGCAATCGCTGCGCATCGCGCTGCTGGTCAGCAACCATATCAGCAACTGGTTCGCCGCATCCGTCATCGAGGGGCTGAATGCCGAGTTTTCCGCTGCCGGCTATGACCTGTCCATCATCCAGATTGAAAGCCGCCAGCAACGGAAGGAATTCTTCGATACCCTTCCCGTCCGCCGAAACGCCGACGCCGTGGTCATCGCCTCATTCGACATCGACGAAGACGAAATCGAGCGCTTGAGCAGTATCGACGTGCCGATTATCGGCGTGAATTCCGTTCAGCAAGAGGGGTTTTCTGCAACCGTCAACATCGACGACCATCAAGGGTCGATTCTTGCTGCACGCCACCTGATTCAGCTTGGGCATCGCAAGATTCTGTACATTCGCACGAATCCGGCGCAATCATTACATTTCAGCGTGCAACAGCGCATCGAATCCTTCCTCGGTTATTGCCGGCAGCAAGGCATCGAACCCTCAGTGATCACCGCAGAAGAAGGCACCTACCGCATCGACAATCTCATCACCCAGATTCTGAGCCTGCCTGAGATGCCGACAGCCATTGCATGCCAGGAAGACGGCATTGCGATTCCGCTTATTTTCCAGCTGGAACGCAACGGATTCTCCGTCCCGACCGATATCTCGGTCATCGGATATGACGACAGTACTTATGCTCATGATGTCGGGCTGACGACCATCCGCCAGCTTCCTATCGATATGGCACGGTCGGCCGCCCGCAAAACGCTTCAGCTCATCGAAGGTCAGCCGGCGGACAAGCCCAACGAGATCTTCCCGGCGCATCTTGTGGTCCGCTCCTCGACCGCGCGCGTAGAAATGGACTGAACCGCACGCTGCGCTTCATCTCCACCGTCGGCAACCGGTTATGCTGAAGGCTCCTCGGCATAACCGGTTTTCTGTTGCCGCTGGTCACGAAACAGCCGGTCACCGCAATCAGAATGCGCGACAGTTGTTCTCGTCAGATTGCCGTCATCGACATTGGTCGCCAGCCCAAACCCCGGTCTTCCGCCTAGTCCCGACCTTCCGCCCAGTCTCAGTCTTCCACTTAGCCCCAGCCTTCCCCACTCAGTTCTGCTTCTACCGACGCTGAGACCACACCCAGCGTCAGCAGAAGGGTTGACCGACACTGAGACCACACTCAACGTCGGCAGAAGGGTCGACCGACACTGAGACCACACTCAACGTCGGCAGAAGTCTCTACCGACACTGAGACCACCACCCAGCGTCAGCAGAAGAATCCCATCCTGCCTCTACCGACACTCACAACACCCGCAACATCGGCAAAACCCTCCACCGACACTGAGACCGCCACCCGGCATCGGCAGAAGGATTTACCGACACTCAGGGCACCACTGGCACAACAGATCTCGCGGCCGTCCTGCACACACTCACGAATACAGAATGACCCCCACCGCAATCACGGTGGGGGTCATTCCAACCATCAAACAAAGAAGAAAGGAGAAAAACAAGGAGGGCCGGCCGGATTCCAACCGGCCCTCAGATTATTGGTGATCAGCCTTCGTGCGCAGCGTTGTACTCCGTAGTCCAGCCGTCCACGAATGCGGTCTTGACTGCATCCCAGTTGCCGGTGCCCTGGGCGTACTCGAGGAGCGCGTTGCCGAGGTTGTTCTTCCAAGTTTCGGAAGGCATGAAGGCGAAGTCCCAAGCGACCTGGGTCTTGCCGGAAGTCTGATCATCAACAGCGGCCTGGGTCAGCGGGTTGGTGATCTTCACGTCGCTGAAGGACTTGAACGGCGTGGTCAGACCCATCTTGTCGTTGATCGAGGAGATGCCGGTCTTCGAAGTGATAACCCACTTGAGGAATGCCGCGGTCGCCTTCTGGTCGGCCTCGGAAGCCTTGGAGTTGATGCACCAGTAGTTCTCGGAACCGGTGACCAGGCCCTCGTTCTCGTCGTCGACACCGAAGTAGATCGGGATCATGCCGAGATCGTCAGCCTTCATGCCGGCCTTCTGCAGGTTCGCCCACTCCCAAGTGCCGTTCTGGTAGAACGCCGCTTCGCCGAGCGCGAACTCAGAATCAGCGTCGTCGGAGGTCTTGGAGCTCAGCTGGGTGCGATCGGTGGTGGAGTCGGTGATGTACATGTCGAAGACGTTCTTGTACTCCGGCAGGTAGGTGCCCTTGACCTTGGACGGTTCCTTGGTCACCTTGTCCTTCTCGAACTCATAGTAGAGCGGAAGGTTGGCCAGGTGGGTCTTGAAGCGCCAGTCGGAGCTGGAATCGAAGCCTGCGGACGTGAAGGCGCCCTTGATGCCGAGCTCGCTCTTGCGGGCCTGCATATCGTCGGCGACGGCCTTCAGCGTGTCGAAGGAGTTGATGTCGTCAATGGACTTAGCCTTCGCACCGTCGAGGGCGAAGTACTTGTTCAGGATGCTCTTGTTGTAGATGATGCCGTAGGTTTCCATGGCGTACGGAACACCGACGACCTTGTTGCCGTCCTTGAGAGCGAAGTCCTTGTTGTTGAGCTGCTTGTACGGCTCAGTGTTGGACATGTCAGCGGTGTAATCCTTCCAGTTGGCATAGCCGACAGGACCGTTGACCTGGAACAGGGTCGGGGCGTTGCTCTTCGCCATTTCGCTCTTCAGCTGCTGCTCGTAGGTACCAGACGCTGCAGTGGACACGGTGACCTCGACACCGGTCTCCTTGGTGTATTCTTTGGCGAGGGCCTTCCAGGCATCTGCTGCTTCCGGCTTGAAGTTCAGGTAGTAGACCTTGCCCTTGCCGTTGTCGCTGCTGCTGGAGCTACCGCAGCCCGCGAACGCGCCAACAGACATGGCTGCCACTGCTGCGATGGCGATCGCTGACTTAACTGTACGATTCATCATCGAACCTTTCTCTTCCGCTGTCGTTCCGATGTTGCTCGGAATCCGGCACTTACGTCGTGCCGTTCTGTTTTCGACGCTTTCTATTATGCACGTTTCCCCCAAATATTGCAAACGATGGCAAGAATAGTTGTCGGCGTGTCGCAATTTTCAGCACACAATGCAAGCGGGAATGGCTTATTTCAAAGGATTTGCAGAGTTGCACAACATGAAAGCGTTTGCTGATACGGCGTTTCTTTATTCCCCATTTTCGTCACTCATGCAAGGGGCAAGGCGGCTGGAACGTATGAAACACCCGGTATGTCCCGTTCAGCAATTCCAATGCACAATCACATGGTCGCCATGATACTGGCCCAACACACAGTAATGCGCCGTATCAAGCCGCAGCAGCCGGCCGTCATACGCATCCACTCCCAGCCACTGCGTGGTCAGGATGCGCAGGATATGCGCATGGGCGACGAGCAGCACATCATGCCCGTCATCCAACGCGGACGACACCTGCCGGATGACGCCCCGCGTGCGCTCCGCAGCCGCAGCCAGGGTCTCGCCGTCACCATTATGTACGGGAACCTGCTCGCCTCCCGGCAATGTGGCGGTCCAATCGCCGGCGAGTTCCATACTGACTTGACTCGGGCCGTCCCGCCAAACATCCCAAGCGAAGCCGCTCGCCTCGCTGACTTGCTGCCGGGTATGACCCTCTGCCCTGCCGTAATCCCATTCTGCAAGCCCATCAAGCACGGTGGCCTGCGGATACCCGGCGAGCGCCGCGGTCTGCCGCGCTCTACGCAATGGGCTGACGAACACATGACCGGGCGCAAACCCCTGAGGAAAGGCCTTCAACAGCCGTTCGCCCGCCTGACGCGCCTGATCTTGTCCCGTCTGTGTCAAGGGGATATCCGTGCGCCCGGTATGCTGTCCCGACACGCTCCATACGGTCTGCCCATGGCGGAGCAGAACCAGATGACCTTGTTTCTTGGCGTCGTCGCCAGGGAGATGCATTGCAGTCATAGAGGCATTGTACCGCTCAGACGGTTGGATGTCAGGAAGAAACCAAAAATCGCACCCCGACGCCCACAGCCATAAGAAGCCCCGGCGAGGCACAGCACAGCGCATACTGTGTTCCGCCGCCATCGACGACGGCAATGGCTTATCATAAACATATGAGCACAGGCAACGAACCAACAGGGCAAGACAAAGCCATCCTGACGGCGGGCAGCGCCAACGCCGATGCCATCATCGCAGGCCTGCAAACGGTCGACAATGCGGTCGCCGCTTTGAAAGCCCGCCGTGAGCGCGACCCCGAAACACTCGGAGACAAAATCCTGCTGTTCGCGCTGCCAACCATCGCCGGTGTCGTCGTCGGACGCATCATGCGATCGGTATGGGCGGGCATCGAACGCCGAAGCATCGCCGGCGGGAACACAAAAGCCACAACGAGTCTTGTCGCGAGTCTGTCGCGTACCGCCATTTCCGCCGCAGTGGCAGCTGTGACCAACCAACTGTCCAGCATGGCAGCACAGTCCATCGTCTCTCGCCGCCACCGCTGACGCACAAGCGTCGACATTACAAGGGAACCGCCAGGAAACGGCATCTGCCTAGTTTTACTGTTCTTCACGGATAGCGGAAGCCTGTAGGCGTCCGTCATCGAAGACTGCGACAATAGTGGCATGACTACAACCATGCCTTCACAACCGGCAGTCGAAACGCTGCTCGAACGTCGTTCCATCCGTAAATTCAAGCCGGAACCGATTGATCCCGATACCGTGGACGCGTTGGAATCCGCCGCCCAGCATGCCGCGTCAAGCCAATTCCTGAACGATTGGTCGGCTATCCGCGTGACCGACCCCGAATTGAAGAGCAAACTCGCTCGGATCGGACATCAGGATTACATCGCCACTGCCCCGTTGCTGTACGTGTTCGTACTCGACGAGCATCGCAACGCGATGATCGCACAAGCTAAAGGCGTTGACATCTCACCCGAGCGCTACGCGCTGCGCTACGGTTATCGTTTCTCGCAAGCGCAGAACGATGCCGTCCTCGCGTTGCACGCGATGGAGACCGCAGCGAATTCAATGGGATTGGGCTGCGTAATATTGGGTTCGATTCTCAATGACATCCCCGAGCTGATCGCCGCGTTGAAGCTGCCGAAATACACCTTCCCGGTACTCGGTTTGGCAATCGGCAAGCCCGATCAGGAACCGGCATCCAAACCGCGTATGCCTCGATCCATGCAATTCTTCGACAACACGTATCCCACGGATGACACGCCGGTCAAAGAGCTCGAAGCATTCGACGCAGAAGTCCACAAGTACTACGATCTGCGCAACACTTCACGTCCAGTGGACGCGTTCAGCGACCAAATAGCAAGCATTGCCGAGGATGAATCGGCGCTCGACCGTGGCCTGTGCGACGCGCAAGCGCAAGGATTCGATCTGTCCCGCTGAAATCCCGCGATTCCCCAAATATTCGCGCGTGCTTTCACCGGGTGGGGATACTACACCAAGAGGGGCGGAATGCATTGATAGCATTCCGCCCCTCTTGGTGTATCGGCATCATGATTGTACTCGCCGCTTTCCGGATTCCGCTTTTCAAGCGGAGCTGCCGATTACCGTCGTCGAGGCTTGTACCCCCGTTTCCTCGAGTGCGGTTTGCGCTGCCCGTCCAAGTGGGGAACCGCATCTCGCAACGACGGATCATGGTGCGTCAAATGCCAAGCGCCGCAATACTCACAGCGATACACCCACAATTCGGCTCCGCGTTCGCGCCAGCTCTGGTCAGCTGCACGCAACGCCTGCGCCTTGTCGTGGTACATGATCTTGTTCGATTCAGTGCACCGTTTTGGAGTGAAATAATGCATAATACAGCCGAGTGTACGTCGCCTTGCCTCAAAAATACAAGGACGGCCGGGCACAATCGCCGGCCGTCCAAGATAGCAAGCAGATCAGACGAGCGCGTCCTTACGCTTCATGTACCGGAACGCATGAACCATGCATAGGCAAGCGCAGGCCACCACAATCGTCAGGAAGATATAACCGTGGTGGGCTCCAGCGACGGTCGCCGCACGGTATGCGGCGGTCCCCGGCTCGCCATGCCCCGCCTGCGCTGACGCAAGAAACACGGACAGGATTGTTGTGCTCACCGCGCCAGCAAGCTGCTGGAAGGTGCTGAACAGGGCATTGCCATCGGCTTTCAGCTGGGCATCCACCTGGTTGAGGCCGCTGGTCATGGTGTTGGCGAACGCCATGGAAAAACCGACCATGAACACGAAATAGAAGATACCCAATTCCAACGCGGTAGATGAGTCGTTGACAAACACGGAGAACAGCAACACGCCAATCAGCGTGATGGCGAGCGCCCCAGTGATTGGTTTCACCGGCCCCTGACGGTCAAGCAGCGAACCGGAAACCGGAGCGAGCATGGCGCCAAGCAATGCGCCCGGTAGCACGAGAACACCCGAAGCCAACGCCGAAATACCATATCCAAGCTGAGCGGAATTCGGAATGACAAAGCTGAAACCGATCATGGAAATCTGCAACAGCACATAAGCGAGCAGATGCCAGCGGAACGGCACACTACGAAGCACGCCAAGCCTGACCAGCGGAGAGAACGAGCGACGAGACAAGCAGGCGAATGTCACGAGAGCCGCGACGCTGACCACGAGCAGCACCACAGCCAGCACCGCGGTTCCCCCGGCGCCCGGAGCACCTTGGCTGAATGCGGTGATCGCTGCGCCTCCCTCATCGATTGCGAACACGAACGCAACGAATCCCACTGCCATAAGCACAACATGCAGCGGGTTGAGATGCGCTTCGACCGTAGGCGACCCCTGCTGGATATTAGCGATGCCCAAGCCCAGAGCGATGAGCAGGAACGGCAGCAGAATCACGAAAATCCACCGCCACGGCAGATACGTGCCGACCAATCCGCCAACCGTCGGGCCAAGAGCCGGCGCCGTCGCCACAACAAGGCTGCCGACGCCCATCAACTGTCCAATGCGAGATCGTGGCGCCTGATCAAGAATGATATTGAACATCAAAGGCAATGCGATGCCCGTGCCTCCGCCTTGCAGGATGCGCGCGCACATCAGCATCGGGAAATTCAGCGTGCACGCGCCGACAACGCATCCGGCAATGCACAATGCGATGGCGGTCAGGAATATCCGTTTCACCGGCAGTTTGCGCTTGAGATACGATGAAAGCGGGACCACCAGCGAAACTACCAGCAGATACCCTGTGGTCAACCACTGGACTGTAGACGTGCTGATATGGAACTCTCCCATCAGAATCGGAAACAGCACATTCATCAGTGTTTCGGTGAGGATACCGATGAACGCCATGATTCCGGTCGCCAGAATCGAAAGAATCAGTGTCCGCGGAATTGGTTCGGGTTGCATCGTACGGACGGTATGGTGAGTTTGTTGCTCGATGACACCAGGGTTTTGCCGTTGTTCAGTCATGCACGGTAAGGCTGTCTCCAGCTATCCTTTCTTGGTCTGGCAAGCAAAAGCCGCCAGGCGAGTTTCAACAGATTGTGCGGTGACGCACCGGAAACGCGACGATGAACCGTCTGAGCGTTCGATGACACGCACGCTGCGTTACCGTCATATGGACGGCCTTGGGAAGAATCCTCATTCCCAGTATAGCCAAGGCATTGTGACATGCGATGTGATCGATTCCAATCCGCTGAATCAAGTGCCATTCGCCGCCAGCGGAAACAATCAAACCTGACGGTTTCCACAGGCAACAGTGCTTGACTGGAAACGGCGGATACGCATGGCAATGCGGTGCGTGATAACCACCAAGGACGGTGTCTCATCAGCCAAGACACCGAGAACCAAGAACAAATCAGGAGGCATCATGCGATTGACATCATGTACCGACGCATTCACTCTATCCAACGGGAATGCAATCCCATGTATCGGTTATGGCACATTCGAAACACCGGCTGATGAGGCCCGCAAGGCGGTACGCGAAGCATTGGAAGCCGGGTATCGTCACATTGATACAGCGGCGATATACGGCAATCAGGAAGCTGTAGGGGCAGGAATACGGGATAGCGGGATTCCCCGCGAGCAACTGTTCGTGACCAGCAAACTGTGGAACACCGAACGAGGATATGATAAGACCCTCAAAGCGTGCGAGCAGACACTCAACGAATTGGGCACCGACTATTTGGATCTGTATCTGATCCATTGGCCTGCGAACCGAAAGCAATTCGGTGACCGTGCGCAAGAGCTGAATGCTGAGACGTGGAGAGCATTCGAGGAACTATACAAGAGTGGACGAGTCAAGGCGATTGGGTTGTCAAATTTCCTGCCGCATCATATTGAAGCGTTGGTGTCGTCAGCGGCGGTGATGCCGATGGTTGATCAGTTGGAGGTGCATCCGGGTTGGCCGCAAGCGGCTGCTGTGCGGTATTGCCAGGAGCATCGGATCCAAGTTGAGGCTTGGGGGCCGTTCGGACACCGGGAGGTACTGGATAACCAGACATTGGTGTCGATCGGCCGGAAGTATGGGAAAAGCAGTGCTCAGGTGTGTGTGCGATGGGCATTGCAGCACAATGTGCTGCCGTTGCCGAAGTCAGTGCATGCCGACCGGATGCGGGCGAATATCGACGTATTCGATTTCGAGCTGACTGACGAAGATATGCATGTGATCGATGGGCTGCGCGACCTTGGCGGGTCGTGCTCCGATCCTGACGCAGTCGATTTCTGAGGCCGCTGTGGGATTTGGCTGTGTACACCGACCGACGGCAGCATGTTGGCAGAGTTGCCTTTGGTGCCGTCGGACCGGTGAAACACTACGATGTCTGAGCAGGAGAAGCTGACCCCGGGATCGTCATGTACATGGATACGGTTGAGTGGCGTGCTACGAGGATGAGACGGTTTCAGTGTCCGTGTGCCGGTCCGTCGGTGCGTGCGGCATCGTCGGTGTTGTGTGTCGCTGGTTCCCGACGGTCGTGTGCGGTTGCTCGCGGGTCGTGTGCACGGCCAGTGCGTGTGTGGCGGGTGCAGGACGCGTTCTCGCGTCCAGGTACCCATAGTATCCGGATACGCGCGACCCGCCTGCCCCTGTCAGGGCATGGGTGCGGTGCGTGTCGGTGTGTGCGCGTGTGTTGTGGGTGGGTGTTCTGAAGCCTGCCGTCCATACGCGACGTGCATGTGTGGTGTGCGCGCGTGTGCGTGTGGGTCGCGGGTTGTGTGTGGTTTGGGAGTAAAAGATGAGGGGGAGGGGCGTGTGTGCGTCCCTCCCCCTCTTGTGGAGTGTTGGTGCGGCGGCGTGCTACTCTCCCACATCCTTCCGGATGCAGTACCATCGCCGTGCCAGGTCTTAGCTTCCGGGTTCGGAATGGAGCCGGGCGTCTCCCCTGGGCCAAGGCCGCCGCAAATC
>NZ_WBSO01000007.1 GCF_009299485.1 Bifidobacterium apri
GATGCGTCCGTTGTGTTTGACTTTGAATGTGCTTGCCATGCTTTTATTGTAGCATCCATGTTTAGCATCCATTTAATTTTGTGTTTGGTTGCTTATCCCTTGTAATCATTACCTTTATTAAGAACTTATGGACCGTTACACGAGCACGATGACCGAGCTCATCGGTCTGATGCGCATCATCGGCAATGACACCCAGCAGTGCGAGGTCAAGGAATGCAAGCGCAAAATGTCCTCGACCATCACCGAAACGCTGTCCGCGTTCTCGAACGGTTCCGGCGGCTGGATTATTCTCGGCTTGTCGGAGAAGAACGGGTTCACACCGGTCGAGGGGTTCAACGCGCGCGCCATGCAGGAGGCGCTCAGCCAGGCGTGTGAGCGGCTCACCCCGGTGGTGCGTCCGGTAATCGTCACCTGCCCGTTCGAGGGAACCAACTTGGTGTTCGCGCGGGTAGATGAGATGCAGCCGCGACTCAAACCGTGTTTCATCACCGCGCTCGGCCCGCATGACGGGTCGTTCATCCGTACAGGTGACGGGGACCGGCATATGACCGCCTATGAGGTCGACCGGCTTATCGAGGAGCACAACCAGCCCACGTATGATCTCGATCTTGTTCCGCGAGCGACTATCGATGACCTCGATCCGGCCTTGGTCCAAGCGGTGACCGGCAATGCGAGCGAACGGCACCCGCATGTGTTCGCCGGCCGCAGTGACGAACAGGTGCTGTGCGATCTGCAGGCGTTACGCCACGACGACAGTGACGACTCCAAGGTCGGCGGCGTGCTGCGCCCCACACTCGCCGGTTTGCTCGCGCTCGGCAGGTACCCGCAGAAATACTATCCGCGGCTCGGCGTGTCCGTCGCGGTGTTCCCCGGCACGAACGCCGATGACGTGTTCCGCGGGAATGAATCACTAATTGCGACCCAGCATGTGGTCGGATCCATCCCGGTGATGATCGAGGACACCACGGAATCGCTGATGCGTTGGATCGGCGGGCGTAAGCCCGAATACCCGCCAGCGGCGCTGCGCGAGGCGATCGCGAACGCGCTCATCCACCGCGACTACTCCCCTGACGCGCAAGGCACGCCCGTCCGCGTGAGCGTGTTCACCGACCGTATTACCATCACGAATCCCGGCGGATTGTATGGCACCGTCACGCAGGAGGTGCTGTCCAAACACCCGCAGGATGACGGGCCGACGATGACATCGACCCGCAACCAGTTCCTGTTCACGCTGCTTGAACTCACCCCTTCGCCGCACGGCGGCACGGTCGTCACCTCTGGGGGTGACGGGTTCCGGCAGATCCTCTCCCAGTTGCGCGAATCCGGCATTGAACCGGCGGAAGCGCGCAACGAGCATGGCATGTTCACCATGACGTTCACGAAACGCAAACTTCATGCCGTCAATTCGCCGTCCGAGGTTTCCCAAGCGATTCTTGGCCTGTTGGAACGTCATTCGGCGATGAGCGCGAAGGAAATCATCCGCGAACTGCATTTGACGCCGCTCGCCGTGGCGTCCGGCCTGCGTGAGCTTGTCCGCGCCGGAGAGATCGCGCAGGCGCACCCGGCAGCCGAGGACGGAACGAAACGCTACCGGCTGCGCGGGCGGTGACGCGGCAGGCGATACCCGCGCAGTACCGCGATGGTGACGGCTTGGGCGTCCGCGGTCGTCATCGCGTATTTCAGCGCGATCGCAACCGTGCGCAAGATTGCAGGCACCGAAATGTCAGGGTTTGCTGACGAATCGTTCCCATTCGCGCACGCGAGCGCACATGCCGTCGATATCAAGTACGCCGCATGCGAATCCCTTACGCACCAGTTGGGGTGGCAGGAATTGGTCGTACTTGTTGAAATCCGGCACTTCGTCCGGGTACATCAGTGTCAAGGGGTCGTCGAGGTCGTGTACGGCTTCGGCAACGGTGCGGTAGAACGTGGCGGCGTCCGCTTCCATGCGGAAGGTCATATAGTACGGTGAGCACGCTTCCATGCCTTTGAGCCCAAGCACCGGCGCGCACCGAAGCAGCAACAGCCGTTTGAGCGCCAGGAACGCATACGTGCCCAACCACGGGAACAGCGCCCACATATTGCCGCCCAAATGGCGCAGCGGCCGGTCGGCAAGGCCCATCACCGCCGCGTCGACCCTTGTCTGCCGCAACCGGGCCACGGCGTTATGCATGAGATAGGGGTAGATGGTCTCTGGCGGTTCGATAAGGACCTGACGCATCCGCTCGAGGATCACCGTGTTGATGTCTCCGGGGACGTCTCCGAAATATGCGGGGACTTTGCCTTTGACCATGGTGCAGTAGACGATGTGGCGTTTGCGATCGACCTCGTCGACTACCCATACGTGCCCGGCGATGGCGATTTTCTCACCCGCCGGGGGTGGTGCGACGAGTGTGCCGATTTCTTGTGATTCGCTGCGTACGCTGTACTCTTCGTTCTCTTGGAACACCGCGTAGAACTTGAAGTTGCTGGTGATCCGCTCCCCTGCTACGCCGACGATCAGGCCGCCGCGCTCGGTGGTTTCGATATGGTCGATATCGAGCAGATGCCGCAAGAGGATTCGGTAGTCGTCCTCCGTGACGTGGCGGAATACGGCGAGCGACAGCACCTGCGACGCCAGTTGCGCCGGTGTCATCTCCCCACCCGAGGCGAGTGTGCTCATGGTCTGGTGGTACAGGAGGCTGTACGGAAGCCCGTCAAGCCGGGGAGGCTCCACCCATCGGCGTTCCACATACAGCTGGATCAACGCGATACCCTGAATGAGCTTCCATGGGATGATATCCGGCGCCATGTCCCTGGATTGTGGCGGGTCTTCCCGCATGACGAACCACATTTCCTGCGGTTGGTCGCGTCTGCCGGTGCGTCCCATGCGTTGGAGGAACGAGGATACGGTGAAGGGCGCATCGATCTGGAACGCGCGTTCGAGCCGTCCGATATCGATGCCCAGTTCGAGGGTCGCCGTTGTGACGGTGGTCATGCAGCTGTTCTCGTCCTTCATGTCTTCTTCGGCGCTCTGCCTGATGGGCGCGGAGAGGTTGCCGTGATGGATGAGGAATCGATCCGCCTCATGCTTGACTTCGCAATACTGGCGCAGGGTGGTGGTCACGGCTTCGGCTTCTTCGCGGGAATTGCAGAATACGAGGCATTTGCGGCCGCGTGTATGGTCGAAGATGTATCCGATGCCCGGATCGGCCATTTCAGGTGCCGAATCGGTGGCAGGCTCCGGTACCGCCGCCGTGGGGTTGGAGTCGGTGGCGGTGTGCCGTTGGGCGCCGTCGAGAGCGGCTCCGGGAGTCTGCGGCCAGGCGCTGTTGTCCGCCTCGGCATCCAATGCAGCGGGCACGCCAGCTTCGGCGGCTATACCAGTACCGTGTGTGCCATTCGGCAGTGCCGGATTCCGCTCGATCAGCGGTAGGCCATTACCGTCGACCGCATGCGGATTCGCGGCGTATGCCGGCGTGCGCAGCCCCTTGTCTGAGGCTTGCGGTCCGGCGTTGAAGAAATGTTCCATCGACAGTCGCCAGGTCTGTCCCGCCGACTCGATCCGTGGGACGACCGTCCTTTTCCCGGTGCCGGCACTGAGGAATTCCGCTGCCTGCTGCGGGTCGCCGATCGTCGCCGACAAGCCGATGCGCCGGGGATTGACACCCGCCATACGCGAGAGCCGTTCGATCAGGCACAGGGTTTGTCCGCCACGGTCGCCGCGCATCAACGCGTGCAGCTCATCGATAACGATGAATCGCAGGTCGCCGAACAGCGCGGAGATGGCGGCATGACGGTGCAGCAGCATGGCTTCGAGTGATTCCGGCGTGATCTGCAATATTCCGGAAGGGTGCTTCATGAGCTTGCGTTTGTGGGTTTGCGAGACGTCCCCATGCCAGTGCCATACCGGGATGCCGCCTTCTGCGCACACGTCGTTGAGGCGGTCGAATTGGTCGTTGATCAGCGCTTTGAGCGGCGCGATGTACAGGGCGCCGACCGATGCCGGCGGGTCTTCCGCCATCAGAGTGAGGATCGGGAAGAATGCGGCTTCGGTTTTGCCAGAGGCGGTGGACGCACTCAGCAGCACGTTCTGGTCGGTGCCGAAAATCGCCTCGCCCGCCGCGACTTGGACGCCGCGTAAGGACTGCCAGCCGTGTTCATAGATGGCGTCCTGGATGAATGGAGCATACCGATTGAAGACATCCATGCGCGTCCGTCCTTTCCTGATGGTCGTATCGCCGACAACCTACTGTTTATCTGTACTACACAACAGCTATACACCCGTCGGCACCGAGGTGGGTTCGACATTCAAATCGTGAACTGAGCGTACTGTCCGCCCGCCTGAGGATTCATCCCGTCGGACGGATCGCCCTGTGCATAGGAGAATTCGTCGGAGGCCAGCAAATCGGCGGGTTTCTTGCCCGGATGCTGGTAGAGGATGTCGAGCAGCTCGATGAAATCACGGATGACCTCGCGCGGCGTGATATGGGAATCCGCGCCGACCCGCTGGTATTCGATGCGGATGAACGAAGCCAGATCCTCGTCGCTCAAGGTCTGCTCATAGCCGTACAGCCGTGCATGGATATCGGCCAGCTTACCCGCCAGCACAAGCATCTCCTCCGGTCCGAGCGGATCAAGATGGATCACCGGGGCCAGCAGATCGCGCGTCCCCTCGGATGAGAACCGACCGTCCGCCAGACGGCTGCGCAACGCCTCATAGCTGTAAATGCCACGGTGCCGGTCCTCGACACACTGCGGGGTGCCGCACATGATGATGCCGATATGATGCGCCTTGCCTTGCATCGTATCGTTGTACATCGTGAGCATCTTCTCATAGTTGTTCTGCCGGGTGATCGCGTTGGGGATCTTGTAGATGTTCACCAGTTCGTCCAGCATCACGATCAGTCCGCGATAGCCCGCTTTGACCAGGAATCCGGCGAACAGCTTGAGATAGTCATACCAGTTGTCATCGGCGATGATGACGCCGACGCCCAGTTCCCCGCGTGCTTCGGTCTTGGTGGCGTATTCGCCGCGGAACCATTTGAGCACGCGCCCCGCGGTCTCGTCGTCGCCTTGTCGTCTGGCATGGTAGTACATGGTGAGCAGTCGGGCGAAATCGAAGCCATGGACCATGTCCTGCATCGAAGCGATAACCTCGCTGATGGTCTGATCGACGCGAACCGCATACTCAGGGTCGTCCGGCGAGGGCATGACGCCTGTGCTTTCGGCGAGCGCCCGTGCGGTGTCTGTTTGCACTTGGCTGATCCACCGGTCGAGGATGAGCGGGAGCGCCCCGCCTTCTGGCCGTGTTTTGGTGGACATGTTGCGCATGAGTTCGCGGTAGGTGGCCAGTCCTTGCCCTTTGGTGCCTTGGAGTCTGCGTTCGGGTGACAGGTCGGCGTCGACGACGACGAAGCCGCGGTCCATGACGTGGGTGCGGACGGCTTGCAGGAGGAAGCTTTTGCCGCTGCCGTAGCGTCCTTCGATGAAGCGGAAGGCGGCGCCCCCGTCTTCGATGATGTCGACGTCGTGGAGGATCGCTTCGATTTCGCGGCGGCGTCCTACGGTGATGTAGGGCAGGCCGATGCGGGGTACGACACCGCCTTTGAGGGAGTTGATGATGACGCCGGCGATGCGTTTGGGCACTTGTCGGCGTGGCGGCACGCTTGCCGGTTGTGTGGTCGGTGTGCCTTGGGACGTCGTGTCTGGGGTCGTCGTGGTTGTTGGGTGCGCCGGGGTGGATGGGGTGTGGACGTCACCGATGCCGGAGGTTGCATCTTGGGCGGTGTCGCCTGTGCTGGTTGGTGTGGTGCGGTCCATGTCCATATGTCGTCTGTCCTTCTCGTCGTATCCGTGGTGCCGGGGTGCCTGCCCCTGCCGTTGCTGTGTTGTTGCTCTGCGTGCAGGCGTGTTGTGCCGGGCTAGCGTGTCAGCATGTCAACGTGTCAGCCATTGTCGCAGGTCGTCTTCGTAGTCTTCGATGATAACGGGTCGGTCGCCGTCGAATTCGATGACGGTGTCGCCGATTTCGTCCATCATGCGTTCGTTGATCCGGTCTACCAGCATACTCACGCTTTCGTGGCGGCGGTGTAGCTCGTCCTCGTATGGTTCGTGGTTGAGCAGTGAGCGAACAAGGAAGTGTTCCGGGTCTGTTGTCGTGCCGTCGTGTGGGGTTGTCGGCGCGGGCGTGGGTGCGGAAGCCGGCGCGGCTGTCGGGGCTGGCGCGGGGGTGTCGGCGGGGATCGCTGCGGGCGCCGGTGTTGGTGTTGATTGCGGTGTGGGGGCCGTATCCGGTTCGGTTGGCGGTTCTTGAGCCTGTTCCGCCTGCCGGAGGACGGCAGGTTCAACCGCAGGCTCGATGATGCGTTCCGGCGCTGATTCGGCCGGGGTGTCGTGGTCGTCGACGATCAGGGCGTCTCTGGTGATGTCGGCGTCGTGGCGGATGCGGGCGAGCTCGTGCATGTCGATGGTGATGTGCGGGCGGCTGGCGATGAGGCGCGCGCGTTCGATCTCGTCGATGGCCTGGTCGATGACGGGGATGAGCGCATGGGCGAGCCCGCCTGATGGCGGTGCTTTCATGTCATGCCCGAAGTGGTGGTGCCGGCGTAATTGCCGGTCGCATACCCGCATGATATCGCCGAATACGCGGCCGGCAAGGTCGGTGGCGTATGTGGTCAGGTGCCAATGGCCATCGGTGGTCCACTGATAGGAGCGGATCGGGTCGATGCTGACGGTTTGCGGTTCGTTGACGACGCGTTTCATCATCCCGTAGTCGGCTTGCGGCCGGTACCGTTGGGTGTCGAGGTAGACGGCGTCCGGGAACAGTCGGACGGCATCGATTGTTGTGGGTTGTCCGAAGCAGACGTCCGCGAGGCTGGTATGCCGTTGTTCGCGCAGATACCGGTCGACGGCTTGGCAGATGCGCCTAAGGGAGTATTGCACGATGTCACGGTGATGCCTGGTGAACGCCGACGTGTCCAGATGATAGGCGGAGATGCTTATCGCCGCGTCGAGGTACTCTTCATCGGTCGTTTCCGCCGGATTGGTGAGGATCGTGATCATACGGTCGCGGATGGTTTCAGTAAACAGGTCGCCGGTGATATGCGTGGTGAGGTCGCGGTCGATGATGTATCCGCGGATCCATTGGGCCAGGGATGCGGCGAAGCGCGTGTCCTGCCAGGCGTAGTCCTTGGCGATACGGGTGAGCTCTTGGAAGCCCTGTTCGGGATCGGGGATGATGCCGCAGATGATTTCATAGACGCGGACTTTGGCGAAGGCGACGCAGGTGTCGTACCAGGCGTCGTCGGGCGTCTCGGCGGCGGTCGCACTCTGGACGGCTGGAGCGTGGTCTTGGCTGTCGGTGTGCTCGAGGAAGCGGGTGCGCCAGGCGAAGTAGCCGCGCAGCTGGGCGTTGTCCATATCGCGGTATGTGGGGTGTTGCCAGCGGAAGATTCCATGCCATGCGCTGGTGTCACGGTAGTCGGCGACGCTCGCGCCTTGCAGGTAGAAGTCGAGCGCGCGCCCGAAGGCGACGTTGCGGAAGGTGTAGTGGGCGCGGATGCTGCGCATATGCCGCAAACGTGCAGGCAGCTGGGGGCGTGCCGGCCTTGGTCGGCTGTCGTGCGACGCGTGTGGGATCCGCTGGCCGATGGCGTTCGCCGGCATATCGATCAGCGGCAGCATGCCGTCATTGCCGTGGCGCGTGTCTGCGAATGACTGTCTGAGCGTGCGTTCCCCATCTCGCGGGGCGTCCGGCGAGAGGTCCGGCAAGGCTTCCGGCAACATGACCGGATCGGCGGCGGGCTGCGCATCATGAGCAGAGCGGAAGCCGCGCCGAGCAGCCGGTGCAACGGTATGGCGAGCGTCGTCATCCTCGACATGACCGTACACCCCGCGTACAGCCGGCCGGCGGTGTGACGTACCGGCCCTCGCGGGAATGGCCACATCCGTGTACACACGGGATTCGGCTGAGGGTTGTGTCCCGCCCGGCGCCGCAGCCGTGCCGCGCGCATCCGAGGTGTCAGCGGCAGCGGGGTCGGGCGCAGACATGCCGGCGCGCTCAGACGAAACGTTCAAATACTCGACAATCGTGGAAACATCAACGCTGCCGTCAAGCTTGACGGACACCCACGAGTCGTGGTCGGTATGCATGCTCGCCGCGACACCCGGCGTGAGGGACGGGTGCGCGGCCTGTTGCGGCGTGCAGCGGACAAGCAGATCACGCCCATCAATGAGGATGGCGATGATCCTACCGGTGGTCCGATGCCGGAAGGTCAGGCCGTTTCTGCCCCGTCTGCCGGGCTCAAGCACTGCGGACAGGTTCTGTACGGCGTAACGCGTCACCGCGTCCGCCATGTCGTTGAACCCATCCCTCATATCCATATCATCGAGTCTAGCGCGAGCAGACCGGCGATTGAAATGCGCCTTGCCTGAGGATTGCCGGCACAGCTATCATGCTGCCATGAGAATCGCGCTTGCACAGATGAGTATGGGTACCGCCATCGCCGGCAATGTGGACACCAGTGTCGCCCTGATCGCCCAGGCGGCGGACCGTCATGCCGATATGATCGTGTTCCCTGAAATCCAATACTCGCCGTTCTTCCCGCAATACCCGGCGTCGGACACTCCCCTGGACGCCGCCGGATACGCGATGCACATCGACGACCCTGCGATCCAGGCGATACGCGAGGCGTGCAAGGCGAATCGGATCATGGCGTGCCCGAACGTCTATCTCGAACACGATGACGGCAGACGCTATGACACCACCTTGGTCATTGACGCCCAAGGCAGGGTGCTCGGCATGCAGGGCATGGTGCATATCGCGCAAGCGGAGCGCTTCTACGAGCGGGATTATTACACGCCTGACGATGCGATCCGCGTGATCGGGACGCCGTTCGGCGACATCGGAGTGTGCGTATGCTTCGATCGGCATTACCCCGAGACCATTCGCACGCTCGCCTTGCGGGGCGCCGATCTGGTGATCATCCCGACGGCGAACACCAGCGCCGAACCCGAGGAGATGTTCCTCCAGGAAGTGCGCGTGCAAGCGTTCCAGAACAGTGTGAATATCGCGATGTGCAACCGTGTGGGCGTTGAGGATGCGATGCGGTTCGACGGTCGCAGCGTAGTCGTCGGGCCTGACGGTCAGGTGATCGCGATGGCTGGCGAAGAGCCTGAACTGCTGGTCGCCGACCTTGATCTGGCCGCCGCCAAGGCGATGCGGGACGCCAAGCCGTATACGAGGCTGCGCCGACCGGAATTGTACGTTTGACCGTCCGTTTGATTGTTTTCTGCAACGCCAGGCAGGCCTGGACGCGTATGGGACGACCCGGTTCACCCGGGTGTCACACCTGATGGTTGAGGAGCCTGCTGCGCAGATCGCGGATATCGCGTTCGATGTCGCGGATGGTGGCGGTGAATGCCGCATCGTCTTTGCCGGTGGGATCCTCCAGCCCCCAGTCCTCCCGCAGTCGGGCGGGTATCACCGGGCAGGCGACGCCGCAGCCCATGGTGACAACCACGTCGATGTGGGGCAGCTGGTCGAGTGTTTTGGGGTGCTGCCCGTTCGCCGGCATGTCGATGCCGTACAGGCTGCGCATCAGCCGGACGGCGTCCGGATTGATGGCGGATTTGATGGTGGTGCCGGCTGAATATGACGTGAACGCGTCCGAAGCCAACGCCCGTCCGAGCGCTTCGGCGATTTGGCTGCGGCAGGAGTTGTGTGTGCATATGAACGCGACGGTGGGCAATGTCATCGGTACCTCGGCTTTCCACAGGTGATTCCCGTGATTGTTTCGATTTTGATTGGGGGCGTCATCGGGCGCGTGCTGCGCGTATCGCCGGTGCGTCCGGGTCAGAAGGTCAGACGCATCTCATGCCACGGCACTCCCCCATGCGTCGAGGCGGACATGCCTTCGTCGCGGAAACCGAAGGACGCGTAGAAGTGCACCAGCCGATCCTTGCAGGTCAGGACCACGCCACGGCGATGTTCCGCGCGCGCCGTGTCGATCGCATGGCGCAATACGCGTCCCGCGTACCCGTGCCGCCGGTAGTCCGGGTGGGTGTCCACGCCGAAAATCATCTGCCATGCGCCGTGCGGGTCATGCATCTCGGCATGGTCGTACATGTCGTCAAGCAGATGCGGCTGGTCGGTGACCATGCCGTTGACGAAACTCAGCAACAGGCCGGCATCGGTACTGCCGGCGCCATCGATACGGTCGCCGGCATCGGCACGCTCCCCATGCTCGTCATGGTCGCCGGTATCGGGGTTGCGAGGGGCTTCCAACAGCCAGAAATGGTCGGGGAACACCGCCAGCCGGCTGCTGATCGACGTGCGACTGGCCGCTTCCGCCGGCGGGAAGCACGCGCGTTCGAGGCTATCGATGGCATCGAGATCTTGTGCTGTGGCTGTGCGGATCGGCAGCAGGGCAAGCTGTGGTGTCGGTGTGGTCATGATGCCATGGTACCGCGCGTCAATCATGTGCGTCGTGAGACGAACCGTGAGACGAACCGTGAGACGACCAGCCCCGCGGCGATGAACGCGATTGCGTACAGTGCCATCAGACCGGTCGAACCCGCCCATCGGCCCATGTCGGGCACGCCGGTCATCGCCGCGCCTTGCCCGCCGAACGCGTCATAGACGCCGCCGACATACCACCAGCCGGGCAGCAGTCGTGCAAACGTGCGCAATGATGCCGGCATCAACCATTGCGGCAGCCATGCGCCGGACAGGAACGCGGAAGCGAGCGCGACCGTGTTGACGATGCCGTTCATCGCGGCGGACGACATGCGGAACTGCCCGATGAAGAATCCCAGTGACGCCACCATCAGGGAGAACACGAACGTGCCGCACAGCGTCAACAGCAGCGGACGAGTCCCGATGCCCGTAATCCCGCCTTGGCAAGTGGACGCGCAGATGAGGGTGACGGCGGTGCAACACAGCCATATCAGGATGGATGCGACGCAGCAGACGAGCAGCACCTGCATCCATACGCTTCTGCCTGGTATCGCGGATACGCCGACCCTGCGCATGGTCGCCGGCTGGTTGAACGCGTTGATGATGACGATCACGATGAACGCGATGCTGAGCATCAGCGGGTAGAGCATGATGGCGAATGTCGATGCGCATACGCGTGCGCTCGCCGGAAGCGTCGGCGTGGTGCCGGAAGCCTGTTCGACCCGGATGGATTCGTGCGAGGCGATGCCATTGTCCGCTGAGGCGTTGACGACCTTGGCGGCGGCTTGAGACAGGTTTGCGGTGTCGTCGGCGAGCATGACGGAACGCAGTGAACCGAGGAACCCGTTGATGTTGAGCGTCAGCATCTGGACGCTTGCCGAATCCGTGGATTCCGAGCCGCTCGCACCGGCAAGACCGAGCGAAGGCAAGGTGCCGCCGTCACGCGCGGCACGGGTGAAGGAATCCGCATACCCTTGGGGAACGATGACGATCAGGTTGACATACTGTGTGGCGATAGCGTCTTGGATCGCCTGGGTGTCGTCCGTCACCTCGACGATGTCGGCGGTTGCGGACAGGTAGCTTCGCAACGCGGCGCCTGTGGCATGCGCGCCGGCGCTGTCCCGGTCGATGATCGCCAAAGTTGCGGTAGGCGGATCATACGTGTTCGTCTGATCGTCGCTGCCTGCATTTTCGCCGACCCCGATGCCGAGCAGCGCCGCCATCACCACGGTTGTCAGCAGATAGACCAGCAGTTGGAATATGTTCGCACGCAGGACAAGCCAAGCGACCTTACAGGTGTTCATATTGCATCTTCCTGAGTTCGAATGCCGCAAGCGCGAGCGCGAGGGCTGCCGTCAAAGCGAGCACGCCGACGGTGCGCGCGAACGGTGCGAGACTGTCATAAGCGAGCAGGTCGTAGAACAGGTTGCACATTTGTTTGGCGGGGTTGAGGTATTGCAGCGCCGGCACGGCCCGCTGGATGCTGTCGGCGAATGACATATTGCCGTACAACCCGGTGAAAATCGACAGCGTCAGGGAGATGGCGACGCTCAGGCCGCTTTTCGTGCCGAGTGACAGTGTGGGGATTGCGCCTAGGGCGAGTCCAAGACAGGTGGCGGTGCCGGATCCGAGCGCGATGGCGAGCACCGCCAGCCCTTCACGCCCGGGGATGGATGCGTGCAGGACGATCCGCATGTACGCGTAGACGACGAGCATGCACAGGAAGGTCACCAGCCATGAGGCCAGCAGGACTGCGAAGATCCGCGCCCGACGCGACAGCGGGGAGACGCTGACCCGAGCGCCCAGGTGTGACAGGTTGGCTTGCAGCGTGGTGAGCATGCTGCACGCGGTGGACATCGCCATCAGCATGCTCATCGCAAGAATCGCGAAATGGTATCGGGCCATGGTATCGGCGTGCCTGATGCCGGGCACCGGTTTGGTCAACGTGTCCATATTCACGTCCGCCTGTCGGGCGATCCATGCCGTATCCGCCAATTTCCCGGGATCCTTCGCCGCCGCCTGTCGGACGGCATCGGCGATGATCGATGAGCGCTCATTGTACTGCTCGACCATGGTGCCGAGCGTGATCAACGACCATGCCCGCCCGTCGGAACCGCCTGATTTCACTTGTGCGATATCCGCGGCCGCGGCTTGCGAGAGGGTGAGGGTCAGCTGGCCTGAATCGTGCGCCGATACGTAGGCGAGCGCCTTGCCGGAATGCATCAGCGCCTGTGCTTCGGCTTCATCGTCGGTATCCACCCGGGTGAACAGGGCGGTGCCGCCGTTCGTCGCCGCCGTAGCGAACTTGCCGTCGGATGATGCGAACATGCTGATGAACAGGTCGGCGCCTCGGTTAGCGGTCCATGTTTCATCGGCGACGACCGCCACAGGCGCCGGTTCAAGGGTGACTTCGCCGGAGGCGATGCCGCCGAAGACGCCTTGGATGAGCGTGGACAGCATGATGGGGAACGCGATCATCCAGAACAGGACGGCCGGTGTGCGCAGTGAGCTTTTCAGCTTGATGACGAAGGTATGCCACATGACGGTCCCCCTAGTCGCGCAATGCCGTGCCGGTCAGGTCGAGGAACACGTCGTTGAGGGTCGGCGGCTGTGATGTGACACGCCCCGGATGGATGCCGTCGCGTTTCAGCACGTCGAGTACATCGACCAGATTGTGTTCCCCGTGCGTGCAGCGGATGTCCAGCGTGTCATCGGTGACGTCCGCCTGAAGCACGAACGGCAGACTGCGGATGCCGTCAGGCACGCGTCCGGCCAAGCCTGCCGCTTCAATGGTGATGCGCTCGCCGGTGCCGATGTTCGCTTTCAGTTCGTCCGCTGTGCCGAGCGCCAGGTGCTTGCCGTGATCCATGATCAGGATGCGGTCGCAAATGAGTTCGACTTCTTCCATGTAGTGGCTGGTGTACACGATGGTGGCGCCGTTGCGGTTGAGCCGCTTGATGCCTTCGAGGATCGCATTGCGGCTTTGCGGATCGACTGCGACGGTCGGCTCGTCGAAGAAGATGAGTTCCGGCTGATGGGCGATGCCGCAGGCGATATTGAGCCGCCGAAGCAAACCGCCGGAGAGCTTTTTGGGTCGGTATCGCCGGAATTGGGAAAGCCCGACGAATGCGATCGCCTCATCGACCAGCTGGCAGCGTTGCTTGCGGTCGTTCACGTACAGCGAGCAGAAGTAGTCGATGTTCTCCTCCACATTGAGCTCTTCGAACACGGCGACTTCCTGCGGTACGATGCCGATCCGGCGGCGCAACGCGTACGCCGATGGGGTCATCCTCCCTCCCAGCACGCGGATGTCCCCCTCGTCGAAGGTCAGCAATCCCAGGATGCAGCTGATCGCCGTGGTCTTGCCCGACCCGTTCGGTCCGAGCAGTCCGAAAATCTCGCCGCGACGGACGTCAAGATCGAAGCCGTCGAGTGCAAGCATGTCGCCGTACCGTTTGACCAGGTGTCTGACGCTGACAGCGGTCCCGTTTATGTTGTCCATGATTTCATTGTGTCATATGCTGCAACGAGCGTGGCATGGGCGAGAACGATTTACGAACATGTCAACTTCCGTCCATATCCGGGGTGACGATGGTGGCAGTCGACGCGCCCGCGCCGGACGGGAGGAAACACATGGCACAGTACAACGACAAAAACGGCGGCCGGGACAACACAGGGCACGGCGTCCCCATGGATCTGCTCATCCACGGCGCCGACGAGGCGGCGGCGGGGCTGCTCGGCTGCCTGCTGGTTCGCGACTGGCCGGACGGCACCCATAGCGTGGTACGCATCGTGGAAACGGAAGCCTACGACCAGAACGACCCGGCGAGCCACACGTATCATGGCCGCAGTGAACGCAATCGGGCGATGTTCGGCCCAGCGGGCCATGCGTACGTGTATTTCACCTACGGTATGCACTACTGCGTCAACGTGACCGCAGGCGCGGACGGCTTCGGATGCGGGGTGCTGATCCGGGCGGGCGAACCTGTCGAAGGAATCGACCGTATGCGCGCATTGCGCGGCGGGCGCACCGGGGTCGAACTGACCAACGGGCCGGCGAAACTCTGCCAGGCGCTCGCCATTGACAAATCCCTGTACGGCCATGATTTGAACACTACGCCGCTGCGCCTGGTGCGCGCATCGCTGCGCGAGGGGGAACGGATCGCGTGCACGCCGCGTATCGGCATCAGCAAGGCGGCGGACCGGCCCCGGCGGCTGATTATCATGGGCAATCCGTTCGTGTCGAAAAGCCCGTTGAATGCGAAAGCCGTACCGTTGGACGCAGCCGAAGGGGCGCACGGCGTGCCAACGGTTGCAGGCGACAGCGCAGCTAACCCGGCTTCGCAGCAATCGGCAGTACCGCAATCCACCGCACCGCGACACACTCACGCCGTCCGCATGTCGGAACCCAATATGGACGTCAACGCCGACCTCTGCCCCGTCACCGGCAAGGGCACCGGCAACGGCACCGATGTGAGGATCCGCCGCGTGTATGAGGATGCGTCCGCGGATGACGGTTTGCGCGTCCTGGTCGACCGGCTGTGGCCGCGCGGCAAATCCAAGCAGAACGCGCATATCGACATGTGGCTCAAGGACATCGCCCCGTCGAAAGCGCTGAGAAGCTGGTTCGGGCATATCCCTGAACGGTTCGACGAGTTCGCGTCACGCTACCGCCGTGAGCTTGACACCAATACGGAAGCGGTCAACCGCCTGCGCGAGCTGATCGCCGGCCATCCCCGTGTCACCCTGCTGTATGGCGCCAAGGACAGCGAACACAACAATGCCGTCGTCCTGCGTAAGTATCTGCTCGACGCGCAGGTATCACAACAGGAAGAGAACACAAAGAAGTCAGCGTAACCGCTGACGGCGCCGGCCAACGACACCACAAGCATCACCCCAACCACCGACGCTCCCCCACAAACTAGCTACGCTAACCACCCCGCCAGCGTAACCAGTTTGGGGCGAATACACAAACTGGTTACGCCGGGCAGGCTGATTGCGCAACCAGTCTGTATAGTTCCACAAACCAGCTACGCTCAGCATCCCGTTACCGTAACCAGTTTGGGGTGAATACACAAACTGGCTACGCTAACTGCCTCGTAAGCGTAGCCAGTTTGCACCCGCCCATAACTGGTTACGCTCAGCGCCACGTTAGCGTAGACAGTTTGTGGAGAGGGGTGGGTGCCGCATCGGTTTTGTGGGGTCGCTGCGGGTTTCGCTATGCCTTGGCGCGTCTTTTTCTGCGCAGTTGGACCGGTTTCAGCGGACACCCTGCGCAGAGCGGGGAATCCGGATCCGGCACGCATCCGCCCGTAGCGCAACCATGCGAGCCGCGCCACGTGACCAGATCGATCACCCCCTCGCGTTCCAGGCTTTCGGCGATCTGAACGATGAAATCCACCGGCATGCCAAGTGCGCGAGCGCACGCCGCGATATCAAGCCCCTGCCGAATCATCACCGCAACCCTGCCGCGGACGCCGGTAGGCATGCGGCGAACGGTGTGTTTGGCGTTTTCCGCGGCAGTGTCCATACCAGCACTCATTCACATCACCAGCTTGAGCAGCTGGAACGCCACAACCGCAAGGATATAGGCGACCACGAGCCCCAACGCGACACTGCCGGCGGCCACACGCCGGCCGAACTGGCGTTTGAGTTCCGCGACCGTCGCCAGACACGGGGTGTAGGCGAGCACGAACAGCAGGAACGCAATCGCCGCGGCACGCCCATGGCCGTGTGAGGAACGGTCGAAGGATTCACGCAGCTTCTGTCCCAAAGCCCCCTGCCCCTGCTGCTGCTCGGACTGGTCGTCCGTACCGGAGATACTGTACGACTGGGACATCGACCCGACCACCACTTCCTTTGCGACGAACCCGGTGATCAAAGCCGCTGACGCATGCCAATCGCCGAATCCGGCGGGCATGAACACGGGCGCCACCGCGTCGGCGACCACGCCATACGCCGAATCATGCACGTTCTCGACATCGCCGAAACTTCCCGCACCCGCCGTCGCCGGAATCGACGCGAGAAGCCACAGCACGATGATGACGCTGATGATGATCGAGCTCGCCCCGCGCAGGAATCCCCACAGCCGGATCAGCACGGAACGCACCAACGCCACGACTTTCGGCCATTGATACGCCGGCAGCGCCATCGCGAAGGGTTCAGGTTCCAGGTCGCGGAACACCGTATGCCGCAACAGCACACCGATCGCGAGAATCAGCACGATCGAGACGACATACATCCCGAACACCACCACGCCCGCCGTGGACCGGAAGAACGCGTACGCCAACACCAGGTATACGGACAGGCGTGCCGAACAGGAGGCGAACGGGATCAGCATGCCGACCATGACACGCTGGCGGGAATCCGTCAATGTGCGGGTCGCGGCGAGCCCGGGCAGATTGCAGCCGAATCCGACGACGATCGGGAGGAACGCGCGCCCATCCAGCCCCAGAGCGCGCATCACCCGGTCCATCACGAAGGCGGCTCGGGCAAGATACCCGCAATCTTCAAGCAGCGAAAGCATGAGGAACATGATGCCCATCGGAGGGATGAAGGTAGCGACCGTGATCACACCGTCCAGCAGGCCGTCCACCATCAACCCGTGGACCCAACCGCCGGTCGCCGCCGGCTCGAACAACGCGAAGACGGCATCAATGCCGTCGGTCAGCCAACCGCGCACCGTCACGTCGAACCAGTCCTGCATGGGGCCGGCGAGTGTGGTCGTCGCCTGGAATACGAGATACATGACCGCAAGGAACACCGGCACGCCAAGCCACGGGTTGAGCAGCACGCGGTCGATGCGGTCGGAACCGGTGTCATGCCCGGCGCCGGACAAGCCGATTCGGTCGATGATGCCGGCCGCCCAGTCAAATCGCCGGTCAGCCCCGTCACGCACCATCTGGTCAAGCTCGGCATCGCTGCCGACATGGGCGTGACGCAACCCGTGCGGCAGCGGAGTGCCGCCGAATGAGGATGCGATGGTAGCAATCAGCAGGTCCGTTCCCTCGCCGGTACGCGGGTCAATCGGCACCACGGGAACACCGTCAAGCGCCCGGGACAATGCCTCGGGGTCGATGGCATCGCCCTGGCGACGCGCCAAATCGTTCATCGACAAGGCGACGACCACGGGACGGCCGAGCTCCACAATCCCGGCGAGGAAATACAGGGATCGGACCAGATTCGTGGCATCCAGCACGGCGACCAGCGCATCCGGGACCGGCATGCCGTCGAGTCCGGCAGCCGCTTGTGCAGCGACCTGCTCATCCGGCGATTGGGGCATCAACGAGTATGTGCCGGGCGTGTCGATGATATCCCAGATGCCGGCTGACGTTTCGGGAACGCCCGGTCTGCCGGTCGTATCGAGCCTGCCGCGTTCGACGAGGACGGTGGTGCCCGGAGCGTTCATCACCCGTGCGCTCGCCCCCAGCAATACGTTGAACAATGTGGATTTGCCGACGTTGGGGTTGCCGACGAACACCACTCGACGGCTGGTTTGACCGACCGGTTCCTTCCCGTGCGTCGTGCCGGTATGGCAGTCCGCGTCCTGTGAGGATTGTGAGGGCATCTTGCCGAAGCGGAGGGTGTCGAAGATACGTTCCAGCCTGCCGCGGTGCGACGGAGTGTCAGAGGCGCATGCGCAATGCTGATTCGTGGTGTGCATGGCGCCTTTGCCAGCCGCCACTGCACTGCCGGCCATGGCGTGGTTGCCGTCTTCGCTTCCCATAGCGTCAACGGCGTGCGCGGCGCCCTCGCAACATGATGGCGTGGCGCCCGTTTTGGCTTGTTTGGTGTCGTGATCCGTGGTCATCGGTTGTCTCCATGCGTTTCGTGAGCGGCTTGAGCGGCTGGTATCGGCGTGACGAGAATCGAGCGCGCGGTCGCCCCGTCAATGGCGATTCTTCCGGTGCCGACGGCGAGCACGCGTCCGCCGAAATTCGAGCGTTGGGTGACCTGCGTCACCGCCCCGACGCGAATGCCCAGCTCGAGCATACGCAGCCGGTGTCGCGCGTCCATGCGGATTTCCGTGATTGTCATATCCTGCCGGACCGGGCAGGTTTCCGCCGTCAACGCTTCGGGTTCCCGTTCCGGGCCATGCGGCGTATGATGCGCCGTCTGCTCTGCAGGACCGGTCTCGTGGCGATCATGCGCCGGATTCGCCACGTCGTTCGTTCGTTCCTCTTGTTCCATCATGCTCTGACAATAGCCGAGCCCCTTGCCGAAGGACGGATTCGCGGGATTTCCCCGTTTCCATCCTTGAAATCTTCGATTCCGCTTCCCTTTCATCACGACAATTCTCGACCCTTCCATCTCGTAATCCCCATCTTGGATGCTTCGTCGCAGGACTTTCCGTCCCGCACATCGCAGGTTTGACGTGAACGACCGGAAAGTCCGCGCCAATGGCTATCATATGATGGTCTTCCTGAGCTGGATGGGTCCGCCCATGGGATCGGCAGTGGAGACTCATACCATGTATTCCGCGCATTGCGCAGACAACCGTCACGCGAACAGCAAGCAGATGTGTCGTGTCGTCCGGATGCGTGAAACCACGAAACAGGAACGATTCTAAGGAGCATCATGCCTCAGAGCGTGCAACACACACCAGACCCGACCGCACAGCGGCACGACATTCCCCTGCCCGACCCGAAACCGGTCCCCTGGTGCACGCGCATCTCCATCGCCGCGATCGGCATGCTCTCATTCGTGGGCATTCTCACCGAAACTTCGATGAACGTGACCTTCCCCACCCTGATCGCCAGCATGCACGTGACGTTGGCGACCGTCCAGTGGTTGACCACCGGCTACCTGCTGCTCGTCACCATTGTCATGAGCAGCACCGCGTATGTGCTCAAACGCTTCAACCCGCGCACCCTGTTCTTCTTCGCGTTGGCTATGAGCGCGCTCGGCGCGCTGACATGCCTTGTGGCGCCCAGTTTCATCCCGTTGCTGATCGGAAGGATGCTGCAGGCGGTCGCCACCGGCATCGCCACCCCGCTGATGTTCCAGACGATTTTCACGCATATCCCGGTGTACAAGCTCGGCGTGTACACCGGTTTCGCCGCGGTCATCATCTCCCTGGCGCCCGCTTTGGGGCCGACCTACGGTGGTGTGCTGACCAGTGTGTGGTCGTGGCGCGCGATTTTCGTGGGCGTGCTGCCGCTGCTCGCGCTGATCGGCATTGCCGGTGCGTACAGCGTAAGCGGTACGGCGCCGGGAACCGCAGGCCGCCGCTTTGACATGCTGGGACTGGCGATTTTGTCCTGCGTGTTCCTTGGATTGCTGTTGACCTTCAACCAGGCTGGCGTGCACGGCTGGGTGTCATGGCAGTTCGGCGTGGGTCTGCTGGTCTGCTTCGCCCTGGTTGCGCTGATGGTGTGGCACGCTCGGCATGGGGCGCGGGCACTGTTCGATTATTCGATTCTGGGCGATCGGCTGATCCGCCTGCGGTTGTTCTCGTATTTCGGTATGCAGTTCATCAATATCGGCATGTCGTTCATTCTGCCGCTTTATGTGCAGGATGTGCTCGGCGGGTCGGCGATGGCGGCGGGCATCATGCTGCTTCCGGGCGCTTTGATCGGCGCGGTCGCGTCTCCTATCGCCGGACAGGCGTATGACCGTTCCGGCTTGCGCAAACCGATTACGGTCAGTGTCACGATGATGGTGCTCGCTTTGGCGTTGCTCGCCGGGTTCGCCGGGTCGCTCACCGTTGTGCTGATGGGCGTGTTCTATGCCTTGTTGCGGATCGGTTTCAATATTGGTTTCGGCATCACCATGTCCGATGCGAGCACGTTTGTCGCCCCGCGGCAGAAGTCCGATCAGAATTCCATGTTCTCGATGATGCAGCAGTTCGCCGGATCGTTCGGCACTGCCGTGATGAGCGCGGTAATCGCCGCGCAGACGTTGCGCATGCCGATCAGTGAGGCGACGGTCAGCGGCAGTCGCATCGATTTCTTCATCCTGCTGGTGCTGGCGTTGGCGATCGGGGCGTGTGTCGCCGCATCATTCCGGGTGCAACGGCGCGCGCAGGCTCGCGGCTGACGCGTGCGCGGTTGATGCCCGCGGTTGTGGTGCCCGCCTGCGGTTGATGTCCGCCCGCGTATCTGGGTGAGATTTGGAGTGAAATCTGGCTGAAGGCCGGAGATTCTCCTTCTTCTGCCGGCCGGTATTGCGTCACCGTGCGACCGGCACGTTACATTGCGGACTGATTTACCCGCACATGCCCTGCCACTGGCAGGCATCTTGCTGTGGTGCGACCCGCACGTCACACCACACGCCGATTACCCTGCGACTGCATCCCCGCCCATGAATTCCCGCCGGTGTGTGAGCCAATCCTCACACACCTGACTCGGCAAGCGCACCCATCTGCAATACACCGACCGGCTGTCAGGCACCTATGCGCGTACCGCCCACAATTGCGTGACCGCTTCCCGCAGGAACGGCATATCATGGCTGACCACAATCACAGCCCCGCGATACGCGGCAAGCGCGCGGGCAAGTGCTTGCCGTGAGTGCAGATCGAGATGGTTGGTCGGCTCATCCATGACGATGAGATGCGGCATGTTGCGAATGCCTAGGCACAACAGCAGTTTGCGCAGTTCGCCGGGTGATGGTTCGCTGGAGGCGGCGAGCATACGGTCTGGGTCGGCGTTGAGTTGCGCCATGGCGGAGAGTACGTCGCCGCGTTCGGCGGGGTTGAGCTGCGCGAGTTGGCTGAGCGCCGCCTGCGCATCGTCGCTGGTGGTGTTCTGCCTGATGACGAGCCGCGGCACGTCGGATGGTTGCGCGTCGAGCCGTGCGAGCAGCGCGTTGAGGATGGTGGTTTTGCCGGCGCCATTCTGCCCGATGATGCCGATATGGTCGTTCGCTCCGACGCTGAGTGTCGGGATGCGTACACCGTCGGGGGTGTGCCAAGCGTGAGCGGTGATGGGGATATCCGGCGCCGGTTCAATGACTTCTGCCGCCTGCGCTGCAGTTGCAGGTTCCGTCATTCCCACGTGCCTTGCTGATTTCACCGTACCGTGATTGCCGGTAGTACCGTCGGCCGCCCCGCCGGCAACCATGCCGCTGGATTCCGCTCGCGTCTGCACGGTCGAGGATCCGAACGGGATCACGCCCGCTTCGAGCCGAACGAGTTCCACCGCGTGACTGGGTTCGATTTGCGCGAATGCGGTCAGGTCCCCGTCGTAGCGTTTGGCGGCGACGGCGATGGAATCCGCCGCGAGCTGCGCGGCGTGGACGCGCGCGTCCAATCGCGCCTGCGCCGAGCCTGCCGACCCGTCGACGCTGGTCATCTTCGCCAGCTTGGCGGCGTTGCGGGCGTCATGATCTTTGCGGTCGATGGTGCGGTTCGCCCGCCATGATGTCGCGGCGAGTGCCGCATCATGCCGGCGTGACGCGCTTTCGCGTTGCAATCGCGCGGCTTCTTTGTTGGCCTGATTGAGGGCGTGGCGCTCCCCTGCCTGTTGGGCGGTCGCGTCGGCGAGCGCAGCCGTGTAGTTGCCGGGACGCATGGTGACAACGGTGATGTTGCTGTGCTCGACGTGACGGCGTTCGAAGCAGGCGCATCGCATGGCTACCTGGTCGATGAGTTCGATGTCATGGCTGACGACGATGCCGACGCGTCCCCGGCGGGGTGCGGGCAGCGTGGCGGTTCCCTTACCGTTGCCCTTTTCGTGATGTTGCCCGTTCGCGGCGGGCACGGCGGTGGTTGCCAGGGCATGGCGTTGCCCGGTGAAATCGAGCATGGCTTGGGCGATGGCGTTCCGGGTCGGCGCGTCAACGTGGTTGGTCGGTTCGTCGAGAATCAGGACGTCGGGGTGTGCTGCGAGCGCGCACGCGATCTGCAATCGTTTGCGTTCCCCGCCTGAGAGCGTGTCGTACCGGTATGGCCAGTCGTCCGCGATGCCGAGCGTGTCACGGATTGCTATGGTTCCCGGACTCCAGTCGCCAGCAAAATCATCCAAATTGGCAGGTACGACGGCGACATCCTGCGGGCAGAAGGCGATAACCGCGTCGGACGGGCTGACTTGCCCGCGTTCCGGTGTGAGTGCGCCGCGTGCGATGTGCATGAGCGTGGATTTGCCGATGCCGTTGTCGCCGAGTACGGCGGTCCAACCAGGCGCGAATGTGACGGTGATGTCATTGAGTATAGGCTCCGGCGATCCAGAATACGTGTAGGTGATATGTGACAGATTCAATGCGGCGATAGACATGCTGTGGTCGATACTGACAGAGACGCTGGACGGGGCATCGGCGCTGGCGTGCGACTCCGCAGTCGCAACGCGGCGAGATAGCGATCGGGATGACCGTACCATGGTCGCTATCGGCCCGCCGTGCGATCACGCAGTCGCACCACAGCCAGATAACCGACGCCATGACCTCACTACGGAAGCTATCTGCCCGCTGTGCGACACCAGAATCACACCGCAAGCCAGATACCTGCAGTGAAAGTCCCCGCGAGTGGCTTTACCAAGTCACCGTGCGACACCAGAGTCGTATATCAACATAACACGCAAGCGTACAGGGAATTAACTGGCGGAACCTCCTGATTCTTGATGATGGCTCCAACCGCATCACTCTCTCTTGAATTCCTCCGTTGAAGCCATTTTCTGCGAATGCGTACGCAGGAAGTCACTGAAATCCTTCTCTCCTGTTTCTCCGGTGACCAGCTGTTGTATGTATATATACACCTCATTCTCTCGTGCCTCAACAGCATCTTGCGTTGTTATCTCAATATGTTCAGACTTCAATATTGAGAAGCACGAGATCATCGTCGTTCGCTTATTGCCATCTGCAAAAATGTGCCCCTTGGCCATGTGGTAGGCAAAATGAGCCATTTGCTCAAAAATATCGCTGAACCGATCAGCGGGTGTAGTCCCAAAATGGTCACCGAAAGATGAGAGAATAACCGACTCTATTCTGCCTTCAATCTGGGTACGCACGACATCGGGAATCCGCGCTCCTAAGCTGAATCCGCGCTCTTTTACTACTTCCCGGTGGATATCCATGAGTGATGAGACCAACATGGAAATTTCCTCATCACTCATGGAAATCGGAGCATACCCCCGAGAACTGGTAGTCACGTGTTCTCCAACAATCGTAACGTGTTCTTATATTTTTTGGTGACATGCTTAATTGCCCCAACCAGAGTGAACTCAGGATCAAAGCCCTTGATATCCGCAGAATGCAGAATCAAATCATCGTCAATCCGAACATCCATATCTTTCCGATATACCTTTGACCATGCACCTCCCGGCTGATGCGACAGACGAACGAGATCATATCCCGAAAGCCAACCGTAATCACGCCACAATGCCTCAAGAACGGACTGCTCACGATCCGTAAGACTTGGCGGTTCGCCCGGATATTGTCGAACAGGCTGCCTGCCGAACCTCTTGTATTCGTGGTACACGTTTGGGCATACCGGCCCGTACTCCCAAGCTTCGATAGCGTCACTGAACAGCGCCAACCCGTCGCGCTTCAACGATTCGACTTGGGCATAGAAACACAGCTTGTTCAGTACCAGATTGGACAGCTCAGCGTCATTGCCATGATGCGAAATTAGCCATGCGGCGACATCTTTCGACTGCATGTTCACCACCCTCTTCACTATCGAATCCTAGAATATTGTTCATCAAATCATAGCATGGCATAAGTATGAAAACCTGTATCCTCGCTAAGCGATAACCCAATGTTCATGCGCGGGCAAAGACAATGGCTTTGTCTTCGCGGATAGGATGCAGTCCATGCGACACCAGAGGTGCACTGCAAACAGATAGCCATCGGGGCGGCCACACCGAGCACCACTATCAAGTCGTCGTGCGACACCGTAGTCACATCGAAGCAAGATAGCTTCAGAAATACCTGCATAGCAGATGTAACCGAACCACCGTGCAACATCGCAGTCGCACCACAGCGAAATATCCGCCACGCGACTCTCATTTATCGGGCTATCTCGCCGCCGTGTGACAACATCGTCGCACTCCAGCGAGTTTCTTCCCCAGGCAATCCACGAACTCCCGGCAACCCATAAACCACACCCCACCAGTCACCAACCACACCCCACACCAATCACCCCACCCCGAAATGCCATAGAGGAAAGGCATCACCGAAGAAGGAGACCAACCATGCGGGCGACACAAGCAAGATTCCTTGATCTGCTCGGGGCGGACAGAACCCAGTTCATCATCCCTGTGTATCAGCGCGAGTATTCCTGGCAGCGCCCGCAACTGGAGGACTTATGGAACGACGTGACGCTGGCGGGTGAGGATGGCATGACCCATTTCATCGGCTCGTTCCTGTATATCCCCGAAGAGGACAGCACTGCGACGAGCATCCACCGCAAGCTCCTCATCGACGGCCAGCAGCGCATGACCACGCTGTCCTTGCTCCTCGCCGCACTGCTCGATTATTTGGATGAGGATGATTCCCACGCGCAATTCCTCACGGACCTCTCCCCCAAATCCTTGCGAAAAAGCTACCTGTTCAACGATGACTACCGCGGTGAATCACGGTACAAGCTTGTTCTGTCAATGGACGACAAGGCGACCATGCATTCCTTGGTCGACGGCAGCCCCCTGCCGGAGCACCCGATCCGTCTTCTTGTGGACGCCAAATCATTCTTCTCTAAAAGAATCCGCGAAGGACAAACCTCCCCCGAGACATTGTGGAACGGCCTAAACAAGCTGGTGATCATCGACACGGAGCTCAATCCCAATGAAGACAACGCCCAACTCATCTTCGAGTCGATGAATTCCAAAGGCAAGCCCCTCACCCCAATCGACCTCGTGCGCAACTTCATTCTCCTGTCACTGCCAGCCGGCCGGCAGAAGGAGCTCTACGACCAGTATTGGAGCCATATCGAACACCTGTTCGGACAGGATGCCGAGTACGAATTCAACGCATTTCTCTGGTATTGGCTGTATTTGAAGATCCCCGAGCGCAACCCTAAGCAGGATAACGCCTACCACGATTTCAAGTACTACGTCCAAAACCATGACCTCGACCGGGAGCCGGAAACCATACTGTCCGAACTGCTCGCGTACGCGACACGATATGCACGCCTGTTCCTTGGGCAGGAGCCCGACCCCAGTCTCAAACGCAGGTTCGACCGGATCAACACTCTGGATGTCAGACCCGCACGTCCGCTGCTGATGTGCCTGTACACGCTGATGGACGAGCACAAACTCACCAAAGACGAGTTCGGCAGGATGTGCGACATGGTTGAATCCTTCCTGTTCCGCCGCATGACGGTAGGCAACTCCACGCAAGGGCTGAACAAAATGTTCGCCGGCATGTACCGCAGACTCGATGACGCCGATAATCCTCAAGAGTGTCTGACTGCACTGTTGCTCGCACCCGAGAAGGATTCCACCGGTTACTTCCCCGATGACGGCGAGTTCGCCGAGGCGCTCACAACACGCGACATTTACAACGGACTCAAGAAAGGCAAGCAGTATCTACTGGAACGCACGGAGGACTCGTACCATCCGAAGGAGCCTGTCAATACCGGCATGTACCAGATCGAGCATGTCATGCCGCAGACCATCGATGATTCCGCCCCATGGCAGACCATGCTCGGCTCGGACTGGCAAACCACTCACGACACGTTGTGCCACACACTCGGCAATCTCACACTCACCGGTTACAACCAGGAATATTCGAACAAGTCGTTCCCGGAAAAGCAGAGCCTCCAGCCTGGAGGGTACAAGTACAGTCCGCTTAGCTTGAACCGGTATATCGTCGATTGCGGCGTATGGAACACGGAAACCATCCGCCGACGTGCCGAGATGCTCGCCGATAGAGCTTGCACGATATGGCCGCGCCCCACGTTGTAAGAGAACATCATCGACCAATACCGACCAAGACCGAGAACGACATCCCGTTCCGGCAGCTGGACAATCGAAACCTCACAACCGGAACTCGCACCCGGCGGCAAATGCCGCGAGCTCTTCGAGCTGCTCCAGCAAGCGATACGAGAAGCGCAGCCCAACTGGACGCTCGGCGTGAAAAAGAACTACGTGGGCTATTACACCGATAGCGGGAAGGCACTGCACATTGTCATCAAGGCACTTCCCAGCTCCACTAGCCTCGGCATTGGCCTCAACGCAACTATGGACGACCTTGACGATCCGAACGGCTACGCGCAGGACAAGCGACCGCACGGATTCGAGGCGGGATGCCTGACACGGGTGGATCTGCGAAGCGCAGAAGATATTCCTCAGGTGATGAGGTTGATTAATCAGTGCTGATTGAAGGTTGTGCTACGACAGCAAGCAACCTGCCGTAGCACAACCGACTTCGCCCAGTTTCATCCCCTCATTCTCGACGCCTGAGGATTAGCAGGAAAACATCCCTCCTCCTCTACTCCCCAGACGCCAGCAAACACCATCACTGCCCGAACTTCTCGTCCACGAGCTCCTGCAGCGTCCCGTTCTTCGAGGCTTCCGCGGCATCCGCCTGCACAAAATGCGTGGTGGATGCCTTGAGCTGGTCATTGAACCCGAGGATGTAATTGGTTGCAATCAAATAGATGATGCGCGTCGGCGCCATGCCATACACCTGATGTTCGAAGATGTGTCTGATGCGTTCGCCGCCGTCCGGGAACAGCTGCTTCATGCGCTCGCTGCGGTACAAACGCTTTACGATCTCGGCGATGTACATGCCCGATTTCATATACAAGTCGGCGAATGTGGCGTCGGGGTTGTCGAAGCAGCCGGGATTTTCTTGCTCCAGCTCGTCGACCATCTTTTCAACCACCCACCGCGGCGTGAAGATCTGGTTAGTCTTCTGTGGCGGAATGTAGTCGAAGATGTCTTCGGTCTGGGAATCATCGAAGTAGTTGGCGAGCTGTTCCTTCTTGTTGAGGAACTCCTGGATGGCGTCGTTGAACACGGTTTCATCGAAAACGTGCCCGTCGTAGTGCTTCTTCTCTCCGGTAACTTCATCCCGGTAATCGCCACCATCACGCAGCAAACGGAATTCCTCTTCAGTAATGCCGGTCACTTCATGGAATACGTCGTCTTCGGTATAGTCATCGAAATTGCTCAGCCTGAGATCACGGTCACCGTACGCCATGACAAAGCTCGGGATGGTCCGAGTGAAGCCGCGCAGATGAGCGCGCATGATGTCTTCATCATTTTTCTTCTCATGTTCAGCCTTTATCGTCTGTGCTTGCCTACTGACGTTCTTGATTTCTTTGTCTGTAATCTCGTTGATCTGGCTGACTATGTCTTTCATCATAGTTTCAGCATCTTTGGCGAGTTTGACCGCATTATCCTTCAACATCTGCATGCGCTCGTCCGGGTCTTCGGATTGCTCGAGATTCTCCGTGTACGCCTGCCTGAGCTCCTCCTGCTTCTGGTTGAAAGCATCGCGTTGTTGCTCAACCACTGCATCGAAGGCATGGTTGACATTTTCGGCGAGTTTCTTGCTGTCGCGTGCGTTGAGGTTATGCTTCTGCACAATCGGGGCGATAACCTTCTCACGGAACTGCTCTTTGGCTTGTTTCGCCAAGAGGTTGGTATCCGTGGTCATATCCACGTGTGACAGATAACCGGTGTCGGGATCCTGGCTCTGCTCAATCGTAGGGATGGGCGGGATATCCACAGTGTCGATGACCATGATTTTCTCATCGCTGAATAGGTCTTTGACGTCTTTGTTGACATCGGCATCGTCGATGACCGGGTTCCCGTCCTTGTCCAAGGTGAAGTCCGCCGGCCGAACCTCCATGTCCTTCTTGGAATGCTTCTCTTCCTTGGCTGGTTCGAGCTTGTTGAGAATATCCGTGATTTCTTTGGGGGCTCCGAAAATGCCGGCGATGTTCTGGAACAGGAAGTTGCATAGGAAGCGACGTTTGACGACTTCCTGGCTCTTGATTTTGCGCGGAATGGACATGACCTTTTCCGCGTCGAGCTGGACCATACGACCTTCGTCGTCTTCACCAATCACCGGGAAGAAGTTCAGCAGCCGTTTCACTTGCTCAGCCCTGGAACCGGATGAGGCGGCATGGGCGCCTGTGGTCGAGTGCGAGAGGTTCTCCGCGAACTCTTCGAAGATGGTCAGGGTACGCACAGGGTCGAAGTCGAAGACGTAGGCGGTCTCCTTGCGCATTGGCTGTGGCTTGCCGTCCACCTCAGCAGTGATGGTGCACGGGTTCTGTGCCCTGAACGCCGCTTGCATGTATGATGAAGCGCTGTTCAAGTTGCACAGCATGAGTACGCCACTCCACTCGGGAACGGTCACGCCCACGGTCAGCTGTCCAACACTCAGCGTGATGGTGCGGGGATTGTTCTCAATGGCATTTTTCACCCGCTCGAGTGCGGTCGCTTCCACCTTGTCGGCATCGTCGGGGTTGACGAGCGACTCACCGTTCTCCGTGAGCGGCTGCTTGCCGTCACCGGCGGCAACCACAACCTTGTACCCTTCGAAAGCGGGCTCCTGTTCGATGAGCTTGGCAAGCGCTTTGCAGCTTGCCACGCGGTTGAGGATCCACAGCGTATGCGAGAGTTGGGCACGGAGTTCCGGAGTGGAGAACGGGTATTTCTCCAGCGTCGTCAGGTTGTGGAGAAAATCCTTGACGGCATCCTCGTGCACGAAGGTGCCGTCGCGTTTGGTTGCGAAGAACTCGTTGAGGTCGAACGTGAACTCCTCGTTCTCCCCGTCGTCGTCCACGTCGGCGCCTTCACGAATCTTGCTGGTGATCATGTCGGACATGCGATAGGTGTACATCTCCATGCGAGGCAGCACCTCGTATGGATTCGAGTTCTCACCGTCGGCGCAAGCCTGCTTCGCTTCCTGCTCGTCAACGTACGTCCAGTTGAAGATCTGGTCGTCCGAGAACCGGCCTTGGGCGAGTGCCTTGAATGGTGTGCCGGACAAGTACAGCGTGTGTTTGCGGTTGATTCTGTCGAATGCCTTTTCGGTCAGGGAGGTATCAACGCCTTCCTGCGATTCGTCGACTATCAGCAGGTCGAAGTCCAGTTCGCTGATCCACCGGAGCTTGTCCACCCCGTCATACGCGCCGAAATACTTCGAGGTTTTCAACCCTTGCAGGGACTCGAACGCGATCATGCCTTTGTAATCGGGGTCAGAGACGGAGGTGATGCTGTGGGAATTGAGAAATTCCTGGTATTCCTTGCGCGTCATGATGCCTTCATTGGCATGCGCGCTAAGCTTGGCGTGCTGGTCCAGTACTCCCTTATTGTCTGTGACGAACAGGTAGGGGTATTGCCAGCCGATGAATTTCTGGAAGTCGTTCAGCCATGAGTCGGAGATGCTGGGACGGTTGGTGACGATGAGCACGTTCTTGAATCCCATGCGATGCACCAGATCGTAGGCGGTCAATGTTTTGCCGAAACGCGGCTTGGCGTTCCAGAGGAACTCTTTGCCGCCATTGGCGAAATAGCGTTGGGTCATCTCCACTGCCGCAGCCTGCTCGTCCCGCAGCGTGTAGGTGGTGCCCGAGTTGATGTCATAGTCGCGGTGAGCGAACCGGATGAACTCGCCATGTGCGGGATCGGGCTCGATGTGGAACCACTCTGTACCCGGCGTACGCTCCACATGCTTCTGGTTCATCAAATAGCGATGGAAATCATGATCGGTGAACGTCTCAAAAGAACCATCCAAGTACATGGCCGGTTCGGACCAGCGAAGGGTAGTCGGCACATTGATTGTATGGCTCTGCTGGTTGATACGATCAGCAACAGACTGCGTGGCCGTATATCCGATCTTCGTCCAGCCATCGTGCTCGGGAACCGTAGGCGTCTGGTAGGCGTAGATCATCGGACGGATACGCTTGAAAGGGTTGATGTTCGGCGTGTTACCCATGATTACTTCATCTCCTTCACGTTCTTCTCGATGAAGTCGATTTCCTCACCGGTCAGGTTGTACTTCTTGTACAGCTGCTTGTCGATGTACGCGACGGATTGGGTCCAGTCGATGTCGGAAGCAGCGGTGAAGTCTTGGAGAGGGACGTACTTCCATTTTGCAGGGGTTATATCCTGAGTAGTTTTCAGAACGCCAAGTAAAGCGCGAACAAATCTCGTCTTGACATATGACAGGCAGTTCACGGCTTCTGCTTCATCAGCAAAATTCCCCATGCTCATAAATGTCTCTGTGGAGCCAGTGCCAGGTTGAGCAAGGATAATATCCGCCAGAGTTTCCCCGAAATCTCCAGTACCGCTAGCTTTTGGCATCAAAAGTTTCCACGCATCAAGGTTTTCCACGTGGTTGACATACTCGCGGCGGATGTATTTGATCACGCGCGTGTTCGCGGCACGTCCAACAATCTGAATATATTCTTTTCCATCATCCGGGATGGAGTCATGGAATACTTCCGGTAACAGTTCAAGGATGTTCGTAGACATGTCATACCGATGTCCAGCACTAAGTCGCTTGGCAACATCGGGGTAGTCGCTATGCAGCTTTTCGGTCAATCGGTAAGCAGTTCGAGATACCGCAATGGTGTTCAATCCCACAAAACTTGGAGAAGCCTGAATCTTGTCTACAGCGGTTTTCAATTCAGGATATGGAATAAATTGTTTGATTCTCCCAAACTTGGCTCTGGCATTATGAATAGTTACGGCTATTCCCCCCTTAATCTCGGTATTTGAGAACACCTTTTTGCTGTCAGCTTCATACCACAGTACTTTGAGATGCTCGTCGTTGAGCATCTTCTCGTTCCATGCCTTCGGCGTGCTACCCGCATTGAAGAGAAAACGCGCGGGGTGAATCATCTCTACGACGTTGCCCAACTTGTAAGAGGCGTCTAGGAACCGGTCGTAAATCGGCTTCGCATAGGTTTTGTTATCACCTTCCACCTCTTCCTGATACGGCGGATTGCCGATGATGTAATCGAATTTCATGGTTGCCTTCCCTCTCTCCGAAACCAATACCTGGCTTCGATTCGAACTCCAGTCGTACACACGGCATCTTGAGATACGTTTGGTCGCAGGGATCTCTTGTGAATCTTCGAGTCCAGCAGACTCAAAAAGGTCCATAGGGGCATCACTAGTTGTGTCAAACGGGATACGGTACCTCAGTCCGTCCATCTGCCACACGTTCCACACAATGATGTTCGCAATCTTCCGCAGCTCCCGATCGGTCGCCTCTCTATGCCACCTGTGGTCAAGGTATTCTTCGAATGTTGCGAGCAGATTGAGTCGCGCAATCAGCAGATTGTCACCTTGGAATTCATAGCCAAACGTACTACGGAATGCAACAATCACCCAGTGCATCCACTCGTCTTCATCCGCAGCGTTCTCGTCAACCACACGCAATTTGCGGTCAAGAATGCCGATACGCTTCTCCACCGGGACAGGCTCCCCCGTCGCCGCATCGTACCTATTGACAAGGAAAGGTGCCTCTCCACACGTGATTTCCAGACGTGTCGAACGCACATAGTCTTGCCAGGTCTTGCCCTCTGGGAAGGCGACCCGCTGAGTACGATGACCGGATTTATCAGTGAAAACATGTTGTGCGCCGAACCAGTCATCATCCAACGCATCAATCATCATGGCGCACACCCACATCGGCGTGAACACCTCGGCATGCGTTTTGGTTCGCTCAGATTGCTGATCCTGATGCTTCTGCGCCCTACTGCGAATAAGACCGGCATGCACACCAGTAATCAGTCCCGAAGTAATTTCGCTGTCATGCGCATATGCCGTGCCGCGTTCCGCGTACATATCGGTGCCCCACAGGATGTTCCTCTTCGACGTCTTGTCCTGCAACAACAGCCCAAGCACACGTCGTTTGTCGGCGCGCATCAAATCAGACTGAATGTCGCAAGACACGTTCATCCCCTCCTCGCAGGCTCCGGCTTCGCATCAACACACCAGATTACTCCGGGAGGGGTATTGGGCAAAATGCGTTGTTTGAACAACATGGTCGGTGCCATTCATTTTTGTGCGAATACCATTAGACAATCCGAATTTAACCACCCACTTATTATCACCGGAGAGATGGATCGTTACTTTTTCAGGTCACTCATACCATAAAATCCACACATTTATAACTTCATATTTCCATTTTTATACAACTATTATTAGCAACAATGCATTGCTGCATTCCCCACGGAATCATATACGCGTAGAATAATCATGAGAAAAGATAAAGCAAACAGTGACAGAGACTGACTCCAATGGGTTGCTCCTTTCACATCATGAGAGAAACAAGAACCAGAACGGGTATTCACCAACACTAGAGACAACATTGGTCAGATGATACAGATAGGCCGACGCAAAGCGCTATCATCTTGTTCCGTCAAGAGAGACCACCGTGTCCCCCGATGGCAACGACCATCATCACCTAGGGGAAGGCCAAGTTGAAATACTCTGAGCGCGACAGACGAGCAAGAGCAGAATCAAGGTATTCAACCAGGACTCTGACACAATGAAGGTATACCTTACTCGAACACAATGATGCCGGCAACGCAATAAAAAAGAAAACACAACATCAGGGAGCAGGAGGGCTCACGCTTCCAGCATCGTTGGAAATGATGAACACAGCTCACTCGACGTACCATGGTTCCAGCTTTACCGTCCTCATGAAACAGCCGATATAAATAATCGCATCGCTACAAGCGTGATTGTTTCCTCGCTATATAGATATGACTAAAACGAAAGTGTTCGTTTACAATCATTAATGAATCACTATCATTTATTTTCTCGTTACATATGAGCAATGGCGGACCAGTCCGCGGCAGAACACCATTTTACGATGTCGGCATGTCCGTTAATAAAGTTCGAATTCTTCTGAAGATAATATAAGAATTCCGAGTGTTTCTTTCCACTTTGCTTGCCGACTGTCGAAGCTGATGTAACCACAAAACCGATTCTAGCACGAGAAATCATCACCGAGAGAATACGGGCTTCCTCGTTTTTATCCTCTGCTTTATAATAAGGCATTGTCCCTTGTTCAAATCCTACGATGAACACCCAATCAAACTGTTGGCCCTTTCCCGCGTGCCCTGTGAGGCAATGTATCCCGCTGTCGGTCGCCAAAGCACCGCGAGTCTTTCTGACTTTGATGTTGCTCTTAATTTCAGAGATTTTGAGAGAACCATTTTGATATTGCGAATACTGGTCATTCAACCACGAAGCTGCGTCCGCAAACTCCTCAGTTGGAATCTCAAGCGCAGCGAATTGTTGCTGAATATACCGATGAATGTCCTGCGTATCATTGAATGATTTTGCTTCTATTCCATTACAGATGTCTCGCAATACTTTTGCCGCTCGTGGACTGAATGCCCCATTCCCCCAATCGGCATAATCAATTCCTTTTGACGCAAGCAATCGTTTTATGGCTCCAGACCGGAAAGCCGTTCTGGAAATAATCCCAACTCGTTGATTTGGACAATGGCGTAATATGTGCTGTGCCATACCGACCACCCAACTTGCCTCATGGTTGTCATCTTTAAAAGATGCGAAGCCCGATAACCCACCATTACCCCAATGAGAAGGGAACGCGGCGGATAAATGCTTGCCACCCGTTAGACAAGAGAGCGAGTTGACCGCATCAAGCACTGCCGGCGCGGACCGATACGATGTGCTCAAAGTGATCAGTTTGCTGCAACTCTTGGAGATCTCCTGGGATATGTAATTTGGATCCGCGCCCGCAAACGAGAAGATACTCTGAGCAATATCTCCAGCATACGTAACACTATTTCCACATAACGCTTTGACAAGCTGCAATTGTTGAGAGGTCAAATCCTGAAACTCATCTACGAGTGCAGCGAAAAAGTGATTCCGATAAACCTGCGAAACCCGTTGATCGCGAAGTATCCACAAAGCGGTTCTGAGTTGATCATCGTATGTAATAATCTTTCGTTTAAGACGTGTGTTCTCAATGCTTACCGCGAACTGTCCGATTTGTCCACTCCTTGACTTTAGTTCTTCCATGACCTCATAGTCAGATAAGTGACTCAGTTTTGCGTTTCGAAGGGCAGCACTCACCTGCGCCCTTATCTCCCTGTAACGTGTTTGCTTCTCGAGAGTTTTCGACACCCAATCGTAATCTGCAATCTCCCAAGTGTCATCGAGACCTATGACGTTTCCGTGTGCTTGGATAATTCGCGCTGCCAAGCCATGAAAATTGCATACAGTAACATGTCGTCTCAATTCTTGCGCGCTAATGTATTTTGCCAATCGCTCACGAATATTATCTCGTGCTTGATTTGTAAATGAGATGATAAGAAGTTTCCTACCATTTCCGGAGAAATCAAATCGTTCAAGTAAGCCTTTAGCTCGATATGCAAGTGCCTCAGTCTTACCGCATCCCGCCGGAGCGATGATTGCCATATTGAATGGCCGATAATCATAAATCTCTTGTTGTTCTGGAGTGACATCCGGGCTAGAAAGCATCATGAAGCACCTCCACCACGCTGGACACTTTTTTCGCAGAGGCATTATCCATAATACTGCATGCAACCATAGCACAGGAGATTTTATTTCTTTTCCCTCTGCAGAATTTCGCTAGTTCGATATTGTCAATGTTTACAACGCCATTTTTAGTATCTGAACGTCTGGGCGTACTTGAAGAAAATAATCCCTTCCCCTCTAACGCTTCGCAGAGTGTGTCAACACCGATGGCGTTCACATACTCATCTTCGAGATCAGCTCTCGATACAAAGATATGATTCGAAGCAAAACTGTCGATAGCTATATTTAGTTTTTCAGCAGTTTTTTCTTCAGCATCCTGATCAATAAGAATACTGACATGTTTGCCAAACCCGCCTGCACCAAAGATATTCCACACAAATGGCATCTCGGTGCAACTGCCCGCCTCGAGAATCTCAACACCGTCTCTCTTTAAGTTCAAACCAAGTAAATCAGCCACTCGCTCAACGATCATTCTGTCCGATTGCCCTTCAACAGCAATAATATGCTTCGCTGTCAGCAACTCAATTCTGCTACTTATCCACCAACGTGCAAGGGTTTTCTGGTCATCTTGTCCACTGAGGAACCCATTTCGTGGCTGACACGGAGATGCAGGCCCCCGCATCACTGCAATGTTATCCGGGTTGAACTCACTTGCAATGACCCCAGAATGCGTAGCGATTACTAGCTGACGTCCCGAAGATTGCAATACATTAATCAAATTTCGCTGAGCTGACGGATGCAGATGCGTCTCCGGCTCATCGATAGCAATTATCCCATTCGAGTTCACCAACCCGAATATTGCAAATGAAATCAATGACTTTGTACCATCTGACTGCTCAGTAACTTCTCGCATAACGCCAGATGTATCCTTCAACTCAAGTCTTACATCACTTAGTAGGTTTCCATCGATTGCTGCCCCTGGGATGAATCGAAGACTATCATTCGTTACTCCACCCTCTAACGTTGAATCGAGTTTCGCTGCCAAGGAGCTCAAAGCGTCGGTAAAGGCTTTTGAATCATTTATGACACTGCTCAACGCATCAATAGCCTCTTCCATCTTCGTATAATCGCCTGATGTATCGATCTTTTGCAAATAATCATCCACAATATTTCTTCTACCATGAATGAGTGAACTCGTAGAAAAGTCAGAAGAAATCACATTCCATCTGATAATTTTAGACTGCGCTGAACTTAACGCCGTACCACTAATCCCATATGGACAGAAACGTCTGATATCAAGCTCATCGTCGTTAAGACTCGCTTCCAACCTCACTGTTATGGACTTGTCTTCGACATCTACCTCATCCGGGAAAAAGGAAAGCTCGTCACTGCTGAGATCCGTAAGCTTTGCTTCTACTACAAGAGGAAGTTCTGCATCTCGAAAGTCAGATTCATTGATGCTGTAATACAACTGTTGCTTACTTTTCCCTAGGAGCATGTCGAGACATCTTATCAACGAACTCTTTCCACTTCCGTTAGGGCCTACAAGTATCAAATTATTCCGAACGTCCAACGTGCAGTCAGGCAGTCTGCTGTTGTTCTTGATCGTTATCGAAGATATCTTCACAGTCCGTCCTTCTCCTGATCCGAGAATCCCTAGTGCTTAGTGTCCACATATCCTCAGCCTTGCGCAGCCAGAAGAACATTATACGGTAGAATTCTCTAGAAGATGGCAACGTATAGTAACGCGCAACTATTCCGCTCGTACAATATCACCAAATTGATTGCACGTATGGATTGCACGATGAATCCGAACAAGATGACGCTTCTCACCGCTCGTAAACTCTGCGATGCGCTCGGTTGCTCACCATGGGACCTTCTGGAACAAGACGAGGCATCCTACGCTTGATATTGAATTCAATGCATCCAAGCGACTCAGCGCTGCTACGCCGTACTCTCTCCTAACCTGATCCCACCCCGCCCCCACCTGGCGGTAATGTTGACGGTATGAGAACATCAGCAGCCGAAATCCGCGACCATGCAGCGGCAACACTGTCACCCGAGACGCAGCAGCGCCTTGAGCAGTTTCTGACGCCCGCTCCGGTCGCCGATCAGGCTGCCAGCTTGTTCACTCCAACACGCAAGCCGGTCCGCATCCTAGATTTGGGCTCCGGGACGGGCATTCTTGCCGCGGCGGTCGCGGAGCGGTCGGCAGACGGCAGCAGTGTGGTCGCCGTCGAACAGGACGCGAATCTCGCCGCCGATTCTGAACGCACCCTGTCTCAGGTGTGCCATAACACGAAGGTCATTAACGCATCGGTATTCGAAACCCTGCTCGACCCGGTGTTCGATCGTGTCATTCTCAATCCCCCGTACAAGAAAATCAGCCCGATCCGCATTCCCACAAGCGCGGGCGATGTCAAGGTGACCAACCAGTACACCGCGTTCATGGTGTACGCAATCCAAGCCATGGCCGACGGCGGTGAATGCGTCGCCATCATCCCGCGCTCCTGGATGAACGGCGAGTATTTCAAGGATTTCCGCAAGTGGCTGCTCGACGAATGCAGCATCGACGCCATCGCCGTGTACGGTTCGCGGCAGGATCATTTCAAGGATATGGACATCCTTCAGGAAATCATGCTGCTGAAACTGACGAAGCAGGCGCAACGGCCCGACGTTCTCGTATACGCGTCCGCCTCGCCATCGCTCCCGTTGGACCGGCAGCAGGCGGAACGCGTCCCATTCAACCAGCTGATTCTTGGTCACGACCGAATCATCAGAGTGCAACGGCAGAATCCGCGGCTGGCTGGTTTCGACACGTTGAGCGAACAAGGATTATGGGTGTCTACAGGCAAACTCGTCTGGTTCCGCAACCGTGACATCCTCTCCACCCAAGACACGCCGGGATCACACCCGTTGTACTGGTCGGACAACCAAGCGGGACTACTGACACCCCACCCGGTTGAATGCAAACGTGAGCAGTGGGTCACCGCGCAAGCCGACGCTCGGAACGTGCTGCTGCCCACGGGCAGCTACTGCCTGGTCAACAGGTTCTCGTCCAAAGAGCAAGCCCGGCGAATCCACGCAAGCTATTTGCAGTCCAACACCGGATTCGTCGCCGACAACAAGCTCAACTACATTCATCAGGGCACATCGCGGCGAACCATCCCCCTGCCTGACGACATCGCACGGGGACTGACCTTATGGCTATCCACCAGCATCGTCGACGAATGGTATCGTCAAATATCAGGCAGCACCCAAGTCAATGCGACCGATCTAAGGCAACTCCCCTGCCCAAGCAGGAGCCAACTGGCGCAACTTGCCGGGAAACTGCCAATCGAGGACGACCTCGACCAAGAACGCATCGACCATGCGGCGGAAGGATTGTTTTCATGGACGACGGCAAGCTGACCGGTGAAGCTCTGCACACCCTCGAAGACCTCCAAGTCGGCCGCGACCAGCTCAACGAGCGCAGTGCCATGACGCTCTTGGCACTGCTTCAGCTGAGACCCGGCGATTCCTGGAGCCAAGCGAACAACCCGATGCTCGGCACGCGGGCAATCATGGATTGGATCCGCGACTACTATGGTGTCGACTACAAGCCGAACACGCGCGAAACCATTCGGCGGTTCACCCTCCACCAGTTCATAATCGCTGGGTTCGTCGAAGAGAACTTTGACAAACCCGACCGCCCCATCAACTCGCCGAAATGGAACTACAGAATCACGCCGGAAGCCCTGAGCATGTTCCGCCGTCACGACGACAAGAGCTATCAACGCCTCTTACGCCTGTTCCTATCAGCCCACCCGTCATACCTGTCTCTCACCGAAGAACGTAAGCACATGCCTAAAACACCGGTACTGCTGCCCTCCGGCACGGTACTTGACCTGTCTCCCAGCGGGCAATCGCTTCTTATCAAAGCGATTATCGAGGAAATGCTCCCCCGATTCGCCCCCGGATGCCAGATCGCGTACATCGACGACACCGACCACAAGCATGGGGCGATCAATCCCACATTGCTCGACAAGCTCGGCATCAGCATGCGCGCCCGAGAGAAAGCGCCGGACGTCATCGCATGGGATGGTCGACGCGGCTGGTTGTTCCTCATGGAAGCGGCAAGCACACACGGGCCGGTGGATGTAACCCGGAAAACCGAACTTCACAGTCTGTTCGCGGATCAGTGGGACAAAGTCGTGCTCGTCTCTTGCTTCCCCGACCGGAGAACCATGCAGAAGTACCTCGCACAGCTCGCATGGGAAACCGAAGCGTGGTGTGCCGACACCCCAGACCACATGATGCACTTCAACGGCTCCAGGTTCATGGGGCCGTATGGGGAAGGGTAAGTGATGTCAAACAAAACGCATGATAAGGAAGTCAGTCCTGTCTCCTAGGCTAGTGACGTCCTTTCTAGCTTCACAAGCATTCAGGCATACTCCCCCTGAACTATTCCAAGCGGCACAAGAGAAGTGAAACGTGTCTCCCATGACCCGTCTATGCCCGGTTACACCGACATGGATGGTCTCAAGCATGCGCTAGAGAACTGATGTGCCTGACGCCGGTTCCCGGCATGACACGGAACAGCATACCCAGCAGCGTTGCTTGTGGTGCTACTCACGAACTGCCCGGGCGTGTTCGGACGGTGGGCGTTTGAGTCGATTCTGCCCATCAGTCAGTCACATCGCCATCGCGATGGAAGGAGAAAGGTGGAACTTTAGCCCGATTCTGTCAATCAGCCGATATGCTCCCGGGAGAACTCGCGGATTTTGTGATCTGGCGATAATCTCCCAACGAGAATGTTGGAATTACGCGGTTTGGGAAAAGTCGAGGTTGGGAGATTATGCGCTGAAAGCCCCATCCGAGATAATCCCCCACCAAAACGTGGGACTTTACCCGCAAAGCGACCGATTCGCACTCATCTCCCACAACAGCGCCGACATACACCGACCAGTGCCAGCCTAACCCCACTACGAGCCTACATCGACGCCGCCGTCGGATCGGAGTCCAACTCCGCCCGCAGTTTGGCGATCTCCTTCTGCACACTGTCCAAGTGTTGTGCAGTACTGTAATACGGTGTGTCACGCCGCCCATGCGCCAAGTCACGATAGTGGATGATCTCCAGCTTCTCGTAATACTCAAGCGCCTTGAGCGGGCTACGCTTGACTCCCCTGCCATCGCGATAGGCGAGCGCGAGCCGGCGGTACAAGGACTCCTCATTCTCAGCGAACCACTCCTGATTGTCATCATCAGTGACCTGGTCAAGAATCTCGAGATACGCCTGTACGGCCACGGTTTCGTTGCGCGGCACACCAAACCCATTGAAGAACATGTCGGCCATCTTGTAGCGCGCTTCAGGATTCGTGGGGTCGGCGAGATATGCCACGCTGTAGCAGGTGCAGGCTTTGCCGTCATCACGCATGGTCCCGTGGGCGTACTGGTAGCAGTACCCCAGATTCAACGTCGCCCGGATACCGCCACGTTCCGCAGCCGCCTTGTAATATTCGAACGCCTTGGTGTAATCCTGCTCGCCGAGCACACCATCGTAATAATACGAACCAAGCAAGGTCATGGCATCAGTGACGCTCAGCGACAAGTCAGGCAGGTCATCGCCGGAATCAGGTGTAGTACGGATCACTTCTTCCAACGTGGAACGCACGAAACTCGCCGCCCGTTCGCCGATCATGCTTCCGGCATCCTGCATAATGCGGTGTGCGGTCGGCACGAACAGGTTCTGGACGACCGCCCACACAGGCACCCCACCCTGCTCGTTGATCTGCTGCTCGATATTCTGCAGCGTCTCCACGGTCACCGGCCCCATCTCGTCGTGGCTCAGTGACTCTTCGAAGGACATGTTCTCATCGTCATCGAAATCGTCCATGGTCTTCCCTTTCTTCCGACTGCATCATGACGCATTACACTGCTTCATGCTGCATATCTCGCGGCCCTCCGCCGCCAGCTGCCGCGTCTCTTGCGGCATCTGAAATCCTTCTCCTACTCTACGCGAAACGGCGTGACGATTCCAACTTCCATATGATTGCAAGGCGATACGCCTGAATTGGCGGCCACCGCGGCAAACTGCGATTGCCCGCGGTGGCCGTGCAAGCGGATGCCAATCGCAATCGCTATACAGACGGACGACGCTCTCCGTCCCCTATTCCAGTCGCCGACCCGCTGCCGCGATTGGTATCGCGCAAGCTCACGCCGAAAGCCGCCGGTAAAGCTCCTTGCCGAATGCCACCAACGCCTTATCGCTCCCGGCAGGACCAATCAGACACACGCCGCACGGCAGCCCTTGCGCGGTTGCGATGGGCATGTTCAAGGCGGGAAGGCCGCCGATGCCGGCAAGGGACGTCAGTCGCATGGTCTGTTTGCGTGTGCGGGACGCAGTGTCGGGGTCATCTTGTTCCGTGAGGGTCGGGGCGACAGTGGCGGCGGTCGGCATGAGCAGCACCCTGTCGCCCACCAGTGATCTGATCATCGCGCGGGATTGTTCCAACCGTTCCAATCCTTGGCGATATGCGGTCTCGTCGATCAGCGCATCGTTGCGGAAACGCTGGGCGATATCCGGGGCGATTGCGTCGAAATGCCCGCTGACCCAGCCGCCGTTGGCTTGCCACGCCTCATAGCCGCGTACCACGGAGAAGATGTCAAGAAACCCGTCAAACATGTCGGCGTCCAATGCGAGTTCATCCCACGTGTCTGGGCGGGCGCGTCCGCTCACAAGCGTCGCGTTGCGCATCAGATCGCAAGAACGCCCGAACGCTTCAGCGACATCCGCGTCCACCATCTGGCTGGGCAACACGCAGACCGCCACTTCGCCGGACAATGTCGCCGTGTCCCGGTCAGGCAGCATCGCGTGCGTCACGGCGTCCATGGTCTGTGCGTCTCGGGTCATCCAGCCGACCGTGTCGAATGATCCGGACAGCGGATGCACGCCATCACGACTGATTCTGCCGTGCGTGGTGCGTAACCCCCACAATCCTTGATATGCGGATGGAATGCGGATTGATCCCGCCGTATCCGTCCCCAAACCGATGGCCGCCTGTGTTGAGCCGACCGCGCTTGCCGGGCCGGAAGACGATCCTCCCGGTACGCGTCCCGGCGCTCTCGGGTTCGGCGGCGTACCGTAATGCGCGTTGGCACCGGCAAGGGAGTATGCGAATTCGTCCGTCTGTGCGATGCCGATCACGTCTGCTCCTGCGTCAAGCAGACGTTGGACCGCGGGAGCGGAATGCTCTTGGACAGGTGATTCAGCCAAATAGGCGGGATTGCCCGCCCCGACGCGTTGCCCGGCGACCGCGTACAAATCCTTCACTGCGACGCCCATGCCAGACAGCGGACCGGAGCGGGTAGCGGCAATGAGCGGTGTGCCGACAACGCGCCAGATGGTCGGATCAATGGCCCGCACCCCGGTTGCCATGCCTGCGGCGGCGCCATCGACTGCGTGCCGATGCGATGCCCCATGTGATGTCCGGTATGTCATGTCGTTCCTCCCGTCAATCATGCAGTTTGATGATTCGGGTCACTGAACGCGCCCGATCAGCGTCGTTCCCATCGTAAGTCCGCTTGGTCAAGGGCGTGTGACGACGCCAGGCGGCCGGGAATCCACGAAAAGCATGCGATGAACGTAGGCGGGCACAAGCGCACGGCTGCTTTCAGTTACGACAGATACGACAAGATATGACAAGAGGCTCGCAGCCGTCATTGCAACGACTGCGAGCCTCTCATCGGATAACCGAATTGTCCCGGCGATCTCCGGAGACTCCTATGGATTCTCGGCGATGCGCAAATTCGGCGTGCTCCGGCATCACTCCCATTCGATGGTTGCCGGCGGCTTGCTGGTCACGTCAAGCACCACGCGGTTGATGCCACGGCATTCGTTGGTGATGCGCGTGGAGATGGTGGCGAGCACGTCATACGGGACGCGAGACCAGTCGGCGGTCATAGCGTCCTCGGAGCTGACCGGACGCAGCACAATCGGCGAGCCATAGGTACGCTCGTCACCCTGGACGCCCACGGAATGAACATCAGCCAGAAGCACGACCGGGCACTGCCAGATATCGCGATCAAGACCGGCCTTCGACAGTTCCTCACGGGCGATGGCGTCAGCTTCACGCAGCAAATCGAGCCGTTCGCGGGTGATTTCGCCGATGATGCGGATACCAAGCCCCGGACCGGGGAACGGCTGACGCCAAACGATATCGTCCGGCAGACCAAGCTTGGTGCCGATCGCACGCACCTCATCTTTGAACAAGGTGCGCAGCGGTTCGATGAGCTTGAACTTTATGTCCTTGGGCAGACCGCCGACATTGTGGTGGCTCTTGATATTGGCCGCGCCATCACCGCCGCCGGACTCGACGACATCCGGATACAGGGTGCCCTGCACGAGATACTTCACCTCAGCGCCGTTCTTGCCGGCTTCCTCGATGACCTGACGCTGCGCCTTTTCGAACGTGCGGATGAACTTCTCACCGATGATCTTGCGCTTGCGTTCCGGTTCGGACACGCCCTTGAGCGCGGTGAGGAAATCCTCGGAAGCATCAACGGCAATAAGCTTGATGCCGGTCGCCTTGACGAAATCATGCTTGACTTGCTCAGCTTCGCCCTTGCGCAGCAGACCATGGTCCACGAACACGCAGGTCAGCTGATCCCCGATCGCCTTGTGCACGAGCGCCGCCGCCACGGCTGAATCCACGCCGCCGGACAGACCGCAGATGACCTGGGCGTCGCCGACCTCTTCGCGGATCTTCTTGACCTGATCCTCAATGATGTTCGATGCATCCCAATCGCTGTCAAGACCGGCGCACTTGTGCAGGAAGGTCTCGATAAGCTCCTGGCCACGCGGAGTGTGCTTGACTTCAGGATGCCATTGTACGCCGTACAGTTTGCGGGAGTCATCCTCCATCGCGGCGACTGGAGCGCCCTCGGTGTGGGCGAGCACCTTGAACCCTTCAGGCGCTTTCTCCACAGCCACGCCATGGCTCATCCACGTGGTCTGTTCGGCTGGGGAACCGGCGAGAATGCCTTCAGCGTCATCAATGCTGGTCTCGGTCTTGCCGTACTCGCCGAGCGCCGCCTTATCAACCGTGCCGCCAAGCTCATATGCCATAACCTGGAAGCCGTAGCAGATGCCGAGCACCGGAACACCGGCTTCGAACACCTTCTTGTCGATGCCCGGAGCTCCTGGCTCGAATACGGACGCCGGGCCGCCAGAAAGGATGATGGCCTTAGGATCCTTGGCAAGCATCTCATCGGCGGACATGGAATGGGGCACAAGCTCGGAATACACATTGGCTTCGCGCACACGACGCGCGATGAGCTGGGCGTACTGGGCGCCGAAATCGACGACGAGCACTGGACCTTTCGCCATAGGTGACTCTCCCTATCTGTATTTTCGACTGATCACAACAACATATATATTGTTGCGTGGCAAGGCGACAACGACGTGGGCGGCGCGGCTGTACACATGATCACTCGCGGCATCGCGTCGGGTTGTCACTCATCATGCGTCATTCGGCAATGTACATGCCAGCCATGCGACAATCCACTTACACGGCAACGCCCGGTTACTGTCTACAACGAACCCATCGCAACAAGCGAACACGAAAAGAACACGCCGAACGTCAACACGCCGCCATGTTTTCTAGTGAAATGAACGTGCTGAATGTTCGACGTTGGCTACATTCCTTGATATTCCGCGGGTTTTGAGATGATGTCATCTATCGTTCACCTTCACATACTCACCACCTCAATCTCACAATACATAAAATAATGGCAACAGTTCCGAACACACATGCAAAAAAACGTGCAAAAGTCGTGTGCTCCACGTACCATGAAACGCGACAGGGAGAGAAGTCCGCAGACTGCAAGGCCTGAGGTCTTCTTGCCCGAATGTAAACAACCAATCGCACGAACAGTGCAGGAGTACAGGAGTACACATGACGAATCCTGTTATTGGCACCCCTTGGAAGAAGCTCGACGCTCCGGTTTCCGAGGAAGCCCTCGAAGGTGTTGACAAGTACTGGCGCACCGCCAACTACCTGTCCATCGGCCAGATCTATCTTCGCAGCAACCCTCTGATGAAGGAGCCGTTCACCCGCGAAGACGTGAAGCATCGTCTCGTCGGTCACTGGGGCACCACCCCGGGCCTGAACTTCCTCATCGGCCACATCAACCGTCTTATCGCTGATCACCAGCAGAACACCGTGATCATCATGGGCCCGGGCCACGGCGGCCCGGCCGGCACCGCTCAGTCCTACCTGGACGGCACCTACACCGAGTACTACCCGAACATCACCAAGGACGAGGCTGGCCTGCAGAAGTTCTTCCGCCAGTTCTCTTACCCGGGCGGCATCCCGTCCCACTTCGCTCCGGAGACCCCAGGCTCCATCCACGAAGGTGGCGAGCTGGGTTACGCTCTGTCCCACGCCTACGGCGCTGTGATGAACAACCCGAGCCTGTTCGTGCCGGCCATCGTCGGCGACGGCGAAGCTGAAACCGGCCCGCTTGCTACCGGCTGGCAGTCCAACAAGCTCATCAACCCGCGCACCGACGGTATCGTGCTGCCGATCCTGCACCTCAACGGCTACAAGATCGCCAACCCGACCATCCTGTCCCGCATCTCCGATGAAGAGCTGCACGAGTTCTTCCACGGCATGGGCTATGAGCCGTACGAGTTCGTCGCCGGCTTCGACGACGAGGACCACATGTCCATCCACCGTCGCTTCGCCGACCTGTTCGAGTCCGTCTTCGACGAGATCTGCGACATCAAGGCCGCGGCTCAGACCGACGACATGACCCGTCCGTTCTACCCGATGATCATCTTCCGCACGCCGAAGGGCTGGACCTGCCCGAAGTTCATCGACGGCAAGAAGACCGAAGGCTCTTGGCGCGCTCACCAGGTGCCGCTGGCTTCCGCTCGCGATACCGAAGAGCACTTCCAGGTGCTCAAGAACTGGCTCGAGTCCTACAAGCCGGAAGAGCTGTTCGACGACAAGGGCGCTGTGCGTCCGGAAGTCACCGCCTTCATGCCGAAGGGCGAGCTGCGCATCGGCCAGAACCCGAACGCCAACGGCGGCCGTATCCGCGAAGAGCTGAACCTGCCGAAGCTCGAGGACTACGAGGTCAAGGAAGTCTCCGAGTACGGTCACGGCTGGGGCCAGCTCGAGGCCACCCGTCGTCTCGGTGTCTACTGCCGCGACATCATCAAGAACAACCCGGATTCGTTCCGTATCTTCGGACCGGACGAGACCGCTTCCAACCGTCTTGCTGCCGCTTACGAAGTGACCAACAAGCAGTGGGATGCCGGCTACCTGTCCGCTCAGGTTGATGAGCACATGGCTGTCACCGGCCAGGTCACCGAGCAGCTTTCCGAGCACCAGATGGAAGGCTTCCTCGAGGGCTACCTGCTCACCGGCCGTCACGGCATCTGGAGCTCCTACGAGTCCTTCGTGCACGTGATCGACTCCATGCTGAACCAGCACGCCAAGTGGCTGGAGGCAACGGTTCGCGAGATTCCGTGGCGTAAGCCGATCTCCTCCATGAACCTGCTGGTCTCCTCTCATGTGTGGCGTCAGGATCACAACGGCTTCTCGCATCAGGATCCGGGTGTGACCTCCGTGCTGCTGAACAAGTGCTTCAACAACGACCACGTGATTGGCATCTACTTCCCGGTTGATTCCAACATGCTGCTGGCCGTCGCTGAGAAGTGCTTCAAGTCCACCAACATGATCAACGCGATCATCGCCGGCAAGCAGCCGGCCGCCACCTGGCTGTCCCTCGACGAGGCTCGTGCAGAGCTCGAGAAGGGTGCTGCCGAGTGGAAGTGGGCTTCCAACGTCAAGTCCAACGACGAGGCCGACATCGTCCTCGCTTCCGTCGGCGACGTTCCGACCCAGGAGATCATGGCTGCTGCCGACAAGCTCAACAAGCTCGGCATCAAGTTCAAGGTCGTCAACGTGGTGGATCTGATCAAGCTCCAGTCTGCCAAGGAGAACAACGAGGCGCTCACCGACGAGGAGTTCGCTGACCTGTTCACCACCGACAAGCCGGTCCTGTTCGCTTACCACTCCTATGCCCGCGACGTGCGCGGCCTGATCTACGATCGCCCGAACCACGACAACTTCAACGTTCACGGCTACGAAGAGCAGGGCTCCACCACCACGCCGTACGACATGGTGCGCGTCAACAACATCGACCGTTACGAGCTGACTGCTGAGGCTCTGCGCATGGTTGATGCTGACAAGTACGCTGCTGAGATCGACAAGCTGGAGGCCTTCCGCGACGAAGCCTTCCAGTTCGCGGTCGACAAGGGCTACGATCATCCGGATTACACCGACTGGGTGTGGCCGGGCGTTGATACCGCCAAGCAGGGCGCCGTCACCGCTACCGCCGCAACCGCTGGCGACAACGAGTGATTGACGCGTCGCAAGACGCACAGGCATACGCCTTAAGCTCAGGAGGGGCATCGGGAACCATCCCGGTGCCCCTCCTGCCGTTGTATAACCATCATCCTTCGACGACGACCATCAACATCACTCAATACCGGCGACACAACGGCGTTCCACGACACATGGCGACCGTACAATAGAACGGAATAGTTGACGTCCAAGCCTTGCGCACGGAAGCGCAATGGCCTGATGCAAGGAGCAACATGTCGGAACGAGTGATTTATATCGCAAGTCCAGAAGGCGGCAACGGCCGCAACGTCGTGGCGTACGGAGTGCTTGACGCGCTCACCGCCGTGACACGTACAGGGGTGTTCCGCCCGATAGCATGCCGTAAAAGTCCAATCACGCAGGCCCTCGTCGAAGCGTCGAACGCCGGCCAAGGTCTTGAGGATGTCCGCGGGGTATGCCCCAAGTACGCACGCGAACATCCGCAATGCGTCCGTCCCGACATCGTTTCCGCCTATTACGACACTGTGAAAGCCAGCGACGCCGAAGCCATGGTCATCGTCGGTACAGACGCCTCGCACGTATTCAACCCGCACAGCTTCGAACTGGATGTCGACATCGCCGCAGATCTCAAATCCCCAGTGTTCCTGGCCGTCTGCACCATGCAGCGCAATGGCGAGGAAGTGCTCGCGACCGTCGAATCCTGTCGTCAGGCGATCGAGCACGGCGGTTCGGCTGTCGTCGGAATCTTCGTAACCGGATGCACACCGGAGAAAGCCGCCGACGCGCGTCAGGCTCTGGCTGGAATCGATATCCCGGTATGGACGATTCCTGCGGTCGATTTTCCGGACCCGGAGCATGAGGATGCCGCCGAACGAGCGCTCAAGACCTTCCGTGATAACGCGCCAGCCGACCAAGTCCGCGCCGCGATCGATACTCCCTTCTCCCCCGCCACCACCCCGTACGCGTTCCAAAACAAGCTTCTGCATGGCGCCAAAGAGTCAGGAGCGACCATCGTCCTGCCGGAAGGCGGCGAAGGCCGTATTCTCGAAGCCGCGGATTATCTGCTGGAACGTGACGTCGTTGATCTGCTGATTCTCGGAGAACGAGATGACATCCTCAAGCATGGTGAAGAACTCGGACTCAAGCATCTGTCCAAGGCCCGATTCCAAAGCATGGATGACGAAAGCGTCCTCAATCCGATGGTCGACAAGCTGTGCGAACTGCGCGCCAAAAAGGGCATGACCCCCGATAAGGCACGCGAACAGCTCAAGGATCCCAGCTATTTCGGCACCATGCTCGTCGTACTCGGCAAAGCCGACGGATTGGTCTCCGGATCTGTCAATTCCACGGCCAACACGGTACGGCCGGCGTTGCAAGTCATCAAGAACAAGCCAGGCAATTCCCTCGTATCAGGCGCGTTCCTCATGTGCTTCAAAACGCATGTCGCCGTGTTCGCAGATGTGGCGATCACCCCGAATCCTGATGCCCGTCAACTCGCTGAAATCGCCATCGAATCGGCTCGCACGGCGACAAGCCTTGGCATCGAGCCGAAGGTGGGCATGCTCTCGTATTCGACGCTCGGTTCAGGCAAAGGGCCTGATGTCGATCTGGTAGAGGAGGCTACCGCGCTGGTGCACGAACAGGAACCTGATCTTCCTGTGGTCGGCCCCATCCAGTTCGATGCCGCATGGGAACCTGAGGTCGCCGCGACCAAGGCTCCAGGCAATCCGGTCGCCGGGCATGTCAACGTATTCGTCTTCCCGGACTTAAGCGCAGGCAACATCGGATACAAGGCCGTTCAACGCGCGTCGGGCGCCCGGGCAATCGGTCCGGTGCTGCAAGGTCTCAACCGTCCGGTCAACGATCTGTCACGCGGCGCAACAGTCCAGGACATCATCAACACCATCGCGCTGACGGCATTGCAGACGAACGAAGATTGACGCTGAACGAAGCCAAACGACGTCAAGAAACCGAACAACGCCGAACAACGCTGATTTGGCCGGCGCGTTGAAGTGTTGCACTGTCGCACTGACCTGACAGCCTAGCCTGGCGGTAATCGCAACCTGATGCCGCTTGATTTCACCTGGCGTTCGAACGCGCACGTGATTGTGTATCGGGGCGTACGCCATGAATCCGCCGTGGATTCGGCAAGAATCCACCTCGGACAGCATGACGTACGCCCCGATTTGTAGCCGCTCACGAGTAAAGTCAACCATGGTAGCCGTGCAGAACCGCACGGATCGTACACAACAATGGAGGATGCCCACTATGGCGAAAACCGTCCTTGTCATCAATTCGGGTTCCAGCTCGATCAAGTACCAGCTGGTCGACCTCGAGACCGGCGAAGGCCTCGCTTCCGGCCTCGTCGAGAAGATCGGCGAGCCGACCGACGGCCATTACAAGCATGAGTACAACGGTGAGAAGCATGAGCTCGAAGAGCCCATCCATGACCATGAGCAGGGTCTCAAGCGCGTGCTCGGCTTCTTCGAGCAGTACGGCCCGAAGCTTTCCGAGGCTGGCATCGTTGCTGTCGGCCACCGCGTGGTCCAGGGCGGCTACATCTTCCCGAAGCCGGCGCTGGTCACCGACAAGACCATCAACCAGGTCAAGGATCTCGCCGTGCTCGCCCCGCTGCACAACGGTCCGGAAGCCAAGGGCGCAGAAGTCATGCGCCAGCTGCTTCCTGACGTGCCGCAGGTCTTCGTGTTCGATTCCTCCTTCTTCTTCCAGCTGCCGGCCGAAGCCAGCACCTACGCTCTGAACAAGGACATCGCCGAGCAGTACCACATCCGTCGTTACGGCGCCCACGGCACCTCCCACGAGTATGTCGGCTCCGTCGTTCCTGAGGTAATCGGCAAGCCCGCCGAAGGCCTCAAGCAGATCGTCCTGCACATCGGCAACGGCGCTTCCGCTTCCGCACAGATTTCCGGCAAGCCGATTGACACCTCCATGGGCCTGACCCCGCTCGAAGGTCTTATGATGGGCGGCCGCACCGGCGATATCGATCCGGCTGCGGTCTTCCACCTGATTCGCAACGCTCACATGAGCGTTGACGAGCTGGACACCCTGTTCAACAAGCGTTCCGGCCTGACCGGCATGTGCGGCCACGCCGATATGCGTGAAGTCCACAAGCTCGTCGCCGCCGGCGATAAGGACGCTAAGCTCGCCCTTGACGTGTACGTGCACCGCATCATCAAGTACATCGGCGATTTCACCGCTCAGATGGGTGGCGTCGACGTGATCACCTTCACCGCCGGTGTCGGTGAGAACGATGAGATCGTGCGCAAGATGGTGTGCGATCGCCTCGCGCCGTTCGGCATCAAGCTCGACGAGGAGAAGAACAACACGCGCTCCAAGCAGCCGCGTGTCATCTCCACGCCGGACAGCTCCGTGGTCATCGCCGTCGTGCCGACCAACGAGGAGCTCGCCATCGCCCGCAAGTCCGCGACCATCGCCGCGGAAGGCAAGGATTCCTACGGCAACGAGTTCACCCGCTGAAGGTTCACCCGCTGAAGTAGGTTGTTGGCCTGACTGAAACGAGGGGCGGTGAGAATGTCGACACATCCTCACCGCCCCTCGCGCATATCCATCCGTAGTCGCTCTACGCCTCCGCAGCACCACACTGTCCCGCCCTGTCTCTGTTTCTGCCGACACTCAGCGTACCGTAAGCGTGGGTATTAGGTTGAAGACCTGTTTCTGCCGACGCTGAGAGTGCGACAAGCGTCGGTATTGAGCGACACTCTGCTTCTTACCGACGCTGAAATTACCGCAAGCATCGGCAGAAACAGAAGGTGCGACCACCGATGCGGCATGACTGCACATCCTGGGCGCCGCGTGCCCAGGATGTGCAGCTCCCAGCCACCACGATGCAATCAGCGTTGCGCCAGCATATCAGCCCACATGCCGGGGAAATCCGGAATCGTCTTGCGTGTGGTCGCGATGTTGCGGATTCCAATGCCCGGAATGGCAAGCCCAATCATGGCGGCGAATGTCGCCATACGATGATCAGCGTAGGTTTCCATAACCGCCGCATGCAAAGAGGTACGCGGCACTGCCCCGATGACCAACCCATCCGGCAATTCCTCGGCCTGGCCGCCGATCCGCCTGATCTCCGTAACCAAGGCGGCCAGACGATTTGTCTCATGGCCACGCAAATGCGCAATGCCATGGAATGCGGAAGGCGTACCGGCAAGCGCGGCAAGCGCGGCGATACTGGGCGCAATCTCCCCCGCAGCAGACAAATCAACATCCCCAAGCCCGGTGATGTCACCGTTTCCGGTCAATGCCAGCGTCCCCGACCGATGGGCATACCCGCGTGGATCGGCATCAGCCAGCCGTGAAGCCTCATCGAACGCCATGCCGTCAAGCGTGACGGTTGCGCCCATCTGCTGCAAAATCCCCGGAAGCAGTCCGCCGGGCTGGGTGGTCGCATACGGCCAGTTGGGAATCGAAACAGTTCCGGAGGCAATCATCGCCGCTCCTAAGAAGGGCGCGGCATTTGACAGGTCAGGTTCGACGGTGACACCGGCCGGCAGTGTGAGCGACGCCGGTTCCACCAGCCAATGCCCCGGCTGAGGCATACTGATATGCCCGCCCGCTGCCTCAACGTCGTGCATGGTCATGCGGATATGCGGCATGCTGGGCAGATGCTCCCCCGTGTGGGTGAGATCAAGCCCCCCGGCGAGCCGTGAACCGATGAGCAGCAAACCGGAGATGAACTGTGATGATGACGACGAGTCAATGGCGACACGCTGATGCTGTTCCCCAGTGCGCTGGTGTTGCGGCGGGGTGATGGTGAACGGCAGGTGCCCGGGCTCCCCTTCGTAATCAATCGTCGCGCCCAACTGGCCAAGCCCGTCAAGAATCGGTCCCATCGGCCGCTGATAGGCCTGCCGATCCCCGTCGAAGCGGACCGGCCCGTCGGCGAACAGGACAAGACCCGGCACGAACCGCATCACCGTACCGGCAAGCCCGCAATACACCGTGTCCGAACCGTGGAAACGCCCATCCGTCGGTGGTGTGACAGTGACCGTCGTCTCATCGTCGGATTCCACATCGCAGCGCACTCCGAGTGTGCGCAACGCGTCCATCATCAGCTCGGTATCGCGCGAGCGCAGCAACCCGCGCAGCGTGACCGGGGTTGTACCAAGTGCGGCGAGGATGAGGAAACGATTGGACAGAGATTTGCTGCCTGGAACCGTCACGGTGGCATGAATGGGTCGGGACGCCGCCGGCGCGGACCAAGGGTCAGGATATGCGTGTTCGGTCATGGACACCATAGTATCCGAGATGATGCATACGGCTGTGCGCCATTGCACAATGTGGGAGGGACACATGTGGGAGGAACACAGCCGTGTCGCGTTCGTCTCGGCTTTTGGTATAATGATTGATTGTGCCGTTTAGCACAACGGGCTGTAGCGCAGTTTGGTAGCGCGCCTGCTTTGGGAGCAGGATGTCGCAGGTTCGAATCCTGTCAGCCCGACCTTGAAAGCCGCAGAATCACAACGATTCCGCGGCTTCTTTTTTCTTCTGGCCCCGGGCATGCCACAGACGTGTGTCAATCGCGCACAACAATGCACCACCTGCCAACACAAGTGCGGGCATGAAGCTGTGCCTGTCCTCCCCCACAAACTGTCTATGCTGACAACGTTCCCAGCGTCACCAGTTTGAGTGGGTTCACCAACTGTATACGCTAACGCTGCTCCTGGCGTAACCAGTTTGGGTAAACCCACAAACTATCTACGTTAACACCGCTCCTGGCGTAACCAGTTTGGGCAAACCCACAAGCCAGCGACGCTAACGATCCCCTCAGCGTAACCAGTTTGGGTGGCATCACAAACAGCGATGCTGCCCCTCTATCTGTGGCGATACAATGGCAGCGGCAAGACACAGAGAGGAGAACGACGTGGGACGTAACCAACGGGCTGAATCGTCGGGACTGATTTCCTGTGTCGTGTGCGCGGTCATCGGATACTTCGCCATGACCATGTTCCGCGCCTACGCGCCCGCAATCTGGCAGCTGACCCAGCGCACATTCACCGCATGCTCGGGTATCGCCGCGGCATGCGCCATCGTATCGTTCATCATCGGGTACACGCATTTCTCCCGTTCGCTTCGTGAGAAACATCATTGGTATCTCGTCGTCCGCCGGCTTTTTGAAGTGCTCGCATTATCCGTCGTGTATGGATCCACGATTTTCCTCGCGACTTTCATGCTTCTCGACATGATCAATTCGCTGATGGGCAAAACCATGACCGGGTACCTGCCGGCGATCTGCGCGGCGATCTCAGGAATCGTCGGATATCTGACATTCGTGCAGGCGGAACTCATGAACGCGAAAACCCTGGCATCACTGCTGCCGTTCTTCATCATCTCCGGCGTAAGCACCGCAGGCTCAACCAGCGACGACCCATACTGGGCGAATAACAATTTCTCCCAGCTGGGCGACCGCACCACGTTCGCGGCACGCATGTTCAATTCCACACTGATGCTCGGCGGCATTTGCATTGTCATCATCAGCTATTTCGCCATCTCCGAACTAGTGGCGAACTATCGCCAACGCCTGCGCTGGCATGGCGATGAAACCAAACTCGGCGCAGGCCCCATCCCCCATTTCGTCGCACGCACCGCCCTGCTGAGCATCCTGCTGACCTTGGCTGGCATTGAATTCTTCGGCATCGGCATGTTCCGCTATACTCCGCATCCCATCCTGCATAACGTGTTCGCACGCAGCCTGCCCGGCGTGATGGGCATACTGCTGCTTGCTCTGCCTTGGCTCGCACCGCAGTTGTCGAAAGCCGTGTATGTGATTTCCGATCTCGCCATCGTGGTGTGCGCCTACACCGGCATCATCTGGCTGGAAGGCGAGAACACACTGACGAATGTCGAGGCATTCGCCGGATTGCTGTTCCTTGGATGGTTCGTGGTGTTCACCAGACAAATCGCCGCCATCGAAACCGACCGCATCCAAGACCAGCTGTTGCATGCTCAGTTTGATGTCGCGGCAAGCGACAACGACGCCGATGCGATGCGGACGGTACCGATCCCGGTCAACGTACCGGTCACGAGGCAATCGCGCAATGACGTGGATGCGGCCGAACCCGGTATGCCTGTCGTAGCATCTGCCGACAGAACAGCCGACGGCACGACAAGCAACACATCAGACGCTGAACATCAGGCCCGTTCACGCCGACCGCATTGGCTGCTTTGGCCACATTCGAAGCGTCACGCGACCATTGAGACGAAGCCTGTTGATTCATCGCTGGAATCCCGGCTTGCTTCCGACCAGTGATCGGGTCGGCGATAGGCAGTACCGACCAGCCGGCCCGTACAAACCGGTGACACGAGCAGCCGGCCCAGCGCAAACAGCTTGTAACGCTACACAAACTAGTGACGCCAGGAAGGCGATTTACGTAGACAGTTGGTATCCCCGTACAAACCGGTGACGCTGACAGCCGACCCAGCGTCACCGGTTTGTGTGGGCGAGTCAATCACTGCCAATCGACGAAAAATCATCGGGAATCCCTGAACAACCACGCGTTCAGAGAAGTTTCTTCAGAACAATTCCTCCTTCTCGGCATCGTCCACACTCATCAGCAGCAGGAAGCTGCGCGACTGCGCGGTGATATCAAAACCGGCCTCATAGCTGAGCTCTGGCCCCTTCGGATTATACGTATCAACGACCAGCTGCCACTTCTGCCCGTATTTCTCATCCGGAAGCGTGAACATAATCGGCTCATAGTGGGCATTGAAAATGAGAATGAAGTCATTGTCAACCATTTGGTTGCCGTACCAGTCACTCTCAGGAATATCCTTGCCGTTGAGGTACACCATCATCGACGAGGCATGCGTGTTCTGCCAATCATCCATATCCATGATCCGCCCAAGATGGTCGAACCATTCAACCTGCGGCACCGCATTCGCATCATCGCCCGGCGTGCGCCCCGTGAAGAACCGCCGACGGTGCAGCACCGGATGGTCAAGCCGCAGATGAATCATCTTGCTGACAAAACGCAACAGATCCCTCTGCGAATCATTGAGATTCCAATTGGTCCACGAAATCTCATTATCCTGACAATACGCGTTGTTGTTGCCCTGCTGAGTGCGCGCGACCTCGTCACCGCCGCAGATCATCGGAATGCCTTGGCTGACCAAGAGGGTTGCGAACATGTTGCGCATCTGCCGTTCACGCAGTTCGTTGACGTCACGGATGCTCGTCGGGCCTTCGACACCGCAGTTCCAGGAACGGTTGTTGCTTTCGCCGTCGCGATTGCCTTCACCGTTCGCTTCATTGTGCTTGTTGTTGTAGCTGACCAGATCGTTCATGGTGAAGCCGTCATGGGCGGTGATGAAATTCACCGAAGCGACCGGCCTGCGCCCGTTCTGCTCGTACAGATCCGAGCTGCCCATCAGGCGGCTTGCGAATTCAGGCAAGGTCGACGGCTGCGAACGCCAGAAATCACGGACACAATCGCGATACCGGCCGTTCCATTCGGACCAGCTGGACGGGAAGCCTCCGACCTGATAGCCGCCAGAGCCCAAATCCCACGGTTCGGCGATGAGTTTGACACGCGAAATGACCGGATCCTGTTCGACGATGTCGAAGAACGCCGAAAGCTTGTCAACCTCCTGGAACTGACGCGCGAGTGTCGCCGCCAAATCGAAACGGAACCCGTCCACATGCATTTCCGTGACCCAGTACCGCAGGCTGTCGGTAATCAGTCGCAGCGCGTACGGCGAGCGCATAAGCAGCGAGTTGCCGGTGCCCGTAGTGTCGAAGTAGTGGCGTTCGTCGCCGTCGACAAGTCGGTAGTAGGCTTTGTTGTCGATTCCGCGGAAGCTCAAGGTCGGCCCGTAGTTATTGCCTTCGGCCGTATGGTTGTATACGACGTCGAGGATGACTTCCATTCCCGCGTGGTGGTATGCCTTGACCATCGATTTGAATTCGTTGACTTGTTCGCCGCGCTCGCCTGAGCTGGAGTAAGAGTTCTGGGGGGCGAAGAACCCGATGGTGTTGTACCCCCAGTAGTTGCTCAGCCCTTTTTCTTGCAGGAACGAATCGTTGACGAACTGGTGGATCGGCATAAGCTCGATGGCGGTGACGCCCAGCTTCTTGAGATATTCGATGACGCCGGGGTATGCCAATCCTGCGTATGTGCCGCGAATGTCCGGAGGCACCATCGTGTTGAGGTTGGTCATGCCACGCACATGTGCCTCGTAAATCACCGAATCGTGGTATGGGATGAACGGGTGCTGGTCATTGCCCCAATCGAAGTAGGGGTTGATGACTGCGGCTTTCATCGTGTGCGCAGCTGAATCAAGCGTATTCATGCTATGCGTGTCATCGGGGTTGCGGAACCAATATGAGTACAGGCTTTCATCGCCGTCGATATTGCCTTCGATGGCCTTCGCATAGGGGTCGAGCAGCAGTTTGTTCGGGTTGCACCGCAGCCCGTGCTCGGGGTCGTACGGTCCGTAGACGCGATACCCGTAGCGTTGTCCGGGCTGGATGCCGGGAAGATAGTTGTGCCACACGTACGAGTTCTTCTCTGTCATCTCGACGCGTGTCTCATGGTCGTTCTCATCGAACAGGCACAGTTCGACTTTGTCTGCCACCTGTGAGAACAAGGCAAAATTCACGCCCGCGCCATCATAGCTTGCTCCGAGCGGAAACATGGAACCAGGTCTGATTTGCATGATTCCAGTATCTCACGTTTTGCCGCTTCATGCTCGAAGCCAAGCCCGCCGTGTGTTTATTCGCGGTTCGTCAGCCTTTCCCGTCTTGTGGCGGACGGACGATCATGCGGCTGTTCTGGTGCGACGCAGCATCTCATGCTGGATGGCGATGATGGCGTTGGATTCGGTCACCGGCGTGTCCAGGAGCTGCCGCCATGAGACCCACGCCGATTCGACATGCTCGTCCGCGTCGAAATGCCGGTCTTCACAATGCCAACGGTCAAGATGGATGACCATGATGTGCGCCAGCTCATCGGTCATGCCCTCGGAAGAGTAGAACGCTCCTACATGGTCGAAACGCGCGGATTGCGTGTCATCGGGAACGATGCCTGTTTCCTCGGACAGCTCACGCAAGGCGGCTTGTTCGGGGTCCTCCCCCGCATCCATAAGACCCGCGGGCAGTCCGTACGCGAAACGATGGGAACCGATGCGGTATTCGCGTTCGATCAGATAACGGTCGCCGGGCACATCATGGACCAGCATGACCACGCACGGAGCGTGTCGGATCAGTTGGCGGCGGATCCGTGCACGAGTGCCGTCAGTGGTCGGCAGATCGAGCACGATATCGTCGATGGCGAAAATCGGGCCTTCGAACACCGTCGTACGGCTGACTTCATGGACGGAACCGTTCATGTCGATGCCGTCCGACGAGCGGTCCAGCTGATGCAGCGTATCCTGAGGGTCTTGCACATCCTGCGGTTCCTGCGGTTCCTGTGGGCCTGTGATGTGCTGCGGCTGTGCTTGCCGCTGGTCAGGCCGCTGCACCCGCCGCGCTTCTTCGCTGTGTTCGAAACGCTTTTCCATATTGGTTTCCTCCTTGTGCCCGCCAAGCGGGCGGACTGCTCATGCCTGACAAGGGCGGATTGTGCGCCGGCGCATCGCGATGACAATCTCACACAGCCGGCGCTGACCGCGTTGAATGACGCGAAGGCTCACGCGATCAACGGATCACGAGATCCCACGGGTCGGTACGCATATTGATCCACTTCACTTCGGGCCGCTGGCCGGTACGCGCCGCAATCGCCGCGGGGACATCCTCCAACGCGTATCTGAACCACAGGGATTCAATCGCGGAATGCGGGGTGTTGATCAACGCCGGGCGCAGATGCCCGTCACCGTTGCCCGCATGCAGGCCGTGCTGTCTCAGTGATGCCTCCCAGCGCGCCTGCTCCAGCGCATCTGTCGCCGGATGGTGGCGCAAATCACTGGTGACATACACATCCGCCCCGCTGGCACGCACCGCGTCGAACATTGAATCGCCCGATCCAGGCAGGACAGCCACCGTGGACACCGGTGCGTCAAGCTCGCCGGCGACCTGGATACCATATTCGGTTTCAGGCAGCTTACGCGCCACAACCTGAGCAAAGTCACGCAACGGCATCGGCTCGGCAAGACGGCCCACACGCCCGATACCGACGGCATGCGGCGACTGCGGGTCATCAATCGGTTCAAGCGGCTGCAGATCGTGCAATCCGAACGCGTCGGCAGCCGCCTGTCCCACTCCGCGGAAGGCGGCATCCGCATTCGTATGCCCCACCCATAACGCGCAACCATGCCGGTACAATGCGCTGACGATCGCCCCATGGACTCCTGCGCCGGAGGTCTCATGCACCGCACGGAAGAACAACGGGTGATGGGTGACCAGCAGGTCGGCATGCCATCCGATCGCCTGTTCGATCACTGCATGCGTCGGATCCGCGGCGAAGGCGATCCGCGTGACCGGAGCGTCCAAATCACCGACGATCAGTCCCGGTGCGTCCCAAGATTCCGCGTATCGCAGCGGATACAAGGTTTCCAACGCATCCACGGCTTCCTGCAACTTCGGCATATGGTTCCTCGCTTCCCACTGTCGCCGGCAACAGCATGGCTGATGACTGTTGCCGGCGACAGTTCAGACTCAATGGGCGGCAAGCTGCCAGTCGGCACCGATACCGACCGACACGTCGAGCGGTACCGCCAACGTCACGGCATGCTCCATGGCATCGCTGACCAGCGCGGAGACCTGTTCCTCCTCGCCCGGCGCGATTTCCACAACAAGTTCGTCGTGGATCTGCAGAATGATCCTGCTGGCCACACCGGCGTTCCTGAGGGCTTGATCGGCGCGAATCATCGCGATTTTCATGATGTCAGCGGCAGAACCCTGGATGGGCGCGTTGAGCGCGGCACGTTCGGCGGCACTTCTTGTGCGCGCGTTGGAACTGGACAATCCCGGGAAATACCGGCGTCTGCCGAACAGTGTCTCGGTGTACCCCACCTTCCGCGCGTTGCCTACCAACGACTCAAGATAGTCATGCACCTTGCCGAACGTGGAGAAATACTTCTCTTTGAGCACGTCAGCCTCTGCCGGGCTGATATGCAGCTGTTGGGCGAGACCGTACGTACTCAAACCGTATGCCAAGCCGTAGCTCATCGCCTTGACATGGCTGCGCTGGTCCGGGGTGATGTCGTCGACCGGCACCTGATACACCAAGCTCGCCACGTATTTGTGGAAATCGGCGCCGGAACGGAACGCTTCGATCAGCGCCTCATCTCCGGACAGATCAGCCATGATACGCAGCTCGACCTGGGAATAATCGCAACTGAGCAGCGACGAAAAGCCCGGTCCCGGAACGAACGCGGAACGGATCTCCCGGCCCATCGCATTGCGATTCGGAATGTTCTGCAGATTCGGATCGACCGAGCTCAGGCGCCCTGTGGCGGCCACCGTCTGTTCAAACGTGGTGTGGATACGACTGTCACGAGCATTGGTCGCGTCGATGAGTGTCTGCACGATCTGCTTGAGCTTATTGGTCTCCCGGTGCCGCAGCAGGGCTCCCAGGAAATCATTCGCCTGCTCGTTGCCGTTCGCCGATTGCGCGTACAAGGCGGTCAGCGTCGCCGCATCCGTCTTGTACTGGCCGGATTTTGTCTTGCGCAGCGGTCTGAGCCCGAACTTGTCGAACAGCACACTGCCCAGCTGCTTGGGGCTTTGCAAGTTCACTTCGCTCCCGGCGGCGCGCCATGCGATCTCCTGGGCTTGCGCGGCATCGGCTGCGAACTGGTCGCGCATGCTCACCAGACGCGTCTGGTCGACACACGCCCCCGCGTCTTCCATCCGGTGCAGCACTTCGGAGACGGGCAACTCGAGGGAGCGCAACAGTCCATATTGTTCACGCTCGTCCAACGTCGCGGACAGCCGTACCGCGAGTTCTTTGATAGTCGCCAGTTTCGCGGCAACCGTCGCGTCATCATGCGACGGGGTGTCCAGCGCCTGATCGGAACCGTCCAAATCAAGCTCGCCTTGTGCCGGACGTTCCGGCTGGTCGATATGGATGTCTGCGAACCGGATCGCCGCCTGCTCAAGGGAATCTGGATGAAAGTCAGGAAGCACCAGATAGCACGCGAGCTTGGTGTCGAATGCCGGCCGACGCAAACGGATACCGATGCTCTCCAACAGATGCAGATGCTCTTTGTACCCATGGACGATCATCGTACCATGGTTGGCGTCAATGAACGCCTGAATCGCTTGCGCGACATCGGGGTCGAGGGGCGGGGTGAACGCCAAGGCCTCATCGTCCGCCAGCAAAGCGAGACCTGTGCAATGCGCCGCGCCGGGTTTGCTATCCCCGTCCGCGTAGAGCACCCAGCCATGGGCGACAGTTGGTACGCTCACAGCATGATGGTCGATCGCTATGCTCGACGTGGCAGTTGTTTCCGGCTGCGTTTGACGATCCGCTGATTCAGATGCGCGGGGCGTCTCAGACAAGACAGAGGTCTCAGGGGAATCAGGCGCGTCGACGACGGCCGGTTCCAGTGCGGATGCAGGTTGGGCTGACCGATCCGCAACAGGCAACGATTGCTCGCTGCCGGCAGCGGCAGCAGTGCCATGGTTCTTCTGGTACTGCCGCGCCCAGTGCTGAACTTGGCGCGCCGAACAATCCCTGGTCACGCTGACCGATTCACCGGGACGCTCATCCGTGTCACCGGAAGCAGTCTGAGAAGCTTCGGGCAACGCAGAGGATGGTGTCTTGCCGCCGCTGAACGCCTTGACGACCAGATTGCGTGTGCGGACGCCGAATTCAAGCTTCGAGAACAAGGTCGCCAGCTGTTCGCGATTCATCGGGCCGAAATCAAAGTCGTCCATGCCGACGCCAAGATCCAGATCACGCACCAGCGCATTGACTTTGCGGTTGAGCTTGACCTGATCGAGATTGTCGCGCAGCGCCTGGCCCTTTTTCCCGCCGATCTCGTCGGCATGCTCGATGATGCCTTGGAGCGAGCCGTATTGGCCGATCCACTTGGCGGCATAGCCGTCGCCGACGCCTGGCACGCCCGGGATATTATCAGCCGTTTCGCCGCGCAGTGCGGCAAGATCGGGGTACTGCTGCGGGGTGACGTGGTATTTCTCCTCCACCGCCTGCGGAGTCATGTGCTTGAGGTCTTTGAAATGATGGCCTGGGTACAGGACGGTGATCGAGTCGTCCACCAGTTGGAACGCATCTCGGTCGCCGGAGAGCACCAGAGTCCGGTACCGCTCATGTTCACCCATGGTCGCCAGAGTGCCGATAATGTCGTCGCCTTCAAAGCCCGGCTTTTCGATGTACGTGACACCGAGCGCCGCAAGCATCTCCTGGATGAGCGGCAGCTGGCTGAGCAGATCTTCCGGCGCAGCTTCACGCGTGCCCTTGTATTGGGGCAGCAAATCATTGCGGAATGTGCCGCCTTTGACGTCGAACGCGACCGCGAGTTTATCTGGGTGCTCGGTCTCGATGACCTGCGCGAGCATCTTGGCAAAGCCCCAGACCGCGTTCGTCGCTTGGCCGCTTGACGTTGAGAAGTTCTCGACGGGAAGCGCGAAATATGCGCGGAATGCAAGTGAGTGTCCGTCCACGACAAGCAAGGTGCCGCGGAAATCCTTCTCCGCGGCACCTTGTTGCGTATGCTGAGCTTGGGAATTATCGCTCATCAGCGGCTTCCGGCTTCGAATCGCCATACTTGGCGATGATGGCCATGGCGAGACGCTTCTTCGGGATGCGCTGATCCATGGATGTCTTTTGGATCCAGCGGAACGCCCCTTGCTCGGAGAAATCGGCCTTGTCCATGAGCAGACCCTTGGCGCGGTCGACGAGCTTGCGCTCTTCCAAGGATTCTTGCGCCTTCTTCAGCTTTTCTTCTGTGTCGCGCAACTGTTCACGGGTTTCGTTGAGCTCGTTTTCGCTGCGTTCCACGTTGTCGAGCAAATCGTTGATTTCCTGGAACCGCCCCATAGCGACTTCCAACGCCGGCAGCAGCTTGGATTCCTCATACGGCTTGGTCACATACGCCATAGCGCCGGCGCCAGTGGCCTGCTTCACCAGATCAGGCTGCGAGAACGCGGTGAGCATGACAACAGGGGCGATATTCTCGTCGCAGATGACACCCGCGGCGGTGATGCCGTCCATACGAGGCATCTTGACGTCCATGCAGACGACATCCGGACGATACTTGCGTGTCAGCTCGACTGCTTCTTCACCATTCGCCGCCTCACCGACAACCTCATACCCGTTGTCTTCGAGAATGGCGACCAAATCCATACGGTTGACGGACTCGTCCTCCGCGACCACCACCGTGCGCTTGCGATGCTCGTCCCCACGTGCATCAGCTTCCTGCTCGTCCTGCGGTGCAACAGGCTCGCCGGCGGCGACTGCCTTGAGCTCGTCCTCCGTCAACACCGGGGTGTCCGGTTGTGCCTGTCCCGTCTCGTTATTCGCAGTCATCCCTGCCTCTTTCCTAGATAATCAGGCGATCACGCCAAGACGCACCGCCCCGATGCCGAGACCGATACGTGCTGCGTCCCAGCGCCGACAACGGATGCCGCGCTGGAGCGACGGCATGCCATCGTCTCGCACAATCTGCCATCCTTGCTGTTAGCGATGATACCAGCAGACAAGGTCAAGGCAAGACTCTACATAGAGTTCGAGTCGCCGATCAGCGGCATGCCGCATGCTCGACACTCGAATAATCATCTCATTGCTGAACGCGGTGGCGTTGGTCGCAGATATGTGATACACTGTTATTTTGTTGCTTCAATACGGAGCACGCCCCTGTATCCCAATTGGTAGAGGAAGCAGCCTCAAAATCTGCACAGTGTGGGTTCGAGTCCCACCGGGGGCACCCATCAACCCGCCATCATCGGGCGTATAGGAAAAAACGTGGTGCTTTAGACTTCGTTTTTGGCTATCCGACGTGTCCTTTGCGGATGTGGAATCCAGTCTCGACGGCGGGGTCGTCCCTGTTGTATGACTGGATGCCGTTGTCGTAATCGCTCCCGGTTTCGGGTTCGTCCTGCACGGCCGGCGCATCCGTTCCGTGTTCCCCTCCGGTGCCCGGTATGAGCGTGTGCGGGTCGGGAGATCCGCTTTTCATGTAGCAGACCCATTCGGCGGCCCTTCTCATGTGTTCCTCGGTCAGGCCGTGATGGCGTGCAAGCGTGCGTTTGATCAGCGAGTTGACGCCGCCCTCGAGCCTGTTGGTGTTGCGCTCCACGGGCCCTTTCCCGAGAAGCGCCGGGTCGCAGAACGCGAACAGCCGCCCCTCGCGGAACAGTCGTTCCAGCCGCCTATAGCAGCGGCGGACATCGCCGTGGGTCCACCACCATTCCTGCCGGGTCGCCTTCGGGTTGGACGGGTCGTCCCGCGCGTGGGTGCGTTCCTCCAGGAACCCCTTCCACTTGCGGTGCCAGTCGTTCAATGCGCTGCCCCACGCCGCCGCCTGGCCGGCGTCCCGCACCTTCGTCAGCGCGTCGGAGAGCCGCCTGGGTTCCTTCCCCGCCTGCAGCCGGGGCCGTGATGTCAAGTCGGCACGCGTGTTGCGTTGCACGTGCACCAGGCAGCGTTGGATGCGGGTTCCCGGCCAGGCCCGGGCGCACGCCTTCTCGACGCCCCGCAGCCCGTCGCTGATCAACACGTCCGGCGCGGGGATGCGCGAGAACAGGTCCAGGTACGCGGCCGTGGACTCGTGCGAGCACCAGCTCCACGCGATGGTCTCGCCGGTCACCCCGTCGATGGCGATCAGCAGGCACCAGCCATGTGACATGTAGGTGCCGTCCGTCATCACCGTCCGGTGCCGGGACGGTGTCGCGCGCATCCGCGGGACGATATCCCAACACCATGAGGTGTGATTCCGGAAGGTTCTGCCGCCGGACGTATCCATGTCGCTCTGGAATCTCCCGTCCAGCAGCCAGGCGAGGAACTCGTCCAGTTGCGCAACGCGTCTGAGGTCGTCGCGCCGGACGGTGGTCCCCATGCGGCAGACCCCGCATTTCCATCGCTGGCTGCCGGCCGCGGTGCGTCCGTTCTTCTTCATCGGCGTGCCGCAGACAGGGCACCTGCGTGCTTTTCTTGATTTCGTCCTCATGCGATATATGCAACGACGACGGGCGGCACGACATCCCCGATAGGCGGGGATTAATAAGCGAATGATTAATCACCCCGCGACACACTTACTCCCGCAAAGGCTTGGCCGCATCATTAGCACCACGTTTTTTCCTATACGCCCATCATCGGCGGGTTTCTTCGTTTTTGGCGGTCTCCTCATTTTTCATGCCGGGACCGCCATCCCATACCAACTGTCTACGCAAATCACCCGCCCAGCGTCACCAGTTTGTATAACCCCACAACCCGCGCATGCAAAGCCAGAAGCCAGCGTCACCAGTTTGTGAGATTGTGACCCGACAATGAGGGTGACCAACACGTGAGTCGCTGCTTGTCCCTGCAACCTTCTACACCGACGCTCACACACCACTCAACGTCGGCAAACCCCCTGCCGATACTCACCGGCCGCTCAGTGTCGGCAGAAACAGAAGCCCAACCCTCCACCGACGCTCACAGGTGTCCCAGCGTCAGTACCACCTTCTGCCGACACTCACAGGACACCCAGCGTCGGCAGGAGCAGGGAACCATACTTAATGACGTACCCGGTCAAGCCGCGACATACCGGCACACAACAGGCGATTCATCTCCAATTCAATTCCATGACACCATCACCCCACCGAAATTCATGTCGACGTCAATCCCACTTCAATTCGCACGCATATAGTGCCTTCTGTCCATATAGACAAACAACAACAAACGAAAAACAAACTCAGGAAAGACTGGTACATATGATTTCCCTGCGTAAGGCAATCGCCATCCCCATGGCTGCGGTACTCGCCCTGTCCATGGCGGCATGCGGATCCTCTTCTTCCTCCGCCTCGTCATCAGGCAAGGCCGTGACGGTGAACGAGAAGTCCGCCAAGGCGACTTCACTCAAGGATTTCGGCACGATGGACGATCTGGTCGCCGCCGCCGAACAGGAGGGCGCGCTCAACGTCATCGCCCTGCCGCACGACTGGTCAGATTACGGCGAGGTCATCGCTGCATTCAAGAAGAAGTATCCGAAGATCAAGATCACCGAGCTCAACCCGAACGCATCCTCCAAAGAGGAGATTGACGCGGGCAAGACCAACAAGGGTACTGATGCCGCACCCGACGTCTACGATCTGGGTCTGGCCGTCGCATCGACCAACACCGATCAATTCGCCGCCTACAAAGTGCAGGCGTGGGACGATATCCCCGATTCCGTCAAGGATGCCGACGGCAAGTATGTCGCCGATTACACCGGCATCATGTCCATCGGTTGGAATGCCGACAAGTACGGCGATATCACCAAGTTGGACGATCTGCTTGACTCCAAGTTCGCCGGAACCGTCGCGCTCAACGGCAAGCCTGCAGAAGCGGGCGCCGCATTCAACGGGTTCCTGATGGCCAACCAGTTGTCCGGCGGCACGATCAAGAACCTGCAGCCCGGCCTTGACTTCTTCAAAAAGCTCAAGGAAGCCGGCAACCTCACCACAGTCGACGTCACCGACGGCACCATCGATTCCGGCCAGACCGGTGTGGTCTTCGACTGGACTTACAACCAGGCCTCCTACCAGAGCAGCCTGAAGAAGAAGGGCGTCACCTGGAAGTACAAGACCTTCAAGGATGCCCAAGTGGTCAGCTACTACAACCAGGCCATCAACGTGGACGCTCCGCACCCAGCCGCAGCCCGCCTGTGGGAAGAGTTCCTGTACACTGCCGACGCGCAGAACCTGTGGCTCAAGGGCGGCGCCAACCCTGTCCTGCTTGATGCGATGGAGAAGGCCGGCACGGTCGACAAGAACGCGCTAAAGTCCGCCACCACCATCGAGGGCGACCCGGTCACCTACACCAATTCCGATTCCACCCGTATCACCACCTGGCTCCAGAACAACTGGGATTCAGCCATCGGTAACTGATTCATTCGAGGCGTCGCACCACCGACCGGCAGACGCAGCGGGCAGGAGCATTCCCACGCTGCAGTATGCCGCAACCGTGATGCGGCGCCTCGACTTCTATGAGAAAGCGCATGTCCTCAATGACTGCAGCAATCCAACGGCAACACCCCGCTGACTTAGTCACCAACCATAGCCTGACACCGGCGGGGCCTTCCGCATCTTCACATCTGTCCATCGCAGCCCGGCACCGCAAGCAGCCCGGCACCTACGCGGTATCGATTCCGTTCTTCGCATATACCGCATGCTTCCTGCTCGCACCGACCGTCATCGTTATCGTCGGCGCGTTCCGCACATCACGCGGCGGATTCACGCTCGCCAACTTCAGCAAACTGTTCGAAGCGAATACCCTCTCCGCATTCGCCACATCACTGCTGGTCTCCGCGCTGTCCGCGCTCATCGGAGCCGTGGTCGGCGCCGCGGCGGCATACGCCTTGACCATCGGCGCCAAACCGAACGGGACACTGCGCCGCATCGTGTCCGCGGTATCCTCGGTGCTCGCACAATTCGGCGGGGTTATGCTCGCGTTCGCCTTCATCGCGACCATCGGCATCAACGGCGTATGCACCATGCTGATCCGTCAGCTGACCGGTCAGACCGTCAATCCGAACTGGCTGAGCACGTTGCCTGGACTCATCACCATCTACTGCTATTTCCAGATTCCCCTCATGATTATCATCTTCCTGCCTGCAGTCGATTCGATTCGACCGCAATGGCGTGAGGCGACAGAGAATCTCGGCGGCACCACATGGCAGTATTGGACCCGCGTCGCCGGTCCGATTCTCGCTCCGCGCTTCATTTCCGCGCTTCTGCTGTTGTTTGCCAACGCGTTCTCCGCGTACGCCACGGCCGCAGCCTTGTTCTCCCAGCGTTCCATTCTCGTCCCGCTGATGATTCAAGGCGCGATGCGCAACGAGATGGATCCGAATCAGCAAGGATTCGCTCAGGTGCTCGCCTTTGCGATGATCATCGTTGTGGCTTTGGTGATGGTCCTCAGCCACGCCGTAGAAAAGAGGGCCGGACGTTGACAGTGAACACCATCAATACCGACGGCAGTGCAACAGCGTTGTCCGCGCAAGCCGATATGCCGCCGCAGTTGCGAGCCGCACGCATACACAAGCAGCGCATCATCAAAACCGTGATTCTCGCCGTGACCTTGCTCTTCCTCGGCGTTCCGCTGCTGTGCATGCTGATTTTCACACTGCGGCATCCACTATCCGGGCGCTGGAGTCTCGACCCGTGGAAGGCGATCTTCACCGGTGACGGAAGCTCACTGGGAGCGGACTTGTCCACGCTCTGGTCCGGATTGGGTACATCACTCGCCCTGTGCGTGGTAACCGTTATCATCATGCTGATACTGCTCGTGCCGGTGATGGTCATCGCGCATATTCGTTCACGCCGCTTGGAACGGGTGATTGAATGGGTGGCAACACTGCCCTTGACCATCCCCGCCATCGTGCTCGTCGTTGGCCTGGGACCCATCTACCGCTGGCTGTCCGCCGATGTCTTGAACACGAATCCAATCTGGCTGTGCTTCGCTTACGCGATCCTCGTGATGCCGTATGCGTTCCGCGCGATCGCGGTCGGACTCAACTCGATTGACGTGCCCACGCTCTGCGAAGCGGCACGCTCTCTGGGCGCTTCATGGCCGCGTGTGTTCTTCCGCGTGCTCATGCCCAACCTTTGGCAGTCCATCCTGTCGGCATCATTCATCTCCATTTCCGTGGTACTCGGCGAATACACAGTGGCCTCGCTGCTGGGACGCATGAATCTGCAAGTCGCCCTGTACCAGCTGGGACAGTCCAATTCCCAGATTTCCACTGCGATGTCACTGCTCGCGCTGCTCTTCGGCGTGCTGCTACTCGTCTCGCTTGACCTCATCTCCGGCGCCATGCGCCGTTCCAAGGAGGAACACTGATATGTCCTTGATCCAAGGCAATACCATGGCATCCCATTCGGATGCAACAACCGACGCCAACGCCGCTTCAGGAAGCGTCACGCAAGCCGCCCAAGCCGTGCTCGCGCAATCCACCCAACGCGGCGGCGGCGTGCAGATGCTCGGCATCGATAAAATCTACCCCGGTTCGAATTCAAAGGCGCTCAACGATTTCAACCTGGAAGTCAAACCAGGCGAAATGGTCGTCCTGCTGGGAGGTTCCGGATGCGGAAAATCAACCGCACTGCGATCGCTTGCCGGTCTTGAGGACATTCAGCGCGGTCGGATCCTCGTCGGCGGGCAGGATATGACGGCCGTGCCGGCGAACAAGCGTGGTATGGCGATGGTATTCCAAGCGTATTCACTGTTCCCCCACATGAGCGCTCTGGAAAACGTGGAATTCGGCCTCGAAATCCGCGGCGTGGCTAGCGCCGAACGGCGCAAGCTTGCCATGGAGAAACTCGATCTGGTCGGGCTTGCCGATCAAGCGGGCAAATACACGCAGCAGATGTCCGGAGGCCAGCAGCAGCGTGTCGCGCTCGCCCGAGCCCTCGCCATCAATCCTAAGGTGCTCCTGCTCGACGAACCGCTTTCGGCATTGGATGCGAAAGTGCGTGTGCAGCTGCGCGACGAAATCAGGCGCATCCAGCTCGAAGCCGGTACGACGACCGTATTCGTCACGCACGATCAGGAGGAAGCTTTGGCGATCGCCGATCGCATCGGCGTGATGAATCACGGACGGATCGAGCAGATCGCCGATCCGGTAAGCCTGTACCGTGAGCCGGCGACCGAATACGTTGCCACCTTCATCGGCTTGACCAACCGGCTTCCCGGCCATGCAAACGGCGCGGAGGCCGAGGTCTTCGGTCAGCGTATCCCCCTGCTCGAAGGTTCCCGCACCGGCGATGTCACCGTGCTTGTGCGCCCGGAGAATATCTCGCTGATTCCTGCCGGTGCCGACGCAGACGCGCCGAAGGCTGCGCGAGACGGTTTGACCGGTCCTGAGGCACGGGTCAACGTCATCCACTTCCTGGGCGCTCTGGTCCGCGTGGATGCCGTACTGACTGCCACCGGCACGCCATTGACGATTCAGCTGCCCGCCAGCGAACTGCCCGCTTCGCTCAAGAGCGGCTCCATGGTGCAGGTCGCACCGCGACCGGTACCTGCACTCGCCGTATAAATCGCCCAATAATCAGGCCAATAATCACCAAACACTTCAGTGAGAGAGCCCAGCAGCGCTAACCGACGGCTTCGCCCGGTTCGCGCTGCTGGGCTTCGTCGTATCCGGTGTCTGCCTGACGAGCCGAACCATTGCGTTTTCGACGCACAACGCAGTCCGGCGCCTGGTTCACCTGCATCCGCCGGACAGTCCAGCAGGTAGTTCACTACAAGCCGAATCCCGCTCCGAAAGCGGATGTATCCGGCGACAGCGCACCTCAACAGCGTAGAATACGATATATGCACCCACCGCTTCATGCGGGTATCAAGGAGGAACAATGAGCGAGACAACCTTCCGCAAGTTCGATCCATGGCGTCCTGCCCCGGTCAAAGAAGAATCGCGTCGGCAAGTCATGCAAAGCCACTATTTCAATGTGGACCAGGTATCATTTGATTCCTCGAAAGTCGGGCATTTCGAACGGTTCATCGTCGAAGAAAACAACGGCGACACCGTCGGCATCATCGCATTGACGGATGACGGGCTGATTCCGCTCGTCGAACAGTATCGCCTGCCTACGCACCGCTGGACTTTGGAAATCCCTGCCGGGCACGCCGCCAATTCAAACGAGCGTCCCCATGATGTCGCCGTACGCAAATTGCGCGAAGAGGCCGGGTATGAAGCCAAGGAATTCGTGCAGATCGTACGGTTCATCAACACCCCCAGCTTCTCTACGCAGCATACGGCGGTGTTCTTCGCTTCAGGCCTGACGGCGGTGGAACGTGGAGAGCTCGGGCCGGAAACCCCGCGTCCGGATGTCCGCCTCATCACCCCCGAGGAGGCTTCGGATATGATCCTCAACGGCACGATTGTCGATGCGAAGACAATCATCGCCATCATGCGGCTGCGCGAACATCTTGAAGCCGAACACGCAGAACATGCAGGTGCCCATCCGCGTCTGATTCAGCGTATCGCCAAGGCGCGCGCGGAGCGTAAAGCCAAGTAACCGCAATACACATGAACGCAGTTGGCCTCCCACACACATGTGGGAGGCCAACTGCGTTTGCAATCTTATGAACAAGCGTCATTCAACCGACGATGCGGAAGAATGACAGATTGCGGGAGTTGAGTGGACCCCAACCCCCGCAAAGCAATGTCAGTCGCAAGCGCCGACCGTGTGCACGTAGATGGAATCCGTGCTGCCCGGGCGATGCTCACCCTGGGCGGAGCTCAGCACCACGATACGATCGCCATCAGCGACCTTGCCAGCAGCGCGCAGCACCTTGTCGGTGAACACCATCAAATCGCTGCGGTTCTTGTCGTGATAATCCTCGTCCAGCAGGAAGGCTTCGGTACCCCAGCTCAGAGCCAGCCAGTGGTAGGTGTGCTCGTTGGTGGTCAGGCCGTAAATCGGAGCGGCCGGACGTTCGCGGGACACGCGATGCACGGTGTTGCCGGTCTGGGTGTAGGCGACGATGGCCTTCGCGTTGACCTTCTCAGCGAGGTCAACAGCAGCGGAGGAAACCGCACCGCTGTTGGACATGTCGAGGTTCTTCAGCGCCGGGATACGGTCGAAACCGTGCTCGGTGGCGTAACCGGAGATACGGGCCATGGTCTTGACCGTATCGGTCGGATACTCGCCGACAGCGGTTTCGTTGGAGGTCATGGTCGCATCGGCGCCGTCAAGCACCGCGTTGGCGCAATCGGAAGCCTCAGCGCGGGACGGAACCGGGGAATGCACCATGGAGCCGAGCACTTCGGTTGCCACGATGACCGGCTTCGCATACTGGCGAGCCAGCTCGATGCAGCGCTTGGTGACCAGCGGGACCTCTTCGAACGGCATCTCGACGGCCATATCGCCACGGGCGACCATGATGCCGTCGAAGGTCTTCACGATCTCTTCGAGGTTCTCGACAGCCTGCGGCTTCTCGATCTTCGCGACGATCGGGATGCGACGGCCTTCCTCGTCCATGATTTCGTGAGCGCGGTCGATATCGGTCGCGAAACGCACGAAGGACATGGCGATGATATCGGCGCCGGTGCGGATGGCCCAACGCAGATCGGCCTCATCCTTCTCGGTGAGGGCCGGCAGCGACACGGCGACGCCCGGAAGGTTGATGCCCTTGTGGCTGGACACCGGTCCGGCGACAACAACCTTGGTGTACACGTTGTTGCCTTCGACCTTGGTGACCTCGAGACGGACCTTGCCGTCATCGATCAGAATCGGATCGCCAGGATGGCAATCGCCGGGCAGACCCTTGAAGGTGGTGGAGGTGATGTGCTCGTCGCCTTCGATGTCATCGGTGGTGATGATGAACTCCTGGCCTTCGGTCAGCTGCACCTTGTCTTCGCCTTCGGCGTTCTTCTTGAACCAACCGCAACGAATCTTCGGACCCTGCAGGTCGACGAGCGCCGCGACGTTGCGACCAGTCGCCTTGGAAGCCGCACGCACGTTGTTGTAGACCTTGAGGTGATCCTCAGGAGTGCCGTGGGAGCGGTTGAGACGCGCGACGTCCATACCGGCTTCGACGAGCTTGGTGATGCCTTCGAGGGACTCGGTGGCTGGACCGATCGTATCGACGATCTTTGCTTTACGCATGAATACCTGCCTCTGTTTCAACTTGCTTTTCTATTGAACAGGTGAGAATCCTGTTTCCGATGGATAGTCTACTCGGTTCCCTCACCATCCGCCAACCATTCAGGCAACAGTGTTGTGAACGCTCACAACGGCTTCATTTCGCGTTCATCACCGGTATGCCCGTATGTCACCGCGATGCAATCTGAACCGTCGGCAGACGTTGGCAGACGCTGACAAACGGCAACCGTCAATCCGACGTGACATCGGAGACCTGGTGTGCCTGTTCCCGGCGCTCTTCCTGCTTCATCTTGAGCACACTGGCCAACGCCGAACCGCCCAAGGCGAGCACGATCACCAGAAGCGACAGCCATGTCGGCACTTCAGGAACCCACGATACCGGATGGCCGGCATTGATAAACGGCAGCGAATTGCCGGACAGCGCTTCCATGATGAGCTTGATGCCGATGAACCCGAGGACGACGGACAAGCCAACAGGAAGGTAGACGAGCTTGTCGAGAAGCTTGCCGAGCAGGAAATACAACTGCTGCAAGCCCAACAGGGCGAACACATTCGATGTGAACACGATGAACGGGTCTTTGGTCAGGCCGAAAATCGCAGGAATCGAATCAAAGGCGAACATGACATCGGTTGTGCCGATGGTCAGGAACACGATGAGCATCGGCGTCCAGAACCGTTGACCGTTGACCACGGTATGCAATTTCTCGCCGTCGTATTCGTCCGTGATCTTCATGACCTTGCGCAAGGCACGGATGATGCCGTTTTCGTGGTATTCCTCATCTTCGTCGTGCCCGGTGACCAATTTCAAGGCGGTGACGATGAGGAAGGCGCCGAACAGGAAGAACACCCAGGTGAACCGCTGGATGATCGCCGCTCCGACGAGAATGAAGATGCCACGCAGCACCAACGCGACCGTGATGCCCACGCTCAGGACGTATTTCTGCAATTCCTTGGGAACCGCGAAATTCGACATGATGATGACGAACACGAACAGATTGTCGATGCTGAGCGAGTATTCGGTCATCCACCCGGAGTAGAACTCGACCGCAGGTTTCGCCCCGGCGACCGCCCAGATGATGCCGCCGAAGATCAGTGCCGCGACGACGAAGAAGGCGATATGCTGCACGCACTCCTTGGTTGACGGCACATGGGGTTTGCGCCCGATGATGAACAAGTCGACGACGACGAATACAGCGAGAACCGCGAAGGTCGCGATCATGAATGCTACCGGTGTTTCTGCCATGCTCACCAGCATAGAAAGAGCGGCTGACGCACTGGCACACAACGACGCCCACACCGGACATTGCGACGCGCCATCGGCCAGCCCACTCTCTTTTCTCTCTCCTCCCCCGCATGCGCTGCGTGTCCGCCGCTGGTATGTACTGGTATAGGCAGCTTGCACGACCTGACTTGGCAGCCGGTATGCTTGAACGGTGGTCCGCTACTGCTGCGCCTGAGTCATATGCCGCAACTCCTTCTTCAAATCACGAATCTCATCGCGAAGACGTGCTGCGAGCTCGAACTGGAGCTGTTCGGCGGCAGTATGCATCTGCTCGCTCATCTGACGGATAAGATCAGCCAGATCCTGCGCCGGCAGCCCCGCTTTGAGGATCTCTTCATGACGTTTATCGATTTCCTCCTGGTCGGCATGAGGTACGCCGAGGTGTGAATTGCCGGCCTTGCCTGCGTTCCGATACCCGCCCTCGAGCAGGCTTTGCGTGTCGACATCCTCCTTGGCGATCATATCGTTGACATCGCTGATCTTCTTGATCAGCGGCTTGGGGTCGATATGATGCTCCTTGTTGTAGGCAATCTGCTTGGCGCGGCGTCGTTCGGTCTCAGTGATCGCCTTGTTCATGGCGTCGGTGACTTCGTCGGCGTACATGATGACCGTGCCGGATACATTACGCGCGGCGCGTCCGATGGTCTGGATGAGCGAACGATAGGAGCGCAGGAACCCTTCCTTATCGGCATCCAGTATCGCCACCAGCGAAACCTCAGGCAAATCGAGACCTTCTCGCAGCAGATTGATACCGACGATCACATCGATTTTGCCTTCGCGCAGCTCGCGGAGCAGTTCGACGCGCCTGAGCGTGTCGACGTCTGAATGCAGATACTCGACTTTGATGCCCTTGTCCAGCAGATAGTCGGTCAGATCCTCGGCCATCTTCTTGGTGAGCGTGGTGACCAGCGCGCGTTCGTTCTTCGCGACGCGATCTTTGATCTCCGCGAGCAGGTCGTCGATCTGCCCCTCGACCGGCCGGACCTCGATGTTCGGGTCGAGCAGGCCTGTCGGACGGATGATTTGTTCGACCACGCCGTCGGACAGCCCAAGTTCATAATCACCCGGGGTCGCCGACAGATACACGGTCTGCCCGACGCGCTGGAGGAACTCGTCCCATTTGAGCGGACGATTGTCCATAGCTGAAGGCAGACGGAACCCATGCTCGACCAGCGTGCGTTTACGGCTCGCGTCGCCTTCGTACATGGCACCGATCTGGGGAACCGTGACATGGGATTCGTCAATGACCAGCAGGAAATCGTCGGGGAAGAAATCGAGCAAGGTGTGCGGCGGCGTACCCGGATCTCGGCCGTCGAAATGCCTCGAATAGTTCTCGACTCCGGCGCAGGTGCCCACTTGGGTAAGCATCTCCAGATCGTAGGTCGTGCGCATGATCAGGCGTTGCGCTTCGAGTTCTTTGCCCTGTTTGCGTAGTTCGGCGACACGTTGGTCAAGTTCCTCTTTGATGGTGCGCAACGCACGCTCCATGCGTTCAGGCCCCGCGACATAATGCGAAGCCGGGAAGATATGCACCTGGCTGACATGGTCGATCACGTCCCCGGTAATGGGGTGAAGCGTCGAAATGCGGTCGATCTCATCGCCGAAGAACTCGATGCGGATAGCCAGCTCCTCATAGACCGGAATGATTTCCACCGTATCGCCACGCACACGGAACGTACCGCGGGTGAACGCGATATCGTTCCGCTTGTACTGCATATCGACGAATTTACGCAGCAACGTATCGCGATCGATCTGCTGCCCCTCTTTGAGAAACAGCATCCTGCCGGCGTATTCTTCAGGCGTGCCCAAACCGTAAATGCAAGACACGGTGGCGACCACCACACAATCACGGCGAGTGAGCAGATTCGCAGTCGCTGCATGGCGCAGACGCTCTACGTCGTCGTTGATATTCGAATCTTTTTCTATATAGGTGTCCGTTTGCGGGATATAGGCTTCAGGCTGGTAATAGTCGTAGTAGGACACGAAATAACTTACGGCGTTGTCCGGCATGAGTTCGCGGAATTCGGCGCACAGCTGCGCAGCCAGCGTCTTGTTCGGCTCAAGGATCAGCGTCGGGCGTTGCAACCGTTCGATCAGCCACGCGACCGTCGCGGTTTTGCCGGTGCCGGTCGCACCCATGAGCACGACGTCGTTCTCACCGTTGGTGATCCGCTCGGCGAGTTCATTGATGGCTTGAGGCTGATCCCCGGAAGGCTTGTAGGGGGCCTTGACGACAAATGGTTTGTTCGTGCGTTCAATGGAAATACTCATGGTTGCCCTCCCCGTACGTTCCGCATGACCCGTGCATATATCGATGGGACCAGCTTACCAAGCGATTCGTACAAATGTTCGATACCATGATCTGCCCGTATACCGCCTGCATATGCTTGCCGACGCTCGTCATGCTTTCGCTTCGCCGAGCCATGCAGCGTACAGCGTATCGACACGCGCCAACATGGCCGGAAGATCGACCGTGGCATCCACGACGACATCAGCAATCGCCATCCGCGCCGATTGCGGGCTTTGACTGGCTATGCGGGCTTGCGCCTGCGCCTGACTCATCCCACGCGTGCGGACCATGCGTCCGATGCGCACGTCTTGGGGCGCTTCGACAGTCACGATATGGTCGAAACGGAATGGCAGGTCCTGGATGACCTCCGCCAGCAGCGGAATGTCATGGACGATCACGGCGTTGCCGTCCTTGCGTGAAGCCTCGGCATCCAGCTGTTGCGCCAGCTGGTAGATCAGCGGATGCTCGATGGCGTCGAGACGTTGCCTGGCACGCGGATCCGCATGTGCGCCGAACACTTGGTCCGCCAGCCATGCGCGGTCGAGTGTGCCGTCGTCCCTGACGGCTCGATCGCCGAAAACCTCCACGATACGGGGCAGTGCCGCTCCCCCGGGTTCGACGATCTTCCTGGCAAGAATATCGTAATCGACGACAGCCGCCCCCAGCTCGCCGAGCCTGCGTGAGACGGTGCTCTTACCGGCCGCGATGCCGCCAGTCAGTCCGATTCGTATCACCATGCTGTCCATCGTAGCCGCACGGCAAGCCGACACGGGCATACAGTAATGGCCCCGGTCACCGAAGTGCCGAGGCCATTGCTTGGTCTGTTCAGTCAGTGTTGTCAGTCAGTGATGACTGGCATCGCTCACTTCTCGCCCTTGAGCAGCTGTTCGCGCAGCGCGGCCAGCTGGTCGGAACCGGCGAGAGTGCCTTCAGACGCATTGTTCGAGGAGTAGTTGGAGGTCTCCTGGACCTTCTCCTCACGAGGAGCCTGACCGTCCTCGGCTGCGGAAGCCGCGGCGTTTTCGAGCTCCTTGGCGACGAACGCCTTGTGCTCTTCCCACAGGTCGTGAGCAGCGGCGTACTGGGATTCCCATTCCTCGCGCTGCTTCTCGTATCCGGCGATCCACTCGTTGGTGTTCGGGTCGAAGCCTTCCGGATACTTGTAGTTGCCGTCCTCGTCGTACTCTGCAGGCATGCCGTAGAGTGCCGGATCGAAGTCCTCGGAGCTCGGGTCGACAGCGTCATTCGCCTGCTTGAGCGACAGGGAGATACGGCGACGATCGAGATCGACGTCGATGACCTTGACGAACACGGTCTCGCCCTGCTTGACCACGGTCTCCGGGTTCTCGACGTGGCGGTTGGCCAGCTCGGAGATATGCACCAGGCCTTCGATGCCGTCTTCGACGGACACGAACACGCCGAACTGCACGATCTTGGTGACCTTGCCCTTGACGATCTGGCCGGGAACATGGGTGCGAGCGAAGCGCTGCCACGGATCTTCCTGGGTGGCCTTGAGGGACAGCGAGATACGCTCGCGGTCCATATCGACGTCGAGCACCTCGACGGTGACCTTCTGGCCGACCTTGACGACCTCAGACGGGTGATCGATGTGCTTCCAAGACAGCTCGGAAACGTGAATCAGGCCGTCAACACCGCCCAGATCGACGAATGCGCCGAAGTTGACGATGGAGGACACCACGCCTTCACGGATCTGGCCCTTCTTGAGCTGGGACAGGAAGGTCTCACGGACTTCGGACTGGGTCTCCTCGAGATACTGGCGACGGGACAGCACCACGTTGTTGCGGTTCTTGTCGAGTTCCAGAATCTTGGCCTTGATCTTCTGGCCGATGTACGGAGACAGGTCGCGCACACGACGCAGCTCGACGAGCGAGGCAGGCAGGAAGCCACGCAGGCCGATGTCGACGATGAGGCCGCCCTTGACAGCTTCGATGACGGTGCCTTCGACAACGCCATCGGCTTCCTTGATCTTCTCGATGTCGCCCCAGGCGCGCTCATACTGTGCACGCTTCTTGGACAGGATAAGACGGCCTTCCTTGTCTTCCTTGGTCACGACAAGGGCCTCGATGGTGTCGCCGACTTCGACGACATCGTCGGGATCGACGTCCTTCTTGATGGAAAGTTCGCGGGAGGGGATGACACCCTCGGTCTTGTAGCCGATGTCGAGCAGGACCTCGTCACGGTCGACCTTGACGACCGTGCCCTCGACCAGATCACCATCATCGAAGTTCTTGATGGTGGAATCGACTGCCTTGATGAAGTCTTCTTCGGTGCCGATGTCGTTGATCGCGACCTTGGTGACTTCCGTATTGTTTTCTGCCATTAAAATAGTGGTTTCTGTTAATGAATAGATGGATAAAATCGTTCTTCAATTATGCGGTAAGCCTTTTGAGACATACCTTGACTGAGTTTAGCGTGTGCTATGCACAAATGCCGTCGGTGAAATGCGGCGTGTCGCGCCCCGCCATCTCGCCCGCAAAGCGCGACGGCATACGTCAACGGGCAGCGTTTCGCTCGGCGATCTCCACGACGTTCGCCAGCAGCATGGCACGTGTCATCGGCCCCACCCCGCCAGGATTGGGTGTATAGGCTCCAGCCTTGTCATAGCACGCTTTGTCCACGTCGCCTTTGATGCGATACCTGCCCGCCTGCTCGTCCCAGACACGGGAGACGCCGACATCGACCAGTACCGCCCCTGGCTTGACATCGTCTGGCTTGACAAAGCCCGCCGAACCCATCGCCGCGATGATCACGTCGGCACGTCGCATATGCTCGTGCACATCCTTGGTACCGGTATGGCACAAGGTGACGGTCGCATTGACGCTCCGCCTGCTCAGCAACAGCCCGATCGTGCGGCCGATGGTGATGCCTCGCCCCAGTACGCACACTTCCTTGCCGTCAAGATCGATGCCGTAATGGTCCAGCAACGTCAACACACCGCGAGGCGTGCATGGCAGCGGCGTGGCGATATCGCCGGACGTATGCAGCACCAGCTCCCCCAGATTGTAAGGGTGCATGCCATCGACATCTTTGCCGGGATCAATCCTTGCAATCATCGATAATTCATCGACATCGGCCGGCAACGGCAGCTGGACGATGAAGCCCGTGCACGCCGGGTCGGCATTGAGTTCGTCAATTGCCTGCGCTATCTGCGATTGCGTCGCCCCTGCCGGCAAATCACGCCGAATCGAGGTGATGCCGACCTCGGCGCAGTCCGCATGCTTTCCGGCAACGTATTTGACGGAGCCCGGGTCATTGCCTACCAGAAGCGTTCCAAGACCGGGCTGGATCCCTTGCTCCTTGAGCGCCGCGACCCTTGCGCCCAGATCCGCTTTGATCTGGGCAGCCACGCTTTTGCCGTCCAATACGATGGGCATGCTGTGCCTCCTGACGCCGCCCCGACTGGATGGACATGCCGGTGCCGCCCCGGAGCGGACAAGGGCGGCACAACGTATATTTTCTGTATCGTAAGCTATCGTGGGGAAAGAACATGCACGCATTCCGGCATGCGGAGCACTCAGCAGACCGAGGGCTCCGCGAACAGGGCAGACAGACAGAGAAAAGGTGGCAGCATGAGTACACGGGGGTTTGGCAGGCGATGGACAACATGGTTCGCGGCACTGGCGGCGATCATGGTGCTCCTTCCACTCGTCGGGTGCAGCCCTGTACCACGCCCGTCGTCTTCCGCTACCCCTTCGGCGACATCATCGAAGGGGCCGATCGCCGTTGTGGCATCCGTCAACCAGTGGGGCACCCTGGCACAGGAAATCGGCGGGGACGACGTGAACGTCACGACCATCCTGAATTCCACCAATGTTGATGCGCATGATTTCGAGCCGAAAACCTCGGACATCGCCGAGATCCAGAAAGCCCAAATCGTGGTGACCAATGGCGCCGGCTATGATTCATGGGCTACGAAGAGCATCGCCAAAGGCACGGTCAGCGTTTCCGCCGCTTCCACCGTCGGCGCCATCGCAGGCGACAATCCACATCTGTGGTTTTCCAAGGACGCGCGCAAAGCGATGGCGGCCGAATTGACCGACGCGTTCTGCAAAATCCTGCCGTCCAAGAAGAAATCCTTTGAACAGCGGCTCAAGACCTGGCAGAAAGAGGAATCCGAACTCGAAGCCGCCATGTCGGCGTTCGCCAAGAAGCATAAGAACACCACCTATGCCGCGACGGAGGCTGTGGCGTATTATCTGATGTCCGATATGCAATTCAAGGACGTCACCCCGCAAGGTTATCTGCAATCGGTTACGTCAGGTGGAGAGGCGGCCCCCGCTGATTTGCAGGATTTTCAAGATCTTCTGCAATCAGGCAAAGCTGCACTGCTGGTAGACAATCCCCAGGAATCCAGCGACTCAGCCGCTTTGCTGAAAAAGACCGCGACCGAGAACAAGGTGCCGGTCATCGAAATCACCGAGCAAATGCCAGCCGATCAACACACCCTGACTGGTTGGATCTCTTCGCTCGTCGACACGCTGTCGGAAGAAGTCACCGCTTCGCAATCCGATTCCAAGGGCGGCACGTCCAAGGATGGCGCATCGACCGACGCGAGCTCGCCGAGCGCTTCTTCAACCCCTTCTTCCACAGCCGAATCCGGCTCCCCTGACAGCACAAGCCCCTCATCGGCGCAGTAGCGGCGGCGAAGGCAGTCGAGACAACAGGCAGTTGTTTCACCGCTAAATGAGAATGATTGTCAGCATCATTTGTCATACTGAAACCAGCATCGCATCCGCCTCGCCCCATAAGGGACATGAGGTCGGGTGCACCTGAATTCCACAGATAACCCACGGGGAGGTACGCATGGCACAGTCAGCGCCTCAAGCCGGCGAGCACGGTGACCACAGCGGCACCGGCACACCAAGCGCACAACAGCCGGCCGCAATCGTCTTCAGCGACGCGGCGGTCAGTCGCGGCGACCACGTAATCTGGAGCCACGGAACCTTTTCCATACCACGCGGATCAGTCACCGCCATCGTGGGAACCAATGGCGCCGGCAAAACAACCATGATGAAAACCGAACTCGGACTTCTGCCGCTGGCGCATGGCAGCGTGGACGTGCTGGGCGAGCCGGCAGGCAAATCCAACAAACGCATCGGGTACGTGCCGCAAAGCTATACCTCCGATATTGATTCCAATCTCACCGCTGAACAATCGGTGTTGCTCGGGCTGACCGGCACGCGATTCGGCTTCCACATCACCACCAAAGCACAGCGCAGCCGCGCCCGTGAGGCGATGGACTTCGTCGGCGTGGCAGACAAAGCGTCCTACCGCCTATCACAGTTGTCCGGCGGACTTCGCCAGCGCGTCGCAATCGCTCAGGCGTTGGTGAGCGACCCGGAACTGCTCATGCTTGACGAGCCGCTGGCCAACCTCGATCTCGCCAGCCAACGCGCGACCGTGCATGTGCTGGCACGGCTCAATCATGAGCTCGGCATGACCATCCAAGTCGTCGCCCATGATTTGAACATGCTGCTGCCGATCCTCACCGGAGCGGTGTATCTGCTCGACGGGCACCCCCATTACGCCGCGATGAACGACGTACTCGACGCGAATCTGCTCACCCATCTGTACGGAACGACCGTTCAGGTCGTGACCACGCCGCAAGGCGATATGTTCGTCACCCCGTCAGCGGATGAACCTGCTGACATCGAGCAGGATACGCATGCGCCTGTCGAAGTGGCGCAATTCCATCATCACGGGCATCAGCACCATCAGCAAGATGCGCCCGCTGCCGCGCAACCGGCGGAAAGGTCATGATCCACATGAGCGACATCGATTTCTCCTTCGACCCCCAATGGGCGCAAACCCTCAGCATGCCATTCATGCACAACGCGTTCATCGCCGGACTATGCATTGCGGTGGCTGCCGGCGCCATGGGATACTTCACCATCGCCCGGCATTCCACATTCGCCGCCCACGCCTTGGCGCACATCGGACTGCCTGGCGCAACCGGCGCCGTGCTCCTCGGACTGCCGGTATCCTTCGGCCTTGGCGTCTTCGCCCTTGCCGGCGCGCTGGTTATCGGAGCACTCGGGAAACGAGCATCGCAACGCGAAATCGCCACCGGCACGGTGCTCGCTTTCGCCACGGGTCTCGGCCTGTTCTTCGCACGACTGTCAAGTTCGGCATCCCAGCAAATGCAATCCATCCTGTTCGGTTCGATCCTGACGATCACCGACGATCAGGTCATCGGTTTCGCATTGTTCGACATTCTGCTGGTCATCGTGCTCGCGGTCGTGTACCGCCCGCTGCTGTTCAGCTCGCTGGATGAGCAGGTGGCCCAAGCCAAAGGCGTGCCGATCGGATTGATGAATGTGCTGTTCATGGCGATTATGGCGGGCGTGATCACCATTGCGGTACCCGCGGTGGGAACTCTGCTGATCTTCGCGCTTGTCGTCACCCCCGCCGCGACCGCGAATATCGTCGCCTCCTCCCCCTTGAAAGCCATGTGCACGGCGAGCGTATTGTGCTTGGTGTCCATCTGGGGCGGGTTGGTGCTGTCAGCGATGTTCCCGGCTCCCCCGAGCTTCATCATCGTGACGCTGTCCACCCTGTTCTGGGGTGTTGCGCGAGCCATCAGCGCACTGCGCGCCACGAACGCGTGACGAAGACGGCATTCGGAGACACTCGAGACGGCAGATCCGTGGTGCGGTTTGCCCGGCAAGCTGCACCACGGACTCCTACCCGTTGTTATATTGCAATCGTGGGTTTCGCGGAAGCGAATGGCAACGCATGTGGCAAGGCTCGCAGCCGTCTCATCACGACAGCGAAGCCGCACCGTCGCATTCCACGACCATCGCGGTCGCCATGGCGGCGAGCCCTTCCCCCGCTCCGGTGAACCCCATGCCATCGGTGGTGGTTGCGGTGATGGATACCGGGCAACCGGCGGCGTGTGACATCATCTGCTCCGCCTGGCGCCGTTTCGCGCTCATTTTCGGCCTATTGCCGATGACTACCACGCTTGCGTTCAACGCCATGAACCCATGCTTGCGCAGGGTGTCGCGCGTCGTTTGGAGCATATCGAATCCATGTGCCCCTGCCCCGGCGCTGTCGGCACCGACGCCGAACAGCATGCCGATATCACCCAAGCCGGCGGCGGACAGCAACGCATCAATCAAGGCGTGCGCGGCGACGTCCCCGTCAGAATCCCCCTCGATTCCGATGCCTTCCCATTCGAGGCACGCCAGCCACAATGGCCGGGAATCCTGTGCGAAACGGTGGGCGTCAAACCCTATTCCCACACGCGGGACATTCGGCATCTGCCCGGCTGGAGCCTCATGCGTCGCCGACACCAAAGTCACTTCTTCTTGCTCTTGGACTTCTTCTTTTCCGCCTCAAGACGAGCCAAGGTCTGCGATGCGGGCTCTTCAGGCGCCTGGGTGTGATGCTTCTCGTCGCCCGGCAACGGATCGGCGTAGCCGAGATTGACGTCGAGCAGCCGCTGCGCCTCCTCCTCGGAGATGTCTTCAGACAAGGAAATCTCAGACGTGAGAATACTCCGCGCACGCGTGAGCATACGCTTTTCGCCGGCGGACAGACCATGCTCGTCGACATTGCGCTGGGACAAGTCGCGCACGACCTCGGCGATCTGGTTCACGTCACCCGTCGAGATCTTCTCGACATTCAGCTTGTACCGACGCGACCAGTTCATTTCCTTCTCGACAATCGGCGTACGCAGAATGCCAAACACCTTGGATACCGCGTCGGCGTCGACGATGTCGCGAACCCCGACCTTTTCAGCGTTTTCCACAGGGACATTGATGACCAGACCGTCAGAGGACAGGACAGACAACTGCAGGTACTGCCGTGTGACGCCCTTCACCGTACGCTCGGTAATTGCATCGACCCGTGCCGCACCATGACGCGGATACACGACCATATCGCCGACTTTGTAACCCATGAACCCTCCGTGAACGACGTGTCAAAGACCGTAACCTTACATATTATGCCAGCAAGCCAGGACGTGACCATTGCCGTCCCGCCGTTGTATCGACCCTGACAACACGCCCATGCATCACAACGGGCACAAATGTGAGAAGAAACACACGACACGACGGGATTTTTGCGAAGATTGCGGGTAGGCTCGTAGTATGACCACTACGAACACGAGAATCAATGGAGATGTCATCATGTTTACTGTAGATCAAGGAACACTGGACGCCGTCAGCAACGCGAGCTACTACAATCCCCATGAGGTGCTTGGCGGCCATTTCGCGCAGGACGACGAGCGCACCGTAACCGTGCGGGTCTTGCGCCCGCTGGCAAGCAGCGTTGACATCATCACCGAACAGGACGGCAAGCGTGTCCGCCACGCCGCCGAGCATGAGCACAACGGCGTCTTCCGCGCCACAGTCCCCGCCATCGAGACGCGGGACGGCTGGGGCGTACCGGATTATCGCGTGGCAACCACCTATGAGAACGGCGAGACAGTCGTAGAGGACGACCCGTACCGTTACCTGCCGACTGTCGGCGATCTCGATATGTACCTGTTCGGCGAAGGCCGGCACGAGCGGCTGTGGGAGGCGCTCGGCGCACGCGTCATGCATTACGACGACCCGATGGGTTCCAACGACGGCACCCCCGGCGAGCAGTTGGTCGGCACCGCGTTCAGCGTCTGGGCGCCGAACGCCCACGCCGTGCGTGTCGTCGGAAACTTCAACGGCTGGGACGGTCGCAAGCACGCCATGCGCGAACTGGGATCCTCCGGTATCTGGGAGCTGTTCATCCCCGGCGTGCAGGCAGGCGAGATCTATAAGTATCAGATTCTCAACGCGAACAACGAATGGGTAATGAAAGCCGATCCGATGGAGCGCTCTCATGAGGTTCCGCCAGCAACGGGATCGATCGTGGTCGAGTCGCATTTCGATTGGGACGACACGGCATGGATGGACCACCGCAAGCGCACCAATCCGCACGACGGTCCTGTCAGCATTTATGAAGTCCACGCGGGCAGCTGGAAGAAAGGCATCACGAACTACCGCGAGCTCGCCGACCAGCTGGTCGATTATGTGGCGAAGGAAGGCTTCACCCACGTTGAATTCATGCCGCTTGCGGAACACCCGTTCGCCGGTTCGTGGGGCTACCAGGTGACCGGATACTACGCCATCGACTCCCGTCTCGGCGGTCCTGATGATTTCAAGTACTTGGTCGAGAAATTCCATGAGGCCGGCATCGGCGTCATTATGGACTGGGTTCCGGCGCACTTCCCGAAGGATGCCTTCGCCCTCGGCCGCTTCGACGGCACGCCGTTGTACGAAGACCCGGACCCGACACGCGGCGAGCACCCGGACTGGGGCACGTACATCTTCAACTTCGGCCGCAATGAGGTGCGCAACTTCCTCGTCGCCAACGCCTGCTTCTGGCTGGACGAATACCATATCGACGCGCTGCGTGTCGACGCGGTCTCCTCGATGCTGTACCTCGACTACAGCCGCAAGCCTGGCCAGTGGCATCCGAATATCTACGGCGGCCGCGAAAATCTCGAAGCCATCGACTTCCTCAAGGAAGCCAACGCCACCGCGTACAAGAACAACCCGGGCATCATGATGATCGCCGAGGAATCCACCGCGTATCAGGGCATCACCGCTCCAACGGATCAGGGCGGCATCGGTTTCGGTCTCAAGTGGAATATGGGTTGGATGCACGATACGCTGCAATATCTGCACGAGCAGCCCATCAACCGCAAGTGGCACCACAACGAGATCACATTCTCGATGGTCTACGCCTATTCCGAGCATTACGTCCTGCCGATCAGCCATGACGAGGTCGTATACGGCAAGGGTTCGCTCTTCGGCAAGATGCCCGGCGACGATTGGCAGCGGTATGCCGGCGTGCGTGCACTGTTCGCGTACCAGTGGGCCCATCCCGGCAAGAAGCTGTCGTTCATGGGCAACGAAATTGCCCAGTACGGCGAATGGGACCACAACGGATCGGTTGATTGGGATGCGCTCAACTGGAAGGAACACCGCCAGGTGCAGCATCTGGTCGCTGACTTGAACGCCCTGTACAAGGCGCATCCGGCGTTGTGGAGCCAGGATTTCGATCCCGCTGGCTTCCAGTGGCTGACCAGCGATGACGCCGATCACAATACGCTGAGCTTCGTGAGGATCGGCACCAAGGGCGAGCAGCTGGTCGTCGTCGTCAACTTCTCCGGCGAAGCTTGGGAAGATTACCAGGTGCCGCTGACGCGTGGCGGTCGCTGGCGTGAAATCCTGACCACCGATGACGAGCAGTACGGCGGTTCGGGCATCCACAACGGCGAATTTGAAGCCGATGCAGGGGCCTATCATTCTCGCGATTGGTCGGCGAAACTCACCATTCCGGCGTTGGGAGCTGTATTCTTGGAACCAGAGAACTGAAAGGCGGTCCCCAATGCTCAACACTTCAGCACGCCAGAACCCCAAGAAATCGCGCACAATTCTGGTCGTCGAAGATGAACCCGATCTCGCCACTGCCATAGCGCAGCGCATTACCGCGAACGGATGGACGGCACGCGTCGCCGGTGACGGCGCGTCCGCCGTCCGCGCGGCAAAGCAGCTCAAGCCCGATCTGGTCATCATGGATGTCATGCTGCCCGTCATGGATGGCATCGAAGCGACGAAACGCATCGTCGCCGAACGTCCAGTCCCGGTGTTGATGCTCACTGCGCGTGACGCCGAATCAGACAAAGTCATGGGTCTTGGCGCAGGCGCCGACGATTACATGACCAAGCCGTTCTCGCCGCGTGAACTTATCGCGCGGTGCGAAGCCCTGTTGCGCCGTGTGGAGCGCGCCACCATCATCGCCAAGAACTTGGAAAACGAGAAGATTCTCGATTTCGGTTCGCTGGTCATCGATCCAAGGCAGCGCATCGTCACACTCAACGGCGAACAAGTGCATCTCACCCCCACCGAATTCGATTTGCTCGCCACCCTCGCGCGCAAGCCGAAAACCGTGTTCAAGCGCGAGAAACTGCTCGAAGAGGTTTGGGATTGGCCCGATGCCTCCGGAACCCGCACTGTGGATTCCCATGTCAAAGCGTTGCGCCATAAGCTCGGTTCGGAAATGATCCGCACGGCACACGGCGTCGGGTATGCCTTCGAACCGCCGGAGTCTGACAACGACGGCACCGGAAGCGAGGCGCATTGATGGCTCAGCAGTCAGGTTCGCCCCGGTCCGGCCAATCCGCGAAGAAACGGCCGCGGGCGAACCGGCTGTTAGGCAGTGAACGGCCAATCGGCTTCTTCTCATCGCTGAAATTCGAATTGTCCGTTCTGATTGTCATTTCAACCGCCATCGCTTTCGTCATGGCATGGTTCCTGCTCAAAGTCGGTCTGTCCGGCTGGGTGGCCATGCCGATTACGCTTGCCGTGGCCTTAGGCATCACCTACTTCTTCTCGCGTGGGTTGACCACGCCGCTACGCCAGATGCGTGACGCCGCGGAAGCCATGGCAGAAGGCGATTACACCGTCCGTGTCCAGACCGGAACAGACAGCAATGATGAAATCGGCATGCTGGCCAGATCCTTCAATGAGATGGCCGAGGAACTCCAACACGCCGACCAGATGCGCAACGACCTGATCGCCAACGTCAGCCATGAGCTGCGCACGCCGGTTTCGGCGTTGCAGGCGATGCTGGAAAACCTCGCCGACGGCGTGGTCGAACCGACCCCGGCGAATATGGAAAGCATTCTGAACCAGACCCACCGGTTGAGCGATTTGATCGCGTTCCTGCTGGATTTGTCCCGCATGGAGGCAGGTGCCGCGAGTTTGCAGATCGAGCGGTTCAATTTCGCCGATTTCATCGATGAGACCATTGAGCCCTTGGAAATCGCTGATTCCGGCCATGCCCACACCATTGACATGCATGTGCCCGATGATTTGACCATGGAAGGCGACCAAGACCGGCTGCGCCAATTGTTCACGAATGTCATCGGCAATGCGCTCAAGCACTCCCCCGATGACACTGCGGTGCTGATTGAAACCCATGAGAACAAGACCAACGACACCATCGTGACGAATGTGGTCAATTTCGGCTCCCAGATTCCTGTCGAAGCCAGAAGCGATATCTTCCGGCGCTTTGTCAAGGGCAAAACAGGCCCTGGCACCGAGTCGGGCGGTACCGGGCTCGGACTGTCCATCGCGAGGTGGGCCGCCCAGTTGCACGGCGGCACGGTACGTGTCGTGGACGATCCGCGCGGCGCGGACTTTGAAATCACGTTGCCGAAGCACCATATTCAGGCGGATGCCGTCAAGCCCCCGCATCGCGAAGAGGCATAAGGCTGAGCCCGAATACATTCCGGCGGGTGTCACGGTTCATTCCGTGGCACCCGCCATTGTTTGTCAGTACCGCACGACATACTGGAATCGAACATATGTTCGAACGGAGGTATGTGATGGTCGTCAGCATCAAAACGCGCCAGCTCGGCATCACCGGCGCCGATACCGGCAATATCCGGCTGTCTGGTGTCATTTCCGCAATCCATCCGGCTTCGGAATCCCCCATCCCGGTGCCGCAGGCGCTCGAGTCGGTACATGCCGGTTTTCCCTCGGTCGCGCAGGATTATTTCGACGGCGACTTCAGCTTTGACGAACACATCATCGCCCATCCGGACACCACGTTCATCGTGACTGTGGCCGGTGATTCGATGCAGAATGCGGGAATCTGGGACGGCGATCTGCTGGTGGTCGACCGGGCCCTCGACCCGCAGGACGGCGATGTGGTCGTCGCCGTCCTTGATGATGAACTGACCGTGAAGCGACTGGTCATGCACGGCCGAACACCGGTGCTGCACCCGGAAAACCCCGCATACCCGGATTTCATTCCCTCCCCCGACCAAGACCTGCTGATTTGGGGAGTAGTGACCGGGAATTACCACTGGCAGCGCAAGCCGGGGCAATGCCGTATGGAACAGCCGGTTCCGTCGGTTGCATATCCGGGAGCGAAACCAACCATGCGCAACGTCGCCGCTCCCTTGCATCCAGACGCCTACCAGCACCGAGGGTGGGGGTCGCACCATGCCTGAACAGCCCCATACGCCAAAACACCCGATCGTACTCGCCGACGCCAATAATTTCTATGCTTCCTGCGAGGCCGTATTCCACCCGGAAGTCGCCGGGAAACCGCTTGTGGTCTTGTCGAACAACGACGGGTGCGTGGTGTCCCGATCAGCCGAAGCCAAGGCGCTCGGCATCGCCAACGGCACGCCATGGTTCACCATCCGCCAAGAGGCGGCATACGACCAGGTCATCGCCCGAAGCTCCAACTACGAACTGTACGGAAGCCTGTCCCATCGTATGATGTCCATCATGTCAAGGTTCCTGCCCGGACAGGAGATATACTCCATCGACGAATGTTTTCTGCATTCGCCATGGGACACCGAGCGGACACGCCTGATCGCCGCCGACATGCGGCGAACCGTACTGCAAGGGGTGGGTATACCGGTGAGCATCGGCATAGCCCCCACCAAAACCTTGGCGAAAATCACGAACCACTGGGCCAAACGTCATCCCTCGTCCCACGGCATTACCACATGGAGCGACTTGTCACGCAACGATCACGGCACCGCAGTGCTCGCTTCCACGGAAATCGACGACATCTGGGGCATCGGCAGAAGACTGGCGAAACGCCTGCGCGGTCTTGGCATACGGCAGGCCGCACAGCTGCGAGACCAAGATCCCGCCGCCATGCGCCGGCTGTTCTCGGTGCAACTCGAGCGGACGATTCTAGAACTGCGAGGCGTGCCGTGTATCGCCGAAGACAATGACGCGACCGGCGGCAAACGAGACTCACAAATACTATGCTCCCGTATGTTCGGCACCCCGATCCGCGGGGAGGAAGGACTCAGGCAAGCGGCATCCGTATACGCCCAATACGCGTGCAGAAGACTCCAGCGGCAGCATAGCCTGTGCACACGGGTCTCAGTGTTCTGCGCCAGCAGTCCGTTCAACGCACACGACCAATACTCGTCCGCCTGCGGCAGCATCCTCTTGCAAGATCCGAGCGACGACCCGGTCATCATATCCGCGGCCGCCAGGCAGGCGCTCCATGGCAGAATCACCCCTTCGGTACGGTATGTGCGGGCCGGTGTCATGCTCACCGGGCTTGTCGATGCCGATGCTTATGACACGCTGCCCACTCTGGGCGCGCGGACAGACCCCGGTCTGAGCGAAGCATTCGAACAGGTCGCCAGACGATTCGGCCCGGCCCACGTGGGCATCGGCTATGCGGGAATCCGGGGAGACGGCAGAAACAACGGCGACACCGGCGCCTCATGGACCATGCGGCGCGAGATGTTGTCGGCACGATGCACAACTCGCTGGGACGAAATGCCGGTCGTGCGCGCCGACTGACGGACACCCCTGCGGACATTGGCCTGCTGTCAGGCTTGACAAGCCAACGAATACCCGTGCGCGTAATCCGGACCAACGCTTCGGCATGTTCAGCCCGCGCGAGGCGGCGTATCAGCCAAGGCGACCGCGGCCGAAACACAGACCCCGGCACAGGCGAGGACATCCGCGCATCCACGCAATGTGGATCCCGTCGTAATAATGTCATCCAACAGCAGCACTGTTGCGTCTCCAGCCCCATGCCAAGATCCACGCAACCGGAACCGCTCGCCCATGCGGTCAGCCCGCTGCTGCGCGCTGGACAGCCCGACCGACCGTCCACCATGTCGTGCGACCGACAGCACGTCGGCGACAACAGCGTCATACCCGTATTCCTCACGCAACAGGCGGCACACCATACGCGTCAGGATACGCATATGACACCTGCCACGAGCCCGGACTGACCGGCCGGACGAAGGCACCGGAACAAGCATCAGCCGATGGCCGTCTTCGACACCCCCGCAACCGTTCAGCCGGCCCAGCATCATATCGGTTGCGGCAGCGAGATACCGGGCAAACACCGCATCACACTCCCGATCGTCATGATCTTTCCAGGCAAGCACCGCCGACCTCGCGCGACCCGAATATCGCGCGCATGCGAGGGTACCGCCGGGAAGGCCGGGAAGCGGCCGAGACGGATAAGCCGCGAACAACGCACGGCAATCGGAGCACAGCACCGTATCCGGTTCGCCGCACCCAGCGCATCCACGCGGCAACACCGTCATCGCAAACGGGGATGACAACCATACGGAAAACAAGTCACGCAAGCGCATACATCCGACGGTATCGACACGCCCCATCGCTGCGCCAGCGCACACCATCGATGTGGTCAGAAGTCATGAATCGGGACAGTCAAGCGCTTCAGCCAGCGGCCAACAGCCCCAAGCCGTCACCGCCAGAGCAGCCTTGTCTGCCGAACAGCGCGAATGCACAACCATGCACAGGCGTAACGGCGCACGCAGCACAAGCCGCGCACCCCATCCGCAATGCGTCTAGCCCACGCGGCGGTCACACCACGCAACGCAGACAATGCTCATGCAACCACTGGCAGGCGGCGAATGAGTTCATCGCACACCACCAGGGTCTCCTCCGGACCGGTGACGCGAATGGCCATCGTCCCGGCGTTCACGGCCGGGTAATCATTACCGTCCGGGTCCATACGGTCACCGAGATACACCATCTGCGGCACGTCGATATGCAGCGCGGCGGCCAATTGCCGAACGGCATACGCCTTGTCCACGCCACGCAAGGAGATATCCACACTCGTTGAGCCACCGGAGCGGACCGCCAAATCAGGAACGTCAGCGCTTACGGCTTCGGCGAGACGGTTCTTCTTCTCATTGGTCGGATCCCAGGCCTCCTTCGCCTCCAACGGAGCAAGCTGGCCAAGCGCCGAGAACGTGATCTGGCTGCCTCGATCCTCGATGCGCTCCCCCCACACCCGATCTTCCCAAATGCCTTGCTCCTTGGCGTGTCGTTCCAGCGAACTGATGGCCGCCTGCCGCTCGGCGTCACTGAGATTATGCTCATACACGCATTCCCATCGGGTGCCATCCCACCGGTAATAGCGGGTGCCGCTGGTCGGCATGAGATGCATATTGGCTTTGCACGCGCGATCGTCAAGCATATCGAGAATCTGGCTTTGGACCAAAGAAAACCTGCCGCCGGTGATAATCGCCACCGGCAGACGGTGGGTCAACGCGGTCAGGCAATCAGCGATGTGCGGGGAAATCGGTTTTTTCGACCTCGCGAGCGTACCATCAAGGTCGAAGGCAATCGCTTTCGCCTCAGATGCCACGGCGTCAAGATCAAGCTGCCGCCATGAATGAATCGCTGTGGCGTTCATTGTTCCTCCTTGCCGAAATACACCATGCCATCCTAGCGCAATCCTTGCCTCGACATACAGTTGACGGCATGCTGCGAGCACCTTGGCAATTACACGTATACCGCAACCGGCACGGCCGCGGAAGCCGCACCCCGATGTTCGGGGTGAGAATGCCCCGATACCGGACGAAAAGCGGCATGTTCGACGATATGGTCGCCTCCCAGCTGCGCAGACTCCACGGAGCATGGCCAGAGCTGGTGCAACCAGTGCAGTTCGCCGTCGAAGACGTCCCGCCGTCCGACCCGGCGCCATGGCAGGCAGATCCGGACTTGTCTTCCCAATGCTTCCCCGCCGGGCGCGGCACGCCCGCTCGTATCGTCCTGTACCGGATGCCGATCCAAATGCATGCACGCACCCGCATGGATCTGCAATTCGCCATCCGCGATGAACTGGTCAGCCGTCTTGCCGAGCTGTATGGCCGCAGACCAGAGGAAATCGACCCCGACTGGGGCCTTGATTAGCCGCGGACGACCAGACGCGAACGATAAGGGCGCATGGCAGCGGCAGATCACGGCGATCAGGCGAACGTCCTATGCATCAGACGACATACGCCGTGAACGGTCAATGCACAATGCGTTGATCGTTCACAGTCAGCACCTCGCGACTCTGAGGCTCCAACGATGACGCCGGCAGATATGCGGCCTGCGCCACTTTGCCTGAAGACAGCGACGCTTGGGACAGCCTCGCGCCCCACACAATGTTCTTGCCCGCGCGGCAGGTGAACAGCTGAGTGTTATCGCCGATATCCGCAGGATCGACCGACACGCCTGTCGTAGCCCCCACGGATATGCGTTTGCTTCCTGTTGCGTTGCCGGACGCATCATAGCCGTGCAGTGTCACGGTTTGGTCGGTGTCGGAGAGATTGACCAATTGCAGGGTCGCCGACACCGAGGACGGAATGACCAATCCTGATGCACGCTGCCCCGATTCACCGGGGATGAACGCAAAATCAGCCTGACCGGAAGCACTCTGGCTGACTGTCGCCTGGACACTGATCTGGGATGTGGCATCGGCGAACAAGCCGGTCGCGTCGTCCGGGGCATTGCCGAGATCGACTGCGGTGACCCTGTTGCCGGGCACCGTGACCGTCTTCGCCTCCACACGGCCTTCACCGGTGACCCAAGACAATGTCACCGTGGTATTGCGTTCCGCGTAGACAAGCGCAGTCACGGCATCCCCCTTGACCACGCCGGGCAAGGCTTGGGTCAGCGCAGGGTCGCCCAGAGGAAGAACGACATCGGATCCCAACGGTTTCAACCCCTGCATACGAGTCACGTTCACCACGGACGCAATCGGCGTTTCCGTGCTCGACACGGTGACATAGACACCCTGTTGCCCTGGTGCGGCGGCGGAAATGTCAAGCGTCGCCTGCCCGCCCGCAGCGACCGTCAGCGTACTGGATGTGGACAGCGACAGCTTCCCCGCATGTTTCGTACCGTACACGGTCACATCAAGCGAAGTCGACTTCTGCGAAGGATTGGACACCACCAGCTGCTCGGTGACACCGGTTTGCGTCGCCGGAAGCAGGAATGCGTCGGTGAGTGCAGTCGGCACGCAGGAAGCGGCGGACATGCCCCTGAGATCTCCCGAAGTCGCCCATGAGGCCATCGAACCGATCACACCGGTCCCGGATTTCGCCTCCAACAATTTGGCGTCGATGTACTGGGCGTTCTTCGTGACATCCCCGGCAAGCGTTTTGACATTCGCCGAATCCAGCAGATTGTCGTCAGAAAGCTCGCTGGATTGCGCATCCTCGCCGGACAATGGGTAATTGTAGACATCAGCTCCATACACGGAACCGAAGGCAGCGTACAATGCCGCGGATGTGATATTCCCTGCAGTCGCCTGATACTCGCTGTCTCCGAAATTCTCGTCATCCGCAAGCGTCATCTGTTGCGGACACAGCAAGCCGTATTGCGTCTGGCTGACATGTTGCACGGTCGTCGCCGATGACACCGAAGACCGGTCAATCAGCCACCGGGCAGGCTCCAACACAGTCAACGCCGCGAACACCGCAACAATGAGGATCATGGTCAACACGGCCACAAGGACACGGCGGACCGTCGATGCGGTGTGACGGCCGGCGCCGCCGCGTTTCCGGTTGGATAGCTCCTGGCTCATGCTTCATCCTCCTCGTCATCGCTCATCATACCGGCACCCGGACGAGGCAGGGCGACCAGACAGTACGCCGCGATGACCACACCCATGCTCCACAGCCACACATAACGCCAACCACGCGTTTGCAGCCTGTGTTGCGCGGATGTATCAACGTGCTGGGTCGCGGTTTCGGTTGCACCTGCGACACGGTAATACGTGCCGCTGTCTGCGCTGACGACGGTCTGCACGCCATCGCACGCAGTGATATTCGCAATCAGATTCCCTGTTGCCGTTCTCGCAGCGTTGTTCGACGTATTGGACACCACGTAGATTCCGCCGAATCCGAGTTGGCCAATCGCCGCGATCGCATCGTCGTCCGAACCGGAAAGCAACGCGGCGCTTGCCTGGGCGATGGTCTGATATGCGGCGTCGTGTTCCCCCGACACAAACTGAGCACGCAACGCAGGCGACGCATCGATCAAATCGCCTTTGCTGGTGCGCAGCACCGAATAATCGACCGAATTATCGGTTTGCGCCTTCAATGCGAGCACCCGGGAGTCACTGTTTTTCGCTAGATAGTCGGTAGCCACCATAGGCAGGCCGGCGGTGCTTCCACCGATATGCTGGCTGGGAGACGCGAATGCGGCAAAACCACACCACGCCGTGGCGAATGCCACCATCACGATGACCAGTACAGCGCGCCCGGCGCGAGTCACCGTCGTTGTACGGCGGGATTGTTCCGGACGTGCATGGACAGCACCCTCTTCCGCTCCAAGAGACGATTTCAATGGGCGGAACCGCCGCACAGCGCCTCCGGCGACCAAACATACGCAAGACAGCAACGACACCATCACCAATGCCATGCCCGGAAGCACGGAACCAGCGACTTCGCCGGAAGCGTCAACTGCGATGGTCACTCGGGAAGACGCCAAGCACAGCACCGCTCCACAGACGGCGACCACCCACATCATGCGCGAGACCCTCAGCGCGAACGGCAGGAACAGCGAGAGGACCGCCAGCGCAACCACGGCGGCAAGCGCAACCACTGAAGCAACATGCCATGCCGTTTGTGAGTCGAGCGAACTCCAGTCGCCGCTACCGCTGACGCCGAATGTCCGACGGACCACATCGGCAAGACTCAACGCGGTCGGCGAGCCGTTGACGCTGCGCAGAGGAATCGCGATATCGCCGAACAACTGTCGCCACATACCTTGCATGCCGTTACGGATGACGTTGGACAGGGTCGGCGCGACAGCGAATCCTGCAGGGAACGGTATCAGCAGCAGCATGGCGCGATGCTTGGGCACCATCATGAGAAACACGATGAACGCGACAACCAAAGCAAGCAGGGTCTGTGGTTCGGACAACACAACGATGACAAAGCACAATGCCGCGCACGCCGCCGACTGGATCGACGCCTTCGGTTTCATCGGATCTTCGGTATGGTACATGCCCACAGCACGGAATACGAACGCGAAAGCCGCAGGCAGGAACACCATCATGGTGAGCATCGCGAGATTCCCGGACTGATACAATCCCATCGCCGCAGCAAAGGAGACCCACATCAGCCCGCCGGCGATTCTCACCGAGTCGGAACGGGTGAACACTCCCGCCAACGCCCAGAACGACAGCGCTGCGAGCGGTGCGGAAGCGAAGTACATAACACTGATCGCCGTGGCGACATGACCGAGTGTGAACACGGATGCGATCGTGAGCACCAACAACCATGGCGTCGGAGGGGCTGCGCGCCCCACACCGCCGCCGAACACCCATTGGGTGGTGGCGGATTCAACCAATTGCCGCCAACTCGCGCCGGTCGGCAGCCATTGGTCTGAATACAATGTGCCACCCGTTGCCAACGATCGCACCAAAGGCCATTGCCAGCCAATCAAGAGGCATAGCACAACGAGCGACATCAGTATCGCACCGGTCCACCGCCGAATGAGCCGTGTGCGCAGATGCGCTTTGGCCAACGGGCTGAGCAGGATGACATGGCGTTGGCTGTCCAACGCGCGACGGCGGTCACGCCACCGTGCAATCTGCTGCCGATCCGCCACCAGTTGTTCGAGACGGGATTGGGACACCTTGCTTTGCCGGGCGACAAGACGACGAGCCTTGATCGCACGCGGGAACGACACCAGTGCGGACCATGGCATCACCAGCTCGCACAGGGCGTCATACGGTTTTTTCGCGAACAGTTTTCCCACAGCACGGGCCAGCGAGGCGGGCAGGCTGCATAGCCACCAGACCAGCCACAACAGCATGCGGGTATCCGTATACGCGTATCGTTGTTCGGCGCGCATCCGCGTCATCGACGTATGTTGTGGTTCCTCCTCGTCGATGGGCATGCCGCCACGGGTGCGAATACCTTCGAATCTTGCGCGCCGATGGGCGATACGCGCGCGGGGAACGACGACGACACGACCGCCGCTGAGACATATGCGACGGCAGAAATCCGCAGACTGCGCGAAGGTGCCGAACCACGATGAAATACCGTGGAGCATGCGCAAAGTATCGACAGGAACCAGTGCCCCGGCGAGCGATACGGCGAACACATCCTGCCTGCCGTCATACTGCTCCTGGTCCGGCTCCCCATCGACGACCAAGGAATACAAACGGTGGTGGCCAGCATACTTGCCGACGTCGTGAAGGTTCTCCCCCGACCAGTCAAGCTGTTTCGCGCCCAGGATCGAAGCGGTCGGAGCATTATGCCATGTTTCGATCAACGATTCGAGACAAGCGGTATCCGCCGGGCGGGAATCGTCGTGCAACATCCACAGGCCGCGAATCCTCGAGTCGAGCCGCGCCGCCTCCGTGGCTTGGGAAACCGCTTGCGCGAAAGATTTTGCACCGTCGACCGCGACGATGCGCACCGACACCTGTTTGGTCTGCGGCAAACGCATGGCAGGCCCTGCGGGCATGGGGATGACTTCGAATGAGGTCTGGAGCGGTCGTGCCAGAGCGCCTGTGCAATCGGCGATGACCACGACCGACGGCAACACGCTTTGTGCCAGCACGGCCGACAGCGTGGACGCGAAGAACCTCCGGTCTTCCTCGACGGTGATCACCGCCGCCACGGAGTCGTCGACGTCTTGGCTGTGCGTATATGTGCGCGCCGCCAACACATCTCCCACCAATTGTTCGATGCCGCTGCCTGTCAAATCCATAGTTCCCAGTGTACGCAAGGGGGCGAAAGCCTCACGCCCGGCGACGCTCCTTCTTGTAGCGCCGGCGCTCCCGTTCACTCATGCCGCCCCAAATGCCGAATCGTTCATCATGATCGACAGCCCAATCGAGGCATTGTTCACGTACTTCGCACAATTCGCATACCTGCTTGGCGTCGCGCGTCGAACCGCCTTTTTCCGGGAAGAACACCTCGGGATCGGTCTGTGAGCATAACGCCTTGGTGCGCCATGACTGCCCGTCCTGCTCGTCAAAAATCCCCCAAGCGCCATGCTGCGAGCACGAACCGACGGCACCGTTACCGTCGTAGTTCCGTGATTCACTCCGCATATCTCCTCCTTGGTATTTGGCAGTATCACTGAGTTCCAGCATATACGCCGAACCGCCGATATAACAACCCCCTGATGCATACGCAGTCTGCACGGGGGCATCGTATCAGAGTGCTGATGCGGAGAATGGCAAGCGGAGCCGCTTCACAATACTGACTGAAAACAAAATGTGAGTGTCGGGGGGATACTGTGAATACGACACGTTTCATCGTCATATTGGTCTACAATGGCTTGGTCTAGGAGAGCACAACATCCGAGTTCGGCCAAGGCTGACGATTCACAGGAAGGTTCCAAGCGTGACATCCCATCGCAGCAACCATAAGCTTCCCAACCTCAATGGGTGGAATCAGTCGAAGCCCCGTCACAGCCTCGGCTACCGCACTCGGCATCAGGCGCGTTCCGTGGTCGTGTGCGTGGTTGCCGCCGCCTTGGTTTTCGTCGGCAGCGCCGCCGCCATGACATGGTATGACATCAACCATGTCATCGACACGAACTCCATCAACATCATCCCGCAAAAATCAGGCTCAACACAGGAAGCTGTCGTTGACCCCAACGCCGGTCAGACCATCAATATCCTGCTGCTCGGGCAAGATACACGCAGCGGTGAGGAAAACAAAGCGCTCGGCGGCCCCGGTGATGCGGAGAACCATCAGTCCGACACCGCAATGGTCTTGCAGATCAGCGCCGACCGTTCGTATATCAACCTGGTATCCATTCCCCGCGATTCCATTGTGAACGCCCCCAGCTGCCAGACCAGTAAAGGCACCATCGCCGCACGGTATGAAGTGATGTTCAATTCGATTTTCGCCAACGCCTACGCCAAAGGCGGCGATTTGGCTTCCGCCGGCAGCTGCACCATGGCGGCGGTCAATTCGTTGACCGGGCTGGATATCGAGAACTTCGTCATCGTGGACTTTGCCGGCATGCGCGACATGGTCGATGCACTCGGCGGCGTTGATTTGTGCATTCCCGTCGCCACGAAGGACGCAACCACGGGTATCAATCTGCAACCCGGCATGCAGCACCTCGACGGTACGACAGCGACCGAATACGCTCGTATGCGTCACGGGACAGGCACCGACGGTTCGGACATCATGCGCACGACGCGCCAGCAGTACCTGGTCAAGGAAATCATCAAAGAAGCGCTGTCGAAGAACCTGCTCACGCAAAGTGCACAGCTGTATCAGCTGGCGAAAACCGCGCTCAAATCGCTCAATATCAGTTCCGGGCTTGCACACGCCTCCACATTGGTGGGATTGGCGATGAGCCTGAAAGACCTCGACCCAACTCATCTGTATATGCAGACGATCCCAGTGACTTCTTGGACGAAAGACAAGAACCGCGTTGTCTGGGCTTCGAACGCGGACGACGTATGGGAGAAGCTGCGCAAGGAAGTGCCACTGACACAGACTGAGACCACCGCTTCAGATTCCCCGTCAGACAACTCGTCCGCCTCCCCCAGCGACTCGGATGACACCAGCGCATCCGAGTCGCCATCGGCGTCGGCATCAGCATCGGCGACTGAGACCGTCGATCCGACGACCGGTCTGATCACCCGCGCCGACGGCACGCTCATTGACCCGAACACCGGCGGTATCGTCAACAAGAAGAACGGCACCATAACCGATCCGACAACAGGACAGTATCTGGGCATCGCCGATCGCTATCTCAGCGCCACCGTATGTGCGGTTAATGCGCAGGAATGACGAAAATCCGTGACAGTGTGCCGGCGCTGAGTAAAAGTAGCACCGTATTCGCACAGGAGGTCGTATGTCACAAGGATCATCGCAGTGGGAGGCTGGCGGCAGCCAACCGCCGAGCTTCTTGCCTGCGGGGACCCCGAAGCATCGAGTCCGCACGCCATCCGCTCCCGCGCAACCGGCGACAGGCCAGGTCGTGCCCCCGAGTTTCTCTCCTTCTGATGGACGGTCTGCAGGCACGCGTGCCGCATCCTCCGCACGGAGGGCAGGCGCGACGCCATCGGGAAGACAATCAGCACGCGTGACAGGCGGATCTTCGCGCAACGCCACCAACAATGAGGCTGTAATACCCGCCAGCGGCGGTCATCATCGCCAGCCAGGCGCCGGACTGCCCAACGGCCCAGCCCGCCCCCGTCATCACATTGGTGCAGGGCGCGTGCTGTCGCGACTGGTCGCAGTGCTCCTGATTGCGGCCATCGTCGCCGCCATCGCGGCATACAGCTGGGTCAACAGCAACCTCAGCAAGTCCGCATGGCTGAGCGATATGGCCAACGGGCAGGCTACCTCATGGCTGATTCTCGGATCCGATGAGCGAGACGGCTCCATCAATGAATCCTCCGGCGATGTACCCGGTACTCGCACCGACACGGTCCTCGTATTGACCAAGCCGAAAAGCGGTCCAAGCTCGCTGATTTCGATTCCGCGTGATTCGCTGGTGAAAGTCAACGATACATCCATGAAACTCAACGCCGTATATGAGCTGTACGGCAAGCGGCAACTGGTCAGCACCATCGAGAATATCACCGGTCAGAAAATCAACCATGTCGCCATGGTGAAATTCGGCGGCGTACAGAACGTGGTCAATGCTCTCGGCGGCGTGGAACTGTGCTACGACAGCACCGTCAACGACGCCAACTCCGGCCTCGTGTGGCAGGCGGGATGCCATGTCGCCGACGGCGGCACGGCGCTGGCGTTCTCTCGTATGCGCTACTCAGATCCGCAAGGTGATTTCGGTCGCGCCGCCCGGCAACGCCAAGTCATCGCTGCGATCATGAAGAAAGCGACGTCCAGAAGCGCTTTGACGAATTTCTCCACCACATCGAAGGTCGCAAAAACCGCCTTGGCGTCCGTAAACGTCGACGATAACACCACACCGACCACCTTGCTGGCCATGGTCATGGCATTCCGCAGCGCCTCAAGTTCCAAAGGCATTTCCGGCAGTGTGTACTGGACCGACCAAAATTATTACGTGACCGGCGTCGGATCATGTGTGCTGCTTGACGACGACAAAAACCTGCAACTGTTCAGCGAATTGGCGGCCGGCACCCATGCTTCGGGAAGCGTCGGCACGCTAGCCGAAGCCTCCTGACGAGGTACTAGGGGTTGTTGTTGTAGCGATGACCCCGTCGTGCTGCTCCCGATGTGTCGCGCGATGTTGTCGTAGCGTTTGCAGGGGCGACCCTGTGGCTTCCCCGACGAGCTCTTCTTCTGTCCACATTCATCTTCTTGCCTAGCCGACACGCCGATTGCCCAGTCATACTGTCGTGTATGACTTTGGGGTTACAAGTATCAGAGCACTCCTTGCGGCGACGACAACAGCGGCGACGCCACCACGCGCCTCAACACCGCCGCCGCACGATCCTCGTCGCGTGCACCGCGCTGGCACCCGCCGCCGCGCAATGCATGATGGCCGTCATCATGGGGCTCGAAGGACGTTGGATGTTCGTTCCGATAGCCCTTCCTGGATTGATAGGATGTCTGGCGTCCGCGGCACTCGCCCTAGGCAGCGATGCAGAACCACGCCGCGGTGTCAACACGCCAGCGAATGCATCCGATACCGCCACCGAGACGCACGGATCATCTGCGGCAGCAGCCCAAGCCTTAGGACGCGGCGCGCCTCCCCCGTCCGAACTTGACGCCCCAGCACCATTGGAAACGCTGCTGGGATTGGACCATGACCCGATGCCATGGCGTACCATCGTGCGCGCATGGTTGGATTCACCGCACCTTGACGTCCCCATCGGCGCGGGTACCGCCAAGGTGTTTACGCTGGACATCGCCAAACAAGGGCCGCACGCCCTCGTCGCCGGCACTACCGGCTCCGGCAAATCCGTGGCCTTGCTGGTCTGGTGCCTCGCGCTCGCAGCAAGAAATCCGCCGACGCGGGTGAACTTCATTTTCATGGATTTCAAAGGCGGAGCCACATTCCAAGGACTTGCGGATCTGCCGCACTGCGTGGGCAACGTATGCGATTTGGACCTGTCGCATGCGACACGTGCGTTACTCGCACTGGAACGTGAACTGCGGCGGCGTGAGCAGCTTATCGCCGCTCAGGGATGTTCCAATCTGGCAGAGCTCGACGATCCACCTCCTGCCTTGGTCATCGTCATCGACGAATTCCACGCGATCCGTTCCCTGCTGCCTGATTATCTCGAGCGGCTGACCCGGGTGACCTCACTCGGCCGGTCATTAGGCATGCATCTGATCGCATGCACGCAAAATCCGCTCGGCCAGGTCAGTGCCGAAATGAAAGCCAATATCCGACTGCATCTGTGCCTGCGCGTCAACGATGTCATGCAATCGCAAGAACTCCTTGATTCTCCGGTCGCGCAATCCATCAGCCCGTCGTGTCCGGGAGGCGCGTATATGTATGACGGCGAGGTCTTGCAATCATGGCGGTGCGCCACGCCGACAGATGCCAAACGCCTCATTCGTCACATCACCACAGCGGGATTGTTCATGTCGCGAACCCCCACGGCCGCGCTGTTCACGCCACCCCTGCCTGCGACACTTGAACGCATGCCGAGCAATCTTACCGCCGATAACGGCGATGCTTCGATCGAGACCGCCGACCATACAGCCCGTGTGGTGATCGGCATCGAGGATGACGGGGTCGTCTGGCATCCGGCATCCATCGATCTGTCAGCAGGGAACATCGCGATCATCGGCCGTCCGCGATGCGGCAAAAGCGAGCTTCTGGATATGCTCTGCACGCAGTCATTGTCGATTGGCATCAACGTCACCCGTTGGACGATGCACGCCGACGGCACACGGTTCGAACAGCGGTTCACAGCGCAGACGTCGCCGAACATGGCAATCAGTGAGCTCGTCGTTGCCGATGATGCCGATGGATTGGCAGACCCGCTGTCACGCGACCCGTATGCCGAACGCTTCCGGCAGGCTCTGCTATCGTCTGACGCCACCGTCGTCTTTGCCGCAGCTTCCCTGCGTCACATCAGCGTTCCACAGGACGCGCCCATACGCGTGGTCTTCCCCACAGGGGATCGTATGCATGATCTCGCGCTGGGCATTCCCGCGACCGTTCTCGCATCGATGCAGCAGCATGATTTCACCACTGCGGGACGCGCAGTGGTACTTGACGGGCCGAAAGCGAGGCCAGTACAATGTTTACGTTACCGCGTAGAATGTTTGCGTTACCAATCTCCACACGACGATGACATTTCTCTTGGCCAAACCTCTTGAAAAGTCCTCGATTTCGTGATTATCTGGTAGTGGACTTGATTAGGACATGAAGGAAGGCAACAAGCAATGAGCAGTGCTTATGACTGGCGGGCAAAGGCCGCGTGCCGCGACAAGGATCCGGAGCTGTTCTTCCCCGTCGGCAACACCGGCGCGGCCTATCAGCAGATTGAAGAGGCGAAAGCCGTCTGCCGCACCTGCAAAGTCATCGACGCGTGCCTCAAATGCGCGCTGGATACCAATCAGGATTACGGCGTGTGGGGCGGTCTGAGCGAAGATGAGCGTCGTGCGCTGAAGCGCCGCGCCATGCGTGCGCGTCGCTCGCAGAATATGCAGATGCAAATCTGATTTCGCGGGGCAACGCGTCTCGTTCGCAGTGAGGGCCGGTCATCGATACGGATGACCGGCCCTCACTGTTTCAGCCCCGCTTGTTAGATGACGCGTCACACATCTCGGCAGTAACATCAGCGAGGAAGGCCTACTGGTTGTCCTAACCTGCGTTGGACGACACGCCAAGGCAGGTCAACGGAGCTTACCCAAACAGCTGACGGCACAGGGGCGTATGAAGCGTCGGGTGAATGCACGCTGCACATGCAAGGCGTTGAGCCGGAGCGAGCTGGAATCAGGCAGGTGCCCCACGTACCTCGACGGTATACCGAGTGTCCCCGGGAGATTGGCCGATGCAGCTCGCCGCGCGGCAATCCCCCGGTCAGCAATCCCCCGGTCAGCGCTCCGACATCAATGCCTGAAGCGCCGCAGCGTTAATTCTGCTCGGCTTGAGCCGCCCGGAGGTTGATGCTCAGCATGACCTTGGTGCCACCATGCTCGCCTGGTTCCCAATGGACGCTGCCAGCGAAATCGTTCGTGACGAATGTGTTGATGATCTGCGTTCCGAGACCCGATCCGGAGGATTTCGCCATGCCATGCTCTTCCTCGGCTTCCAGACCGGAACCATCATCTTCCACGGCGACATCGAGATGGGTGCCTGTCCGGCTCGCACGAATCAGGATATGCCCCTGTTGGCGTCCCTCGAACCCGTGTTCGACCGCGTTCGTGACCAGCTCGGTCAGCACCAGTGACAACGGGGTCGCATCCTGGGCGGGCATCATGCCGAACGAGCCGTCGAAATCGATGTCGATATGCTGGTCGCTCATGGTGGCCAGATCGACGCTCATCTTGAGCAGCTTCGAAATCACCTTGTCGAAATCGACCACTTCATCAGCCGTCTGGCTGAGCCCTTCATGAACCATGGCGATGGTCTGCACACGACGCTGTGCTTCGGCGAGTTCCTTCTTGACCTCCTCGGACTGCGTTTTGCGCGCCTGCAGCCTGAGCAACGCGGAAATCGCCTGAAGATTGTTCTTCACCCGATGATGGATTTCGGAGATGGTCGCATCCTTGGTTTGCAGTTCGACATCGCGACGACGCAGCTCGGTGACATCCCGGCACAGCACGATGCCGCCCGTCCGCCCGTTGGCGTCGTACAGGGGCAACGACCGCATGGACACCGCGGAACGATTGGCTTCGAGTTCGGAATCTATCGCCGCTTTGCCGCTGAGAACCAACGGCAGGCTTTCGGGGAACGTGTCATTCGTGTGCAACAGCTGCGTGCCGACCTCGCTCAGATACTGCCCTTGCATCGTGGTGAGCGAACCCAGACGGCGGAAACAGCTCACGGCGTTCGGTGAGGCGTATCGCACGATGCCGTCTACGGTGAGGATGATGAATCCGTCGGCGACACGCGCATTGTGCCGCTGGTTCATGACAGGGTCATGATAAGGGAACTGTCCGCGCGGGATCATCTCGTAGAGTTGTTTGCCGGCGTTGATGCTTTCGGATTCATATCTGCCGTTGGATTCGCGCGTCGCCATATTGGTCTCGCGCACCACCAGCCCCAAGGTCTTGCCCTCGTGACGGACGGGAGCGTACACATTGCATACGGTCGATTTGCCGATGCTGCGCATCACGGTCGAGCGGAAGATCGAGGTCGCATGCATGGCGGCGTCGAGCTCGCCGTCAAGTTCACGGTCGACTTCCTTGCCGACGACATCCTCGCTGCGCAAGGTCATCACCGTGGATGGACGGCATTGGTCGGCGACGATGTAACGGCCGTCCGGCATCGGTAGAATCAGGAGCAGGTCGGCGAAACTCAGGTCGGCGATAACCTGCCAATCTGTGACGAGCTGGTGGAGCCATTCGCGATCGGCGTCCGTGAAGTCGGGGCGCATCGCGAGGATTTGCGTGAATTCTGCCATGCTCCCATCATACGCACCATGGTCGTCCCCGTGGCGTCAGGTTGACAAATACCTCACTTACGGTAACGTAGGTTACGTTAGCGTAACCGAGGATGTGAGGCATATGACCGGACAAGAGGAAGCCGCCATCGAGACGAATCAGTCGCAGCAGCGGGATGCGGTCGCGCAGGCCAGGCAACGCGAAATGCGTGCGAAAGCGAGAGCGATCCGCGTGAAAGCGCAGGCGAAAGCAGACCGGATCCGCAGCAAAGCAGACGCAAAAGCCGAACACAAGCTCGCCAAGGCCGAGGCGAAAGCCGCCAAGCTGGAAGGCGTCAGTGTTCCACAAATCGCAAAGAAAGTCCGGCTGGACGTCCACGGTCGCCCCAAACCACTGATGCGCGGCTGGTTGCATGCCATCGCCGCCCCGCTGTCCTTGGCCGCCGGCATCGTGCTGATCTGTCTGGCACACGGCGCCGGGCTGAAATGGGCGTGCGCCGTCTTCATGACCTGCTCGCTGGTGCTGTTCACGAACTCGGCGGTCTACCATCTGGGCGACTGGTCCCCCAACGTGACCAACGTGCTCAGGCGCATCGACCACGTCAACATCTTCCTGCTCATCGCCGGCACGTACACCCCGGTATCCTTCGCTTTGCAACCGCGTATGCGTGACATCATCATCGCCAGCATGTGGGTGTGCACGGCAATTGTCATGATCATCCATGTGATCTGGATCAATGCGCCACGCTGGCTGTATGTGCTCGTATACATCATCTTCGGCGTGTCCGGTGTGACATACATGGGCCTGTTCTGGATCTCCCCGGCAGCAGGGCCGGCAGTCGTGGTGCTTATCGCCTCCGGCGGCCTGTGCTACATTCTCGGCGCGATTGTGTACGCTCTGCGCAAACCGGACCCATGGCCGAAGGTTTTCGGATTCCATGAAATCTTCCATCTCGGCACCATCGCCGGGTACGCCTGCCATATGGTCGCGATTTACATGGTGATTTGCAATCTCAGGTGACGCGGCCGGCTGGCTCATACTCCCCGCGCGCATGAGAGCCCTACGGCGTTCAGGTGCATGCCCGACGCTTACTTACCCGGTACGCACCTGATATGCGTCTGACAGAACGTGCGATTGAGCCGCATCCAGTCCACGTAGATATGGTTGTGGCCCGGCATACGCAGTCATATGCCGGGCCACAACCATATTCCGCATTCATCGGGACGGGACGTCCACCAGGACGACACACCCGAAATATCAAGCCTTCAGCGGCTCCGCATTCTTGATGGTCACGGAAATCTGGCGGCCGGTCGGTGTCGAGTACGACACCGTGTCACCGGTCTTGGCGCCCATGATCGCGGCACCGATCGGCGATTCCGGGCTGATGACGTCATAATCGGTGGCGACGGCGATATCACGGGAGCCGAGCACGTACGTCAATTCCTTGCCGGCGAGTTCAAGGGTCACCACTGAGCCATTGCCGACCGTACCCGCCTTCGGCGCCTGGAGGATCTTCGCATTGCGCAGTTTGACTGTCAGCTCGTTGATACGACCCTCGTTCTTGCCCTGCTCCTCGCGGGCAGCCTGATACCCGCCGTTCTCAGACAAATCGCCTTCCGCGCGTGCCGCGGCGATACGCTCGGTGATTTCGTCGCGATACTGGCCCTCGCGGTATTCGAGCTCCTGCTTCATCTTGTCGTATGCTTCCTGCGTGAGCAGGATCGTTTTCTCTTCCTCGGCCATTGTTACCTCCTGACCTTGATGAATCGCACCGCCCGCGAGTATCGCTCAGCAGGGCGGCCATGTCACAAAAAAGCGCCGGCGGCCACCGGCGCCTGAAAGGATGCGCGTCAGCGCGTCGAGATGATGTCGATGACGAATACGAGGGTGTCCTCTCCCCCGATACCCGCCTGCGGAACACCTTGGGCGCCGTAACCGTAGGACGGCGGAATCGACACCACGAGTCGCGAACCGACATTATGGCCGGGAACCGTCATATCCCATCCGCGAATGACCTGACCGACACCGATGCCGAAGCTTGCCGGCTGATGGCGCTCAAAGCTGGAATCGAAGGGGGTGTCCTTGCCCCAGACGACACCATGATAATTGACCGTCACCGTGTCGCCACGGCGGACCATCGGGCCGTCACCTTCCACGATTTCAATGGATTTCAACCCAACCGGCGGCTTGTCCGTCGGGAAAGCGATTGCCGGCGTAGCGCCGAACTCAGCGTTGACCTCGGGCATATTGCTGACCATACTTGCCTCCTTGATGCCTTGTCTGTGCATTCTGCCCAGACCCCGCGTAACACGGGCCCATCGGCACAATGCCATTGAACACAATGTCACTTAGATTAGCACGCTTCGCGCCGCTTCGCAGGATACGGGTCGTCTGTGCGCGGTTCGTTCCTCAACATTCGACGACATTCACCGCGAGACCGCCTTTGGCTGTCTCCTTGTACTTTGACATCATGTCCTCACCGGTCTGCTTCATGGTGCGGATCGCCTGGTCGAGCGTCACGATATGCGATCCGTTGCCGAGCATGGCGATCCGCACGGCGTTGATCGCCGTGTTCGCAGCCACGGCATTTCGCTCGATGCAAGGGATCTGTACCAAGCCGCGAACCGGGTCACACGTCAAGCCGAGATTATGCTCAATGCCGATTTCCGCGGCGTTCTCGACCTGCTGGACGGTCCCGCCAATCACTTCACACAGCCCCGCGGCGGCCATCGAACATGCAGAACCGATTTCACCTTGGCACCCGACCTCGGCACCGGAAATCGACGCATTGCGCTTGAACAGATAGCCGATCGCACCGGCGGTGAGCAGGAACCGGACCACACCATCCTCGTCGGCCCCATCAACGAAATGCCAGTAGTATTCCAGCACTGCGGGGATGATGCCGGCGGATCCGTTGGTCGGCGCGGTGACCACCCTGCCGCCGCCGGCGTTCTCCTCGCTGACCGCGAGCGCGAACAAGTTCACCCATGCCGCATCCGAGGATTCCAAGACCACGTCGATACGGTGATGGCTGCGACGCAACACGTCCCCGGTGGACATCAGCAGACGGTACATGCCGGCGGCGCGCCGTGGCACGTCAAGGCCGCCGGGCAGGACCGGCTCGTCGCTGCAGCAGCCCGCCTGCACGCATTCCTCCATCGCCTTCCATACGGCGAGCAGCTTCGCCCGCACATCGGCAGCTGGGCGTATGGCGGTTTCATTCGCCCAGATAATGTCGGAAATCTGCTTGTGCTCCCGTTGACACAAGGTCACCAGCTCGCCGCAGGTGTCGAAATGGTAGGGGGCTTTGTCGGGGAATCTGGTGGTCTCCTGCTCGTCAGCATCGGCGAACGCCGTGTTCTCAGGCGGACGCTCGTGAATGCCGATCAATGCGTCTTCGGGACTGCCTTGCGCGATGAACCCGCCACCGATCGAATACCAGACCTGTTCATCAAGCAAGTTACCTTCACGGTCAAAAGCTTGGAAACGCATGCCGTTGGGGTGCGCGGCGAGACGCTGCCATTTCTCGAACACGATATCACTGTCCGGGTCGAACGCGATGCGACGGCCGCCCGGCAAGTCAAGACACCGGCTGTGAGCGCATGCTTCGCGGTCGTGGAGCAGATGCACGGTATCGACGGAATCAGGCATATTGCCTTCAAGCCCGGCGATGACCGCGCGGTCGGTGCCGTGGCCTGCACCGGTCAACGACAGCGAGCCGTACAGGACGGTTCTCACGCGGGCGACCTGATGAAGGATGCCCGAGCCGCGCAACGAACGGGAGAAGCGGCAGGCGGCCTTCATCGGGCCGACTGTGTGCGACGAGCTCGGTCCCACGCCGATGGAGAACATGTCAAGCACGCTGAACACAACAGCCACCTCCGCTTTCGCCGGTCGAACGATCCGCGTCGACGCTTTGCCGCACGGTACGCCGAGAGGTCATGCCATCAGCCGGCAGGCCGATCTGTCGGCGTATTGTCGGTCAATCGACAATCCATTCAATCATCAATTCAATAGAGTAGCGCGGCCATGTGTACGGCAAAGAACACGCCGAATGCCGCGAACAGCAAGGTGCAGGCGAACAGACCCCACACCCATGTACGCAATGCGGCGAGGCGTTCTCCGAAGGCGGAAGCGCAGAAGAACGACGCCAAGCCGACGGCCGCGCAATTGAATGCGATGGAACCCAGTTGCGCCCCGGCCAACGCGGCATGCCCAAGCGGGACGATAACCGAATTGAGCACGGCGGCGAAGACGACATAGCCCCACACGCCGAACAACACCACACCGAACAACGCCGCGATTACGGGACGCCACGCCTGCGGCGCTTTCTTCGAGACTTTGCCCGCCGCCCACAACGCCGCGAATCCGACCGTATAGGCGAACACGACCGACAGCAGGCCGGCGATGGCAGACCAAGGCACCAGTGCCAACGAATGGTAAGACATGTCGACATACAACGGTGCGCAGAGCATTTCGCCCAAACACAGTACCAGTGCAACGATCACCGCCTGTGCGAAGATGATCGGGACATGACGATTGCCGTTGCGGGCGGGATTGTTCGCTTGCTTGACCATGGTGTTCCTTTGCTGCATACACATTGACCGTACGTGTTTTGAACGGCTATCCGCCACTATAAGCGGCGCAGGCGGCAAACTCGAATGTGGCTGCATCCGTGACTCGTTTCGCGGCCGATGCGGGTCACGTGACGGATGCCGGCAGATGCTGGCAGCGAGCGCAATACCCACGCCGGTTCCTTGATAGACGTGCGACGCTCATGTCTCGCGAGACGCCGACAGCTGTTCTGGAATTGCGCCATGAGGGACGATCTGCCGCCGCGCGCGACACTATGGTCTTCATTGCGGGGTGCGGCAATCATGGTCTTCGTGATGTTGACCTTGGTGTCGTAATTGCCGTACTGGAGATTTCCGTAACGCCCGGCGTACACTCTTATATTGATGTTGAACATTCATCATAGGCTCCATTGTCTGGATGTAATGTTCATGTTGAACGCATCCGTGCGTGGTTCCCAGTATGCCTATATCTTGGCAATGACCATAGTCTTGGCGATTTTATCGGCGAAGGTCTGTCCACGGCCATCCCACAACGGCCAGAAAAATCCGATGCCGAGAGACACGATATCAGCAAGATGCGCGAGTTCCCTCAAACCCATCCTGCTACCCGATATCGGCATTCCTGAGTCTTGGTCGACGACTTGAAGCCGCATGACTCGGTGAGCCCAGGACTGCCCGTCGCGCGTGGACAAGGCGGAGACGATGCCGCAGAACAATAAACAGAGACAGACAATCCAAGTCCCTGCGGTTCCCTCCGGCGAAGACCTACCAAACAGCAACGTCCCGATAAACTGCGACATCAACGATGTTGGCAGCACAATGCGAAGAACATACGCTGCGGCCCTGCGCAGCCATAAAGCAAACATCATCGTCTCCTTCAAGGCAACTCGATGTTTTCATCGTACCCATGTTCCATGATTCTTATTCGATATCGGGGTGTGGGGCGCGTAGGGCCGGTCAGAATTCGGGTTGTTCGGGTTGCCTGGTGAACATGTCGTCGTTCTTCCACGGGTCGCCGGTCGTGTCGTTCACGGCGGCGGTCTGGGCGATGCGGAACCTGGCGCCGCTGCGCCCGGTGGCGGTGTGTCTGATTTCGTGGCCGGCGACGAGGTTGCCGACCACGGTCATCGTAATCTCGTTGATGGTTGCCATGGATCTGCTCCATGGGTCTGGTAATGTTACTGCTGCCTGTAGTACAGGATCTGGTATCCGATCATGCTTTCGCAATGCTCTGACGGCGTGATGGTCACGGTCCTTTCGCTTGCCGTGCCATCAGTGTCGATGATCAGGTTGGACTGATTCACCTCATCGGGCGAGCATTGCAGGAGCCCGTGTTTCGAGGCGCCGCCGACGGTGAAGTCGACATCCGCGCTGCCCTCGCCGATGCAGTAGGCTGTCAGCTGGTACTTGCCCGCCGGGATTTGCACGTCCTCGACGCTGCGCAAGATCGCCGGCTCGTGCGTTCCGTCCACGCCGATGCGGTAACTGGGCGTGGCACGTGTTTGCACCGGCACCTGTGTATTCCCCTGGTCTTCCTTCTGCTGGTCGAGGGCGGTGGCCGTGTCGTCGAGGTAGTGGTCGATCGCCCGGGCATAGGATGCAGGGAACTTCGGTGTCGCCGCCGTGTTCGGTGACCGTTTCGTGGCCGCGGTCGTAGTCACTGAGGGGCGCGGCGTGGCGGTATCCCGCGTCGTGAGCGCGACCGTCAGGGCGACCGCCGCGGCGACAACCGCGACCGCCGCAAGGATGATCCAAACGGTCTTGGCGTGTCTGTGATCGTTTACCCCCGTTGCGATTTTGATGTCCATGACAATCTCCTTCGATTGTACTGAATGGAACCTTGCGATATCGATAGCCCGTTTTCTAGTTTGGAGTGCAACACTGCCTCGTGTTGTGGGTTGTGGTTGATTGTACGGGGTACCCGGGGACGGGTGCGCCCTGGGCGGCGAGTCGTTCCATCTGCTCGTCCCACGCCTCCGCCG
>NZ_WBSO01000008.1 GCF_009299485.1 Bifidobacterium apri
CCACCCTGGTGTGCTGCGGCGTCGTCAGATGTGTCTAAGCGACCGGCGCTCGCCTCAATCCTCGGCCCCGCTTTCGTCGCGGCGGTCGCTTACGTCGACCCCGGCAATGTGGCGGCGAACATCACATCGGGCGCCCGATACGGCTATCTGCTGGTGTGGGTGCTGGTGCTGGCGAATCTGATGAGCGTACTGATCCAGTATCAAAGCGCGAAACTCGGCATTGTGACAGGCAAATCGTTGCCGCAGATCTTGGGGGAGCGGATGAGCGATGCCGGCAGGTACATGTTCTTCATGCAGGCCGAGGTGATTGCGATTGCGACGGATCTTGCCGAGGTCATCGGCGGGGCGATCGCGCTGAGGTTGTTGTTCGGTCTGCCATTGTTCTGGGGCGGCTGCGTTATCGGCGCGGTGTCAACGGTGCTGTTGTGGTTCCAAGGTGGCCGCACGCATCGCGTGTTTGAGAAGATCGTTATCGCGATGCTGATGGTGATTACGTTTGGGTTCATTGCCGGGTTGTTTGTCGATCCGCCGAATGGCGGCGATGTGCTTGCCGGTTTGGTTCCGCGGTTCCGTGGTGCGGATTCTGTGTTGATGGCATCGTCGATTCTGGGTGCGACGGTTATGCCGCACGCGATTTATTTGCATTCCACGCTGGTGAATGACCATTATGCTCCCGGTGAGGAGAAGCCGGATACCAAGCAGTTGCTGCGTGGATCGAAGATTGATGTGGTGTGGGCGCTCGCATTGGCGGGCACGGTAAACCTTGCGCTGCTCGTGCTGGCTGCGAACTCGCTGTATGGCATGAAGGGAACGGACACCATCGAAGGTGCGCAGCATGCGATCGAGCTGGCGCTTGGCCCTGCGGTTGGAACGATTTTCTCGATTGGCTTGCTTGCTTCGTCATTGTCTTCCACGTCGGTGGGCACGTATGCCGGTTCGGAGATTATGCGCGGATTGTTGCATATTCATGCGCCGATGTGGGCATGTCGTGTGGTGACGTTGGTTCCGGCGCTGGTGGTGCTGTGGTTTTCTGCGAATCCGACGTACGCGTTGGTGATTGGCCAAGTGGTGTTGTCGATTGGTATTCCATTCGCGATTATCCCGTTGATGCGCTATACGCGTGACCGGGAGTTGATGGGGGAATATCGTGACGGCATGGTCAAGCATGTGGTGTTTTTGCTGGTTGCCGTGCTGATTATCGCGTTGAACGTGGTGCTGGTCTATCTCACGATGACTGGTCAGAACTGAGACAAGCGTGCCCGCCCGATATCGGCTGTTTTGAGGGAATCGACTGGTTCGCGAGTCTTGATGCGGCTCGGTATGGCAGCTTCAAGAGGCCAGAGCACTCCAGAGCGATTTCGTGCCTGTGCCGGTAGCTGGTATTTCCGGTATTCGAGATTCAGCGGATGCGTATCTCGCATATCTGTAGTACTTCGCGGAACGTATCTTCGCTATCTGTGTGCATAATCGTTCGTATCGCGAGTATGGGCCGCGGAAAAACAACAGTGCTATTGCAGGTATCGGATGCCAACGAACACAGATAAGCGAGATACCTTGCGGGAAGTACTACAGATACCGTAGATAGCAGACGAAACATGCTGGTATCTCGTTGTATCACATGGGCGTCGAGAGTATGACTCCAGCCTGGCCGCTGCGCCGTCGTCGGCTCAATCCCCGGCGCCGCCGTGCAGCCGCATCCGGTTGATTGCGTACTGTGCCGCTTCCCTTGCCGATCCGGCGCCTTGGCCGTGCACGCCGAACATGACGAGCAGCAGCTGCGCGAATACAAAGCAGGCGCTGATGCGCAGCGTCCATTTCACGCCGTCGATGTTGGCGAGTGTCGCGTTCAGCCCGCCGGCCTGGAACACACGTGTCAGGGTTTCCATGGTGATGACCATCACGGGCGCGCCGATTGCGCCGGCGATTTGCCGTACCGTGTTGGTGACGGCCGACCCGGCGGATACCTCTTGTCTTGCCAGGCAGTTGAGTGACCATGTGGTGACGGGCATGAGTACGAGCCCCATGCCGATTTGGCGGGTGAATTGTGAGATGGACACCCACCAAATCCACGTATCGGTGCCGATCATGCTCATCATGATGGTGCCGATGAGCAGTGTTGCCGATCCAACGAGCGCGACGGGCCGTGCTCCGAAGCGGTCAAGCAGCCTGCCTCCGCAGAATTGTGCAATGCACTGGCCGATAGCGCCTGGCAGCATGATCAAGCCGCTCATGGTTGCGCTGTATCCGCGGTCGTTCTGGATATACAGCGGAATAATCACCATGATCGAACTGAATGCGAAGAAGCTGAGTGCGGCGCAGATGGTGCCTACGGTGAAACTTGTGTTGCGCAGTACACCGAGGTCGAGCAGTGCAGGCCGCGGTGCGGAGGAGGGGTGGGGCACCTGTTTCGATTTGCTTGACGTCGCTGGGGCGGTTGTCCCCCTGTTCGAGCGCTTTGCAGCCTCTTGGGCCGGTGTAGCCGTTCCGCCGCCTGTTGCCGTATGTTCGGCAGTTGTGCCGGCAGTCGTTTCCACAACCGCACCTGTTTCCGATGCCGGAACCGCCGGAACCGCCGGAATAGGTGCGCCTTCAGCAGCATTATCCGCGCGTTCCCATGCCCGATATGCGGCAGCCATGTGAATTTGCCGCATGACGAACCAGATGATGCCGGCTATGCCGATCACTATTGGCAGCCAGACGAGTGGATGCGTGAACGCGTGGGCTTCGATATTGGTGAAGCCGAACATCAGCCCGCCGAACCCGAAAATGGAGAGGCTCACGGAGAAGAAGTCCGCTTTCGTATTGCGGTCGGTGGCTCCGAAGTTGTGTAATCCGAAGAAGGCGAGCAGCACCGAGGCCACGCCGATGACTGTCAGCGTCATGAAAATCGAACGCCACCCGTTCGCATCGGTCTGCCACCCGCCGATAACTGGTCCGATGGCGGGCGCGACGCTCATCGCCATACCGACGGTTCCCATGGCGAATCCGCGGCGGGAAAGCGGGTAGATGGAGAATACGGTAATCTGCAGAACCGGCCACATGACGCCGGTACCGATGGCTTCGAGGATTCGTCCGAGGAGCACGATGACGAATGTCGGTCCGAGCCAGGCGAGTACTGAACCGATCGTGAATACGATCATGGAGGTGATGACGATCTGCCGCGTGGTGAACCGTCGTGTGAGGTATGCGGTGAGCGGCACCATAACGCCCATAACCAGTTGGAACACGGAGGTAAGCCACTGTCCGGTGGTGACGCTGATGTGGAAATCCTCCACGATGGTAGGCAGTGCGGAGCTGAGTTGAAGCTGGGTGAAATTGCCGACGAAGGTGATGAAAGTGAGGATGATGAGCGAGATGAGTGCGGTTCTGCTCAGATGCCCGTCCACGTATGCTTCTGCGGAGTTGAGCGGTTTGTCCACGTCTTTGCCGATTTTCTTGCCGATTCGTTTGGCGCGGATTCGCTGGTTCGTTGGCTTGCTGTCCTGTTCGCCGTTTTCGGCGCAGTTGCGCTGACCGGTTCGTTCTCCGCCGACTTGATTCGTCGCATTGCACTCCGCGTCCTGATCCGCCACGTTCCAGCTGCCGTTGTTTTCTTCAGCCGAGTCCCGGCTGTCCACGGATTGCCGCCTGTCGTCGTCTCTCCTGCTCACTGCCTCACCTGTTTCGCCAGTCCATCGCCACGTCATGCGGCGCCGTTCCCGGGTGACGCCGCTTGTGCTGTCTGATTGCTCTTGGAACTATTCATGATAGTCGGGTCGCCGCACAAACATCAGTGGGCGGCTGCCCGAGCCTTATGCCCGAGCAGCCGCCCACTGGAAGCGATGGCGGAATGCCGTGATGCGTCCCCTTCCCGGCGCGTCAAGACTCCCGCAAGAGTGTGATGGAATCGAACCGGTTTGCCGAGATTTCAGCTATACGACAGCTTCGATTCCGATTGACTGAATCAGTAAGATCCCGTGCCCTTCAAGACTGCCGACACCGTCTTGAACAGTATCGCGATGTCGCCGGTAAGCGACCAGTTCTCGACGTAGGAGACATCAAGACGCTCGGATTCTTCTTGGTTCAGATCGCTGCGTCCCGAAACCTGCCATGGCCCGGTGATGCCGGGCTTGACGAGCAGACGGGTGGAGTACAGCGCGTTGTATTCGTCGACCTCATACTGCTGTTGCGGTCGTGGTCCAACCAAGCTCATATCACCTTTGAAAACATTGAAGAATTGTGGGAATTCGTCCAATGATGTCTTGCGGATGAAATGGCCGAATTTGGTGATACGTGGGTCATCCTTTGGCTTGAACAGGATGCCGTGTTCAGCGCCCATCTCCTGGGCAAGTTTCTTGTCTTCCTTGTCCGCGTTGACGCGCATGGACCGGAATTTGTAAAGCGTGAACGGTTTGCCGTACAGGCCGATGCGTTGCTGCGTGTAAATCGCAGGGCCGCCGTCCTCGTGATGTACGCGGAATGCCACATATGCCATGATTGGCGAGCTGATGATGATGGCAACCGCCGAAAGAATGATGTCGAAGACACGCTTGAGAATCCTGGTTTTCAGGCTGTATTGTGGCAGATATGCGGTCAGCACTGGCAAAGATGTCTCATTACGCATATTGAGAGTTGCACAGCCGATATCCGCGACTTTCGTGGTCAAGGCAAGCTCGATACCCATGGATTCTACTGCCAGTGAGAGTGTGCGCATGGTTTCCGAATCGCGGGTGAGTACATCGCTGATGAGTACGGTCTGTGCATTGAGTTGTTTCGCAGCTTGTGGCAGATGGGAGTTGAGCGGTAGCACCTTGAGTTGCCGCTCGAAGTCGGTTTGTGCTTCGAATGGCACGGAAATGAGATGCTGAGGTGAGTCTGCACCGGTGGTTTTGCTGATAGCTGCGACGGGGCAGACTGCGATGGGCTCGTAACCGAGGGAGTTGTTCCTTCCGAGGTTGGCGATGGTTTCGCGAATCCCGTCAGGGGAGGCGACAATGACGGTCGGATAGTTGTACTCGCCGTTCCTTCGGTTGCGGTGGAGTGATCGGCGCATCAGCCAGCGTTCGATGATTAACAGCAGTAACGTGACAATCGGCACCAGGAAGGTGAAGGTGCGGGGGATACCCAGTTTAAAGATGTACGTTGCGGTGCACAGCATGACGAAATTCAGCAGCTGGGCGTTGATGAGCTTGGTGTACAGTTCGTAGCCTTCGCCCATGGTGTGTCGCTCGTAGCTCTTGCACAGGTACAGGCAGATTAGGTTTGAGACGCACACAATCGCAAGGAATCCGACGATCCCGTCGATTGGCTCGTGGCTGGCAAGCAGCGAGTGGTATGCGTCGCGGTTGAACAGGAATACCAAGCAGCATGCAAGCAGCACCATTACGGTGTCGAGCACGACAAGTGTTGCGTTGTACACGTACCGCCAACGGGGAATCGTATACCCTAGTGGTGGATGGGAGTTGCCGGTGCGATGTAGAACGCCTTGATCGTCGGGTGTGAAATAGGATCCATCGAAGAACGATGTTTCGGCGTTTCGATTGGATGACTCGCTCCTGATGGTCTGTTTTCGGTAGTCGGCAGTGGACGCGGCTGTACGATGCTTGTCTTTCGTGACCGGAGGCGCGGGAATGTCCTGCTCTCGTCGGTCATGGGACTGCGTGGTTGTTGTAGAGCCTTCCCGAACTGGCATCTTCTGTCGTCTCCTGTTCTCAAGTGTCTTGTTATGCCTCCCCCCCCCCCCTATCCATGCTTAAGATGACATGAACCGGTTCGTTATCGATGGGCCAAACCGGTTTGCGGGGCAAACGGCATGTTCTGCGGTCGAGTATACCCTGACCCTGAACGAGAATTGGGGAAGCTCTGCATGTTTGCGATATCAATCCAACACATTCCTCTGCAATGTTGTTTCATCCATCGTGAAAAGTGTTTCAAAATGCGTTGCAGACCATAATCCCAGCCTTTGGGAGCCAGACGATATTTCGCACTCCTCGAATCCAGCTGTGATATAGCCCTTGCGGGAAACTGTGCAAAGACGTGTCGCCCCGGTAGAATGGTGGCTTATAGGTCTTCCCCCAAGAAGACCCTTAGCCGCGTAAAGGATAGGTCGTATGCAGATTGTGTTCGTGTGCACCGGTAATATTTGCCGCTCGCCCATGGGCGAGTTGCTGTTGTCCCGCTACCTTTCCGGCACGTCCATCACGGTGAGCAGCGCCGGCACCAAGGGCTTGCCCATGCATCCCATCGATCCGTCGAGCGCCCGGCTCATGTCCAGCATTGGCATTGATTCCAGTGGCTTCCGTTCGCGGCGTCTGACCAGACAAATCGCGCAGGAGGCCGATTTGATTCTTTGTTTCGAGGCGGTTCAGCGCAAAGATATTGTCACCGTCGCCCCCACGGCCGTCCGTTACACGTTCGTGCTTACGGAATTCGCCGCGCTGTGCCAATATTGCGCGGAACACGGCATGGTGCAAGGTCGCACCATCCAAGAGCGGTTGGAATCGGTGATTCATCTGGCGCCGATGGTCCGCCCGATGCTTCCGTCGTCCAAAGATATCGAAGATCCGCATGGTAAGGAATTCGACAAGTTCCGTCTTGCGGCGAACCAAACCAATGCTGCGTTGCGCACGATTCTTACCAGCATGCGCAAACATTACGGCGTCGGGGCTGCCCCACAGCGTACGCAGATTATGTGGCAGGGGCTTGCTGCAACCGTCTGAAACGGATTGCCGCTTGTGCTTGTCAGTGCCTCGGTCGGGCTACGCGTATTGGCGGCGGCAGTACATTTGGTCGGCACTTGGGTTTGCTTCATGGCAGAACGTCGTTTCGTGAGACTTCTGTAACATCGTCTGTCGTGTGTGCCGTTGGTGCACTAAGGTGGTCGCATGCCGCTTCCGGGGAGTTCGCGGCAGAACAGCGCAGCGATTACGCAGAAAACAGTGCGGAGTTGTGCGGGGAATTTCGCGTTTGCGGAATCGCCGAATCAGGAAACGAGGTATGGCATGGGTGATGTCCAGCAGCTGTATGACCAGGTCGATACTGATCAGGATTTGTACAGCGATTGGCAGCGTGAGGATTCCCTGCGCGCACGCCCGTTTTTCGCTTTCCTGTGGCTGGTCACGCTTGGGGTACTTGGCGTGATGGTCTTGCGGATGACTCCCAACGGATTGGACGGCAAGAAGTACATTCCGGTGGTCGTCGCGTTCGTTCCGTGGATGGCCGGCATTTCAGTCATCGCGTTGTTGTGCGCGCTGATCGGTCGGCGCCGGGCGCTTGCCGTGGTGTGCACGCTGTGTTTGCTGACCCAGCTGTGCTGGCATTGGGGGTATGTGTGGACGTCGGATGAGCGCACCCATGAGCTGCCGGCGGTATCAAGCCTTACAGGGAGTACCACGGACCGGTATGCGCGTGTGATGACCTTGAACACCAAGAATGGTCTCGCAGATGCGCAACAGATTGTGCGCGCGGTACGCGAGGAGCACGTTGAAGTGCTGACGTTGCAAGAGGCGAATGCCGGCTTGTTGCAGCGTTTGGCTGCCGCCGGGCTGGGTAATCTGCTGCCGTACTCGGTGGTGGCCCCGCCGAGCGGCCACGATAATGGCGGTGTGAATGTGTTGTACACCGCCGCCCAACCGGTGAGCACCACGACCAATTTGATTGCCATTGAAGCGTCCAGCGTTCCTTCGGCGTGCGTGCGCATGGCGTCGAGGACGGTGTGTTTCGGCAGCGTGCACCCGTTTTCTCCGCGCCCGAGGAATCAGGGGCTGTGGAACAGCGGTCTTGACAGTATTGCGAAGCTGCAGTCGAACGCCCGGCTGTTCGTGCTGATGGGTGATTTCAACTCCACGTGGGATCATGCGAGTTTCCGTTTCCTGCTGGGCGACCGCTTTGTTGATGCCGGTGAGCAGAATGGTTCATGGTTCCATATGACATATCCGTCGAATATCACTTTGTTCGGTGGCCGACTCAAGGTGCCTTCGTTGGTTGAGATTGACCATATTGTGCATGATCGCAGTGTTGTGGTGGGGGATTTGGAAACGGTGACGATTGCCGGCTCCGACCACAAGGCCTTGCTTGGCACGCTTGATGTTGAGCAGTAAACAGGGGAGAACGAGACATTTCAATGCAAACGTTGCATTCCTGTATTCTCAAGTAATTTGCGAATATGCATGAAACGAATATGTCATGTATGCAACAGCAATGGTGCATGTTGCATACATGACACAGCTATTTGCAGCACCGCCATGTCATGTTTCATGCAGGTCGTTCAACACGCCCGGCGTGTCGAAATCACTTTGGCAACACATTCGTCGTCAGTGTTGCGAACGGCGAGAAGCGTCAGATGCTTGCTGATGCAACTGTTTTCAGGCAAGCAACCATAGTTTCTGTAAGCGATTTCAGGCTTGTGCTCAGCATAGACTGAGACTGGTGCCAGACAACAGTGTCCGGCACTATTACAACATCAAAACCGCGGCATTCCATCGAGGCAATGCCCGGCTTCATCGAGTCAAGGAGGCTCAATGAGTACTAGTCGATGGTCGACTGCACTCTCATCCGATGCCATGGAAACACGGCATCACCACAACGCGCCGCATTCCATGGCGCGTGTCATTGTAGCTGGCGTAACCGCATGCGCAATGCTGTTCGCGAGCTTCTCCATCGTCGGCACGCACACGGCGCTCGCCGCCGGAACCGGCCGAGACAGCTATGCCGCCACGCTGGGCAATGCGGATTTCGAAGCCGCACGCACCAAGTACGGCTTGACCAAAGATATGAAGAACGGCGCAATCCTCCACGCATGGATGTGGTCGTTCAACACCATCAAGAACAACATGAAAGCGATTGCTGAGGCCGGTTACACGTCGGTGCAGACCGAGCCGATGAGCGCTATCAAGACGAACCCGGCCAACGGCAAGAAATTCGGGGAGAACTGGTATTACGTGTACCAGCCGACTGATACGACCATCGGCAATTTCGTGGTGGGATCCGAGCAGGATCTCAAGGATATGTGCGCTGAAGCCCATAAGTATGGCGTGCGCATCATCGTCGATATCGTCGCGAACCATTTCTCGTCCGACTGGAACGCGATCGGCAGCAGCTGGAAAGACACGAGCCTGTTCCACTCGCGCACCAACTGCCCGGGCAATGCGGGCGACCAGATCAACTACAGCAACCGTTGGCAGGTGACGCACTGCCATCTGCTCGGCTTGTGGGATATCAACACCGAGAACCAGACCGCCGCCAACAAGATGAAGGACTTCCTCGTGCAGGCGGTCAACGATGGTGTGGACGGTTTCCGCTTCGATGCAGCCAAGCACGTTGAGCTTCCTGACGAGTTCTCGCAGCATTCCGTGTATTGGCAGACGATTTTGAACAATGGAGCCCAGTATCAGTATGGTGAAGTGCTCCAAGGCGACAGCAGCCTGAGCTATACGGGTTACACCAACATGTTCACCCAGTATTCCTCCGATGGTGGTGGCGCTACGGCTTCCGACTACGGCAAGACCGTGCGTTCGGCCATCAAGAGCGGCAGCTTGAACGCAGGGAATCTGACGAGCCTGCGTAACGGCGGCGCGAAGGACGATCAGCTGGTCACTTGGGTTGAATCGCATGATAATTATGCGAACAGCGACAAGGAATCCACCTATCTCAACGATTACCAGCTGCGCATGGGCTGGGCTATCGTCGGTTCCCGTGCCGGCGGCGCCCCGCTGTACTTCAACCGTCCGGTCGGTTCCGGCGGCAATAACGCGCAGTTTGCCGAGAAGTCCCAGCTTGGCGATGCCGGCGACAACATGTGGAAAGACAAAGCCGTGGTCGCGGTCAACCACTTCCGCAACAAGATGAACGGCAACAGCGAGTACCTGCGCAACTGCCAGGGCCAGAACTCCTGCCTCATGATTGAGCGTTACGCCAAGGACGGCAAGGCCGATGACGATGGTGTGGTGATCGCCAACATGGGCGGTGACGTCAACCTCGCCGGTTCGAGCACCACGCTTGACAATGGCACTTACACCGACCAGGTCAACGGCGGCACCATCACCGTTTCCGGCGGCAAGATCACCGCTGGTACGGCGAAAGCCTATGCGGTCAGTGCTTTCTATCAGACGAACGGTTCGGGGAGCGGTTCCGGCACTGGCGGGTCCAGCACGGGTGGCTCCAATACGGGCGGTTCCGGGCAAACCACTGGCACGAACGTGGTGTACGCGACCAAGCCTTCGTGGTGGAACGCCATCAACGCATACATCTACAAGGATGATGGTTCCGTGTCCGCAGCCTCCAACGCATCTTGGCCGGGCGTCGCCATGACCCTGCTCACCGCGGATGACGGTTGCGCGAAAGCCGGAACATACCGTGTGGAAGTGCCCGACCTGGGCGACGGCACCTATCGTGTGATTTTCTCGGATAACGGGAGCTCCAGCAACCGGTATCCTGCGGATATGGTCGCCGGCATGGCATTCACACGAGGAGCGGCAGTGCAATGGAATGGGCAATCCACGTCACTGGAAACCGTGCAATGCAGCATTCCGGCCACCAAGGTGACCATCAGCGGTGACGGCGTGACTGACGGCAAGCTCAGTCTGAGCACCGGAGCGACTGCACAGCTGACTGCCACTGTCACGCCGAGCACGGCAACCGGTACGGTCACTTGGGCTTCGTCCAGTCCATTGATTGCCACGGTGGGTACCAACGGCCGTGTTTCGGCGCTCAAAGCCGGTACTACGACCATTACCGCGAGCGTTGGTAATGTCACCGCGAGTGTCGACGTGACCGTGACCGCAAACCAGTCCGGCAGCGAAACCAAGAACGTGGTGTACGCGTCAAAGCCGAGCGGCTGGAACGCGTTGTATGCCTACGTATACACCGGCGACGGCACCACAGCCAAGAGCAACGCAACATGGCCGGGCGTCGCCATGACCCAGCTGACCGCTGATGACGGTTGCGCGAAAGCCGGCATGTACCGGTACGAAGTCCCCGACCTGGGAACCGGCACCTACCGCGTGATCTTCAACGACGGCGGCTCCCAGCAAACCCCAGGAGCTCAGCAGGCAGGCATGGAACTGAAAGGAACCATGGCATGGACCGGGGGCTCCACGCTGAATACGCTGAGTTGCCAAACTGTACCGCTGGCGGATAACGGCATTACGGGTGATGGTGTGGCAGATGGCGCGCTCGCCATCACCGCCGGGCAGACCGTGCAACTTGGTGTGGACGGCAAGACCATGAGCATGCCCGATGCGAAGTGGTGGTCCGACGGGGCTGCGGTCGCTGTCACCGGAACCGGCCTGATCGTCGGCGTGACTGCCGGCACCAGCACCGTGAGCGTCACCATGGGTGATGCCACGTATCAGCTGGCAGTGACCGTGAAGTAGCCGGTCGGTAGCGGTTGGTGTGGTGCGTGGCTTGGGCTGCGCACCACACCAACTGGTTTTGAGAAGATACGGTAGTTGTAGCGTGGATACTCGTAGACGTTGCCCATTCAAGGCATGCGTTCATGGTTTTCTGTCTGTTCCGCATGGTTATATATCTCTAGTTGAATACCGGGCGTCGTCTGGTGAAGGGGTTGAGAAGGATGCAACAGCAGAAAACGGAGTATGCTGCCGTGCCGCATGAACCTGACTCTTCTACTGGTTCTATGAACGATTACAAGAGAGCACTAATATCAGTTGTTATTCCGACATTGAACGCGGGTGATGGAATTGTTCATCTTCTTGATGCACTGCAAGCGCAACGCAGAAAACCCGATGAGATTCTTGTGGTGGATTCGAGTTCGGATGACGGAACCGGTGAAAAGGTGACTCAGTATCGTGGAATCGAATTGTTGACGATTCCCCGTGAGGAGTTCAATCATGGTGCGACAAGGGATAAAGCGCTTCGGCACACTCACGGTGACTTCGTTCTGTTCCTGACGCAAGATGCCTTGCCAGAAGATGACCAATACATCGATTCCATGGTGCAAGCATTTGCTGATCCTGCCGTAGCAATGGTTTCCGGCCGACAGATTGCGCGTGACGATGCAAGACCTTTCGAGAGGCTTGTCAGAGAATACAATTACCCCGCCAAATCATATACACGAAGCCGTGAGGATATACCGCGGATGGGGATCAAGGCGTATTTCGCATCAGATGTTTGCTCCGCGTACAGGAGAAGCGCATACCTTCAAGTTGGGGGATTTGAGAGAGTGAGCACCAACGAGGATATGTTCATCGCCGCAGCTTTCTTGCACAATGATTGGAAGATTGCATATTGTGCAGAGGCCAGAGTGAAGCATTCCCACAATTTCACGTTGCGACAACAATATCGGCGGAATTTTGCCAGTGCTGTAGAGATGGAATTGCATAAAGATAGTTTAAGATCTGCAAATACCACGGCAGAAGGGGCAAGGCTTATGAGAAGTGTCGTCTCGCAACTATGGGACAGCAGACAATATGGCGAATCGATGGCGTTCGTAGTTGATTGTTGTGCGAGGATCTTGGGGAACAAAATGGGGACAGCGAAAGGGAGGAGGCTGGCAGATGAGGCTTGATGTGGTATTAGTTGTTTATAATCAATCGATAGATGACATAAAATCAATAAAAGAATTACAGCGTAGCAACTATATTCAGCGAATAATAATTTGTGACAATAGTGATAAACCAAATAACAATCATGAAGTCGCGAAGGAATATACCAAAATTTTATATCACTCAATGGGTGGCAACAAAGGGTTATCGGTTGCGTATAATGTTGCTGTAAAAGATTGCAAATCAGAGTATGTGCTGATTTTGGATGATGACACAACGTACACGAATGCGATACTCGGAGAAGTTGATCGGTTTGTGGAAAACAACGAGGCTGATGTATATCTGCCTGTCGTGATTAGTGGGAAAATAATCATGAGTCCTTGCAAGAGGGGCAAATATCGAATTTCAGCATTTCGGTCGACTGAGATGATTGAGCGACCGCTAAGTGCTATTAATTCGGGTATGATTGTAAAGACTGGAATTTACGAAATGATTCATTATCGAGAGGATTTATTCCTCGATATGATTGATCATGCATTTATGGATGACGTGCGTAAGAATAACTTCAGTGTTGCAATAATGGAAAATGTTGTAATACATCAAGACTATTCACGGGAAACCGATAGCATGTCAACTGCTAGAATCCGTTATGAGATATCTAAAAAGGACAATCGAGTGTTCTATAATTCTTCTATTGTCGCGAAGATTTTCTGCGAGATGCAGTTAATCTTTTGGAAATTCAAGGCTTCTAACAAATTTCATAGCTTGAGCCCTCTATTTTGGTGAGCGTGAAACCTATGTTGGAATGGATTAAAAAGAATATCAAGAATCTCATTTGGAAAATTAGAAACCGAAATAACGATACAACTATCGTAAATGGCTCCTTTCCTATTCAGAAGGTTACGGTAGGCGATTATAGCTATGGAAGACTTAAGGTTGTTGCGTTCGGCATGCCAAACGAGAGATTGGTTATTGGTAGATATTGCTCGATAGCTGACGATGTGGTGTTTCTTCTTGGCGGCGGCCATAGCCTTGATACGTTTTCGACTTTTCCGGTGTCTGCAAAGATATTTGGTGTGCCCAGTTCAATCTGTAAAGGTCCGATTGAAATTGAAGACGACGTGTGGATTGGCTATAGAGCGACAATCTTGTCGGGCGTGCATATCGGTAGAGGGGCTGTAGTCGCAGCAGGAGCCTTGGTAAATAAGGATGTGCCCGCATATTCAATAGTGGGTGGAGTTCCGGCACGTATAATCAGAAAGAGAATATCTGAGGAATTGATAACATCCGCCATTGAAGTTGACTATAGTAATATTACTCCGCAACTGATAAAGGCAAACCGAAAACTGTTCACAAATAGAGTTACCGATAAAGAACTACAGGAAATTAAAGTTCTTACGGTTAAAAATGCTAATTCCAACAAAATAGAATAAATGGAACTGTCATGAAAATAAGCGTTATATTGCCAATTTACAATCAGGAATTATACCTAGACAACATTTTTGACTCGTTGTTCAGCCAGACGTATGACGACTATGAAATAGTAGCGGTTAATGACGGTTCGACTGATTTGAGTAGGACAATACTGAAAAAATATGAAAAAGATGCAAGGGTGACAGTGGTCGATCAAGAAAATGCTGGTTCTTTGGCTGCAACTGCGACTGGCGTAAGTGTAGCGAGCGGTGAATATGTTTGCTTTGTGGATGCAGACGATATTGTCGGTAACAACTATCTACAGAATTTTGTCAATGAATTAGATCATGAATATGATTTCGTCGCAATGGGGTTTAGTTATCGATATGGCAATAAAGCAGTTGCGCATCCATTGGCTAATGACCGTGTATATACAAAATACGAACTAATGGAATTGTCAAAGAATTATATTGTCGACGATCATCTTCATTTGGATAACAAAATATTTATTGCTCGTTGGAATAAAATATATAAGCGACAAATGTTGTTGAGAATATTGGATGAATGGAAAAATCTACGTGGAATATGTTATGGTGATGATACTATCTTCACTTTTTTGATGTTGCAAAATTCTCAAAACGGGAAAGCTGTCATGGCTGTGAATGAGTATCAGTACGTACAGCATGAACAGTCAATGACACATACGCCAGATTTAACAAGTTATGCAGATGAGTGTAGGAATGTTTGTATTGTTTATCAGGGCTTATTGAAGAAATACAGAATGCCTCAAGACCAGGCATATCTTCTTTTTTATGCTTTGGTGAGCGGTGTGCTAAGCACTTCTGTCGAAACCTGTGCAGCTGATGCACCGCGTTTCTATCGCGAACTCGTTGCTATGCCATATTTCAATGATGCATTGCGAGTTGTTGATGCTTATTGCCATTCACGAAATGCCAATGTTTGGATGTTGCGGCATTCAGTACCCTACTGGGTATATCGAACGGCTAGACGATTCAAGGCATGGCTACATCAACAATGAGCTACAGTCGTTGGCAATAATAAATCTGATTGGGAGGATATTGTGACCATTTTTGTTGTTGCGCATAAGGATGTGCCGCGTTTATCGGAATTATCTACGCCATACCGTGCCCTTTTTGTGGGTGACAATAAGTATGCCTTGCATAACAAGTATCCGAATTCGGAGACTGATGATACAGGGGATAATATATCTGCCAAGAATCCATCATATTGCGAACTTACCGCATTATATTGGATATGGAAAAATTGTGATGATAGTTATAAAGGGATGGTGCATTATCGAAGATTTTTCCAAGAGGCATCATCTCCAGAATCGCCGCTATTGTCGGAATCAGATATCTTAGGAATATTAAACAAATATCAGTTGATTGTGCCTAAGAAATACCCGCTGATTACCACTGTTAAGAAACATTATGCATCACATCATCATGCAAGTGACTTTGAACTATTAGAAAAGGCAATCAGTGAAATTTGTCCGGACTACGTCGACGACTTTAATGAATGTGAAGGTTATCATTATTTCTATCCATATAATATGTTGATTGCAAATCGAAACACCTTTAACAATTATATTAATTGGATGTTTTCGGTACTGGGATATGTTGATGATAATAGAACAGAAGGCAATGACGAAGTGGGGTATCAATCAAGATGGGTTGGTTTCCTGTCTGAAAGATTGATGTCAGTCTGGTTGCATCATAATCGATATTCATTCTACGAATGTGATGTACCCTTACCTGAAATTAGTTTCAAACAAAAAGTGTCGATGCAATTGGGTGAGATGTGCCATAAATTAGCAGATTCAGACTGAAGGTAAAATCTCAATTGTAATCACCTCTTAAGGAGATAATGGCAGATGGAAAAACGCGTGAAATCGGTCAAGTTTAACGCCATCATGAATACCGCCTTAACTGCCTCCAATATGCTGGTAAGTTTAGTGACCATACCGTATGTCACGCGTGTTCTATCTGTATCTGGTTACGGTGATGTTGGCTTCGCACAGTCTGTGTCGATGTGGCTGTCTGCCTTTTGCCTGGTAGGAATACCCACATACGGAATTAGAGAGTGTGCACGTGTGCGAGATGATCCAGTTGCATTGGCGCAGATAGTGAGAGAGCTGCTGATTATTATTACTGTGTGTACGCTAGTAGTTCTTATTCCTTTTGGTTTCTGCATTGAATGGTTGCCACGTCTGAGGGCAATTAGCTCATTAATGTGGGTATTCTGGGTTGGTACATTATTGTTGTCCTATGGCGTGGAATGGTATTTTCAGGCTATTGAGGATTATGCGTATATAACTGTCCGTAGTGTTGCTTTTAAAATACTTTCTCTTATATTGATAATTTGTCTCGTAAGAGAAAGTGATGACTGGTTTATTTATGGATTAATACTGGCGCTGATCACTAGTGGAAATAATATCTTTAACATAGTGAGAATGTTCCATAATGTTCCAATGAGCGGTATTGGCGAAGTAAGAATCCGGAGACACATTAAGCCACTTGCTTCATATTCGGTATTGTCTATAGCATCGTCACTATACCTGTATTTTGACAGTGTTCTCCTTGGTATGTGTAGCATTGATAATACAGAGGTAGCATTTTATCAATTGGCGACCAAGGTCAAAGGCGTGTTGGCGCAGATATTAACTGCTATTATTAACGCATTAGTGCCTAGATTATCCTATTATGCAGTTAAAGATAGAAAACAGTACCGTCGATTGTTGGGCACGGGGATGTGGGTAACGGTGAATCTATGTATGGGCATAATGTGTTTTCTATTTGTATTCTCCGGTCCGCTCGTAATATTGATTTCTTCGAAAAAGTATGTTGGGGCGATTTTGCCTATGCAAATTATGGGTGGGGTCATATTATTTTCTGGATTAAATACATTTCTGGGATTTTGCGTTTTATGTCCACTGGGAGAAGAGAAAAAACTTGCTGCTGCAAATTTGCTTGGAGTACCAATCAGTGTGGGCTTGAATGTGTTATTTGATTCAAAGTTAGGTGCACTTGGAGCGGCTATTTCGGTATTCATTGCGGAAATTACGATTTTCTGTAGTCTATTGAAGTCAACATATCGGAAATTGAAAGATGTAAGTACTATATCTCAGTGTGTAAAGGTGATTCTCGCTCATATGGTATCTGTTGTGATGTCATTTGCTTTGGCAACTAAACTGAATGTTATCAATAGATATGAATATAATACAATATATTCATTAGAGATGTTGTTGGCAGGCTTCGTTTTTTACAGCCTATCATGGTTAATTATTTCATTGATTGCTAAAGAAAATACAGCATTATGGCTGAAAAGCCAGGTAATGAATAAGATTATTGTTGTAAAGCGATAGTGTCAGTAATATCAAAGAAGAGAAAAAATGAAATTTGAATATATATATGTTGCTACTTGGTGGGCAATGATAATATTGTACTCACTCCATTGGTCGGAGCTAAATCAGCCCTTGAGCTTTGGACTTTTGCTGTTCTTTTTGACATCAGGCGTTGTGGCGTTGGTGTCGGGGATTCTGAAAAAACCGGCACAGTTTGTAGGTCTTGAGATTAGTCATAAATCAATAATAACGACTTTGGTAATTTGTGTCGGATTTGCTGCTAGTTTTGTTGCTGCAGGTGGGTTGCCGATGACTATGCAATATTCCGGATATGATACTGATCTTGGTTTTGGACAACAGGAAACGCTTGGCATTCCTATGGTCACACCATTGGTGATTGGGTTTGCGATATTCTATTCTGGATATCTTGCTTATTTAATACTATCGCGCTCGAGTCATGACCGACTCTGGAAGCAATTGATCATTGAATATTCTGTAATAATATTAATGTTTATACTTAATGGAAGTCGTGGATATATTACATTCTCTATGCTTATATTCATATTTCTTTATATTTATAAGAATATGTCAACAATATCCCAATTGAAAGCAAAGCTGATACCAATCGCATTGTTGTCAATTGCTCTTATTGTATTCCTAATTAGTGTTTTAGGAAACATAAGATCGAACTGTGCTTGGAATGATTATTCTTATATAGAAACAATTGGAGTATATACCTCTTTGCCTTCTTATGTTCCAAAATGGGTTATGTGGACTTATACATATACTACTAGTTCTTTATCCAATTTGAACTATAATATCCTTATGGGCAATTCAGGTTCAGATATTATTGCGTTGTTTGAACTAATGCTTCCTGAATCTATTTCGAAACATATGACGCATGCTCTAAGTGTTAACCAGCCTATATATAATGTCGAATATTTAAATGCATCTACTGGGTTTGTTCAATTTTATAATGCTTTTGGATTTGCGGGTATATATATAGCATTCTTTGTACAATTCGCTATTTATAAGCTAACGCGGTATATTTTGAATAGATTAGGGGTTTTACAAAGTCTAGGTGAAGTTTTTCTTTGCTTCCTAACTCTTGTTAACATTTTCTACAGTTCATTATCTACTGTTGCTGTTTGTTATATACCAATATTTATAATAGTATTAGCCATATACTTAAGGCACGAGATATCCGTTTCTGATACTTTTTTGATTCATTGAAATAATTATTTCAATGAAAGTGATAATAAAATAGTTATCTTGGTAGATTCTATCGATGTCAATCCATTGAAGAATGCTTGTGCGGATATCTACTCCACGGTCTCCCCGCCGGTCAGCAACTCCCACTCGGTGAGATGTTCGTTCGCGGACGAGCCTATTTGCGTGTAAACGTCGCTGAGCAGGATTTCTATGATTGCTGTCGCCGTTGCCATGCCGCTCAATGGCAGGAAGCTGTCGGTGGATATGGGAAGGACTATGGACGCGTCCGTCTTGATCGGCGACAATTCGCCATCGGATATCAGGACTATGGTTGCGCCTTTCTGCTTGGCTACATGTGCGGCTCTGATGATGTTCTTCTGGTATCTGGCGAAATCGAATACCATGAACACTGATCGGCGGTTCATGTCCAGAAGGCATCCTTTGTCCTTCTGGTCCAGATCGTCAAGCAGCATGACGTTTGGTCGTAGCAGCTGCAAGTTCAATGCCAGGATTCTGGCGACCGCGGTGCTGAACCTGCCGCCGGCTACGTAGATGGTTCGCTTCTTGTCGGTGAAGCGTTTCTGTGTTGATTGTATTCGTGTACTCGGAGGGTGGGTATGTTTGTGGGTTGTCAAGCGGATGTGGCCCGTTTTGCGTGCTGTTTTGGGGTCATGTGAACGGTAGGAATTGGTTCATTTGAGTAGCAACGGATTCGCTGCATTCGCCTTGAAAGGTCATTCCGCATGGAGAAGCATGGGGGCATCGGCGCGAGTTGCCACAGATGCGATATCACTCGTGCGATTCGGACTGTTTGAGCTTCTCCTGGAACACCGTCCATTCACGAAGTCTGTTTGTGTCTTCAACTTGCTCGCATATTTTAATGCAGAAGGCTGCAAGTTCCGTCCTGATATTGTGAGTTTCCTGCAGTTTGCATTGTTGGCCGTCGATTTGCCAGATAAGTGCGGATTGATCGACGTTGTAATCTGCTCTGGTGCCATACATGTGCAAACGGTATTGGTCAGCGATGCGAAGCGCCGATTCGAAGTCCTGCAGCAGATAGTGGCAGCAGCATAAATTGTAGACGGATAGGCATGGCGTGTGAAACCCGCGTACGCGCGCCTTCTGGATGATTTCTGCTGCGTCCTCCGGTGAATCCGGAATCAGGCAAAAGCCTTGAGAATTCAGCGCGTCGGTGGATTCCGGGCGCTCAGATAGATAAAAATTAAATAGTGCGGCCGCTCCCCGGTAATCCTGTTTCCTGAGGTTCTGTTTGGCGGCATCGATGAGCTTGTTAATTTGAATATCGAGCGTGCGAGTTTTCTGTTGATAGACAGCGCGCTTGGCAATCTCCGAGTTCAGCTCATTGTTGTCAATGTTTATTGGCTCAAGCGCATTCTCGGAGAAAGAGTCTGTGTCTCCGCTATGGATATATCGATACTCTTTGTGCAGTGACTGGGTGGTCCATTTTGTTAAATCTGGAGATAGATATCGGTCGCAAAGCCATACGTAAGAAGCGACCACGGAATCATCTTCCGGGCTTTGAAGACTGAGGCTCTTCCACGTGGTAATGTCTGGTGGATTCAGATTGATCAGATCTTGGAAGTTTGTGGTGGAAGCCCAAATTTTGAAGGTTTGAAGATTCTCTCCCAAACGACTTACGAACTGGTGGGCATTGGTTTCAGACGTGAGCTCGCCAAACTGTAGGCATTCCCGCCATTGTGCCAGTTTGTCTTCGGCCATCAATTGGTTGCCTTGAGCACTCAATACTGGTGCCAATACTTGCAGCACAAGAACGTCAACCAAGCCGTAGCGAATGATGCCGTCCGTGATGCCGCGACTTTCCAGATTGTGCATCTCGGTCGTAATGCCAGTTGCTCGGCTCGCAGCATCCTTGGGGTTTGTGGGCACTGGGCAGAACAGCAATTTATACAATGCTTTGAGTATGTCGCTGCAGGTTCGGGCATGATTTGTGGCGTTGGGCTGTTCGCTCGTGATATCTTCTGTCATGATACCTCTGCTTGCAAGTCAGTGATACAATAGTGTATAAAATATAGCATAAGAATGTATGCACAGTAATATGAGCACATGGTATGAGAGGTTCCTTATGAACAGTTTTCAGGTATCAGATCTCGCCAAACAGCGGACTGCAGTGCTGGATGCCGCGAGGAACGGTCGTGCCATCATCAAAGACAACAAAGGGTCGGAGCTGGTGATGCTCCCTAATGTTAAACTTGAGCATCTGGAACTGTACAAGGAATGGACGCTGAATTTAAACCGGCTCAGAAGTTATCTTCAGCCAGGTGGCCGGCCGGATGTGGCGGGGTGGGGAGACCTCGCATGGCTCAGGGTCTTTGATAACGATGATCTCACCGCGTTCTGTGATGAGCTTTCTGATGAGCTAGTCATCGATATTTCCGGAGATGACTTTACTGGACTTGACGAGTTGCTGCATGATTGGAAGGCAACCGCAGGGCAATTGGAGGATCCGTTGAGAAAACGGGTGCTGCTATCTCCGGGACTTGATCAGGATGATTTCACCGAAGCCGAGGCGCCGGCAGAACCGGGGGATAAGTGATGGATTCTGCGTACAACCCTATGGAACCGGCGAGAAGCCCAGGCGGTAAACCACTTGAAAAGCCCAAGTATCGTGTACTGGTTCATAGAAAGTACGCAGCAGCATGGGAACAGATTGTTGAACGCGTCGGCTTGAAGCAGGCGAGACAATTTTGGAATCACATCGCTCAGTCACCCGGATCCAAAGATCCAATAGCAAATACCTGTTTCCTGCGAGGGAAGGCGGGCGCGCCGAAAGGGAAAGGCTTCTCGAAGACCATTCACTATGAGTTGTCGAGCATGGCACGGATCAACTACCAGTATTGTGACGCCTACCAGACAAAACCCGGTGGAGACGTGCATCGCGTCGTATTCATACTCAGCATCGATTACTCGTCGCACTAGGAGAGAATTCGTGGCGGTGCAGTCTCAGTAAAATTCTCTGCCAAGCGATACTATGTAGATATGACTGAAGTGTTTGTTCCGAGGAACATCATTGTTACTGGTGGGGCTGGTTTTATTGGCTCGAATTTTGTGCATTGGGTGGTGGATCACCATCCGGAGACGCATGTGACGGTGCTGGACAAGCTGACGTATGCGGGGAACCTGAAGAACCTGGCGGGGATCCCGTCGGATCGTATGGATTTCGTGAAGGGTGATATCTGCGACGCGGAGCTGCTTGACAGGATCGTGCCGGGGCATGATGCGATCGTGCATTATGCGGCGGAGTCGCATAATGACAATTCGATCGCGGACCCGGAGCCGTTCGTGCGTACGAACGTGGTGGGCACGTTCCGCCTGCTGGAGGCGGTGCGCAGGTACGGCATCCGGTATCATCACATCAGCACGGACGAGGTGTACGGGGACCTGGCGTTGGATGACCCGGCGAAGTTCACCGAGGAGACGCCGTACCATCCGTCGAGCCCGTATTCGTCGACGAAGGCCTCGTCGGACCTTCTGGTGCGCGCGTGGACGCGTACGTATGGGATCCGGGCGACGATCAGCAACTGCAGCAATAATTACGGTCCGTACCAGCATGTGGAGAAGTTTATCCCGCGGCAGATCACGAATATCCTGACGGGGGTGCGCCCGAAGTTGTATGGCGCGGGGTTGAACGTGCGTGATTGGATCCATACGGAGGACCATTCCTCCGCGGTGTGGACGATCCTGACGAAGGGGCGTATCGGCGAGACGTATCTGATCGGCGCGAACGGCGAGCGGAACAACATCGACGTGCTCCGGTTGATCCTGCGCCTGATGGACCAGCCGGAGGATGCGTTCGACCATGTCAAGGACCGTCCGGGCCATGATCGCCGGTATGCGATCGATGCGACGAAGCTGCGCACGGAGCTGGGTTGGGAGCCCATGCACACGGATTTCGAGTCGGGCCTGAAGGCGACGATCGACTGGTACACGAACAACCCGCAGTGGTGGGAGAAGACCAAGGCCGCGACCGAGGAGCGCTACAAGCGGCAGGGTCAGTGAGCCTGCGGGGCGGGTGTCGTGCGGTATCGCCTGGCGTCCGCCCCGTATGGTGTCCGTTGCTGTCGGCGTGGCGGTTGCGGGAGACGTTGGATTGCATGAAAAGTTCAGGGAAGGCGTATTCATGGATTTCGAGAAGGATTTGAAGGCCGTGCGGACGAATATCCCGGGGTTGATCGTGTTCGATCTGCCGGTGCATGGGGATAATCGTGGTTGGTTCAAGGAGAATTGGCAGCGCGCCAAGGAGGTCGCCCTCGGGCTGCCGGACTTCGGTCCGGTGCAGAACAACATCAGCTTCAACACGAAGCGTGGCGTGACGCGTGGCATTCATGCGGAGCCTTGGGACAAGTACATTTCGATCGCGACGGGCAGTGTGTTCGGCGCGTGGGTGGATTTGCGTCCGGGGGATACGTTCGGCGAGGTGTATACGTGCGTGTTGGACCCGTCGAAGGCGATTTTCGTGCCGCGTGGCGTGGGCAACAGCTTCCAGACGCTGGAGGACGGCACCGCGTACACGTATCTGGTGAACGCCCATTGGAGCCTGGAGCAGAAGAAGACGTACACGTTCGTGAACCTTGCGGATCCGACGCTCGACATCCGGTGGCCCATCCCGTTGGAGGAGTCTGAGCGTTCCGAGGCGGATTTGCATCATCCGATGCTCAAGGACGCCAAGCCGATGGAGCCGAAGCGCACGCTTGTCACCGGTTCGAACGGCCAGCTGGGCCGTGCCATCCGTGAGTATGCGGAGACGCATGGCCTGCACGGCTTTGAATACCATGACATTGACACCTTCGATTTCTCCGATCCGGCTGCCTACGGTCAGTTCGATTGGGATCTGTACGGGACGATCATCAACGCCGGTGCGTTCACCGCTGTCGACAAGGCTGAGACGCGTGAAGGCCGCACCGCCGCGTGGAAGGCGAATGCCACGGGCCCGGCGTTGCTTGCCAAGGTCGCCCGTGAGCATCACATCACGCTCGTGCATGTGAGCTCGGATTATGTGTTTGACGGCACGGTGGAGGAACATACCGAGGATGAGCCGTTCGCCCCGCTGGGCGTGTATGGGCAGTCGAAGGCGGCGGGTGACATCGCCGTGGCTCAGGCCCCGCGGCACTACATCCTGCGCTCCAGCTGGGTGATTGGTGATGGACATAATTTCGTCAAGACGATGATGGGCTTGTCGGACCGTGTGGCGGATCCGCAGCAGGCGCTCGACCATGTGACCGTGGTGGATGACCAGTATGGGCGTCTCACGTTCACGAAGGATATGGCTGCCGCCATCTTCCACCTGCTCGGTTCGCAGGCGCCCTATGGTACGTATGATCTGACCGGTGAGGGTGCCGTGCGCTCCTGGAAGGACATCGCGGCCGAGGTGTTCGACCTGACCAACGGCAACGGGGATGCGGTCATGCCGGTCTCCACGGAACAGTACTTCGAGTCCGCGAAGGGCCCGGTGGCGCCGCGCCCGGTGCATTCGGCGCTGTCGCTGGGCAAGATCGAGGCGACCGGTTTCACGCCGGTGGATTGGCAGGAGTCCCTGAAGGCGTATGTGAAGGCGGAGCTCGCCGTGCGCGGCGGGTCCGTGGAAGGGCGGTGAGGAAGCCGTGAAGGGAATCATTCTGGCGGGCGGTTCGGGCACGCGCCTGTACCCGTTGACGACGGTGACGTCGAAGCAGTTGCTGCCGGTGTATGACAAGCCGATGGTGTATTACCCGTTGAGCGTGTTGATGATGGCGGGCATCCGGGATATCCTGCTGATTTCGACGCCGAAGGACCTGCCGAATTTCGAGCGTCTGCTGGGGGATGGTTCCCGGTATGGGGTGCGCCTGTCGTATAAGGTGCAGCCGAGCCCGGACGGGCTGGCGCAGGCGTTCCTGTTGGGTGAGGAGTTCATCGCGGGCGGCCCGTGCGCTTTGGTGCTGGGGGATAATATTTTCTACGGGAACGGATTGGGTCGTGTGTTGCGTGGTGCGGTGCGTGACGCCGAGGCGGGTCGGTCGAGCGTGTTCGGTTATTACGTGGATGACCCGGAACGGTACGGCGTGGTTGATTTCGACGAGTCGGGGCGGGCGGTGTCGATCGAGGAGAAGCCTGCGCACCCGAGGTCGAATTACGCGGTGACGGGCTTGTATTTCTATGATGACCGTGTGGTGGAGTATGCGAAGCGGGTGAGGCCGTCGGCGCGTGGCGAGTTGGAGATCACGGATCTGAACCGCATGTATCTGGAGGATGGCTCGCTGCGGGTGCGGACGTTGGGCCGTGGGTATGCGTGGCTGGATACGGGTACGATGGATAGTCTGTTCGAGGCTGGTGAGTTCGTGCGTACGGTGCAGCGGGCGCAAGGCCTGCCTATCGCGGTGGTCGAGGAGATCGCCTACGAGAACGGGTGGATCAGCCGGGAGGAGTTGCTCGAGTCCGCCAAGCGGTACGGGAAGAGCCCGTACGGCAGGCATTTGCAGGGCATCGCCGACGGTGAGATCCGCCTCATCGACAACAGCAAAACCCAAGACTAAGCCACCACACAACCATGGCGAACCCGCCGCACCATCTGGCAAGCACTGAACCAATTGGTCTGTGTAGTTATCGGATAGTTCGGTGTCTCGTCGTTTCAGACATTAGGATATGACATCCTCAGTTGCCTGTTCTCTCATCAGACAACTGAGGATGCCTCCGTATTATCTTCATCAGTCGGCTTCGCGTTGATTCGATGATCAGTACTGTTGCGATTGCAAGCGAACACGCGCTGAAGTGCTGTTCGCATGTCAGAAACATGCAATTCCTTTCGGAGGCGCGCAAGCTATCGAAAGTGGGCCGTTTGAAGGGTATTCTGTTCCTTATCGATTCTCTCGCAGTCAGCCGCCCAAACTTCCAAACTGAACAACGAGGCTGTCTAGGGTAATTGATGAAACCGCACGGAGCCGGATTGTTGCCATACAGAAACTGCATCTGTAAGCATGAAACCACTTGTCTGGCATAGGAACATATAATTTCCGCATGAGTACGCAGGCCATCGAAAAGCTGTCCGTCTCCAGTTTTTGACCGTTCAACAACAGATATGAGTTGAGTTTTCTCCCAACTATCAATGTCATTGTTGGCGATAACGGCACAGGTAAATCGCAGTTGTTGAAGCTGTTGTATTCATGCACGAATGTCCTCCACCACGGCAATGACGTGAAGACCAATCTGCAAAGGAACATTGCCGACAAGCTCATTGGCGTATTCCAGCCGGATGCTTTGGGCCGTCTTGCTACCCGCCAGCAGGGTAGGGCGCGTGCCGACATCACTGTCCGATATCGCAATGTCAAGAATCGGCTGAAGTTCAGTTTCGCGACCAATTCAAAAACAGAAGTTCGCGTTGACTCATTCCCATCGAATCGATTGGAATCAACACCGGTTTTCCTGCCTTCACGCGAGCTCATGTCCATCTATCCCGGATTTGTTTCCCTGCACAACACCAGGTAAACCAGTTTTGATGAGACCTGGCGCGATACGTGCGATCTGCTCGGTCGTCCGCCACTGCGCCGAGTGAAGGGCGATGCCATCGATGATGCGATCAAGCCGTTGATGGACATCATGGGTACGGATATCACCGAAGAAGGCGGGCACTTCTATTTGCACCGGCAGGAGGGCATTTTGGAAATGCCTCTGGTTGCGGAAGGCCTCCGAAAATTGGCAACGATTTACCGATTGGTGCGTTCGGGCGTCTTGTCGGGAAGCGGATACCTGTTCTGGGATGAGCCCGAAGCCAACTTGAATCCCGCCAGTCAAGTCGCTGTAGCGCAGACCATTGTGAAGCTTGCAGACTGTGGGGCGCAAGTATTCCTGGGTACGCATAGCTCGTTCCTGATGCGTCAGCTTGAGCATGAGGCGAAGTCGATGACCGTTTCAGGTCTGGGATTTACCGCGTTCAAACGCGAAGGCGTGGATGTCACGGCGGTGCAGGAAAAGCGCATCGAGGACATTCCCGTTGATTATCTCGCCGCTATCAATGCGGAATACCATCAGGCTGACATGCTACTGGCGGAAGACGATTGACGAGATGAAACAATTCACCCAAGACGGCAACGTGTATGAGTTTCCTGATGATTGGCTCGTTGTTCCCGCATATGATGAATTGCCATTCTTCAAGCGTCTGAGTGGGAACCAAGCCATCATGGCGAAGGGGTGCGATATCGTCGCAGTTTGCGGTGATGAGCTGTGGCTGATTGAAGCCAAGGATTATGACAGGAAATCCGTGAAGGAGACGCGGCCGAAATCCACGGAACTGGCAACGACTATTGCTCGAAAAGGCTTTGACACGCTGGCCGGTCTGCAAGTTGGTTCCAGATATCAGCCGAATCCCGAAGTCGCGGATATCTGCCGCCAAGCGGTGAATTGCAAGAAAGTCATTGTCTGCGCGACTATCGAGCCGTCCACCGCAATCAGTTCGAATCATTACGATCGTCAATTTTTACACCAGATTAGGGAACAGCTGAAGCGGAATACCGCAGGGTATGCAAACAAAGTGTATGTGACACAGAATCGCGACGAAAAGGCATGGAAGAAGTGGTCTTCCCACAAGGACCCATCATCGCGCTGATGCGTGCGAGTTGAATGATGTCTCGCTGTTGAACTCCCGCATCACCGCAACTCTGTTTCCATAATGTGTCCGCGATGCATGCCCTCGTAACACAATCCGGCGGTCGCGTTAACCGGCCGGCCCGTATTGTGGGAGTTACGAGTTTTCTTCGTTTTCCTTGATACCAAAACGCAGGCGGCGAGGCCTCAACCTCGTCGGGACGAATCCGCAAACGACGCATCGCCCCGAATGCCCCTGCTTGGGAAGTTCGCACGGCGTGCACAAGGAAAGTGGGAACCATGAATCAATCCACGAATCCAATCGAAGAATCAGTGGACCTTCTAATCAGCCATGCAACAATCTGCACCATGGACGCCTCGCGGCGGGTCATCCGCAACGGTTATGTCGCCGTGAACAATGGCACAATTGTCCGAATCGGGGAAGGGAATATCCCTACCGACATACGCTCCGCACAAACCATCGATGCAGCCGGCCAAGTGCTGCTTCCCGGCTTCATCGACACGCACACGCACATTTTCCAGTCATTCCTCAAAGGATTGGGCGCCGACCATCGGCTGATTGAATGGCTGAATCGTTCCGCACTGCCGTATGGGGCGCTGATGACACCATATCAGCATCGTCTCGCGGCGCAGCTGACGTGCATGGAGGCATTGAAAAGCGGATGCACCACGCTGTGCGAGTTCTTCTACACCGATCAGAATCCGCAACTGGCCGACGGCTGCATCGCGGGAATGGAAGACACCGGTATCAGAAGCGTGTTCATCCGCACGTTCCAAGACGCGGGCGAGGATTACGGCATGCCGGCGTGCATGATCGAGCCAGCAGAGCAGGCAATGGAGGAGGTTTCCCGGCTCCGCAAGGATTACGCGGATCGCGGGGATATGCTCTCCATATGGACGGGACCGGACGTCACATGGTCCACGACGCGGGACGGCTACCGCACGATGCTGGAGTATTGCCTGTCGGAGAACGTGCGGTATGCCATGCATATTGACGAAACCGAAGTTGACAACGCCATGTGCCGCGAACATTACGGGCAGAGCATTGTCCCGATGCTCGACGACATGGGATTCCTTACGGACAAGATGCTCGGCGTGCACTGCGTGAACCTCACGGATGATGAAATCCGTCGGTTCGCCGATCACGGAGTGTCAGTCAGCTATAATCCTGTGTCCAATATGTATCTCGGGTCTGGGGCTGCGCCGATTCGCGAATGCCTTGATACAGGCGTGAATGTGTCGGTTGGCACAGACGGGGCAGCAAGCAACAACACGACCAACTATTTGGAAAGCCTCAAATTCGCGGCTCTCATTCAGAAAGGTTTCAGTCGGGATGCGGCGCGAATCACAGCCGAACAGACCATAGCCATGGCAACCAACGGCGGGGCGAAAGCCATCGGTATGGAGGACCGGCTCGGCAGTATCGAAATCGGCAAGCGTGCGGATCTGGTGCTGTTCGAACCGCGACATCTCACGTCCATTCCGATGCATGACCCATACGCGACTATGGTCTATTCATCCACGCCAGAGAATATCGCGACGACCATTGTCAACGGCCGAGTGGTGTACCGCAACGGAAGTTTTGCATGCGGCATCGATGAGCGGGATCTTGCCGGCGCGATTGATGTCGAACTGGACAAGCTACGCAAGCAGCTTGCCGACAACTGATTCTCGTTTCTCCCATTCAGCGTTCTTGCCGACTGCGGTAAAAGCGCGTCTGATTCTGCGAGCATCTGGCGAACCAGCTGGATGCCTAGCATTGTCATCCACAATCGTACGTCACATATTCAGGAGCATCATCATGACTCAACAACACAGCCAGCATCTCATCGCTGGTGTCAACGATAAAATCCCGGTAGGAAAATCACTGATCCTCGGTCTGCAGCACGTGCTGTCGATGGATCTCTACATCATGCCGCTGATTCTCGGCGGAGCAATCGGATTGAAAGGCGGTGACCTTTCGTTCCTCCTGCAAATGAGTTTCTTCGCCTGTGGCATCGCGACGCTGCTGCAAAGCGGACTATTCATGAGATACCCGATCGTCCAAGGGCCGTCATACGTGCCGCTCGCTGCGTTGTGTGCGATTGGCGCCACCATGGGCATCCCTACGATGATCGGCAGCCTGTTGCCCGGAGCGGTTGTTATCATGCTGCTCGGCGTGACGAAGGCATTCTCGAAATTCATTCGCAAGGCGATTCCGCCATTCATCGGCGGCATCATCATCCTCATCGTTGGGCTGACGCTTGTGCCGACCGCTGTGACAGGCGTATTCAGCACGAGTGGCGACTTCACTGCAAACGCGGTCGGCGGATGCGTGACGTTCGTTGTGCTGCTCGCGTGCATGATCGCTCAGTACCGCATGCGCAACAGTAGGATACTCCACATGTTCTCCGTCATCATTGCTCTGGCGACAGGTACGTTGGTGTCATGGCTCATGGGAGGCGCGGATTTCAGCGCAGTTGGGCAGGCCTCGTGGTTTTCCCTGCCACATGTCTTCCATTTTGGTGCCCCGCAGTTCAATCTCCAGGCATGCCTGCTCATGACGGTCGTGTATCTGTTCGTGTTGCTTGACACGACTGGAACGTGGTTCACCGTGCAGGCGATCACCGGTGAACCGATGGAAGACGAACGCATAGACCGAGGAACCGTTGGCGAGGGGCTCGGGTGCCTTGTCGGCGCGCTGTTCGGCGGCACTCCGATGACCGGCTACTCCTCGAATGCCGGTCTTATCGCCATCACCAAAGTGGCATCCAGACGGGTTGTTATCGCGGGCGGTGCCATCCTCGTGTGTCTCGGTTTCTGCCCGAAACTCATGGCGGTCATCACCTCACTGCCGACTCCTGTAATCAACGGCGTATTCGCCATGGTGTGTATGACCCTGATTTCGAACGGCGTGAAAATGGTGAAAGATACTGTGATGGATGACCGGGCGACCATGATACTCGGTGTGTCCGTGATGAGCGGCGTGAGCACCATGATCCTGCCGGATTCAGTGATTCAGATGGCACCGCAATTCATTCAGTATTTCCTGTCGTCCGGCATAGCGGTCGGGGGAACGGTTGCGATTGTCTTGCAGCTGCTGTTGCCCAAGACACAGGGGAGTGAGGCTGTACGGACGCGGAGAACTGATGCCGCAGATGATAGCGGGGCTGGCAGTGCGGTCGGTGGAGATGGGTTGAAGCTTGGATCCGGGATTGGTGTTGGTTCTGGCTCTGGTGTCGGCTCTGGTGTCGGTCCTGGTGATGCCGGTGAAGTTGCTGGTGCTGTTCGGATTGTCAGCGCGCAATGCTGACCGAGCAATCTCTGATGCGCATTGATTGATAGGATGCGTTGTGTTGCGCGGCGGATGCCCACGGACGTTGATAGCGCAGCGATATCCCTCGATGAATCGCTGGCGGTTGGTTGCACTCGCGCATCCGCGATCCAAACTGGTTACGCTGAGACCATCCTCAGCGTAACCAGTTTGGATGAGGCGAGTGGGCAATGGGGTATTCAGTGTTCCGGAATAATCGCATGCTCTCGCGAAGTGCACGAGTTCGTTGGCGACTGGCAAGCTGGACTTATATGAATCGTGAATACTTGTGGGCGCCATAGAAGAGCGAGTATCAATAGCGAATGAGCATGCTATCTCGATCAGACCGTTCTGGTCGATCTGGTCGTTGTCCTAAATCGTACCCGTCCTCGATCAGCGTGTCGTACGCTAAATCGGGGAATTCGTGGACAATCGCCTTGATTTGCGCAGTACGATATTCTTCTCTGCTTTGGGCAAGAGACGCTTTCCACTGAGGCTGGGTGTCGATATGAAACTCATATATCGCCATTTCAAGCACATCCTCGAGTCCAGGACGCAGCCGATCCCCGCCGACAGGAAAATGCAAAGATGAAAAAGTTGGGAAAAGACCTTTGTCCAGATATTGTTTTCTTCTGTTTTTTGAGCGCTTACCGTTAACACATGAAAGCATAATTCGGGTCGCTGCATCATTGGAGCCATGAATATTGATATGTGCAGCTGGGATGTCAGATTGTGGAGATCTGACATAGTCGTAATGACACAGGGGAGAATGTCCAGAATCAGTGGCAAGAAGGATGTCTGATTTATCGACTTGAAGCATTGACTGGGGTGTTTTACAAGAACATAAGAAGGAATATTGCAACCTGAGAATCTCATCTCCGTCGCAGGTGAGTGGGATACCTGAGTTATCTCGTTGTTGTATGAGATAGACAGTTTTTCCTCGCTTGCCGTATTTGCCTTGAGGCGTTGCGGTAAAAGCGTTGTCGCAAGTGGGAAGTACGTTCTGGAGGAGATTCTCTAAACGTTGTGCGAATTGTCGGGCCTGTTCACCCTCGGCGGACATGCATCATCCCTTCTCGAGATAATCAAGACCTTCAATCTGGTGCAGGGCGATGTACTCCTCGAATGATAGGACGCCCATGGCTTGTTTCCTGCGAAGGGCGGCGGCGGTGCCATATTGCCGTTCGATGTTACGGCGGCGCTCGCTGATCTCCTTGTCTGTCAGCATGATCGGATCGGCGATTCGGTGCGGCTCAGCCAGTGCTGTTGGCGAATCCATGGGTTCCTCCCTTCGCAGTCTTCGTAGTGTTGTTAGATCAAGTGTATGTGATGGTGGCGTCAATTGATAGTGCGCCGGATGCAGTGTTGCGGCAGTGGTCGGTGCTTTGATGCTTGGTTGCCGGGTGAGGACTGATTTCGATTTTGCCATGTTATTTCCGGTTTGGTCCGTGGCCTCAGGCTGCTTCATGGCCGATGTGCCGGTGTTGGTGTCTGGTGCGCTGGTGAATTGCTGGGATTCTGCGGGTTCCGGGTGTGGGGGTGGCTGGCGGTTGGTTGCGCTCGCACATCCGCGATCCAAACTGGTTACGTTGAGACTGTCCTCAGCGTAGCCAGTTTGGATGAGGCGAGTGGGCAATGGGGTATTCAGTATTCCGGAATAATCGCATGCTCTTGCGAAGTGCACGAGTTCGTTGGCGATCCCGCGACTCCCACTCCACCGCCAGCCATGCTCCCGCGACTCCCACTCCACCGCCAGCCATGCTCCCGCGACTCCCACTCCACCGCCAGCCATGCTCCCGCGACTCCCACTCCACCGCCAGCCATGCTCCCGCGACTCCCACCCCACACCCAATCCTAAGAATAACCTGAGAATCTTCTGCTGTTTTCTTATGTGATGAAAGAGCCGTTATGGTGTAATCACGCGTCCAGAACCCTGATATATCAAGGAAAACAGCTTGAACATGCGCGTGCGAACTGCCGTATCCGCTTGATTCGCGATGACTATGCTGAGTAGCGAAAGATAACAAAACGGATGTGCGAGGGCAACCCGGTTGCGTCTGGCTTCGGCAGCTGAACCTGTTGGTTGAGCCGCCGACGGGTCGCCGGGCTGAAGTCGGATTCGACGACAGTTGATCGGCGATTGGCGGCCATCGACAGCCGCCGGCAACCACCGGTGGCGTCAACCCTCAAGCACAGTCCGCATGCCCCCACGAGGGGCGGTTTGGAAGGAGCAGGTGACATGTGCACTGGAGTTCGTTTTGCAGATGAAGACGGCAACATGTATTTCGGCCGCAATCTTGATTGGTCGTTCTCATATGGCGAGAAAATCGTGGTGACGCCGCGCGGGTACCAGGCGCCGGTCGCATTCAACGCGACGGTTGCTAACCCGAAGCCGGTCATGGGCGTCGGCATCATCGTCGAAGGCATGCCGATGTATTTCGACTGCGCCAACGATGAAGGCTTGGCCGTTGCCGGCCTGAACTTCCCTGGATACGCCCAGTATGCGGACGCTCCGGTGGACGGCACGGTCAACGTCGCCGCCTACGAGCTGCCGTTCTGGATCGCCCGCAGCTTCTCCACCGTTGATCAGGTAGAGGAAGCCCTGAAGAACGTGACCGTCGTGGCCAAGCAGGTCAACGAGCAGTATCCGGTCTCCTTGCTGCACTGGATCGTTGGCGACGGCAAGCGCAGCATTGTGATCGAGGTCATGGCTGACGGCATCCATGTGCATCATGACGGTGTCGATGTGCTCGCCAACCAGCCGACTTTCGACTGGCATACCGAGAACCTGCGCAACTACCTGAGCATGGATCCGCGCGTCCCCGAGCCGGTCAAGTGGGGCACCCAGGAGCTCAGCGCGTGGGGTTCCGGCTCCGGCATGCGCGGCATTCCGGGTGACTACAGCTCGCCGTCGCGTTTCGTGCGCGCCGCCTACACGAACGCCCACTATCCGGCACAGAAGACCGAAGAATCGAACGTCTCCCGTCTGTTCCACACGCTTGATTCCGCAGCGATGGTGGACGGTTGCGCGCTCATGAGCAATGGCCAGTACGAGAAGACGATCTACACGAGCGGCTTCTCCACCAAAACCGACACCTACTACAAGAACACGTACGAGGATCCGGCCATTAAGAGCTACCGTATGGCTGACTTCGACCTTGAAGGCTCCGAGCTGCAGACCGCTGAGTGAGCCGGCGTGCTGGGGCAGTCTGCTGATAGGCTGAACCGCTGAACAGTTGAATGCGGGACGCTAGGCGCACGGGATAACCGCGTGTCGCCGGCGCCCCGCATTTTTTCTGTGCTGCTGGTTTGTGGATTGCGACAAGTACATCGTCGACAGACAATGCTGTTGCTTTAGAAAAATGAGGGGATGCGCGCTGGATGGTCGAGAACGGCGACCGACTAGAACTATTTGCTTGCAGCGGCATATAGAAGCGGTGACTTTGCCGTGAAATGTGCGGTGGTTTGTTCTGCTGCGGCGCCTCTCGTAGCGTTTTCGACTGTCTATCTGCGCTATCCGTAGTACCTGCCGGAGATCAACTCAACTACGAGGGTTCGTTGATTCCCGATATCGAAGATAGAACTGTTGGTATTCCGTGGTATGTGCTTGAGGATCAGGCATCGGCGAACCCTCGTAATGAAGATACGTTCTGGCAGGTACTACGGATATGCGAGATATAATCTCTCCCCTACCATAAACCCATCAATACACGAGATACTTGTCACCAGACTTTGTCGGTAATCAGATGAACGGGCGGCGTCGCGCGACTTCTGACCACATCTTCAATTCCGGCTCGCACGTGGCGGACAGGATTCACTAGGGTTTCCGTCATGGCAGATTATTCTATGTATCAGCACGACATCATCCAAAACCATGCGGCGGCACTGCGAGCGTGTGACGAGGCCCGCAACCGAACCTCGATGACGCTGGTGTTTACGCTGTCGACAGCCTTGGCGCTGCTTGGCATCGAGCCGCCTCGCGAACGAACGCGATTACAAGACGATGTGGTGTACGCAGCAGTTCACCACGAGAGTGATCGCTGGCGAGTGAAAGGTGTGCGTTTCGTCACTTGGCAGGGAAGTTTCGAGACGGTAGTTTTGCAGCGTGGCAGGTTTCGCTGCGTTCATGCGGTGTATGTGTGGGCGATGTACGCTGCTAGGTTGTCGCTGCAGGAGTTGGTTGTGCTCGGCGATTCGATGATGCGGCGTAATTCGCGTGGCATCCGGATAGAAGATTTTATTCGGTTGTTGCAGAATCTGCGTGAGGAGGCGCAAGTGCGGGGTTTGCGGCTTCCTCGGGGGTTCCGGTCTATGAGCAGGGCGGTGCGGTTGATGCGGGAGCACACTGATTCTTCGCAGGAGACCCGGCTGCGTTTGTTGTTGATGCGCTATGGTTTGGGCTGTCCCCGTATCAATGTGCCGATTCGCATTCCTGATTCGGGCCGGTTGTTCTATTTGGATATGGCATATCCCGAAAAGAAGCTGGCGATTGAGTATGATGGTACGCATCATCGCGACCAGTGGCTCGCAGACTGTGATCGATTGAAGTTCATTGATGAACAGGGATGGCAGCATATTCAAGTGACTGCATATGATTTGTCAAGCGAGGAGCAGAGGGAGCGACTCGTTTCATTGGTGGCTAAAAAGTTGGGGATGGATGCATTATCTAATCCGCTGACGCTGGAGCAGGTGGCGGATGGCCGTCGGGTCTGGAACCGTTGAGACAGGGAGGCACATTATTGGTTCGGGAAGGGAAGGGCAGGATATAGGGGAACAGTTTTTCAGCCTCGTTCATCTTGTCTGGTTGGAGGAATACTGGTTTCACAGGGTAGTAGACGCGAAACATGCTCGTTCGGAGTAACTGGTAACGATATGCGTGAGCGGTGGTCTGATGTCGGGAAAGGCAGAAATGGGAGAATCCGATGAACACCTCACTCGCATCGGCTATCTGCGTTATCCGTAGTATGTGCCGGAAGCCATCTTGCCTACGGGGGTTCGTGGATGCCTGATGTCGAAGATAGAACCATTGACATTGCATGGCTTGTGCTTGCGGTTAGGTCAATAATGAAACCCTCATAATGGAGAAACGCCCATGCACATACTACGGATAGACTAGATACACGCCTTCAGGTACCGCAGGGAAGCAAGATGTGCTGGCATAGGCGGCATTCGATTACAGTGATGTCGCCGTTCTCATACCACAGCAATGTCAATCATCAACTCGCAGAGCACGATTCTCCTGACCGACAGTGAACATCGCGCACCCGATCGGAGCAATGAACACCATGGGAATCACATACCGCATGCCTTCGTACGATACACTCGCCCCGGAAATCCACAGAAAAGGCATCGTAGCGAGCATCGGTATGAGCCAAGCAGCTTGATTCCAAGACATCGTATGCGTCCGCAGCCTGCGTACGGCAAGATAGCACTGCATGAATGGCAGCCAAGTTGCCCAGAACGCACGGCAGAACCACGGCTGGAGGAAGAACTGCTCGTTCAGCCATGCGAAGCCCTGATCCAACCCCGAGTAGAACAATGCGTGACTTGACACGGGTAGCCCAGAGTCAGAAGCGTTTGGCGCCAAGGACGCTCTCGTGTACACGTATGCCGGGCGCATGCCGGAGTATATCGATTCGTAAGCCGCTTGGTTCGGCATGGCGACCCAGCCTTGTTCCAGCAGGAAATATGCGCGCAAATACGTTGTGGGGTACCTTACCCCGTTACGCAGCCACACGCGCAAGAACGGTTTCAACAATCGTTCGCGTTGCGCGGTCCAATGCGTGCCTTTAATCGGATCGACAGCAGGCCAGAAGAACTTGTTGGCGGCATCGGGCTCGAGAATCCCTTCGAGCACGTCACGATCCGCCTGGGACAGCTCGTCACCGTGCTCTTTCAACAACAGTGCCGACTGCTGCAACGGAACGGCAATCATCTCCTGCTTGCCACCAGCCACAATATGACACAGCGGGAACAGAATACCGGGCAGTACTAGAAACATGACGATGACGCTCGCCAGCACTGTTCCTGCCAATCGGAGCCGCACTTTTCGCCCTGCCACGACCAACATCGTGAGAATACAGGCGATAATCACCGTGTAGATGCCGGTTTTCTTGGTGAGTGACACCAGCAGCGCTAGTGTGCTGATGAGGATCCAGGCTTTCGGGGTTGCGAGGCTCGCGCCGCGTGTGCGTGCCGCTTCCATGCATTGTACGGAGAACAGGAGAAAGCAGGGGAGGAACACTGCGTCTTTGACCATCGCCATGGCATATATCGGGACGAACGGGAATAAGCAGAAGAACCCGTATGTGAGGAGGCATGTCCGTCTGCTGCCTCCTGAACGGGCGAGATAGTGGACTATGTATACCAGCACGGCGATGGATACGGCGGTGATGGCCGTCGTGTAGAGAGCGACACCGAAAGCCGGGGAACCCACACAATCGCCAAGTTGATAGAACAGTCCGAAAATCAGGGTGTCGAACACCGGATGTTGATCGGACCACGCGCCACTGGTAATGGCGTTTGGCTTCCCTTCCCATTGCAGCACCTGCTGCACGGTGTCATACCAGATTGCTCCGGGGAAGGCCAACACGTAGTAGGGGAGCCAGCATACCGCCATGATGGCCGCGGCTTTGAAGAAGGATTTCCGCCTGCCGGTGAAATCGGGGAGAATCCTTTGCCACAGATGGGTTGCGGATTGGTGGGGGCTTGCGCTCTCTGCATCCTTGATGTTCCCGTCACTTTCCAGATGTGCTGACGCAAGTCTCGCTTGTATGCGTGTTGTCTGTTCGGATTTGCCTTCCAGCCATGTGATGAATCGTTCGAACAGCAGTGTCAAAATGAAGAAGAATGCCGCAAAGACGAGGATATGCGGCAGTCGTCTCGCGCGTCCTGCCTCCCCCTCATTGAGGTATGCGCAATACTCGGCAAGTGTTGCCAAGATGATGCTGCAGCAGACCAATCCCAGTCGCGGTATCCGATGATGTTCTCGCACAGGGGCTTGTTCTGAAGATGCTGCTATTCCCTCCGTCATGGATAACAGCCTAGCAAGAGCGGGATACTGAAACAGAAAGGGCTGCGAGAGTAGGATTGTTCTCGCAGCCCTTTTCCATTGCGTCCTATGCTGTATGTGTTCCCAATCAGATAAACGGCCGTGCAGCGCCCGTCGGATGACGGTTCCCAGCGTACATGTTGGCAACTCGAACACGAGGCGGAACCGCTTCGATCACTTGGTCATTGCCCAAGTAGATGGCTACATGACCTGGATAGAAGATCAGGTCACCACGCTGGCGCTGGCTGAGCGGAATATGCTTGAACCGGGAGTCGCTGCTCATATTGTTTGCGTCATGGCTGTGCCAAGGGTCATACCAGTGAGCGGACGGGTTGTAATCCTGAAGGTTCATTCCGGTCGCATAGAGTGACTGCATAACGAGCCCCGCGCAATCCACGCCGTTGCCTGGCTGCATGGCGTAATCCCAGACATATCGTGTGCCGAGATAGTCGTATGCCCTGCTGATGAACGCATTCACGACTTGGTCACGGTTAGCGTTGATACTGTTTTTTGACGGGGAAGCATACCCGAATACCCCACTAGGGACGCTGACATTGCATGAACTCATTTGGAAGAACCCAGTTGGATTCTGATAGCCGTTTTTTCCACAGCCAGCAATGGAACCGTGCTGGAATTTCTGGGAGGGGCCGGTCTGGTCTTCAACCGGGAAGCCGTATTTGCCTTGCTCATAGCGTGCTGCGGCATACTTGCTGAGTGTCGTCCCCACAACGGCGTGTGCTCCGGTGCTGTTGGACCAGAAGACGGTGCCGTGTTGGAAGGTCTGGGATGCGCCGCCTTTGACGGTGAGTTCGTCGCCGGTGGGCCAGCCGAGCCAGCCGTTTTCCCAGCCGTGGGCGCTCCAGTATTGTTGGATGGCTCCTGTGGTGAAGCGGGCTCCGGTGCGTGGGGACCAGTGGATCTGCCCATTCTGGAATGCCTGGGATGCCCCGCCGTTGAGTTTGATTTCGTCGGTGGTGGGGAAGCCGAGTTTGCTTTGTTCGTATGCGATGTGCGCGTATTCGCCTAGGATGCCGCCTTTGACGGCGTGTGTCCCGGTGCTGTTGGACCAGAAGAGGGTGCCGTGTTGGAAGGTTTGGGATGCGCCGCAT
>NZ_WBSO01000009.1 GCF_009299485.1 Bifidobacterium apri
GCCTTTGACGGTGAGTTCGTCTCCGGTGGGCCAGCCGAGCCAGCCGTTCTGCCAGCCGTGGGCGCTCCAGTATTGTTGGATGGCTCCTGTGGTGAAGCGGGCTCCGGTGCGTGGGGACCAGTGGATCTGTCCGTATTGGAAGACTTGGGATGCCCCGCCGTTGAGTTTGATTTCGTCGGTGGTGGGGAAGCCGAGTTTGCTTTGTTCGTAGGCGATGTGTGCGTATTCGCCTAGGATGCCGCCTTTGATGGCGTGTGCTCCGGTGCTGTTGGACCAGAAGAGGGTGCCGTGTTGGAAGGTCTGGGATGCGCCGCCTTTGACGGTGAGTTCGTCTCCGGTGGGCCAGCCGAGCCAGCCGTTCTGCCAGCCGTGGGCGCTCCAGTATTGTTGGATGGCTCCTGTGGTGAAGCGGGCTCCGGTGCGTGGGGACCAGTGGATCTGCCCATTCTGGAATGCCTGGGATGCCCCGCCGTTGAGTTTCATCCCGTCGTTGACCGGGAAGCCGAGGACTTGTAAATGCTTCTGGTAGCAGCTGTCGATATTGGAAGCCACTGCGTGAACTTTGGTGTTGGCGGACCAATAGACGGTGCCATGCTGATATGTGCGCATAGCGCCCTCGCTGCGAGCTGTGATGGCGGTAATCTCACCTGTTGGTGTGCCAAGCCATGTGTGTGCGGCGGCGTATACGTTGATTGCGCCATTGGACGGATCCGTATTCGTGGGTCGCCCTGGATTCGTTTCCGTGGGTTGGCCTGTTTCCGCGGACTGGCCAGAATCCGGTTCAGTGGGTTGGCTTGTATGTGTTTCCGTGGATTGGCCTGTTCCCGTGGACTTGCCCGGATCCGTTTCCGTAGGTTGGCTCGAGGTCGTCTCGGAGCTTTCGCTGGTTGGCTGTTGTTGTGTAGGCGCCATGGCGTCTGTTGCATGTGCCTGTTGCATCGGAGCTGTAGTCAGCCCAAGGCATAAGACCGCAATGCAGGTTGTCGCGACTGCTGCTACCCAGCGAGTTGACCGAGTGCCGGTCACCATTTGTTTCTTCTTCATTGTTCTCCCCCGTGACTTGTTCAGTCTTTACTGGTGATGTACAAATCAAGCCCGCTGCGTGTGTTGTATGTCCATTGGGCGGAATAACCGTCCCAGCTGATGGATACCATGCTGGGGTTGTCCTGCTTCTTGAGCATTTCTGCAGTGTAGTTCGCGGGAATGTTCAAGTGATTGGCGACGCATGTAAAGGTGGAGAAATCCGAAGCGTTCCCTGAGAAGACGGTTAGTGACTTGCCGCCGTCTTCGAGCACAAGAGCCTCGGTCGTGGTGGCAGTTTCATCGAATGCCACGCCTTTGTCACATGCTTGATATGCTTCGTTGAGCGATTTCGCCATTTTGGTAGAGGTAGGAGGACCGGAAGGTTGCGGTGTTGTAGCCGACGATTGAGTGCTCCCTGGCGTAGGCTGAGCGGCGTGATCGTCTATTTTGGAATAATGCACGAATATCAAGGCGACCATGACGCAGATAACGATGAGCGTGGCACCTATAGCCAAGCCCAATGTTCTTCGACGGTTCCCCATATGTCCCCTCTTCCCAATGCCATTGCTGGCAGACGGTGAATCCCTTGCGATTCGCCATCCTACTTTCCGGCGTTGTCATTCAGGCAATAGAGCGATTCATCTGCTCTCATGGCGGAATCGAAAAGAACGGGATATCTCGGTGGCGATACGTCGGATTCGTGAATACCATATATGTATATGTGTGCCCTGATTCGGAGCGAAGTCTTCGCATACGGAGTCACCGGTGAGAGGCGGAGGAAAGGAACACTTCTACATGGCTTGGAAGAGAATGCGGTCAGTCGTGGCGACAGTGTCTGCGACAATGATTTGCGCGGGGGTGCTTGCTTCATGCGGAACATCAGGTTCTGCAGCGGGTAAGGTGGTTGATACGGTGCTATCCGCGTCGGAATCATCGGACGGAGCCAGTAGCGTTTCGGCGGTTACTGCCGCTGGAAATACGTCTGATGCGACTGATGCCATGCCGGGAAACCCTTCTCAGGAGCTGCCGGACTCGGTGGATTCGTCGATTCCGAACAATGCGACTGTGGTTTCTTCAGATCTTGCTGTTACCAAAGATGGTACAGTGAAGGATCTCGAGACCGGTGAGACCGTGACTGATCCTAAGATTGTCGGAACTGAAGATACGCCCCCGGATCCGCTCGCCAAGACCAACGGACAGCGGTTCATTCCAGTGTCGGTGAACACCGTGCGCAAAGCAATCGAGAAGCAGACGAATACTGAGACCTCGGCATCGAAGTCAACAACACTGTCATCCGCAGGTTCAAGTGTGATGTCTGCCGTGTTGAAATCCAGCACGAAGGCGTCGGTGAAGCAGACTGCGTTGCAGAACAATAGCTACGGAGCATACTGGGGAACCTACGGCGGTACACAAGCGTTCTTTGAAAAAGGCGGCACGCTGTTTGCCCAGAATGCTCAAGGTGTAATTGACGTTTCGGAGCATAATGGAACCATCGATTGGGCGAAAGCGAAGGCCAATGGGGTACAGGGGGTGATTATCCGCCTCGGCTTTGGTTGGGGGAACCGCTTGGATTATCAAGCGCAACGAAATATTAGTGAGTGCAAACGGCTCGGTATTCCGTTTGGTATTTACTGGTATTCGTATGCGTATCAGAATGATCAGGCGCAACGTGAAGCTGAGACGCTGGTTTCGCAACTGCGAGAGCTCGGTGTCAGCCCTTCAGATTTGTCATACCCCGTATTCTATGACTTGGAGAAGTGGGTGTGGAGCGGGCACAACCCGCCGACCAGTCCATCGGTCTATCAAGGTCTTGTGAGCACCTGGTGGTCGCATCTCAACTCAGCTGGATTCACAAACCTGAGCGTCTACTCATATACCAGTTATCTCAACGGACCGTTGAACACGAATGATATCCATTCCAAGACTCGCTGGGCTGCTAGCTATGGTTCACATGTGGGTTTCGCTTTTGCTAACGGTGTTCGTGGATGGCAGTATTCGGACAATGGGACAATTCCGGGTATTTCCGGTCGTGTGGATTTGAACGCCTTTGGCAATGTCTATGATGTCCGCACGCTGTCCGCAGTCACCATTCCCAACGGCACGTATTACATCAATTCGATGGTGAAAGATTCGTCCGGCATCGATATCCCTGGTGCGTCCACAAGCAACGGGGCGCGGACCCAGTTGTATCAGGCTAACGGTTCATCGGCACAGAAGTTCGTATTCACGAAGCAAAGTGACGGCAGCTATGTGATTACCAATGCGTTGAGTGGCAAAGCGCTCGATGTCGCTAGTGGTCTGGCCGGTGATGGCACAGTGGTTCAGCAATACACACCGAATGGGACCAAGGCGCAACGCTGGTATATCAGGGATACCGGATCGGGGTATTGCATCCAGTCAGCACTGGGCAATTGGGTACTTGATATTGCCAACGGCTCATCGGCCAATGGAACCAGTATCCGCCTGTATACTCCGAATGCAAGCAAAGCCCAGAAATTCACCTTGTCTTCGGCTACCGCTGCAATTCCGACCAATGTCAGTCTCAAAATCTCTTCCGTGGAGAACACATCATTGACTATGGATGTGCCTGGCGCTTCCACCAAGAACGGGACGAGGATGCAGATATACCAGGCGAATGGGTCTGATGCACAGATATTCAATGCGCAACAGGTGGGCAATGGAGTATATAGTCTCACAAACGCTGCTTCTGGAAAAGTGTTGGATGTTGCCGGGGCATCCACTGCCAATGGGGGTGTTGTACAGCAGTATGCGTCGAACGGTACTGCTGCACAGCACTGGTCACTTATCGATTATGGCAGTGGCAAGATTTCGTTGACCAGCAATGCTTCTGGCAAGGCGGTCGATATTCCCGCTGGTAATGCCTCGTCATCAGTCAAACTGCAGATTTATTCCGCGAACGGAACGAAAGCTCAACAGTGGACGGTGACGAAAGTCAAAAGCGAGCGTGATAAGCTCAATGATCTCGCCGCTCAAAATAAGGGCGTGCTCTCTGACGGTACGGTGACCATGGTGTCTGCGCTTTCAGCTTCCAAAGCCCTTGATGTGTCCGGTGCGTCACGTTCGAGTTGCGCTAACGTTCAGCTGTACCAATCCAATGGTACGGGAGCGCAGCGTTGGGTTGTTTCGCACGACAGTCAAGGCTACGTTACACTGCGCAATGCTGCTTCGGGCAAGGTACTCGATATTGCTGGTGCGTCCACCGCGAATGGTGCGAACGTGCAGCAGTATGCGTCGAATAACACATGGGCGCAGAAGTGGATCGCCGTCTCTAATGGCGATGGTACGGTTACTCTGCATTCGGCTCTGAAGTATGGTCTTGTGCTTGATGTTGCGGGTGCGTCGAGAGCGAATGGTGCGAACGTGCAGGTGTATGCGTCGAATGGTACCAAGGCGCAACGCTGGGTACGGAAGTGACCATGTAGAGTGCATAGAAGACGCAGAAGAGCAGTCTTCTATGCGGGAATAAGCTTGTGGGCGGCGTCATTGGCGCCGCCCACAAGCTTTCTATGTTACTGTCAATCGATCTCGTGTCGGTTGGACAGATGCCGTTTGAGATACGCGAAACGGTTGGCTTCGAGAATAAAAGTCTTCCTGTCGTTCTTAGCCATGACGTCAAGGATGATTCCTGCGACAATGAGCAGCAGTCCTGCAATGACCAGCATGACCGCGCCGATGAGTGTGGGGAACCGAGCGACCATACCTGTCGCCCAGAACTCCGACGCCACTTGTCCACAGAGGATGATCCCGATAATTCCGATAATCGAGCCTAATCCGCCGAAGAAGGGGAGCGGCTTGTATTCGCGGATCATGCGGAAGATTGTGGACATAACCTTCGCACCGTCGCCGACAGTGTTGAGCTTGCTGACGGATCCGGCGGGACGGTCCCGGTATTGAATAGGCATTTCGTAGAGACGGAGATTGTTGTTGAGCGAATGAATCGTCATCTCTGTCTCGATCTCGAAGCCGCGCGACAAGACTGGGTAGGTTTTCACGAATCCAAAGGAGAACGCGCGGTACCCGGTCATGATGTCAGTGACGTGGGCGCCGAACAGGCCGTTGATCGAGCCACGAACCAGCCGGTTTCCGAAGTTGTGGAATGGTCGCTTGTTCTCTTGGAAGTACGTGGAGCTCAGACGGTCGCCGATCACCATGTCGTAGCCTTCAAGAATCTTCTCAACCATGGCTGGGGCCGCGTCTGCTGGATACGTGTCGTCGCCGTCCGCCATCACGTACACATCGGCATCGATGTCTTCGAACATGGCCCGGATAACGTTGCCCTTGCCTTGCCGCGGTTCTTTGCGGACGATTGCGCCTTCGGCGGTAGCGATTTCCGCGGTGCGGTCGGTGGAGTTATTGTCATACACATACACGTCCGCACCTGGCAACGCGGCCTTGAAATCACGCACTACCTTGCCGATGGTGATTTCCTCGTTATAGCACGGCAGAAGCACCGCGACCCTCGTATTCTCTTGCACGGATACAACTATAGCGGGTGTCCTTCACAAGCGCGTAAGAGCTTAGATCTCTATAAATAATATGTAGTCGCAATCAGAAGTAATATAGACAGTTCTTGTTTGTCTAATGACGTGGCGTGACGTAGTGATGTTGATGTGTAACTACTCCTGATGCCACAAATCACGCGTAAAAAGCTTGTCCTGTACGTCAGCGAGTTCCGGCGTGTACCGGTTGCAGACGATGAGATCGCATTCGCATTTGAACTGGGCGAGATCATGGATGACCGGATGACCTTGATACGTGTCGTCCTCAATCATCGGTTCGTAGATCGCATAGGGTACGTGGGCGGCATCAAGTCGTTCCATGACACCTTGGATGGAACTCTGCCGGAAATTATCTGATCCGGCTTTCATGACCAACCGGTAGATTCCGGCTTGCCGCGGTTTACGTTCGATGATCTTCTGAGCAATGAAGTCTTTCCTCGTGTCGTTTGCTGTGACGACCGCTTGGATTAGATTCTGAGGAACATCCTTGAAGTTTGCGAGGAGTTGCTTGGAATCCTTCGGCAAGCAATATCCGCCATAGCCGAAGGACGGATTGTTGTAGAAGTCACCGACACGCGGGTCAAGGCAGACGCCACGGATAATGCTGGCCGTATCCAGACCACGTGATTCAGCATACGTGTCAAGCTCATTGAAATACGCGACACGCAATGCCAGATAGGTATTCGCGAACAGTTTGATGGCTTCCGCCTCGGTGGAGCCGGTGATGAGTGTCGGAATATCCTGCTCAACAGCACCTTCGGCAAGCAGAGAAGCGAATCCCTTTGCCTTCGTTTGCTGCTCTTCCGAACTGTCGCGCGGAATACCGACTACGATGCGTGACGGATGCAGGTTGTCATATAATGCTTTGCCCTCACGCAGAAACTCGGGGGAGAACGCGATATTGAGTGTAGGGTACAGGGAACGGATGTGCTCGGTATAGCCGACAGGAATGGTGGATTTGATGATGATGCATGCCGTGCAGGAGCGTTGCACGAGTTCGTCGAGGACCGATTCGATGGAGCTGGTGTTGAAGAAGTTGCGTTGCTCGTCGTAATCGGTCGGGGTGGCAATCACCACGTAATCGGGATGGGCATAGGCCCAATTCGTGTCGAGGCCGGCGTGGAGATTGAGTTTTCCCGACGCGAGGAATTCGCTGATCTCTTTGTCCTTGATAGGGGAGATGCCATGATTGATTAGGTCGATCTTCCGCTCGACAATATCCAAGGCTCGAACCTCATTGTGCTGGGCCAGCAGGCAAGACAACGAAAGACCGACATAACCGGTACCGACAACGCTTATTCTCATAATCATTATGATAGCTTCTAGACGGATAATGCTGGGATGCGTGCGGCCTTTGCAGCATGATGCTGGACGGCGTCAATTTGTTGCGGATTGATTAATGTCATGCGGCAACTTCGACTTGACTGATGTGCGAGTGACTGAACCGTCTCGTATCATGTCACCGAAGTCTGCTGCTCGGGTGCCAATGTTGTCGCGTGCGAACGTGCTCAACATCAACATCATCATGATTGGCACAATGATAACGAGCATGAACATGTATCGGCTTCCCGTCGGCTTGAGGGGCAGTGAAATGCCACTTGGAATCAATGAGAGAAGTGTCAGCATCATCGGTGCGAACAGCCAGAACATTTTCGTGAACTTGCCGCCGCGAATCGTCGCATACAACATCATCATGGGCAGAATGAATGTCCACATCGACTGCACCATTAATGTATTCGCCACAGGCAGTTCTTTGAACATATCAATCGCCTTGTCTATTGCCGCGCTATTCCTGACTGTATGAGTCTCAAAGTCAGGCATGTTCACGGAAACATAACCCGGAATCGCTGTTTCAGTTGTGAAATTCATATATGTCGGTGTCCGGTGTTGATATGAATATTCCAAACTGTGGGCTTCCACTTTGTCATGTATGTGAAGCCAAGTATCCGACATATATTGACTTGGGTCAGGCTCGGACGACTTCCGGGTTGCAAACCAGCCGCTCTCCATGCAGAGGAACGCTTGAAGATAACTGTCAGGGTGGCGTAATCCCATAGAGATCCACGCCCGGACATATTGATTCTGATATGACGGATCTCCCAATTCCAAATGGATGATAGGGTCGGCAAGATATGGGTTGTATTGTTGTGGCATCTCGTCGAATGACACCATATTGAAACCATCAATTGCAATGCGCTCTGTAGACGTTACATCGTCATGGAACTGCGACGAATATCGTGCAGTCATCTGCATTGGCAGAATAAACATCTGATGCGCATCGCTCTTTTGAACTGGATACGGTGTGGGGATAACCGCGGGGAATACCAGCTGGCAGAACACGACAAGCACTGCACTTGCTATGGTGCAGCCTATCCTGCGGACGCGGCCCGGAACGAAGAACATCGCCGCCAGCAAAGACAGCGCAGTGATATACATGCCAGTTGCAGTGGTGAGTGCATTGCCAATGCTCAGTAATCCGAATAATATCGCTGGCCACGGGCGTGATAACGCCGTACCATGCGTCAGCGCAACGTCGAAATACATCAATAGCCAAGGCACTAGAAACAGCGCATGCACACTGTCTTTGACGAGACCGCAATAGAAAGTGGGGAAGAAAGGGAAGAACGCGAAAAAGAGAAGCAACAGTGCACGGGCGATGCATCCCGTACCATGTGAGCGGAACCATTCGACCGCATATGAAAGTTCGAACGCTCCAACCATAATCTGGATGCCGATGAGAAGAGCCAGTCCTAATGCCTTGCTATTGAATAGGGCAGATCCAATCTGTGCGAACCAGCCAAACAGCAGTGTGTCAAAGAGCGGATGATGCGTTGTGATGTACTGTCCAGAGCTATCAAGAACCTGATAACCAAAGAATTGCAGAATCTGGTCACCTGTGTCATACCACAAAGTTCCTGGATAATACCAGTAGACATAAGGCGACCATGCCAACAGGAGGAAGATGCCGCTGAGAAGCGTGCGCAGCGTGGACCATCGGAACCCCGTATAACGTATGGCTGAAGAGCATATGGGAATGCCGGTGGTTGGCGAGGCGACTGAGGTACGCGCCAAACGGGAACTCCACAGCCGATACACGTGATACATAATCTCGAAGAACACAAGCAACATGACGCCATATCTCAAGCCGTCGCGTGTGACCATCCATGTGAAATCCAATCTCGCTTCACAAGCGATCTGATTCGCATAAGCAACGATTTGTCCCGAGAGAAGCGCCATGATGATGCAGAAAATCACGCGAACAATGGAACTCGCAGTTATATGTCGTTGCAAGCGACCATGTGCTGGCATCCATACATTCTGAAGGCACGATTTGCGTATGCCGTTTGTGATGTTTTTGGTTTCGCACATAGTTTCAAGTTTTCTCAATACTCTGTAGCCGATTAAACTATCAATGGCGTGATAACATCTTCTTCGCATTCTCATCTGGAGCGCTCTGCTCTCTGTCAAGTATGCCATGTTCGATACCATCCAGATTTCCACTGGAATCGGACGAGAAGTTGCGATTTACCGTAATCCAAGGAAGGCACAGTAATGTTGGTATTGAAATGAATAATGGGAATATATATCGTCCGCACATTACTGGCGCCAACAGAAGGCTACACCAGTATAACGCTGCGTAGCCCCATGCAATGAGTAGTATCAGTGGACTGGGTTTTGATGTGGAGATGTCAGGCTTTGCTTCCCCTCCTGTGTGATGCTCTTGAGCGTGTAACGTTTGTCGATGATGCTTCGTGTTGGGAAGACGATTTGCGAATTTGCGTCTGCTGCAAATGAGAGCGCAGGAGATTAGTAGTACGTAAAAAACGAGCGCAGGCGAAACCCACGGAACCAGTAAGGAATATCCAGAGAAAGTGCGGCCTGATTGCTTGGCGGCTGCAATGCGCGGAGCATAGAATTCCGCGGCATCAGTAAACCACTTCACAAGCCATTGCGGTTTCCAAGATTGGTGATAGTCCTGAGGTTGTTGGTTCTCCGATGCCACATCGAGTGTCACATTGAATTCATTCCAGGGGGCTAGACCTGACCAACGGTTATCGGCGAGCGAAGTCGGATAAATATAGCCGGCAGTATCCCACAGCATTGCTGTGAGATACCGGTATGGGTGGTGAATGGCAAAGCTGAAGTACAACTTTACATAACCTGTCATGTCTTGTTTCACCGCATCAGAAATCAGAGCAGCCTTGGATGGGTCGGCAAGGGGCTCAAGATAGCCGGTGCCTGTGTCACTGTTGTAGTAGCGCCCGATGCCTGCCATACCCTCCCAGGGTTTATCACTGTTGAGACCTGCATCAAGAGCCTGTAAATCATAGTACTTTCCGACTTCATCGATGTCTTGTTTGCTGAGCTCGGCGTGGTCGTACATATATGTCGCGACTATTTGTTGGCTGGGCAAGGAAAGCTGATCCATCACGGTGTTTTCCCGTATGGTGAACGTGGCGCCTAGGCAGGCGGGGAAAAGTATTGTCACAGACAACACAAGAATGGCAACAAGCGACATCTGCCATCTGACGGGCTTCATCCTACGGACAAAAAAGAGAATAATAAAAACAATAATGAAAATGTAGAGTCCTTGTTTTCGCATGAGTGACATCCCCAAAGCGCTGAAAAACAGGGCAGAGCATTTTTTCAATGATTTCAAGGCAGTGGGAGTTTGAAGCATGTTAATAATGCAAAGCAGTGTCATTATGAAAAAACTTGCGAACATGCTGTCTTTTGAAGTGGTCATTACGTAGGTCTGCACGTAGGGATTGATGATAATCATAAAATGACAAATCACCGCTACAATGGGTGGGCATCCCCAAGAAATAACCTGTTGCAACGAGAGGCTCAGTGCGAAGGCAAGCAGTAAAGCTTGAATAATGCAGTAGATAAAGACTCCTGCACTCAAATTAGAGAATAAAGCCTGCCCGATTTGCATGCAACCAGCCAGTACGAGTGTGTGAGCAAGTGGCCAGTGTGCGTCGAGCTCATGATTGTTGAAGAGTGCGTGTAGTTGCAATGGCGCGTCACTGGAGTAATTTCCGGGGAAGAAGGCTATGGCGGCAGGAATCCAAAGTACAAGAATAATGATGAATACAGTGATTCGTAGAAGGGCTGGTTTTGTCGTGCGGATTTGAGATGACAACAGGATGAGTAGGCTGTATTTACGTGTTTTTCTTGGGCGCCAGTAACTATTCCAGAGCGCCAAACAGAGGAGCGATATGAACGTCGCAATAAGCGTAATTGCGATGGCAGATAGCCACAGCAGCGCAGAGCCGAAATTCGGAGCACCCGCTGTGTGATAGAACTCCCTACCGATTGAGAGTGATGCGCCGATGATGATGCCCAAAATGGCTGATATCACGATATCCGAAGGTGAGAGATGGTAACGTCGCACGGTTAGGTCAATCATGATTGTGGAGTCATCAAGGTTGTTATCAAAGTGAGTCACGATATCTACTCTCTATTGAGAATGAAGTATATAGATACTTATTGATGCGAAGGCCGAAGTCGAGGATCTGATTGCGATGAATCCGATGGTTCGACTTCTTGATTCGTCACATTGCTGAAAGAAAGCAGTGCCTCCGTAAGCAACAGCGGTCCGATATAGAGCAACGGCAAGAGGTAGCGGCTTCCCAGCACCCAGATTGAGATTGGCGAAATCCACAATCCTGCCTCAGTCAGGAGCAAAGGAATTGCGAGAATGAAAAGAGCTAGTTTCTTTCGTTTGCCGGCAAACAGCGAGTATACGTACATCATGGGGATGATGAGCGTGTAAACGGGGGCAAGAAACAGGAGATGGATTATTGGCATCGTCTCGATACGATGATATATGTTGTCCGCTACTTGTCCGGACTTGACACTCCACCCCGTTGATGTGTATGCGCCGGGAATGGATGAAGAATCGTAATCCTTCATGAAGCTTGAATCAAGCTGGACAGCGATGGTGGAATCGCTCTTCCCAAAACCGCTTTCCAAAGCAACATATGTTTGGAAATAAGAATAGGGATGTCGCAAGCCCTCGGCGATGTAGGCTTTTTTCCAATCGCCATATGCATCTGTTGGTTCCTTGATTCTGTATTTCACCGGATCCGAGAGAAACCATTGCCAGCGTGTTGCCAGATCTGTGCAATCCAGAAGTTTGTCTATCGCTTGATACTCGTATGGAGTGATATCATCTGGATGGTCTGAAAAATATCTGGCCGTCTGCTGTAGCTGCACAGATAACATTTCGTAATGTTCCGATGGCTTTACTCCGCATAAAGGCAATACTATTTTCGGCAGAAGAACTAAGAGTATCAATAGCGATATGCACGTACTTATGGTGAGATTCCGCAGATATCGCGTTTCTTTGAGATCGTCTTTGGAATGTTTCTTTTTGTAACGTAAAACAAAAAATGCAAGTGCTGCAATTATGGAAGGAATAAGTATGTACGTTCCGAGTTTTTTTACTAAGCATGCATAGATTGTCAGCAGCGTGAACAACACGGTCTGTGTAGTTGATGAAAATATTGTCCCATCGGATCTCAATGCTGCGATGAAATATATAAACCACAACAAGAACGCTGGGGCAAACAGGGTGTCCTTTGCAAGAAATGTTGACCATACTGGAAACAGCGGACAAAGTGCGTAGAATGCAATCAAGATGTTGCGGTATAAAACCTTGACATTTCCCCTGCTATATATGAATTCTGCGGAGATGGCAAAGATGACAGCTGAAACAGCGGCTTGAACCAGAACGAAGGCGAAGAATACTAAACCTGCATTATGGATGATTTTGCCTAGCTGGGCCATGCCGCCAAATAACAGCACTGTGAAAATCGGATTGTGGTCGGAAAGCATGTTGGGCTTACCGTCAATCAGTCCAGTAAACCAGCCGATTGAGATGAGAGTATCTCCGAGAAAATTGGCGGGATATAGTGCCACGAGCCAAGGCAGCCAGCAGATAAAGATAATTAAAGCATATGAGAAGATATTCTTAATGGACAGTTTCTCTGTTGTGCGGGTACAAGAATTCTTCTTTTCAGAGGCGATAAGCGGACCGATAAGTGCCAGTGATACGAAGAATGCTGTCAATATACAAATCAGGAGTATTGTATGCCCGAGAGCATGATTGAAATTGAAATATCCATGCGTATCAATTGCATCGCAGAGTGACATAATCACCCCAGTAATGGAAGCAAAAATAACCGCTAGGATACATTGCTTCTTTGATAAAGTGATGTGGGAGAATAGACTACCCTTATCATCACCGATAGGATGCATCGAAAAGTATTTGTTACGCAAACGTGTCACCACTCCTTGACCGGGGTTGGCGCAGGATTCAGTACTTCATACATATTCCCGAATATCAGATTCGGATTGGTATAGGGTGCTGTTTCGGCAGAGAAGGTCTCAGGCCAACGTTCCATGAGTTGTCCTCTCTCCTTCTGGAACCTAATTGCTTTCGGCCCAGAAGTCTCAGGGCCGCGGGAGACAGACTCATAATGACGTAGCATTGCGGTTGGGCAGAATACAACGAGTTTTCCAATCTTTCTCACCCTATAGCAGAAGTCGACGTCGTTGTAATTGACTGCAAGATCCTCATCATAGCCTTGGACTTCCTCGAACGTCTTGCGGGAAACCATCATGCAAGCACCAGTGACGGCTGCAACGTCCCGGGCAACAATAGTGGCCTCGAAGTTTCCTGTGTTCCGATAAGGCATTTGGTAATAGAGATGACCGGGGCCATCGGGGCCGCATGCAATTCCTGCGTGCTGAATGGTATCGTCAGGGAAAAGTAGCTTTGCCCCGGTAATGCCAACGTCTTTGCGGGTGCAAGGACCCACAAGCTCCTGAATCCAATCCGGGGTAATTACCTCAGTGTCGTTGTTGAGAAGCAGGAAATAGTCGCCTTGAGCGTTACGAGCGCCAAAGTTGACGATTTGAGAGAAATTAAAGCCATGAACATCCTTGTCATACACAACCCTGATACGTGCATCGGCATGCTGAATCTTTTCATAGTATGTGAAGGTATCGTTATCGTTACTATTATTCTCGACAACAACAATTTCATAATTATGGTATGTCGTGAATTTACGAATGGACATCAGACAACGATGGAGTACAGGCACTGAATCCTTGTTGGGGATGATGATTGACACCAACGGTTCGCCATGAGTGAGTTCTTCGGATGGGAAATTGTCACTCTGTTCGGCGGCGGAAAGATCGGCGGGATTGCCATCTTCTTGATGCATCGATTCACAAGAATTCCCGAGATGATATTTCACCACGAATCTGCGCGGCGCAATCGGGGATTCTTCGACATCTGCATCGATACGTTCGCGCTCGAGATGCGTCTGAACCGCAAGCTTACTTGAGTCAAGGGTATAGCTTTTTTGTTCGGCGTTCTGAGCAGTTGAATTGCTGTGGACACGCCAGTGATAGAGCACGCGAGGCTCGTGATGAACGTATTTGGCTTGTTCACCGATGCGGAATGTCATATGCCAGTCTTGCGACCCGTCATATTCTTTGCCGGGAAGATCCAATGTATCCATGATGGACTTGCGGACGGTGAGGAAATGGCATACATAATTCATTCCCAACAGAAGATCCGGGTTCCAGTCGGGCTTAAAGAACGGCTCACGATAGGTTCCGCCGTCGTATTTATCCTCATCGCAGTACAGCATTCCCGTTTCTGGGTGTTTATTGACTGCAAGAGCATACCAATATAGAGCGTCAGGTTCGAGGAAGTCATCGTGATCCAGGAAGCACAGGAAGTCACCGGTTGCGGCAGTGATTCCGGCATTGGTGTTCAGCGTGATGCCCTGATTTTCGGGGAGACGGATTTCTTTGATTCTCTTATCCGACTTGCAGAGGGATGATACTGCTTGGTCAAGTTGGGCATCCTCGCTGGATGCGTTGACTAGTAACAATTCCCAGCTGGAATATGTCTGATTGAGTACCGATGATGCCATGTCTCTCAAGAACGAGATAGGTGTTTTGTACAGCGGTACGATGATGGAGAACTTGGGGCGTGTCTCGAATGCGACTTTACGCTGGAGCTCAAGCTCGTCGGGACGCGACTTGTGCTGATTCCGGAACCATGAGTCGTAATTACCTGCTTGGCATGCGGGAAGGGTATTCAGCTTCCATTGCATACGCATGCGCATGGCGGATGCAGCGTCGCAGTACTGGAACCCGTCCTGAGCGTCGGAATCGGGGAAATGCGCCCAAACGAAGAATGTAGATCCCGAGGGAACGCGAAGGGAATAGGATATTCTTCTTACTTGGAGTCCCGGTTGTGCTTGGGTGTCGTCGCGCAGATCTCCCATGCATACCCATTCCGAAAGATTGAAAGCCTCTCCGGAATCGTTCAAGGCTTGAATGTCGACGAATTCATGGGGGTCATTGTGCATACCGGTGATGGGGATGACAACAGATCCATGGACGATATCGGTACCATCGAGATCGGGAATGATTTGCTCAATATGTACCTGAACGTCTTCAGGGACCAGATTCTCGTCGCATCTGCGGATGGCAGACGCAACGGCATCTCGCCGTAGTGTGTTGAATCGTGATTCTGCTGCCGCGCCCTTAGGCGACAGTACAACTTGGCTATCTTCCACTGTTTTCCCATCACGCACTGCGCGAATGCTGACAGTTTGCTTGTCCCTTATTAGGGGGAGGACGAGCACCAGTTTATTGTTAATGGTGAGTAGCTTTGATGGGAGCTGATGACCGTTAAGAGAAGCTGAGGATGCGATGACACCATCGTATGCAATGTCTTCGTCGATGTTTATCAGCGAATATACTTTTCCGGTTCCGCGTGAGATGTGGGACATGCGGATTGCATTGCTGGATGACGTTTCCTGATGCTGCTTGACGGCGTCAGTGACGCTGTCGTTCGGGTTACGGAAGAACACTCTTTGCAAGTCGATCCCGTTGTAACCTTCATCATACAGATATTGCAGGTATATTCCGCACAGACGTTCGCCGAGATAGCCGGAGACGCGCCGACCAATGGCAGAATAATGAGAAATGTCTCGAAGCCGCTCGTGTTCTGCGAGAACAGAGAAAAGAAATTCGCAGTAGCGGTTGAAAATATCTTTTTTCATCACGAACATATTGCATGCGAATACTTTTTTGTTTGAAAGATATTTTTTCGCACTGCGCCAGATTTCGGGATATCGTTGACGAATGATCGCCATGCATGTATCCAAATCTTCGATGTGATGCCCCGCAGAAGCTTGATATTGCTCGTATACAGTGGCGTGGTCCAGGGCTTCAACCGGGGTTGGGGCAATGAAGTCATGGGAGGTGATGACTTTCCGCATGGTGTCTTCATTGAATCCGATCTTGGCCAGTGTCTGATCATCATTGCGATCGAAGACAACATCGCCGAAGATGAACGGTTCTTGGTGCTCCGGGAATTTTGTATCTGTAAAATTGAAGTACCTACGATAGTGCAGGAACCCATAATAATCCGCGGAAGTATTTTTCCATGCCCAGTATTGTCCAGTGAGCTCGCAATACGACTTATTCTTCTCAGATATCGTGTCTCCTTCATCATCGCGCTGCACACCGGGAAGAACAATGGGGGATAGTGCAGCACCCACGTGAATGGGCTGGAGAAGAGAGTTGTTGGGGAAGTGAATCCCTGGCTTGTGACATGATACGAAGATTTTTATATTATCAGCGCTGGAAGTCTCGGACATAACTTGTGCTTCCCTTTCTTCCGAAAACAGCTCATCTGTATCCACAATATATACGTTCAATTCGCGCACTATGATACACGAGAGTGGGTCAATAACCCAGTAGCATTGTCGTGGGCGAATATGAGGAGTGAACACAATCTACCGATGGATCAAGAAAACATATGAAGTGGCTGCGGCTGGGTGTGGGGCTATTATGCATGGCTACGTTCTATTATTATCAATACTAAAGCCGGAAGCGGAGGTGTCAAGTGCCCAGATTCTCGTTTGTCGTCATTGCGTATAACGTTGAATCCTATATTAAGGATTGTTTGCGCAGCGTGATGGCTCAAAGCCTGCGTGACATCGAAGTCGTGATTGTCGATGATTACAGTACAGATAATACGGCAGCGATAATTTCTGACACAATCAGGGGAGACCGGCGATGCAGGCTTGTACGACACAATGAGAATTGTGGTGCGCATATAGCTAGAAAGAGCGGCGTGGCACAGACTCATGGCGATTATGTCGTTTTTGTTGACGGCGACGACAGGGTAAAACCTGACCTTTGTGAACGTTTGGAAGAGGTATATCAGCATGAAAGCCCGGACATTCTCCGATTTTGTCGGGAAGTGGTTTCTCCGGAGATATCGCAAGAATCGGCACGAAAGCTTGAAGCCTCTTTCAATTGTGATACGGGTCATCGTGTAGACAATGAGATACTCTTGTCGGTATTTTCTGACGAGTATCATGTCAGAGGCACGTGGAGCGTCATCGATTGCAGCTTCAGAGGCGAGATGCTCAGACAATCTTTTCAACAGATGACGAATCACCCCATCGGAAGAATGCAGGATTCCTACGAATTTTTCGTGTTAGCCGATGCTGCAAAAAGTATGCAGGTGATGCGTGAGTATCGAGGGCTTCTGTACTCATATGGAACGGGGGTATCCGGAGACAACAGGCAGTCCTTATCGCGATTTGAAAAAGGTCAAAGCGGCATTCACAGTTCGTTGGCAGCGCTTCTCGATTACGCAAATACCCGTGATGACGAAGTCGTATCGCAGTGTGCAGGATGGATGCGGCGGACTGCGCTTTCCATCGTGGGCCGTGATTGGTCGGGCCGGTTGCCTATGTCGGAACAGATTGCCTCATTCAAGTTGTTACGGAATACTTGGGGCGATGTTGAAACGGCTTATATTATCGCCGAACCATTATCGGCAAGAGCGAGGTGGGTTTGGGACAACGGAGGATACCCCGATTACGCTGATCCGATGGTTCAGTGGGAGTTGCTATTCAGTGAATTATCGATTTCAGATGATACGGACCCATTGGTTACAGAAAAAATACGATATTGCAGCAAGTTATGTAATGCTGTTGAATATCGTGAAGATAGCCGTATAAGAGATGACATACTCATCTGGCAATCTTCTGACGCGCATATGAAGGAGATTCAGCGAGCAGCCCGACTTGAGCAGATTCGACGTTCAGCCATGCAACGCACTGTATTGGGGCGGATATTGACAGGACGTATTTCGATCCGCGCCCTTGCAGTATTGTTTCCCCAAGGTTCTAAACGTAGAAAAGTGGCTGGCAAAATCAAGAAAGCTCACGCGATGTTTGCCTCCGGTGTGTGGAAGGGGTATAGCGTGAAGACGTTATTCGTCAAAGGGCGTTCGGTGCTGCGGCGATTATCTGCATAAGCGGACTTGACTATGGATATATGGATACTGGAATCAGTTGTATCAATCGTGAAGCATATTCATATCGATAAAAACTGCGTATTGACTCCGGTCTTGCTTGGTATGAGGCTGTTTCGGCGAGCAATCCTCTATCTGCGCATACTTCTTGGTGGTCTCCCGCGACACACCCAGGCGGCGCGCTATCTCGCGCCACGGCACGCTCTTCGCGTCAAGGAGCTTGATATCTTGCTGTACTGACACCGGTTTCGTCATTCCTTTCCTTCCCGAAAGCCGTTGGAACCTGCAATTCGGGAAAAATACCGAGGTTCGCGCGGAACCGGTGCCCTCATCCCACCGAAGTGATGAAACGGACTAAAACCAACCGCTCACATGGGCTAATTCTAGATGCTCAACTGGCTCACTTCCTAATTGAAATACATGATGATAGATGACCGGATTGCTTAGTCCTTACTGGGTTGTCGGCACATCCAATGGTCTTACGGGCTTATGCAATTGATTAACGTATGTGTTTGAGTGAGTGCTGCGTTGATACTGAAATCGTGAACTGATTGGCTGTTGTGCGTGCGGCGTCCAATCGGCTTGGGAGGTTTAATGTGTCACATGGCATCCTTGTAACAAGGGGACATGTATAATATCTGTAAGTATTTCCTGTTGCAAATACAGGGGGACAGGCCTAGCGTGATGATACGAATGGAGATGGGGGCCGATGTATATTAAAAAATTATCAATGAAAAACTTCAAATCCTTCAGGAATCAACAGATTGAATTTTCACGTGGCATCAACTATTTGGTAGGGAATAACAATTCTGGTAAGAGTACCGTGATCCAAGCAATTGAGTTTGTCGGAGGGGCATTTACGGATGCGTCAAGTTTTCGGACGATTTCTGGTGACGGGAATGAAAACAGCAACGAAGATGAGAGCGGATATGTGGAATTGACTCTTGCGGATACGAATCTTGCGGGTGTCATCGATGTGTCTACCGTCGATCAGAAGAAAGCAAAGACGCTAAAGGAAGAATGCGTATACCAGGGTGATAACGGTGAGTGGTATCTCACTGTTCGCAGGTCCCTGGCTGAGCCAAAAAGAATCCAGATATTGGATAAGGAGAAACACGAATTCTCTAATAGGACTGGGATAGATGCTCCTTTCAAGGCATTGTTCTCTCCAACGGTTTTCCATGCCACTGATACGCCTGATGAGGTGATGGATTTCGGCGCCACAAAGATACTTGGTAAGTTGATAAAAGCAAAAACATCTGATTTGACTGATACAGATGAGTGGAATCAGTTCATGGATTCCTATAAAAAAGTATTTGCTGATGACGGTAAATATGCAGAACTCCTGAGAGATTTAAATTCGTCAATCTCCGATAAGACTACGCAGCAATTTGGTCCGGATATTAAGGTGTCGATTGCGTTTGATGCTCCGGAGCAGTCCCTATTCGGGAAAATGGGTCGGACAGTGGTTGACGATGGGGTCGAAACAGATTTATATCAAAAAGGCTCAGGACTTCAACGCGCCGTCGCGTTTGCGGCGATTCGTGTGTATGCCGAACAGCAGAAAGCCTCGGCGAGCACGGACTCGGATTCGCAAGAAAGTGCTCGAACGCTGCCGGGGCCGAGCTTGTTCCTTTGCGTCGATGAGCCAGAAATATGGATGCATCCCAAGGCGCAGCAGGCTCTTGCGCAAGCGCTTGCGGATATCTCACAGAACGAGCAGGTGATTGTCTCGACGCATTCTCCGTATATTTTGCAAGCGTTCAATCGAAATGTGAGTGGTAATTCGGAATCGCTGTTCATCTTCAATGACGATAAAACTAGCGAGAATCGGATTATGAAATCCACTGATTTTGGATGTGTCCATCCCAATAGGCCCAGTCTTGCGGAAATCACCTATGAGGCATTTCAGATTCCAACACCAGAATTTCATTCTGAATTGTATGGAATGTTGCAACGCAAAATTCAGAACTCACATATCTTTTCAAACGGAAATGAATCCAAGGTGACACTTAAGAAAGTGGATAATGTTCTTAGAGATCCCCGGATTGCGCTAAGTGGACAGGAGAAAAAATTATATTCAAGGTTCAATAGTGCAGGGAGAAAAAATGGTGAGTGGACGCAATGCGTGATTGCACGCGAAACACTGCCGACCTATATTCGGAATATTATTGATCATCCTGAGTCGATAAATGTGAAAGAAGAGGCAATAAAGTATTTTACTGACAATCCCTCTCAAGATGTTGATGTAGAAACATTAAAGAACCTAAGGAATGAGTATACTTATGAACAATTACAGGAGTCAATAAAAATATTATTGCGCGTTCTTCATCGAATGGATGAACTTGAATAGAATGATAAATAAAGGTTCATTTTGAAAATCGTGAAAGTATGAGACTTGGTAGTGGCGGATGCCGGATGCCGTCGAGAGGCGCTTGTAATGTGTAAGTTGAGCATGACACCTTTCGGTATAGGTATATAAGAACCAAAGTTATTGCTTTAGGCGCCTCACTCTGGTGTTGAAGACGATTATGGCTGTTCTTCTTCATCCTCGCCCCGCACAATCCACACTCCGGGGCCTTGTTCGATCGTGTTCTCATCACTCCATGAAGACGCAGGAGCCAAATCCGACACCCCCGACACGCTTACGGCCGCAACGCTGTAGGGATTATTAGCAATAACTTTGATTCCTATATGCCAGGGATGATGCTTGAGTCTTTCGACTAGTTCTGAGTTCGTATTGCAGCGTGGAAGATGCCGCTATGGTGCTTGGTGTGCAAAATAACAATATGAGTACCGTGGGGTAGTATGTAAGTATGACTGAAGTGTTTGCTCCGAAGAACATCATCGTGACAGGTGGGGCTGGTTTCATTGGTTCCAATTTCGTGCATTGGGTGGTGGATCACCATCCTGAGATGCATGTGACGGTGCTGGACAAGCTGACGTATGCGGGGAACCTGGAGAACCTGGCGGGGATCCCGTCGGATCGCATGGATTTCGTGAAGGGTGATATCTGCGACGCGGAATTGCTTGACGAGATCGTGCCGGGGCATGATGCGATCGTGCATTATGCGGCGGAGTCGCATAATGATAATTCGATCGCGGATCCGGAGCCGTTCGTGCGTACGAACGTGGTGGGCACGTTCCGTCTGTTGGAGGCGGTGCGCAGGTACGGGATCCGGTATCATCACATCAGCACGGACGAGGTGTACGGGGATTTGGCGTTGGATGACCCGGCGAAGTTCACGGAGGAGACGCCGTACCATCCGTCGAGCCCGTATTCGTCGACGAAGGCCTCGTCGGACCTTCTGGTGCGCGCGTGGACGCGTACGTATGGGATCCGGGCGACGATCAGCAACTGCAGCAATAATTACGGTCCGTACCAGCATGTGGAGAAGTTCATTCCGCGGCAGATCACGAACGTGCTGACGGGCGTGCGCCCGAAGCTGTATGGCGCGGGGTTGAACGTGCGTGATTGGATCCACACGGAGGACCATTCCTCCGCGGTGTGGACGATCCTGACGAAGGGTCGAATCGGCGAGACGTATCTGATCGGCGCGAACGGCGAGCGGAACAACATCGACGTGCTCCGGTTGATCCTGCGCCTGATGGGCCAGCCGGAGGATGCGTTCGACCATGTCAAGGACCGGCCTGGCCATGACCGTCGGTATGCGATCGACGCGACGAAGCTGCGCACGGAGCTGGGTTGGGAGCCCATGCACACGGATTTCGAGTCGGGCCTGAAGGCGACGATCGATTGGTACACGCAGAACCCGCAGTGGTGGGAGAAGACCAAGGCCGCGACCGAGGAACGCTACAAGCAGCAAGGCCAGTGAGCCTGCGGGGCGGGTGTCGTGCGGTATCGTCTGGCATCCGCCTCCGTGTGGTGTCCACGGTTGGGTTGCCGTCGTGGTTGTCGGCGTGGCGGCTGCAGGAGACGTTGGATTGCAGGAAAGGTTCAGGGAAGGCGTATTCATGGATTTCGAGAAGGATTTGAAGGCCGTGCGGACGAATATCCCGGGGTTGATCGTGTTCGATCTGCCGGTGCATGGGGATAACCGCGGTTGGTTCAAGGAGAATTGGCAGCGCGCGAAGGAAGTCGCCCTCGGTCTGCCGGATTTCGGTCCGGTGCAGAACAACATCAGCTTCAACACGAAGCGTGGGGTGACGCGTGGCATTCATGCGGAGCCTTGGGACAAGTACATTTCGATCGCGACGGGCAGTGTGTTCGGCGCGTGGGTGGATTTGCGTCCGGGGGATACGTTCGGCGAGGTGTACACGTGCGTGTTGGATCCGTCGAAGGCGATTTTCGTGCCGCGTGGCGTGGGCAACAGCTTCCAGACGTTGGAGGATGGCACGGCGTACACGTATCTGGTGAACGCGCATTGGAGCCTGGAGCAGAAGAAGACGTACACGTTCGTGAATCTTGCGGATCCGACGCTCGACATCCAGTGGCCTATTCCGCTTGACCAGACCGAGCGCAGCGAGGCCGACCTGCATCATCCGATGCTCAAGGACGCCAAGCCGATGGAGCCGAAGCGCACGCTTGTCACCGGTTCGAACGGCCAGCTGGGCCGTGCCATCCGTGAATACGCGGAGACACATGGCCTGCACGGTTTCGAATACCATGACATCGACACCTTCGATTTCTCCGATCCGGCTGCCTACGGTCAATTCGATTGGGACCTGTACGGGACGATCATCAACGCCGGTGCGTTCACCGCTGTCGACAAGGCTGAGACGCCGGAAGGCCGCACCGCCGCGTGGAAGGCGAATGCCAGCGGCCCGGCGTTGCTCGCCGAGGTCGCCCGTGAGCATCACATCACGCTCGTGCATGTGAGCTCCGACTATGTGTTTGACGGCACGGTGGAGGAACATACCGAGGACGAGCCTTTCGCCCCGCTGGGCGTGTATGGCCAGAGCAAGGCGGCGGGTGACATCGCCGTGGCTCAGGCCCCGCGGCACTACATCCTGCGCTCCAGCTGGGTGATTGGTGATGGACATAATTTCGTCAAGACGATGATGGGCTTGTCGGACCGTGTGGCGGATCCGCAGCAGGCGCTCGACCATGTGACCGTGGTGGATGACCAGTATGGGCGTCTCACGTTCACGAAGGATATGGCTGCCGCCATCTTCCACCTGCTCGGTTCGCAGGCGCCCTATGGTACGTATGACCTGACCGGTGAGGGTGCCGTGCGCTCCTGGAAGGACATCGCGGCCGAGGTGTTCGACCTGACCAACGGCAACGGGGATGCGGTCATGCCGGTCTCCACGGAACAGTACTTCGAGTCCGCGAAGGGCCCGGTGGCGCCGCGCCCGGTGCATTCGGCGCTGTCGCTGGGCAAGATCGAGGCGACCGGTTTCACGCCGGTGGATTGGGAGGAATCCCTGAAGGCGTATGTGAAGGCGGAGCTCGCCGTGCGCGGCGGGTCCGTGGAAGGGCGGTGAGGAAGCCGTGAAGGGAATCATTCTGGCGGGCGGTTCGGGCACGCGCCTGTACCCGTTGACGACGGTGACGTCGAAGCAGTTGCTGCCGGTGTATGACAAGCCGATGGTGTATTACCCGTTGAGCGTGTTGATGATGGCGGGCATCCGGGATATCCTGCTGATTTCGACGCCGAAGGACCTGCCGAATTTCGAGCGTCTGCTGGGGGATGGTTCCCGGTATGGGGTGCGCCTGTCGTATAAGGTGCAGCCGAGCCCGGACGGGCTGGCGCAGGCGTTCCTGTTGGGTGAGGAGTTCATCGCGGGCGGCCCGTGCGCTTTGGTGCTGGGGGATAATATTTTCTACGGGAACGGATTGGGTCGTGTGTTGCGTGGTGCGGTGCGTGACGCCGAGGCGGGTCGGTCGAGCGTGTTCGGTTATTACGTGGATGACCCGGAACGGTACGGCGTGGTTGATTTCGACGAGTCGGGGCGGGCGGTGTCGATCGAGGAGAAGCCTGCGCACCCGAGGTCGAATTACGCGGTGACGGGCTTGTATTTCTATGATGACCGTGTGGTGGAGTATGCGAAGCGGGTGAGGCCGTCTGCGCGTGGCGAGTTGGAGATCACGGATCTGAACCGCATGTATCTGGAGGATGGCTCGCTGCGGGTGCGGACGTTGGGCCGTGGGTATGCGTGGCTGGATACGGGTACGATGGATAGTCTGTTCGAGGCGGGTGAGTTCGTGCGTACGGTGCAGCGGGCGCAGGGCCTGCCTATCGCGGTGGTCGAGGAGATCGCCTACGAGAACGGGTGGATCAGCCGGGAGGAGTTGCTCGAGTCCGCCAAGCGGTACGGGAAGAGCCCGTACGGCAGGCATTTGCAGGGCATCGCCGACGGCGACATCCGCCTCGTCGACAACAGCAAAACCCAAGACTAACCAACAGACTCAAATGCATTTGTGATAGGCCGGGAACCATTGAGTATCCTGATATGCTAGTTCGCGGTCTGTCACATTCTGCCAGGCGCTGTGATTTCACTGATGTCTGGCGTTTCGGAACTTCCTTTCTCTGTCAATACTGCCCATGCCCGAAATGACAGATAATACTGTGTATATATTCTGCATCGATGTATGTGTAACCGGAAAGTAATGCTAGGATTCCATGTGATGAAGAATACAAAGGATACTGCATCAGAGAGCAAGCGCCACTACGCAATGGTTGTGCTCAAAGAATTGGTCAAGACTGATTTCAAGCTGAGATATCAAGGCTCGTTTTTGGGCGTAGCTTGGTCGGTCTTGAAACCGCTCATGCTATTCGTCGTCATGTATTTCGTGTTCGTTCGGTTTCTTAAGTTCACTGACGGTACACCGCATTTCCCATTGGTGTTGCTACTTGGCATCCAGCTATGGAATTTCTTTACGGAAGCCACCAACATGGGCATGTCTTCTATCGTCAGCCGTGGCGATTTGATGCGGAAGATTCATTTCCCCAATGCCATCATCGTTGTGGCTGCAACTCTTAACGCCATGATTTCTTTGGGAATCAACTTGGTTGTCGTCTTGGTGTTTTGTATTGCATCCCGCGTGCAGTTTACTTGGCGTGTAGTATTGGTTCCGATCGGGATTGCAGAATTGTATATCTTCGCCCTCGGTGTAGCACTGTTGCTGGCGACCATGAATGTATATTTCCGGGACATCCAGCATATCTGGGAAGTCGTGTTGCAAGCGATGTTCTATGGAATCCCTATTATCTACCCCTTGTCAATGGCAACGAGCGTCTCTCCGGCGTTCGCCAAGTTCATCTTGATTGATCCAGTAGCGCAGACAATCCAAGATATCCGTTATTGGCTGATTGCGCCTGATACAACGCCCACGGTTTGGAATTATATCGATTCTTGGTGGATTAAGATGATTCCGCTAGCCATAGTGCTGTTCGTGTTCGTTCTTGGTGTGTATGTATTTAGGAAGAACAGTAGAAAATTCGCGGAAATAATGTAATCGAACAGAATTGGCAAAACAATGCATACTCAGGGTATTGATAAGCAGGTGAGTGAGTTGACTGAGCCAGAAGTTGCTCTTAGCGTTGAACATGTATCTAAATCCTTTAGGCTTCCCACGGAGCAAGCCACCGGATTGAAACAAGCTTTTATCAATTGGACAAAAGGCATTAAGGGCTACAAAGAGCAGAAGGTGCTGAAGGATATATCCTTTGAGGTCCACAAGGGCGATTTCTTCGGCATCGTTGGGCGCAACGGATCCGGTAAATCCACGCTCCTGAAACTCATCTCAGGGATTTATGTTCCCGATGAGGGTAACATCAGATATCAAGGCAAGCTGGTCCCGTTCATTGAGCTTGGAGTGGGCTTCAATCCCGAGCTGACAGGGCGGGAGAACGTGTATCTCAATGGCGCATTACTTGGGTTCACCAGCGAAGAGATCGACGCAATGTACGACGACATCGTAGACTTTGCAGAGCTTGGCGAGTTCATGGATCAGAAGTTGAAGAATTACTCGTCCGGTATGCAAGTCAGACTTGCTTTTTCTGTAGCTATCAAGGCTCAGGGAGACATTTTGGTTCTTGATGAAGTACTTGCTGTTGGCGATGAGGCGTTTCAACGGAAGTGTGATACATTTTTCGCCAATATCAAGAAAGATCCAACGAAGACCGTCATCCTTGTGACACATGACATGAGCGCAGTCAAGAAATATTGCAACAAGGCGATTTTGATAAAAGACGGCAACATCATCGTGTCAGGCGATAAAGATGAAGTCGCGGATAAATATTCACTCGAGAATATGCAAGTGAAGAGTAACTCACAGAACGTCGAAAATCGTAGTAAGGACGACAAAGATTCTAGAGAGTATCCTGTCGGTCTCAACGCGCGTGTTCCTGTTCTAAGAATTCACCCTGTAAGCAATCAGATAGTTACTAGTGACGATAATTTTGAATTTGATTTGGAATATGAATTCAATGAAGATATTCCGTTCTATGTCGCATTTTCGTTTGCGGATACAAAACGTGGCGGTATTTCATATGATTCGGGATCTCTGCGACTAACGCGGAAGGGGCACCATACAGTTCGTTACAGTCTGCCAATGAAGTTGTTTAACAGCACGGATTTTAAAGTAGTTGCGTCATTGCGGGAAGATGATTCAGATAATCAATATAAGACAAAGATGATTGCTTTTACCAACGAACAGAATTCATGTCTGTTTTCTGTCAAGAATGATTATCGTCTCTCAAATTATGCACTATTGAGAAAAGACTCAATTCCAATAAAGCAAGAATATGTTGATTAGTTAATTTTCATTAATGTTGGTTGCTCTGAAAGGATTTGCTCACTGATGCAGATAGAAGGGGCAGTTGCATATGTGCCATGGTCGATGGACAGGTGTGCTGTCACAAGCGTTATCGCATATTTTTAACCATGCGGTCATATACAAACTTGTCCGCCAGCCTCAAGCCGCGGGTGAGCGCACATTGCATACGCTGACATGGCGTCAACTTGGCAATGAGGACTTCTGCTCTTGTCACGTCTTCGTCTAGGGTACGCAAGTTTTGGTCACATTTTGCATCGTTGGCTGCGTGTTCTTCAGCCACGGATCCCATGAGGGTGTAGTAGCTGCGCATCGGTGTGATTCCTTGACTCAGCGCAAGTTCAAAGTTGGCTGCTCCCGCTTCGACGTTGTCGTGATAGAAGCTGAAGCTCCGCTCGGAATGCGTCACAGAGCTCCCGGACTGTAACCAGTTGTAGAGCACAGAGTCGAGATCCGCCACTAGGTTCATCCTCGAATACAGCTCTCCGGCGACCATGACGTCTTGTGCATAAACGCCCTCCGGGAACCTTAAGCCATCCCATAATTCGCGGCGATACAGACGGCACCAGTTCGCCTCGTTGAAATAGCGTGCTTCAGTTTTCTGACCTAGTGCTGTGCCAATCACTCGTAGACTCTTGCAGAATACGGTCTGGTAGGCGCGCAGCGGGCTGCGAAATACCGTGATGGTGCCGGGCTCAGAAGCTCCGACTGCAGCTTGCTGCTTCACAGTATCAAGCTCAGATACTCCGAACTGTCGCCAACGCGCTTTGCTCATATCGGCATTCGTTTGCAACAATGCATGCAAGAGATATTCGATGTTTCGTCGGTCTAGAATGTCATCATTGTCGGCGAACGCAATATAGTCGCCTTCAGCATGGTCAAGACCGGCATTTTGTGCTTTGCCGATACCCCCATTGGCTTGATGAATGACGGCTACACGCGGGTCTTTGACGGCAAAGATGTCGCACAACTTGCCTGACGTATCAGTCGAGCCATCATCCACCAGAATAATCTGCAGATTGCGGTAGCTCTGCCCGAGTATGGATTCCACGCAATACGAGAGATATCGCTTGGCGTTGTACACGGGCACAATGATGGTCACTAGCGGATTGTCTGCCATAGCATACCAGTGTACGCGTTGATGGCAGATCGGCAATGCGGTCAATGTGCAGTGAGTCTACTGGGCGACGGTCATGAAATCAGTGTTCTTCAGATACTGCTTGCCGGCTGTGAGATCATACTGGATGAGCTGGTAGTCATGAAGCAGATCTTTCTGGTCCGCAGTGAGATTCTTGGTACGGATGCGGTTACCTTCGGCATCCAGATACACCGGCTGACTGGAATCTCCAGCGGATGCGGGAACAGAAATTGCCGGGATCGCTGCATGCATTTCGGTGAGGAACGCAAGATATGGCGAGACCTTGGCATTGAGATGTTCTGCCGCCTGTGCCATGAAATAGTTGGATGAAGTGTACGCGCTTGTGGAATCATCCAGTTTCGTGGTCGCGGATGCCGATGCTGCGTTCGACCAGATGAAGTAATCGGTCTCGTGCAGTGCGATTTGATTGGCTTTGTCCTCACTCGCAGTTGAGTAGATTCCGGGAAGATGATCACCATAGAAGATTACGGTGATAGGTCTATCGATTTGGTTGAGTTGATTGAGGAAATCAACAGTTGCCTGATCGGTGTAGTTCACTCCCCTCGCATAGGTTTCGATGCTAGTGCGTTCGTCTTCAGTCATGTTCGTTGAAGTGCCGCCGTTGCCTTTGAAGGGGTTGTCTGAGTACCAGTCAAGATAAGGAAGATGATTTTGCATGGTTACCATCTGAATAAACTGATTTGTAGATGAAGCAGATGAATCGAACAAGGTATTTACTGTTGATGTATAGAAGGAAGCATCAGAATAATAAGCCCAATTATTGTCGATATGTGACAAACCATTCAATACTGGTTTCCCGTCAATTGCATAGAACTTGGAGAACCCGAACTTCTTGTAATTGCTGTCACGCAGGTACAGGGTTCGGTAATACGCGTGGAATGCGATTGAGCTGGACTTCCCGTTCGCTTCATTCCAGATTTGGTTGAATGTCGGTGTCCATTTGAGTTTCGGAACCAGCTGCTGGTAAGCGATAGACAGCGTTGAATCATAATTTGCCATATTGAGTCCAGTGAGCGCCTGATACTCGATATTTGCCGTCCCCCCTCCATACCCAGGGGAGAGCATCAAGCCAGACGTGGTCGCGGACTTGATGGCTCTGATCTGGGGCATCGGGTCTTCAGTGAACGATACGCCTGGCACACGAGTCGGATCGGAGAATGATTCGGACAAAATCATGATGACCGTGTTGTCGGTCAGGTTTGCAGTGCGCGTCTGGTTGATGGCTTCCGCTTCGCCCGCGTATTTCTTGGCGAGAGATTCCATTTTTTCTTTGCTGTACCCGTTTGGCTTGTCCATGATTTTCACGTGTGCGAGACGCAGGAAGTTCATAGCCGGGCCATTCGCTGTCGCATCACCCATAGCACTCCACAGCTGCGGGGCATCTGACAATCCAGTCGCGAAATTCTTCGCCCAAGATCCTGTAACAGACAGCCCCCATGTAAACGATACGCACAGCACGATGCTCAGCACCGCAGCCGCCCACCTGCACACCATTGCGGTGATGTTCTTGACGCTGACGAATTTCGAGGGCTTCCACGTGTACGGGATCAGCCCACGGCGCCGGTCAAGGAACTGCAACACGACGCATACCACGATCAGCCAGATGACTCCGGTGACAGCGGAATTGATGAGCACCATGTCTTTCTTCGTGGTGAATGACATGATGCTGCCGCCATTGCCGCCGGTGACGAACTGCAAATCTGCCGGAATAATCGGCTCGTTGCGCAGCTCGACTTTGATTTTATTGGCAATGGCGAATACGGTCATCAGCGTGCCGAACAGGGCGGTCGCCACCCAGAACCGGTTGATGACCAGAATGAAGGTGAGATACAGCACGCCGAGCACAATGAAGTTCAGCCATGCTTGGTAGCTATGGTGCAGCCAGATCTGGCTGACGAAACTCGTAAGCTGCCCGGCTACAGAGTTGAGCGCCTTGGTCTGGTCGTCCACAACCTGCCCCTTGGCGTACGTCGGCTCGCTGTAGACGCTCCACTGCAATCCGAGCACACTCGCCGCAGTCACCACGATGAACACGATGGTGTAGAAGGCGAAAGAGAACCGCATCCGCTTGTCCCAAATGCGGGATTTGAAAAATTTCAGTGCGGAGATGACAGCGTGCACTGCTTTCAGGGACGTGAACGCGTGCCAACCACGGGCGATTGCGGATGCGAACGCGTGCCAACCACGGGCGATTGCGCCGAACACCGTGGAGAAGAACGAAGCCACTGCCGACCAAGCCGTGGAAACCCCGTCGTGGAACGTGGCCCACGCCGTGCCAAGCCGAGCGGCAAACCCTTTCCACGGTTGTTGTGCGGGGTGTTCTGAATCATCGAGGCTTGCGGCGGCGGTTATCGATTCAGTTACTTCATCGGTTGCATTGCCGCCTGATTGTGGGGCATCAGCTTGAGCGTCTGTGGGCTCGGCATTGTTCGGTGATGTCTGTGCATGAACTGAAGCGTTGGTGACATCGACAGATCCGTCAGGCTTGAACACCGTGCCCATCGCCGGCGCTGTCGTCGTCGCGGGCTGTTCTGGCGCGGTATGCGGCATCTTTGCGCCCCGACGCCGGGACTTGCGGCTGGGATGACCGGCACCAAGGTGGATGTTTGCACTGTCGGCGTTTTCCGCGGATTCTGCGGTGTCGGTCTTGTCTGCGGTGTACTTGTCGCCAGGCTTGTTTGCTTCATCTGTTGAGTCCAGATGAGTTGCGGAAGGCTGCTGTGCGTCAATGGCAGGTTGGCCAGATGAGGATTCTTCCGCGTTGTGGTCAGCTGGGCGCTCCGCTGTGGATTCTTCCTCATTGGAGTTGGTAAGGCGCTCCGCTGTGGATTCGGCGCGAGCACCACGATACTGCTCAGACGTATGGTGCGTGTGAATCAGGCCATCATCTCCGGGGATAAACGTGTCATATCCAATGCCGTCGGTATCAAGCAAATGCGCAAACGGGGACACATTATTGATCTCACTATCAGGAAGATTAACGGCATCCTGCCCTTGTCCATGCTGCTGTTCCACGGGGATATCGTACCGGCACGGCATAGACAAGTGAATCCCTTGGCAGACAACGAGTTAACGGCTGATTGATAACTGAATGTGAACGCAATCATCGCGAAGCCGGCGGCGGCGCGAACGCGAACGTTTCACATGCCCGGTGAGCAGGCAGAAGAGATAGTACTGATGCAAAGAGAAACGAGTAAGGGCTGGTTCCCGACAAACTCAGCCGGGAACCAGCCCTTACTCACGGGAAATCCTCGCGGACGAATCGTTTCGCTGGCTTGCGGTTCGTTGACTTGCGTTTCGCTGGCTTGCGGTTCAACAAGCTTGCGAAACCGAGGAACCGGCGAAGCCGTAGGCTGCACGAGTGTGTACATGCGCTCGCCGGGAGATTGACGATTACTCCTGGGTCTGGCTCTTCTTGCGGCCGCGACGCTTCATCACGCCTGCGGTCGCATTGGCGGCATCAAACACGGCGACATGATCGTCCTGAGCAATCTGCCCGTTAATGGCTTGATAGGCGACATGATCCTCATCGACCTCGGCAAAATCGAAGAACGAGACGATGGCATCAACCACCGAAGGTTCACGTACCGTAACCGAAGAAGCCTGTGCTGTTCCCTCGTTTGATTTGTTCCTTGCTTTGCTGAATCTCACCGCGTTGCGCTCCGAAGCCTTGCATGGCTCAAGGGCAATCTGACGAGTAACCGGGTTGACGAGAATCTTCACATATTCCGGGCAGCCCATGGCGGTTACTGTCGCCTTATTGAACCGGATCAGCGTCTTGGTGACGGTCATCACGGCCTTGCCTGCGGGCTTGCGGATGGTAATCTCTTGGAATCCGTGTAATGAGGCCATACGTACTCCTTCATATTCTTGATTATTCTGCGGACGAATCCGCAGATTTTTACCCGGGCTTTATGCCTGAGCGTTCATCAATATCGTAATAAAAAGTATACCGTTGATTGAAATGCTTCCTGCAGATTTTTTCAATTATTATCGAAATACATATTTTGGAAAGAGGAATTGGGGAAGTTCCCATTGTCTGCACAGGCAAGATATTGCAAACCATGCGATAACTATGACCGAATACAAGCTTGCTGTCTACATGTTCAGCAAGAATAAGGCGGTCGTGTGAAAGAGGAAGTGGAGTGGCGGAACGAATTCTCCGGCTAGTGGTACCGTATAAGAGTTTGAGGAAATTCCACGAGAATTGGGGAAGTATTGACAATCGCTGATTTGCTCCAAGCCGTACGCAAGCATATGGTGGCTGCAATCGTTACATTTGTCGTGATTGTAGCCGCGGTCGCGGGGTATACGTTCCTGGTGCCGCCCCAGTACACGGCGACCGCGGAGCTGTTCGCAACCTACGCCTCACAAGGGGAAACGCAGAATTCCTCGGATATGAATTCCGGCGCGTCATATCTGTCGACCCAGATTAAAACCTACCCGCAGCTGGTGAAGACCGAAGCCGTGCTGCAGCCGGTCATCAAGGAACTCGGTCTTGACATGACCACGGACGAGCTCGCCGCAAAGGTCACCGCCACCAATCCGAGCAACACCTTCATGGTGGACGTTTCCGTCCAGGACGGCAACGCCGAGCAGTCCGCTCGGATCGCCAACAGTGTCGCGAAAAACCTTTCCGAACAGATTTCATCATCCCTGTACACAGATGAATCCGCCAAATCCCCTATTCAACTCAACCTCGTACAAAAAGCGCGCACACCGCAATCCCCAAGCTCGCCGAAAGTCGGGCTGTACCTCACTGCTGGTGTCGTGCTTGGCCTGATTTGCGGCATCGGCATGGCATTGCTGCTCGACATGATCAACACCCGTGTCGAAAGTTCTTCGGACGTCCGTGAGATGACCGAATCCTCTTCACTTGGTTCCATCCAGCGTTCTGACTTGCTTGACGAACCGCGGCCTGTCGTCATCTCGCAACCGAGCAGTAAAGAAGCCGAAGAATTCCGCCGGATTCGTACGAATATCTCATTCCTCGCGCCGAATGTCAAAGAACACGGTCATCTGCTCGTCTTCACTTCGACCAAGCCAGGCGAAGGCAAAACCACCATGGCGACAAATACTGCGGCTGCCATCGCGGAAATCGGCAAGAGCGTACTGCTCATTGACGCTGATTTGCGTCACCCGTCGGTGGCAAAGGAAATGGGAATCGAAGGCCATGTCGGTCTGTCGCATATCCTTTCCGCACAGGCAACCCCGCGTGATGTGGTCCAGAAGTACTGGAAGCAGAATCTTCACGTGTTGCCCGCCGGGAAGCGCCCTGCAAATGCCAGTGTCTTGCTCAACTCGGAGCTCATGACCGAAATGGTCGAGCAAGCTCTCACCCAGTACGATTACGTCATCATCGATACCGCTCCGCTGTCTGTGTCCAATGACGCAACGGTATTCGGGCGCATGGCGCACGGACTCATTCTCGTTGTTGGCCGTGGCGTTGCCGAAAAGAAAGACCTTGCGGATACCGCCGTGTCTCTCAAGGAAGCGGATGTCCCGATTCTTGGCTTTGTCCTCAACTATGCGGATAACAAGAAGCATTCTGGCAAGGACGGTAATTATTACTACTATTATTACAATGATGAATCAACCGGCAACCATCACGGAAGCAAACATAGCGGGTGATGCCAACCGGTGATGTCGTGTACGGGGGTGGTAGGAGCCGAATGGTTCCAGCCACCCCCGAACACGTTTACGCGCCACCGGGTACCCACAACCAGTCAGCGTTACTGATTGCATGCCCCGGTGGTACCGGCTGTGACTTACGATAGATGACGGTGAACGTGACGCTACGCACGACAACCACAGTGTGAAGCGAAACAACAAGGAGAAGTCGATGACAGGACAGGAGCATCAGCAATCGGATATGAATCTGCTGTTTCCGATCGCCAAGCCGACTGAGGATGCCCATACTGCTGACAATGCCACAGCAACAGCCGACCATACCGGCAATCAAGGGGGTCAGCGTGAACTTGGCGAGCAATCGGCGAATCTGTCTGAAAGCACATCGCATGCTTCGTCTTCTGCTGCTTCACAATCACCGACGGTTGCTGGCATGGACGCCCCGGGGAGTGTCGCAGCCGATGCCTCCCGGACTTCAGCTATTCAAGGAAACATGACCGGCAGTCTCCCCGCATCTGCTGAAGACGACGGGGTATTGCCCGGGGATATCGTCGACACGAATTGGGATATTCCGCTGATTACCTTCCCATCCTTTAGCAATGATGGGGAGGGAGAAGTTTCCCCGATAAGCGCAATAGCCGGTATCAGTTCAGATTCGCCACGGACCGGCAACTCCACAGGGACCGGCAACTCCACGGACGTTGCATCTGTGACATCTGCCGCAACCATTGCTGACGTCGCTTCGGGCGCCGCTGCCTCAACTCAAATCACGCCATCCAGCACAGCAATAGGAACACCACAACATCGTGCCGGCACGAAAACCGAAGCATGGCTGAACGCGGCACGGCAAGACAAAGACCAGTCGGAAACCCAGCAGTTTGGTTCAGCCATGATGCCGTCCAACGTCGGGACACAAGCTGTCTCATCCAATCCTGTGTCGGCAACTGAGATAATACAGCAGCCGCAAATATCACGACCGACAACATCCATTCCCAGCACTTCGACTGTTGCGACTGGTCCAGAATTTCAACAGAACAGCGCACAACGAATGGGTATGAAGCAAGAAAACTCTTCGTTACTTACCCCACCCGCTCCAAGTCCTGACGATATCGCGCGTGAACGCGTCGCAAACGCGGAAACCGTGACCATGACACCAGTCTCCTCCGCGGCGGTCGTTGCCGGGACCGCTGCAATCAACGCCAAGGTCACTGCACCGGGAGCCGCGAAAACCACTGCCACGCGCACCATCCACACGCCTGAAAGCGATCTCACCGGTCCGCAGGACGCAGTCGGTTCATTGCAAGAAGAACTCGTCGACAAGAGCAGTCAGCAAACATCCGTTGGATATCACCACCATGATGAAGAAGCCAGCGACTCCGAGCCATCGCGTGGAAGCAAAACACGCAGCCGCGTCATTGTGGTGATATTCCTCATCATCACCATCGTCGCCGCCGGAGTGGGCGTGTACTATCTGTCCGGCATGGTCAGGACCAATCGTAATCGCAGCAACGCATACTCGAATTGCACGAAAGCATACAGCCAAGTCAAAGAGAATGCCGAAACACTCGAAACCACGCTGAAAACCACGGCGGCGCAACAGAAAATCGGTACGGATCAGGTCGCTGATGTCATGACCGTCGAGAAGCTGAAAACTGCGGTCAGCAAGGCAAAAGCCCTGGACGAGCCTGCCGTATGCAAGACATCCATGAGCACCAGTGCGTTGAACAAGACTGCGGAAACCAATCAGGCGCTCGCCACTCAGCTGGTCAATGCGAATGCCACCGTGAAAGCCGCGGCGAACGACGTGAAAACCAGCGCAAAAACCAAGAAGACCAACGATTACAATACGGCGGTCGACACGTTGAAGACAACCACGAGCGAAGCGACAACCCTGCTGTCCAACAGTCAAGGAGTCGTCGCCGATGACAACACGAGGACGACGCTGCAATCCGCAGTGGACGCTGCCAACGCACTGCTGCAGAAGAACAAGCCTGCACTAGCTGACGTGCAAAAAGCACAGACCGACCTGCAAACAGCCTCAGACGCGGTGAACGACTCGATGGAAGCGTACAAGACCCAGCGTGCCGCTGCAGATGCTGCCGCAGCCGCCTCTGCCGCTGCCGCCGCGCAGGCGCAGAATCAGGCGCAGGGCCAGACGCAGCAGCCGACACAGAGCCAGTCGGGGCAACCGAACCCGACACAGAGCCCGACGACGCAGAGCCCGGCATCGCAACCTAGCGAGGACACACCGTCATCAGGACAGACTCCATCTGCTACAGCCACTGGTAATACAAAGTGAGGGCTGGCACGACGCCTGGCCAGCCCCAATCCGGTAATGGCACACCGCCAGATGCTCACACAGTCTGGATCTCAGACAGGAAACTGATACCGGAGATTAAGTCGCCACTGATAACCCGGGGAATACCGCAGCAAGGTCCTTCCACTGATGCATGACAACAGTCTGCCTGTCCGGATCGAATCGGCTGTCCGCGCAGATGACGTTTGCTCACGGTGATATGGAGACGATATCGTTGTGAAGCCGTTCCGGACGTTCAACTCGCAGCAGATCAAGGGCTGTGGTGTGCGAAACCACGCCGGAGAGACATTATTGCAGATCTTGCATGAATGCCCACAACAACAAACTGGCTGCGCTGAGCGAGGTCTCAGCGCAGCCAGTTTGTGCGGAAGCGGGAAACAATGTCAGTAGCTGTGCGCGCTCAACCAGTGAGCGTATGCCCCTTGCACTGAACCGTAGCGGGAGTTGCAATATCCCCAGAACCATTTGAGCTGGGTCTGATAGTTCGTAGCCCAGTCGGCACCCGCCGATGCCATCTTGCTGCCGGGCAGCGCCTGCGGCAAACCATATGCGCCGGAGCTTGCATTGGTCGCGTTCACACGCCAGCCGGACTCATGCGTGATGATGTACACGGTCGCCGTGAAATCGGCCTCGCTGCCGCCGTTCGAGATGAGGTAATCATGTGCCCACTGTTGCATCTCACCCACCGGGGTTGTGGTGCCGATATCAGTACTGGTCGGGTTGGAGCTTGCCTTCTTTGTAGTGCCCGTGCCAACGAGAATCACCTTGTCAACAGGAGCGGTCTTCACATAGGAGGCGAACACATTGGAGGACACGACTTTGCCGCCAGCGCGCTGAACGAGGCTTGTAGTCTCCATGACACCGTCTTGGCCTTCGGTTTCGACCTTCTCGGTGCCTTTGGGCAGGTCAGCGGTTTCCTTGCGGACGACGTTGAACGCGATCGCGTCATCAGAGGTCTCAAGCTCGGCGCCGGAACGTTCGATGGAAATGACTGTGGACTCAGTGACCTTGGTGGTCAGTGAAGGGGAAACGGTGTCGCTCGGCTCGAGCGTGATGTTGCCCGCTTCCAAGACGGACTTGACATTCGTGAAGTCCTTGCCCAGAACCACGCGAGACTTGCCGTTGATCTTCACCGTGATATACGACGTATTGGCGTCAGCGCCTTTAAGGCTGCTGCGTGTGGTGCCACGGGAGACTTCCTGGGCATTCGTTTCGGTCGCCGAATATGAGGTAACCGTGGACTGGTGATGTTCTGCCGCGTAATAGTTGCGTGACACGACTCCCGTTCCCACAAGAACGCCCACTGCGGCCACAACCGCCATGACCTTGATCCGTTGGCGTTTACTCAACGATCTGAGGGTGGACACTTTCTTACGGTGGTTAGCCATGTCGCTCCTTGCTCGACCTACAGATGCCGTGTGCCGGGGTGAATATCACTGCACCACCCCACGTCGCCGACTGCTCAACACTGCCGCCGTCAGGTTGCACACATTCTCTATACTACCGCTCTGATGTGAAACATCAAATTTTGGCTTTGCGGTCAACGTTGTGGTCTGGCGTCAATCGCGCGGGATTCTGGCTTTCATATGGCTGAATGCCTACTGATGTCCGGAGTGTCAGCGACTGCTGACATTGACCATGCGACAAGTATGGCTCACGCGAATCATGAATACTGATACTGATTGACGCAGGATGGCGTGGGTTTTGTTCGTTTTCCGGGGAATCTGCGATGTGAACATCGGGCATCGAGCTCATGCGGATGCCGCTGGATGTGAATCACAAGAATCGCAGACAGGACATCGTCGGCAACACAGCGGCAAACAATAAGGCCGTGCGGTGTGTGAGCCGCACGGCCATGTACTGACGAAGAAGTCAGCAGTATTTCAGCCTTGATAAGCCTTGGCCTGCCCGATGAGGTTCTCAAGATCGGAGCCGCGCAACGCGCCTGCCTGCTTGAAAATAACCTTGCCGCCTTTGACGACCATCAGCGTGGGAACCGCCTGGATCTGCGCCGCGGAAGCGAGTTCTTGATTCTGGTCGATATCGACCTTTGCGAAGGTGATATCGGGATGCTCTTCGCTCGCCTTCTCAAAAACAGGGCCAAACGCCTTGCACGGGCCACACCAGGTGGCCCAGAAATCAACGAACACCAAGTCGTTGTCGGTGATGGTCTTTTCGAACGTCTGCGTGGTGACGGCGGTGGTTGCCATGGTGGGCTCCTTACTTTCCGATGTTCCGGCTATCCCGATGTTCCTGCTCCCGGGCGACTGCCGTGGGGCGGAACGGTCTCGGTGTCGGGTGTTTTGTGGTTCCCAGCATCCCACACCGTGGTGGAAAGTCTAGCGCTGTCCGCCGATAGCCGAACGCTGATGGTTTGCATGGAGGTGTCAAAACCTACGAATGGCTTCGGACGCACCTTGTTGGCACTATGACGCTCGGCGGTGCCGACGCCCGTGCCCGCCATCGTTGCGAAGTGGTTGGCGTCAGTCGATTCGAGGAAGTCCCCATGGGGTGGAATTGGCTTGTGTTCATGCGTGCGGCGGTGAACGCGGGATACGCATCCGGCATGTCGGGGAAGCCGGCTCCACGCGCGCGGCGATGAATTCCACGGCGGATTCCTCATAGTGTGAGGATTGGCTCACAAAATGGGGTGTTGTGTAGCGCCGATTGGCTGATTCGCGTTCGCTGATGCGGGTTGTGTGAGGATTGGCTCACACAAACGCGATGATCAGTGATGGTCAGTGATCATCCGCGATGATGCTCGTTGCAAGCTGCTGGTGAAGTGCGATGCAGATTCTTGGGGTTGGGCAATAATAGAAGTATGCCAGTGCTGAATGACGAGGTGCCCGACGAGGGCGATTACGATGCGAATCGCCGCAGAGGCGAGTTCGACCACATCACGCCGGAAGATTTCATCCGCGGATCAGGCCATGGCAATCCTCCGGGATGGCTGGACGCAGGCGAAATCAACCGAATCCGCCGCGAAACGCCGATGCCTTATGTCGTCGTGGTCCCGGTGCGTGTTGATGATTTTGGCAGGATCAGCAAAGTCGGGTCGCTGCTGTGCGTCAGTGAGGATGGCTCCGTCGAACGGACGTTGATCGCCGGGCGCGTACTGTACCATGAATCATTGCGCGAGGCCATCGCCCGCAACATTTCCAAAGATTTGGGCGATATCGCACTTCCGACTCTTCCACAAAGCCTGCAGCCGTTCACTGTGGCGGAATTCTTCCCGACCCCAGGCATCTCCCCGTTCTACGACCCGCGTCAACACGCGATCGCACTGTGCTATGTGGTGCCGATTCCGGGTGATTGCAAACCGCAAGACGAGACGCTCGACGTGGAATGGTGCGACGCCCAAGGCGACCAGCTCAAGGAATGCATCGACCAAATGGCCAACGGGTACGGCGAGATTGTGCGTCGCGCCCTCGCTTGGGCTGGGGCATGACCTGTTGTGCACCAGTGAATCGGCGATTCAGCGGTGCACAGCGGTTTCACGGCCAACTGGACGCAAGCGGATTCGACGTTGCGGCGACATCAACATCACGCCGGATACGCTTCAGCAGATGCTTGAGCCGGCGCATATGGAAACCGACGCGGCCGAGAAGTTCAGAAACGTGTGTTGACCACGCATCGTGATGTTCGTGAAGTAGTGTGGTTCCGACGCAAGGGATGCACAGTTGACAGGACAAGACGAAGGATAGAACGAATGACAGGGATGACGGAACAATACAGCACGGAACAACACAGCCGTGAACATGAGTATCCGCATGTCGCTGGCGCAGCCGGTGAAGAGAACGAAACCAGCGTGGCGCCTGATGCCGGTGCAGCCGTCGCTGTCAACGCTGTCAACATCGCAGCATCCGGCACGACACACAACACTGACGATCGCCATCACGCACCCTTCGCTCTCCACAACACGATCTATCGCGATGGCACGGCGACACCGATGATTCTGGTGCATGCATTCCCGGTCGACCACCATATGTGGGATGCCTGCGCCGCGCAGATCATCACCCGTGCGGATGCGCGGGGACTGGATGCTTTCGCGCTTTGGGCTCCAGACATGCCCGGAGCCGGGGAAGGGCCGATCCCTGCAGTCCAGGACAGCGGACACGTCGCCGCTGACGGGGCGTATACGGACGCGCTCGACCTGATGACTGACGCCTATGCGTCCCTGCTCAAGCACGCCGGATACCAACGGGCGGTGTGGGTCGGCCTGTCCATGGGCGGCTACGTCGTCATGGATATGCAGCGTCGCCACCCCGAACTGATTGCGGGGCTCGCCATGTGCGATACCAAAGCATCCGCCGATGGCACCGCCGCGCGAGCGAACAGGCTTCGCATCGCCGATGAGTGCGAACGCGACCATACAATTGAGCCGGTCATGCATTTCGCCGAACCCCAGGACGGCGACTCGAGCATCAAACGTTCCGACGCCTTCATCAAACAGATGACAGCCTGGATTCAAGCCCAAAGCCCAGAAGGAATCGCCTGGCGTCAGCGTATGGCCGCCGGACGGCCGGATCTCAACGACCAGCTCGCCGCCGTACAGACCCCCACAGCGGTTATCAGCGGCGAATGCGACCCGTCCAGCCCGCCGGAACAGATGCGGGCGCTCGCCGAGGCGATGACCGGTACCGAAGTCTCGTTCACGCAGATTCCTGATTGCGGGCATTTCAGTGCGGTCGAGCATCCCGACATTGTCGCGGATGCTTTGGTCGATCTGATGGCGCGCGTCCAACGCCCAGAACGCTCCGGGCAAGCTGGGCATGGCGAGCACAGCGAAATCAGCGAATACAACGAAACAAACCGACACAGCGAAACCAGCGAACGCAATGGTCATGACGCGCGAATCGAGGACAATCAGCAATGAGCATGTTTTCACCGCTTGCACTTACTCAGGTCTTGCCGTTCCTGCCTTTGGCGCAGGGAGATATCGATTATCAGGTGGATCGCCGGAACGATCCGGACCTGTTCACCTCCGTGTTGTCATCCCCGGTCTGCACGGTCATGCTTGTCGATGGCGGCAAAATCGCCGTTCCCAAAGGGCAGGGCGATCTGGTCGATTATGACAATGTCAAGTTGCGCCTGGCGACACTCCCTGGCTCTTATGTGCTTCCAGAGCTCGCCTCGCACCCGCAGGCCATCGCGATGTTCCTCGGATCATATGGCGGCGCCCGCGGCGAACAGGTCGTGGCTGTCGACGTGACACGCTTGCCGGGGCTCCATGATGCTTCCGACGGCCGGATACCGGATTCCGCCTACGAGGGGGCCGATGACGCATTCGGTGCCACGACGGGGGATACCGCATCACGCAAGCCGCGTCCGGTACCGTCCGCGCTCGAACAGGCGGCGAAACGCTTCGACTGGGTTGATGTACGCGGATTCGCGCCGCACGCATCCGCACGCGAAGCCGGACAAGCCACTACCGCCGCGTCGCTGAGCGTATGGCATATGCGGCAACGGCACTGCCCGACGTGCGGGGCCGAAGTCGAACCCGCGCTGGGCGGTTGGGCACAGCGTTGCACCAACGCCGAGGACGGCAACAGGCTGTTGTTCCCCCGCATCGAGCCTGCCGTCATCGTGTCCGTCGTGGACTCACAGGATCGCCTGCTGCTGCAACACAACCGCGCGTGGCAGACCCCGACCATGTATTCGGTGTCCGCCGGATTCGTGGAGGCGGGGGAGAACCTCGAACACGCCTGCCGCAGAGAGACTCGCGAGGAAACCGGTATCGAACTGGGCGAGGTCAAATATCTCGGTTCCCAGCCATGGCCGTTCCCGGCTTCCCTGATGGTCGCGTTCAAAGCGCGGGCGTTGAGCACAGATATTCGGGTGGACGGTGATGAGACCGGTGACGCGCGCTGGTTCACTCGCGAGGAATACGAGCAGGCTCTCGCGTCGGGCGAAATCACGCCTCCGGTCAAGGCCGCCATTGCTCGCTACATGATTGAAGAGTGGCTCGGGCACGAGCTGTGAGCTCAGTCCTGCGCATGCCAGAAGACAATCAGACGCCGGTTGCGCGGCGACTGATGTGATGTTCGACACATGATGGCCGTCGCAGTATGTCAACGCATTGAGATGGTCATGTCATACGGCTAAAGTCGAGCAGGAATGGATAGGAAAGGTATCAATGTGACGAACACTGGTGAAGGTTCTGTGCCACGATACGAAGTCGGGGGATTCGGCATCCCGCAAAATACGCGTATGCCAGCGCAGCCTGATGCTCCGGGGGACATCTGGAAGACTGCTGCCGCTGCCAACGCGAATGACGACACGTTGTCCGGTATGGAGATTCCGCTCTACGCCGTAGCGGATTCCGGAAACGGTGACACGGATGACCAGATGGATGCCGCGCTGCGCCCACCGCACAAGCGCATATGGCTGAGAATCCTGCTGATTGTCCTCGCAGTACTCGTTGTCGCCGTGGTTGCAGGCTTCTTCACGGCTCGTTGGTACTACCAAGACAAGGCGGCACCCGGAGTGATGTTCGCTGGCAAGTCGGTCGCTGGGCAAGACAGCGGGCGGCTTGCCGCCACGGTGAAAAACGCAGTGGAGAACACCAAGATCACCGTCACTGACTCACAAGGCAATACGGTCACCGCCAGTTTGAAAGACCTCGGTGTCACCGTCAATCAGAAACAGACCGTATCCGCGTTGCTTTCGGCGAAGGACGGCAACCCGTTCGTCCGCGTCAATCCGTTGAACAAGCAGAACGTCAAGCTCGTCGCAACCGTGGACAAGCTCGCACTCAGCGAATACCTGACCGGCAAGCTGATTCCCAATGACAGCCAGGCGATCGCATCCACCATCGCTTTCGACCAGACATCGAAGCAATTCACAGTGACCGTGGGTCGTGGCGGGCAGGCACCGGTTGTGAACAATGTGACTAAGGCGATCGATCAGGCGATTGATACGCCGGGAACCACACGCACCGCCAGCGTCACCTATACGCAGACCGACATGCCAATCAGCGAGGCTGCAGCGACCACTGCCGCCGATCAGGCGAACGCCGGGCTGGGACTCAGCATCACCATCAACAATGGGGATGCGACAACCTACAAGGTCCCGGCGGAGACCATCGCTTCGTGGACCGTTACGACCGCTGACCCGGCGAAGGGCACCATCGCGGTGTCCTATAACAAGCAGGCGATCAGCGACTTTATGAACAGCGAGCTGGGCAACCATCTCAACCAGACGAAAACCAATCAAGTCGATTTGGTGGATACCACCGGCAATGTCATCATGACCAAGACCAAAGGCGTGAACGGTGTGACGATCAAGGACACGGCCACCGTCGCCGATCAAGTCTACAGCGCGTTGAGCTCGAACCGTTCGGCGACACTGACGGTCGCAAGCGATATCACGAAGTTCGGGACCGACCAGCAGACTGTTACGTGGAAGATCGTGGTCGACCGTTCCAAGCAAACCGCGACGGTATACAACAACGATCAGGTCGTACAGACCTTCAACGTGTGCACCGGCAAAACCGGCAAGCACGAGACCACACCCGGCAACTATTTCATCTACCTCAAGTACCAGGTGCAGGATATGCGCGGAACCAACGATGACGGCTCCCAATACGTATCCCCGGGTGTGAAATGGGTCAGCTATTTCAATGGCGGGCAAGGATTCCACACTGCCAGCTGGAATGCGGCGGGCATCGCTTCCGGTGACCCGACCGGGCATGGTTCGCATGGTTGCGTCAATATGAACGAGGCCGATGCGAAATGGATTTACGACAACTGCCCTGAAGGCACGCTCGTGCAGGTGGTCGGCAACCAGCCGACATCTCCGGTGCGCTGAGCCCACGGACCGCTGACCGACCGACTGTGATGCCGGCCTGTCTGTCCTGCGCATCCTCTGACCTGAGGGTGCGTGCGGACACGACGGGTCGGCATTGTCGTATCTGCTGTGGATGCGAACTCTATGGATGCGAACTGTGGGACGTATCAGGGCGTGTGACGTTGATTGCGCGGTTGAGTCCAAGCAGGAGAGACAAGAGGGGCATGATGCAGGGACATCGTCGGTGCGGCATGCATCCGGGGCGGCGGTCGGCATGGCTGTTGGCTTCATGCGATACGCTGAAGTCATGAGCACTAACGAGCAGGACGATAATCGCCCGAATCTTGAGGTTCCCGAGCATCTGGAATATTCCGACGAGCATGTGTGGGTCGACGCCAGTGTGGATCCCGCAGTGATCGGTATCACCGAATACGCGGCAAATGAGTTGGGCGACCTTGTATTCCTTGATTTGCCGGAAGTCGGCACTCGTGTCGAGGCGGGCGACGAAATCGTTGAACTGGAATCGTCGAAGGCGGTCGAACCACTGGTCAGCCCGGTTGCGGGCACGGTGCGGTATGTGAACCGCGAGGCGGCTGACGATCCCGGCATCATCAACGATGACCCGTATGGCGAAGGCTGGATCGTGAAAATCGAGCTTGATGACGATGAGCCGGATTTGCTGTCCGCACAGGAGTATGCTGCGATCCTCCGTCGTCTGTAACGGGACTATTGTTCGGATGGGGATTATCGCTTAACGGTACCGTTGTCGTTGTATCTGGCCGCATGGGTGTCATGCCTGCATGATGCGAGTGTGGTTGATCGCGCACGTTTGGCTTGTCGCCTGCGGCAACGGTGACCGGTGATCTCCGAGTGACCGGGCTTGGAATCCGCTGCGCAGACCGCCGCCAGTTGCCCGGTATGATGCGGGGCATGACGGTCCGTATCGGGAATATCCCTGAGTTGCCCTGAAATTATCCTGAACTTTCGTTCCCATGTCATCGGTTCTTCAGCACCCCACCGTATGATGGGGGCATGAGCAGCATTACACAATTCCCACACAAAAGGGATGAGGATGACATGGCAACCGTGCCGATTCCGGCGCGCCGTGTGGTCACCACCTTCGATGCTGCCTCCAAGCACGAGCAAATCGATGTCAAACCGCTTCCGGTGAGGATATTCCGCCGCCTGGTCACTGGCATATTCAGCCTGTGGGCGAAGATTTCCACGGCAATCGTGACCAACCTGCATTGGCGGCAGCAGGTCGAGCCTTATGTCGGGTACGGCACCAGCGATTTCTCCCGGCTGATCTGCCGTACCGTGTACGAGCCCTTGCGCCGCAAACCGGGTGCGCTGATGCGCGGATGGCGTGGCATGCTCGCGGTTCCGGCTCCGAAAGTCAAAGTCAAACTGTCCATCGACGGCGTCCCGGTGGAAACCGTACAAGTCGGCACGAGTGAAGTCTACGACCGTGTCGACAGGATCCGCGAGCGCAGTATCGACTACGCGGTCTCTGATTCCGCCGGGTATCTGGATCTGGTCGCCGACCGGGCGCTCGAACCGGGGATTCACCATGTCTCCTATCAGGTGGAGGGCCGTCATGCGGTCGATTCCAACCTGTTCACCATCGCTCCTGGAACGCGTGTCGGTGTGATTTCCGATGTGGACGACACTGTCATGATCACCCAAGCGCCAACCTTGTGGAAGGCGGCTTACAATCTGCTGCTGCTTAATCCGCAGAAGCGTGCGTCTGTCCCCGGTATGGCGGTGTTGTTCAACCGGATTGCGGATATTTTCCCTGACGCCCCGTTCTTCTACCTGTCCACCTCGCCGTGGAATGTGGAAAGTTCCATCCGCCATTTCATTGAGAATTACGGATTCCCTGCCGGGCCGTTGCTGTTGCGTGACCTTGACCCCCGTCCGAAGACCTTCATCCCTTCGGGTGTGCAGCATAAGCTGGAGTATGCCGAGCAGCTGATGGGTGATTTTCCCGATATGAAGTTCATTCTGATTGGCGATGACGGGCAGAAAGACCCGACTACGTATGCGACGATTGCGAAGCGGTATCCGGGGCGTGTCCTCGCCATTGGGATTCGTCAGCTCAGCCCGCGGGAATCCTCGCCGTTCGGCCCGGTTTCGGGCATGACCCAGTCGCAGCCTTCTCCGGTGACGGACGTGCCCGTATTCACTGGGACGACTGGCGCCAATCTCATGAAGACGATGCTGCCCTATCTGCGGCAGTTCGCTTGAGTTCGGCGACGGTATCGCGCATGGTGCGCGGTGGGTGTGTCTGAACTCGCCGTCATCGGACCGTCCCAAGTCATGCCTTACGATGGTGCGTATGAGTGACGAACAGCGCAATGACGACCTGCCCCAAAGGGACTGTGGAAACGGTTCTGGCTCCGGTTCCGGTGACCGACCGCCGTATGCCCGGCAGGAGCCTCACCGGCGGATCGAACACGGTGATGTGTTCGAAGACCCTTACGAGTGGATGCGCGACAAGGATTCGCCTGAACTCGCCGCGTATGTCGCCGCGCAGAACGCCTACTGCGAACGCCGCATGGCCCCGTTGCACGAGCTTCGTGAGACCTTGTTCAAGGAGTTCACTTCGCATGTCCAAGAGACGGATATGTCGGTTCCTACGCGGGTCAACGGGTACTGGTATTTCTCCCGGACCCGTGAGGGCAGCCAGTATGCCGCATCCTGCCGTATTCCGGTGCGTGGCACGGATGATTGGGATCCGCCGCATATCGACCGTGATGCGCAACCGGGTTCAATGCCCGGCGAGCAGGTGTATTTCGACGCGAACAAGGAGTCGGAGGGCCATGATTTCTTCCGCGTCGGCGGTATGGATATCAGCCATGACGGCCGCTGGCTGCTCTATGGTGTTGACACTGCGGGCGACGAACGGTACGACTATCGGATCCGCGACCTTGACCACGGCACCGAGTTGCCTGAAGTGCTGAAAGGCATTGCTGGGGCATGTTTCACCGCCGATGGCGCGTGGGTGTTCTACACCCTGCTGGATGATGCTTGGCGCCCATACGCGGTGATGCGTCATCGTGTCGGCACGCCGGTCGGCGACGATGTCGAGGTGTTCCGTGAGCAGGATGAACGCTTCTGGGTGGGTGTCGGTTTGAGCTTCGATGAACGGCATGTGGTCATCTGCACGGGGTCGAAAACCACCAGCGAGGTGCTGATGCTTCCCGCAAGCGATCCGACGGGGGAGTTCACGCCGTTTATCCCGCGCCGGGAAGGTGTCGAATACGATGTCAGTTTCGCGTGCTTCGAGGGCGCTGGCGAACATGGCGAAGACATTCCGGTCGCCGTCGTGGACCACAATGCGACGAATCCGAATTTTGAGATCGATGTGATCGACATGCGGTCGCATAAGCCGCCGTATCGGCTCGGTGAAGGCGTATGCGTGGCCGCCGGGTCGCCCTACGGCTGTGAGCAGGGTGATGCTGCGCTCGCCGGGGCGTCGCGCATGCCGGTCGGCACGCCATACCATGATCCGCGCAATCCGGGGATTTTGCAGGGAGCGCGCGGGCTGTCCATTGACGGAATCGCGCTGCACCGGCATTTCGTTGCGTTGTCGTACCGGGCGGACAGCCTGCCGCATCTCGCCGTGATGGCGAAGGATGATGCCGCCGAGGACTTTCTTGCGGGTCGCCCGTGGCGGTTCCGCGAATTGCTGCCGCCGCCGCTGACGCAAACCGCTGCCGGCAAGAACGGGGCCGGTCGCGATCAGGCGGCCGGGGGCGATCAGACAGCTGGGAATGAACAGGGCGGACGGCTCTATTCCATCGGTGCCGCGGGCAATCCGTCCTATGATGCCCCGCGCATGCGGTACTCCTTCGGCAGCTACACGCGCCCCGGCGAACTGCACGAGGTGGATCCCGCCACGGGTGCGGACACGTTGCTCAAGCGTGCGCAGGTACTTGGCGATTTCGATGCCGACAGGTATGCGGAACGTCGCATCTGGGTGCGTGCGCGTGATGGCGAGTCTATCCCCGTGTCGTTGGTGTGGCGGCGCGACAAGTTGTCCGCAGCGCCCGGCGAGCCGTCATACAAGGGTATTCGGGCTGACGGTTCTTCTCCGATGTTCATTCTCGGATATGGGGCGTATGAAGTCAGTTCCGACCCCGGTTTTTCGGTGGCTCGGCTCAGTCTGCTCGATCGCGGCGTGTTGTATGCGTGCGTGCATGTCCGCGGCGGCGGGGAAATGGGGCGCGCCTGGTATGAGCAGGGTCGACGGCTCAACAAGAAGCACACCTTCGAGGATTTTGTCGATGCGACCCGCGCCTTGCAGCGTATGGGGCTCGCTTCGCCGGCGCGCACGGTCGCGGAGGGCGGCTCGGCGGGCGGCCTGCTGATGGGGGCGATCGCAAACATGGCTCCCGAATGCTATGCGGGTATTGAGGCGGATGTACCGTTCGTGGACGCGTTGACTTCGATTCTCGATCCGTCGTTGCCGTTGACGGTGACGGAGTGGGATGAGTGGGGAGACCCGTTGCACGACCGCGACGTCTACGAGTACATGAAATCGTATTCACCATATGAGAACGCGCCATTGCCCGGTGACGCGTCGGTGAGTCGGTTCCCGAAGATCTTCGTGACCACGTCGATGAACGATACGCGCGTGCTGGTTGTGGAACCGCTTAAATGGGTCGCGCGCTTGCAGACTGCCGGGGTCGATGCCGTCGAGAAGATCGAGACCGAGGCGGGGCATGGCGGCACGTCCGGCAGGTATCGGCAGTGGCGTGAGATTTCGTATGAGAATGCATGGTGTCTGGCGACGATGGGTATCACCCGGTAGCGCAACCCGGTGGCGCAAACCCCGGTGGCGGATGTCCGAACAGCGCTGCGCAATGCTCTATGATGCCATGGGTCTGACTGATAGACAGGGCGGTAACGCGCTGGTGGACAATCACAGCAAAAGTCCGCGTATTCGGCCGAAATACGGACGTAATTCCATCATTCGGACTGGTGTCCAACTGACGGAATACGCGTGTCTCGGCCGCGGGTGAACCGACTATTGTCGCGAACATGAGCACAACCAAGACATATCGGATTGCCGTCATCCCGGGCGATGGCATCGGCAAAGAAGTCACCCCCGTCGCCCAGGCCGCGCTTGAAAAAGCGGCTGACGGCGTGGCATCGTTTACTTACGAAAACTTTGATCTCGGTGCGGAACGCTACCTGCGCGACGGCGCGATTCTGCCGGACGAGGATCTCGAACGCATCAAGGGCACCGACGCGATTCTGCTCGGTGCAGTAGGCGACCCGCGCATCAAGGCGGGCATCCTCGAGCGCGGCCTGCTGCTCAAGCTGCGTTTCTCGCTTGACCAGTACATCAACCTGCGTCCGTCCAAGCTGTACCGCGGCGTCACCTCGCCACTCGCCAATCCGGGCGACATCGACTTCGTCGTCGTGCGCGAAGGAACCGAAGGCCTGTACTGCGGTGCCGGCGGCGCAGTCCGTCGCGGCACGCCGAACGAAGTGGCCACCGAGGTGTCCATCAACACGGCGTTTGGTGTCGAGCGCGTGGTCCGTTACGCTTTCCAGCTCGCCATGAAGCGCAAGAAGCATGTCACGCTCGTGCACAAGAAGAACGTGCTCGTCAACGCGGGCGACATGTGGCAGCGGATCGTCGACAAGGTCGGCGAGGAATTCCCGCAGGTCACGCACGACTACCTGCACATCGACGCGACCACGATTTTCCTCGTGTCGAACCCCTCGCGCTTCGACGTGATTCTCACCGACAACCTCTTCGGCGATATTCTCACCGATGAGGCGGGTGCCGTGGTTGGCGGCGTCGGATATTCCGCCTCCGGCAACATCAATGCTTCCAACGAATACCCCTCGATGTTCGAGCCGATCCACGGATCTGCCCCGGACATCGCGGGCAAGGGGATCGCCAACCCGACGGCGGCAGTGCTGTCGAGCGCGATGCTCCTGCGCCACCTTGGATTTGACGAGGCCGCCGCAAAAATCGACCGCGCGGTCGAAGCGGATATCGCCGAACTCGGATCCACCAAGCGCACCACTGAAGAAGTGGGACGCGACATTTTGGCGCGCATCTGATACCTCTCACGCCACAAGCGTGTGAGCCGCCGCCCTGCAATCCTGTGCAACGGAAGAAGTCAAACAGCACGGGGATGCAGGGCGGTTTATTTTCCTTATCGTAATCGCCCCCATATCCACGGTGAAATGCCGTGAGTTTGATGATGAAGCGTTCGGACCATGGACGTACGTTTCAGGTGAGGCATTCCGGTATGCGTCTCAACCGTCTGCCGACGCCGGGACCGGTTTTGGCGTCGGTAGGCGCAGTATCGGGACGGGTCCGCGTGAGGCGCAACCGTATCCATTGCAGTTGTTCGCGGATTGTGCGGCGAAGGGCCGAAACCCGCTGAAGGGCGCGTTGCGGGAATCGACCATGTTCGATGATCGATTGATACCAGCAAAGGTATGGGTTATGCCATACTTGCGGTATGGAAGAAAACAACCCAAACAGCCAGACTCCAGACAACACCAGCCAGGAGACACCGCAACAGTCTCCGTATGCGCAGCCTGCATTGCCGCAGCCGACAGAGTACGAAGCTCACGGCGCACCCGTTGCACAGCCAGCTGCGCCCCAGCCTGATCAGCCGCAGTACGAGCAACCCCAGTATGCTTATGGTCAGTCCGCGTACGAGCAACCACAGGCCGATCAATCGCAGTATCCGCAGTATTCCCAGCCTGCATCACAGGAATACAGCTACGGCCAAGGCAACGCCCAATACCAAGAGGGGTATCAGTACGCCGCGCAACAGCCGCAGTATGAGCAGCCTGCAGCCCAAGGCGCCTATCCGGCGGCAGGCGCCGCAGCGGGTGCGGGATACCAGTATCAGCAGTCGTACGAGCAGCCCTATCAGCCGCAGTACCAGCAGCCATACCAAGGTGCACAGTACCAAGGCGCACAGGGCTATCCCTATCCGCCGACGAATACCGTCGGGTACGGGTATGCCCCTGTCGGCACGAAATCAAAGGTCGCCGCGGGCCTTCTGGGCATCTTCCTCGGATGCTTCGGCGCCCATAACTTCTACCTTGGCAACACCGGCAAAGCGGTCGCACAACTGCTGATCACCATCCTCACCCTCGGTTTCGGATCCATTATCAGCGGCATCTGGGCATTGATCGAAGCAATCCTCATCCTGTGCTCGTCCACCGGCAGTGACTGGCATCGCGACGCCAAAGGATACGAGCTGCGCGACTGAACAACACACCGAAAGACAGGCCTATGCGCGGCGAGTATAAAACTCCGGGAGGCAAACTCGTCGGGGTCACGGTTGCATGTGACCCCGCCGGCTTTGTCACATCATGCAGCATTGACGGTGATTTCTTCATGGAAGGCGAAGAACCCGAGCAGCAGGCGATGCTGAGCGCATTGGCAACCGCATTGCGGCATGGAGAAGATCTTGCCACCGTATTCGCCGCGCACCCACACGTCCGATTGATTGGCGCCGACGCGAACGCATTCACCATCGCGTTCCGCCGGGCGGTCGGCATGTCTGACTCGGCGCAATCACCCAGCCCGGCACGGCAGGCCTCGCCTGCGTATTCCGACGCATCGGCATCGCCTGACGCTCACAGGACCTGTGAACAAGTCGAGCGGAAGGCCGAACGGCGTCGCCGCGCCCGCTGGCAGACACTCACGCCTGAAGTGATCCATGACATTCCCCGCATGCCGCAAGAACAAATGGATCTTGACATCCAACTCGCCGAGCGCGTCGCCGCAGGGCGCATGCCTCCAACGCTGCGATTCTGGGAGTGGGCTGCACCGGCCGTCGTCATCGGCAGATTCCAATCGCTCGAAGACGAAGTCAACCTCGAGCGGGCCCAACAATCAGGATTCACCGTCGTCCGCCGATGCACCGGCGGGGGAGCGATGTTCATCGAACCGGGGAACACCATCACATACTCCCTGTATGCCCCGCGAGATTTCGTCACCGGCATGGACATCGAGGAATCGTACCGGCTGTGTGACCAATGGCTGATCGACGCGTTGCGGGATCTGGGCATCGAAGCCTCATTCAGCGCCATCAACGACATCTCATCGAGTGCAGGGAAAATCGCGGGTGCCGCCCAACGGCGATTCCCACCGGTCGGGAAAGGTCCAGGCGCTGTCCTGCACCATGTGACCATGGCCTATGACATTGATGCGGTCGCCATGTCCCGCATACTGCGGGTCTCGCACGAGAAAATGAAAGACAAAGCAGTCAAATCCGCCGTCAAACGCGTCGATCCGTTGCGTTCGCAAACCGGGCTGAGCCGCAGCGAAATCGTCAACCGGCTGATGGAAGCGGCAGGTCGCAGACAACCCCCGGTGATGCCGTTCGCATGATGGATTGTGCACGGAATCCGCACGTGACAGGCATCGGCGGCAGGTTGCCCGGATTCCTCAGCCGCACTCGCACATCGTGCCCGTGAACGCCGCGCTTGCGGTCAATGCAGTGGGATTCGGCGGGAACCGGGATACAATGGGTGCCGTATATGTCGCATCGATACCATGCGAAGCGGCAAGGAGGAGCCCATGGTCATGCCCAAGCCCAACGCGATGCCGGAGCCTGACAATATCCTGCTGCGCACTGCGCTGTTCAAGCAGGTGTCCCAGCAGCAGGCTGCGCGGCTCCTGCCGTATCTGCAACGCGCGCAGTTCGGCAAGGGCGGCGTGATTTTCGCGGAAGGGGATACCGACCACCGCATGTATCTGCTGGAACGTGGGCGGGTGAAACTCACTCGGCGCTCAAGCGACGGCCGCGTGCAACTCTTGAGTATCCACGCTCCCGGCGAAGTGCTGGGGGAGATTCCGGTGTTCGATCCGGAAGGCGGGCCGCGCACGGCATCTGCAATCGCCATTTCCAGTCCGACCCAAGTGGCGTGGCTGGAGCATGATGCGCTGTTCGCATGGCTGAATCAGTATCCGCGCGTCGCCGTCGACATGCTGCAGGTGCTTGCACGCCGTATGCGCACGAACAACGAGCGCATCAGCGACCTGGTATTCATGGATGTACCCGCCAGACTGGCGAAAACCCTCATCAATCTGGCATCCCGATTCGGCGTACCCGTGGAGGCTGGAGTCAAAATCCCGCACGATTTGACTCAGGAGGAACTGGCTCAACTGGTGGGTTCCTCACGTGAGACGGTGAACAAGGCGCTGACTGATTTCGCCAATCGTGGGTGGATCGCACGCGACGGCAGAAGCATCGTCATCTATCAGCCCGGGGCGCTGATCCGGCGTTCCAAGCGCTGAACCGCCCCTGAACCCGTTACGGGAACCGACTGTGAACTGGTCGGATATGGCAGGGCCGGCTGTCGCCCGACCGTAGTCCGGCATGGTTCCGGACAGGGTTTGAGCTTGGGTCTGGGTGCTTGTGGTGCCATGCATCCGATGATGTTTTCCAACAACCACCCGCCTGTTGGTAGGCTGATTTTTGGCTTGTTTTCAGCGTTTTTCGTATTTCTGCCGAATGTGCAAATACCGTGCCGTTGTGCAGTCCGCCATGCGATAAAGGTACAGGCGACACCCTAGAATGGGCACATGCCCAAGAAGAATTCCCTGACTGCTCGACGTGCGCTCGCTTTGCTGCTCGCGTATCTTACCCTCTGCATCGCGGGAGGCGTCGTCGTGAGCCTGATGGTGATGCCAGCCGTGTTCGGGGCGAATAACGCGGCGAAAGCGCTTGCACCATCATTGACTGTTGAGGGCATTGATTTCGATGTGACCAGCCTGCCGCAGAAATCCACGCTGTACGCGTCCGACGGCAAGACGGTGATCGCGTCATTCTATGCGCAAAACCGCGAGGTCGTGCCGATCAAGAACATTTCCGTATACATGCAGCGCGCTGTCGTGGCGCGTGAGGATCGCCGGTTCTTCGAACACGCCGGTGTCGATGTCCAAGGCGTGTTGCGTGCATTCGTGCAGACGTATGTAGCCAAGGGCGACACCCAGGGCGGCTCGTCGTTGACCCAGCAGTATGTCAAGAACGTGCTGATGGTCAAGGCTCGCGAAGACGATGACCCGATCGCCGAATACCATGCGTCCGAGGACACCGTCGCACGTAAGCTGCGCGAGATGCTCATCGCTGTGCAGATGGAAAAGAAATACTCAAAATATGAAATCCTGCAAGGATATCTGAACATCGCCCAGTTCGGGTCCGGCAGTCTGTACGGTGTGGAGGCGGCTGCGAAACGCTACTTCAATACGACCGCGGCGAAACTCACGGTAGTGCAAGCGGCGACCATCGCGGCAATCACGAAAAACCCGGAGAAATACGATCCATCGATCGAAGCCAATCAAAAAACCGCTGAAGAACAGCGCAACATTGTGCTCGATTTGATGCTCCAAGAGAAATTCATCACAAAAACCCAGCATGACAAGGCAAAGGCCACACCGTTAAAAGACACGTTGAATATCCAGTCTGTGCAGCAAGGCTGCCAGGTCGCCGGCGATGCGGCGTTCTTCTGCAGTTATGTGACCAACCAGATCCTCAATTCCAAGGAATTCGGCAAAACCGAGCAAGCCCGGCAGAAACTGTTGAACGAAGGAGGTCTGGAAATCTACACCACGATGGATGTCAATGCGAACAATGCGGCGATGAAAGCCGCGCGCGACACCATTCCGGTGGACGATCCCTCGGGCTTTGAGGTGACGATAGCCGCGATAAAACCGGGGACGGGTGAAGTGCTCGGCTTCGGCATCAACCGAACCTACGATGCGACGGATGCGGCGAAAACCGATCCGACACGCACCTCCGTCAATTATGCGGTCGACCAGAAAGACGGGGGAGGTATCGGCTTCAACGTCGGTTCCACATGGAAGCCGATCAATATGGTCGCCTGGATGTTGCAAGGGCATTCCATCACTGAATCCCTGAGAACATACACGCGGTATGCCAACAGTTCCTTCAACTGCTCGAAGTTCTCCGGCCACGGCACGTGGTCGTTGCACAACTCCGAAGGCGGCACGACCAGCCCGGAAACCCCGTTGCAGGGTCTGATCAAATCGCATAACACCACACAGGCGTCCATGACACAGGTGATCGGCCTGTGCGCGATTGCGGATGCGGCGAAGACTGTCGGCTACCATAACGCGATTCTTGGCCAGGAGGACGTCTATTCGGCCAACTCGTTCAACCCGCCTATGATCATCGGTTCGGTCCAGGCATCCCCGTTGACCATGGCGAACGTGTACGCCACCCTTGGCGCGAACGGTGTGGAATGCACGCCGATCGCCATCAAGAAAGTCATCAAGCAGGACGGCAAGAGCGTCAAAGTCCCGAGTGCGAACTGCCATCAGGCGATTTCGCCGGAAATCGCACAGACCACGGCGTACGCCCTGAACCAAGGCGTGCTGAAAGGCGAGGCGAAGGCAACGCAGCTGGACAACAACCGCAAGACCTTCGCCAAAACCGGTACGAACGAGCAGACCTACATGCTGACGGCCGGGTTCATCCCCAATACAGTGGCGGCGTTCGTCGCGGTCGGCAACGCCGAAGTGCAGGAGAGCTTCTACGGCAAGACCATCAACGGGGTCAGCCACAGCACATGGTACGGCATGTACATCGCGTCCCCGGCATGGAAGGAGTTCATGGACACATACCTTGCCGCAATCAACGCGCCGAATGATGACAGTTACGGCACGCCCTCCGACCAATACATGAGGTGATTCGGCTGAAGCATCGGCAGGACGGCATACAGACATGGGAGGCGATTCGCGGTTGCGGGTCGCCTCCCGGTCGTTTCGACGCGATGACGTGCCGCGGGCGTTCAAGCAGCGGCGTTGCCAGATGGTGTTGTGGAGCGTGCTGCCGGATGATGTTGTCGGATTGTGCCGCCGTATTGTGCCGCCGCCATGCCGACCGGCTGCGATCGGCGTTTGGCGCGTCCCTCGGCCGGTCCCGTCCGGACAGGGCTTCCAGCCCCGCCGTCACGGCTCCCATCACCGACAATGATGCATATGCTTATTCGTCCGCTGTTCACCGAATCGCCCCACGATGTGCAACCGAACACCTTACAATGCAACAAGAGGCACGTACGACAGACGACATACGGGCGATTCATGCATGGAGCGGTCAATGCCCCTCCGGTACAGTCCGTTGAAAGGAGCCGACATGGCAAAAGACGAAAAAGAAGCCAAGGAGCAGAACGGCAAGACGGAGAAGTCCCATAACGACGTCAAGCTGTTTGAGCCGTTCACCCTGCGCGGGCTGAAGATGCGCAACCGCATCTGGTTGCCGCCGATGGACACGTATTCCGTGTATGCGCAGGACGGCAAGCCGACGCCGTTCCACTATCAGCATTATGTATCGCGCGCGATTGGCGGGTTCGGCATGGTCATCGTCGAATCCACCGCGGTAAGCCCCGAAGGGCGTATCTCCCCGTGTGATGTCGGCTTGTGGAACGACGACCAGATCCAAGCGTGGCGTTGGATTGTCGAAGGCGCCAAAGCGACCGGCGCGCGTATCGGCGTGCAACTCAACCACGCCGGCAGAAAAGGCAATACCGGCAGTTTCTCGCTGGGGTACATCCACGAGAATGTGCCGCAGGATAAAGGCGGCTGGCAGACCGTCGCCCCCAGCCCGATCCCGTATGCGAAACTGGATGCCCCTCGCGAGCTCACCATCGATGAGATCCACGGGATTGTCACACAGTTCCGCGATGCTGCGGCGCGTGCCGTGGCCGCAGGGTTTGACATGGTGGAAATCCATGCCGCGCACGGGTATCTGCTGTCGGAGTTCCTCGATCCGCTGACGAACCGGCGTGAGGACGAGTACGGCAGTTCGTTGGAGAACCGGATGCGTCTCGTGGTTGAAGTCGTGGATGCTGTCCGCCAAGTGATTCCTGAATACATGCCGCTTGTGGTGCGGGTCTCCGCAACCGATTGGGCGGCCGGCGGTTGGGATCTGGTCCAGACCGTGGAACTGTCGCGCGTCCTGAAGGACCATGGCGTCGATTTGATGGATGTGTCGACCGGCAGCATCATCCCGCATGTGAATGTGCCGGTCACAGACGGCTGGCAGGTGCCGTTTGCCGCGGCGATCCGCAAGGAAGCCGAGATTCCCGTGAGCGCGGTCGGGCTGATCACCAAGCCCAAGCAGGCGGAGAAGATTGTGCGCAAAGGCAAGGCGGATGTCGTGGAAATCGGGCGTGCCGCGCTGCGCGACCCGTATTGGCCGTTGCGCGCCGCCTACAAGCTGGGTGTGCCCGCCGACCAGGCGCCGTACGCGGACCAGTACCGTAGGGGCGCCTACTGCTGACTGCTGGCCGCCGAAACCGCTGGATAAGGTTGGACCGACAGGGGATGGCCGGGTTGATGCCCGATTCACCCCCTGTGGGTTCTCGTACGATCCCGTTTTCAAAGTGCAAGTGCAACACCTCGGCTAGGGTTGTGGGTTGAAAGAGAAATAACAATCCCTGGAAAGGTGTTGCACCGATGCCATCCTACAATCACCTGACGGCAAGCGAGCGGGTCCTG